>NZ_JAVDTB010000021.1:0-1034 GCF_031455635.1 Paenibacillus sp. 2003 | reverse complement strand
TAGTACGTGGACGTAGACCCGAAACCGGGTGATCTACCCCTGTCCAGGGTGAAGGTGCGGTAACACGCACTGGAGGCCCGAACCCACGCATGTTGAAAAATGCGGGGATGAGGTGGGGGTAGCGGAGAAATTCCAATCGAACTCGGAGATAGCTGGTTCTCCCCGAAATAGCTTTAGGGCTAGCCTCGGAAAACAGAGTCGTGGAGGTAGAGCACTGATTGGGTGCGGGGCCCGCAAGGGTTACCAAGCTCAGTCAAACTCCGAATGCCATAGACTTACTTCCGGGAGTCAGACAGTGAGTGCTAAGATCCATTGTCAAAAGGGAAACAGCCCAGACCATCAGCTAAGGTCCCCAAGTGTGTGTTAAGTGGGAAAGGATGTGGAGTTGCACAGACAACCAGGATGTTGGCTTAGAAGCAGCCACCATTGAAAGAGTGCGTAATAGCTCACTGGTCGAGTGACTCTGCGCCGAAAATGTAACGGGGCTAAACACACCACCGAAGCTATGGCTTGATGCTTTGCATCAGGGGTAGGGGAGCGTTGTATAAGGGTTGAAGGTGTACCGTAAGGAGCGCTGGACATTATACAAGTGAGAATGCCGGTATGAGTAACGAAAAGATCAGTGAGAATCTGATCCGCCGAAAGCCTAAGGGTTCCTGAGGAAGGCTCGTCCGCTCAGGGTAAGTCGGGACCTAAGGCGAGGCCGAAAGGCGTAGTCGAAGGACAACAGGTCGAAATTCCTGTACCACCGTAAGCCGTTATGAGCAATGGGGGGACGCAGTAGGGTAGTGACGCGGACTGATGGATGTCCGTCTAAGCAGTGAGGCTGATGTGTAGGCAAATCCGCACATTGTAAGGCTGAGCTGTGATGGGGAGCGAAAATTATAGTAGCGAAGGTCATGATCTCACACTGCCAAGAAAAGCCTCTAGCCAGGTGAAGGTGCCCGTACCGCAAACCGACACAGGTAGGCGAGAAGAGTATTCTAAGGCGCGCGGAAGAACTCTCGTTAAGGAACTCGGCAAAATGACCCCGT
>NZ_JAVDTB010000020.1:0-2628 GCF_031455635.1 Paenibacillus sp. 2003 | reverse complement strand
AACACGTCAAACGAGAAGCTGGCGAGCTGCAACAGCCTTACCGGGAACTGATCCAACCGGTATTCCCGCCGGTAGCCCGCCGCAGTGTTCACCAGACTGCGATGCTCGATCATCACGCCTTTTGGCTTGCCCGTCGTTCCTGACGTGTAGATCACGTACGCCAAGTCCTCTGGACGAGCTTCATGGAAGCTGCCCATACCGACAACATCAACATCATTTGGATGACTCTCGCCACCACCGTTCACAGCCCCCGTTAGCTTGCCGTTGACTGGATTGGGAGCACTGCTGGAGCCTTGGCCGAAGTCCATTGGTGCATTCGCTCGGTCTTCGCTGTATGACGTTTCGTCATCGAGATACAGCACCGTCTCCAGTACCAGTTCCTCTTCGCCGAGCCAGGCTTCGGCACGCTCTCGCAGCGGCGTTTGTGTCAACAGCACCTTCGCTCCGCTGTCTTCCAGCATGAACCGCACGCGGTCCGCCGGATAATCCGGGTCAAGCGGTATATATGCCCCGCCCGCTTTCCAGACGGCCAGCACGGCCACCAGCAAATCGACCGAACGCTCGGCGAGAATGCCAACGATTGACTCCCGGCCGATGCCACTTGTGCGCAGTGTAGCCGCCAAGCGGTTAGCTCGCTCGTTCAGCTCCACATACGTTAGGCGGTTATTTTCATACACGACGGCTTCCGCTTCCGGCGTGTGTTCCGCCTGTTCCTCGAACAGTCGGTGGAACGCCGCCACAGGAGCCTCTTCCGGCTGCGCCGGATTAAACGCGCAGACAATTTCTTCTTTTTCTGCTGCCGTCAGCAAATTCAGCTCGGCAATCTTCGCATCTGGACGGTTTACAATTGTCACGAGCAACTGCTCGTAATGTTTTGCCAACCGTTCAATCGTCTCCCTTTTATAAAGAGCCGTCGCATATTCGAAGCTGTAATCCAACCCGCCGTTCTCCTCGCCCACATCCAAGCTGATATCAAACTTCGCAGTATCCAGTACGCTCGGATAAGGAATCAGGCGAAGCCCTTCCAGCTCAAATTGCTCATTCTCCGTATTTTGCATCGTAAACATCGTGTCGAAGAGTGGATTACGGCTTAAATCACGGGTGACTTGCACCTTGTCCACCAATTGTTCAAACGGATAGTTTTGATGCTCAAAGGCGTGCAGAGTTGTTTCTTTGACTTCGTTCAGGTATGACAGGAATGTTTTCTCCGAAGCCGGAAAACTACGGATCGCCAACGTGTTTAGGAAAATCCCGATCAACGGCTGCACATCTCCATGATTCCTTCCGGCAATCGGCGTTCCAACGATCACGTCTGCCTGACCTGAATATTTGTGCAAAAGCACGTTATACGCCGCAAGCAAAACCATAAACAATGTCGTGCCCGTTTCCGAAGCCAGCTGTTTCAGGCCGTCGGTTTTTGAAGCGTCGAAGAAAAACTCCAGCGTTTGACCTTCATAGCTCTGTACAGCCGGACGTGGATAGTCAGTCGGCATTTCCAGCACCGGAAGCTCGCCCTGGAACATGTCCAGCCAATACGCCCCCTGATGCTGAAGCCGTTCCTGCTGCTCCTGCGAATGCTGCCAAACGGTGTAGTCTTTGTACTGAATGCGCAGCGGCTCCAATTGCTCTCCACCATACAAACGCACGAATTCTTCAACAAAGATTTCCATCGAAACGCCGTCAGAAATAATATGATGCATGTCGTACATCAGAATATGGCGTTCCGGAGCCAGCTCAACAAGGCCTACTCTCAACAGCGGTGGCTTAGCCAAGTCAAACGGACGGACGAAACCGTGAACCACCGCTTCGACCTCTTGCTCATCAGCTTGATAGAACTCCACCGAAAAATTCACGTCCTGGTAAACCCGCTGTGATGCTTCGCCATCCACCATTCCAAACCCGGTGCGCAACATTTCATGCCGCGTCACCAGCTTGCGGAACGTTTCTTCGAACCTTGCCCGGTCCAAAGCACCCTCCAGCAGCATCGCTTCCGGCATGTTGTAGCTAAGCTCCGCACCTTCCAGCTGATTCAGGATAAAGAGACGTTTTTGAGCAAAAGATTGCGGGTACACCTCTCGGCCATCCGCCACCGGAATGGCAACGAATGTCTGCTGATCCAGCCGAGAAATGGCGGCAGCCATGCTCTCAATCGTGGAATGGCGGAACACGTCGTGCAGCGGCAGATCCACGTTCAACTCTTTATGAATCTTGCTGACCAACGTTGTCGCGCGCAAGGAGTGGCCACCGATGTCGAAGAAGTTGTCGTGAACACCAATCTCCTTCGTAAGCCCAAGCACTTCCTGCCAAATAACCACCATCTTCATTTCCAGCTCATTGCGCGGTGCGACGTACTGCGTTCCACTTCCCGCTTCTCCTTCCGGCGCTGGCAGCGCCTTCCGGTCTATTTTCCCGTTCGGTGTCAGAGGCAGACGCTCCAGCTGTACGAAGTACGACGGGATCATGTAACCTGGCAGCTCCTGCGCCAGCGCACTGCGCAGATCGTTCACTAACAGCTCCGCGCCGGTCTCCGGCGTATAATACGCACACAACGCCTTCTGCCCGTTCGCATCACTTCGAACCAGCACCACCGCTTCGCGCACACCTTCCACCCGCAACAGCTGTGACTCG
>NZ_JAVDTB010000019.1:0-9697 GCF_031455635.1 Paenibacillus sp. 2003 | reverse complement strand
CTATGGGATATTCCGGTCATTGAGATTGGTTTTCTGGTGGCGATTCTGATGGTGGCTTTCCTGCTCTATTCGATATTCAAATCAGGAAGATTCTAAAATAACAACAAAACCCGCAAAGAGACCTTTTTAAAGGATCTTTGCGGGTTTTGCTTTAAATTTTACTAGTTTTTTGGAGAATGTCATATTCACAGTTAATGTTTTGGTGCCTCTTGGGTGCTTATATCAATTTAAGAATCTTGCATTTGTGAACGGCATATGTTCTGGAGCTTACCCTCAGCTTTTTATACACACGCCCCAAATGATATTCGACATTTCGAGTAGACATGAAAAGAGAATCCGCGATTTGTTTATTGGTTTCGCCTTTAGCCACCTGTTGCAGCAATTTTATTTCGAAATCGGTCAGCATCGTTTCAGGTGCGTTAAAGAAAGCTGTCGGAGTGAAAATTGTTTTAAGGAAATCCAGGGAAAACACCACCGCCCCTTCCATGCACATGGAAATGCTTGTCAGCACCTGCTGAGCTGAAAAAGACTTGTCGATAAATCCGCGAATGCCTGCCTGTACCGACATTTGAAACAGCTGAATCATATCCTCCTGAGAATAGAAAAGCATGATTCTTGCATCAGGGACAATCTCCAGTGTTTTGGTTGCCAACTCAATTCCGCTAAGGTCTGGCATAGACAAGTCATACAGGTAAAGGTCTATTGGATTTGCCTGTTCTTTTATGAAGTCTAGCGTTTCAAGGGCTGAATGAAGTACAGATACCTTCATGTTGTTTTGTTCCAAAATGAGCTTCATTCCACAGGTAAATGCTTTATGATCGTCTACCAGAATTACGTTAAGCATGATATCCACCTCGTATGTAGTATTTTCTTTTCGGGCCGAAAAATAACCGTAAAAGCGGACTTGTGGAATCTTGACGGTTTTTGGGGATTTGTTTCGGTTAAAACCCATTATTTCTATGATATATTAAAAATGTAATATATTTCAAGTAGAGAGGCGGTGAAATATATGCGTAAAGTTCAAGTAGCTCCTTTGAAGAGTTATGGTGCATTCCTGACAGTAACTCTCTCCAAGAAAAGTAAGCCGGGAGATGGCAAATTCGGTCGTGGAGTAAAACGTGGTTAATTTCAAAAGGCATTATATGTTCACCAGAGAGGGCCTTGTGGCTCTCTCTAGTCATTTTCATATACTACATATTACCTTGCAGAGAGGGGTTGCAGGCATGAAAATTGCCCGAAGCGAGGAAACCGCCACGACGTCATTAAGCGAGGAATGTATCGTGCTGGACATCAATAACGGCGAATATTTTGGACTTGAAGGTGCGTTGATGGAGCTGTGGCTGGAACTGGAGACTGGAGCACAGGAATTTGACCAAATTCTGAGTAAATGGAAGAGGGAATTTGATCAATCCGAGGCGGAATTAACCTATATTCTGCAAACAGCAATTCAGGAACTCTCGACTAAAAAACTGGTGAAGGTCGATGCCTCATGAGCAAAGCTATCCCAGTCCATAACAAGGTTTATTTTACCACGGTCCATGCGTTTGTCCGCCTGTTACTGCTGGAGACGGATTTTATGGATGCTTATGAAAAAATTGCAATACACATGTACCCGCTTCATGTAAGCGCAGGGCGAAGAGAAGCGAATCAGATCGACACGGCTGAATTGTGCAGACTTGGTCAGATGCTGTATGAAATGGATGAGAACGATCATCTCATAACCTCGTGTGTATCCATAGCTATGACGGTTCAGGCCATTTTGTTTAGTGCCGGCTATGAGAGCGACTTGTTGATCGGCGTGAAAAAGATAGATGAAAAACTGTTCTCTCACGCGTGGGTGCGTCTGGGAGACGGCCGGACTATTGATCCTAATCATAAAGGAAATGATTTGAAGGTGTTGAAAACATATAATATGAGCGAATATGCCGAGAGGTGGGTGCTATCTCTGGGATGAAGATCTGGATCGCTATGCAGGGCCAAAATCAAAACATTTGGCTGGAGTGGATGGATTCAATTAAAAGGTGGGCAAGGGTTACCGGTGCTAATGTATATACGGACGATACGTTCCATTTAGCAACGCTCTCCTACGATTACGGAACGCAGGCTTCCGGTTCCTCCCCGGATGTCCGTCTTGATTTTCCCATCATTCTGGATGGTTGGGCAAGCGGCGAGCTGCAAGCCCATGCCGACGATTTCCCGTCCCTTTCATCTTATCAGCAGGAGCAGGCTTACCGCCTGCTGCAAGAGAAACCTGAATATCACCTATGCAAGTCCCAAGGGGAATTTACACTGGTGTACTTGAACCAGAAACGAAGAAGCTTAATTGTTGCTACCGACAGCTATGCAACCCGACCTGTTTATTACTGGATTAGCCCAAGAAATGAATGGTTTATTGCCAACGATCTACGCGTGCTTTTGCTGCTTCAGGATACTCCTTTTGAAGTCGATGAAGACGTGTGCCGAATGTATCCGACTTCAGGCTTTGCTGTAGGGGAGAACGGACTGGAGGAGCGGACTTTTTTTAAAGGCATTCGCAAGCTTCCCACTGCTTCCATTGCCTGGTTAAACAATCATCAGGTGAAAGTACAAAGCTATTGGGGAATGCGGGAACTGACAAGCCAGCCACAGCTCACAGAAGATCCTGTCCCCCAATTTCGTCAATTGCTGAAGCAGGTGACCCAGGAGCGCTTTAATGGCAGTAAAAGAATTGTTGAATTGAGCGGAGGACTCGACTCGGCCGCGGTTGTAGCTGCCGCCATTGCCGGCGGGAATAGGGAGCAGATTCTGGCTGTCAACATTTCTTTTGCGGAACCGGATATGATGCCAAGCCATGATAAGGATCTCGTCAAAAAAATGATGAGAGATCTGCGTATTCCTGGCTTGATCATTCATGCGGACGCAACAGCCAGAATACCTAATGCCGAAATTGGCAGGGACCCGTTATGGTTCGTGGATGGTCCAGACCCCCGAGCCAATTCGCTTGTGAATGAAACGTTTACAGTGCTCGCCCGGCAATTTCGGACTGCTGCCGTTTTGACGGGCGAAGGCGGTGACTTTGTATATAGCGGCGAGGCTGCTGTCATTGATTCCTATTTTCGGCAAAAGCGCTATCGGGAAGGCATTCGTCAGCTCCGGGAATGGACCGGCAATCGAGCAGGTTCTATGCTAAAAAGAGGATTTAAATATGGTGTGGCTCCATTTATTCCTTATATTGGGGACAAAATGTACTATAAGCTGTTATGGTCGGATACGGAATACGACTTGCCCGAATTCTTTACAAACGAGCATCTCCAGAGAGAACGACAGATGAATGCCGAGGAGGTTCACCGATATCGCAATAGCAGAGCACTAAAATATTGGGGAAAGCGTTATCATTATGACTTTTTATGGCCTCGTGCAAGATACATGGACTCTGTCAGCATTACCTTGCCTGCATATCATCCGTTTCTGGACCGTCGCATGATCGAGTTTTCTTTTTCAGTTCCGCCGGAGCAGCATTTTGATCTCTTGAAGGGGGAGCAAGACAGCTATGCCGGTTCCAAGCTGCTGCTTCGAAAAGCATTTACAGATATCTTGCCTTCGTATGTCTATAATAGGTCGTCCAAAACAACCTATGCCCATATGGCCAGGAAAAGCTTTTTGAATGACCGCCAGCATATTTTGCAATTGTTTGCGAGTGGACAGCGTGTGCTTGTTACAGAACTGGGCATTATTGACCAGCAAATGTGGTGGAAACACCTGGTCGCCATGGCAATCCGTTCGGAGGACCCGAATAATGATCTGGGCATGGGTTACCAATATATGCGCTCTGTTATCGACTTGGAGATTTGGCTACAGGAGATGAGCCGTGGCAAAGAACATGTGCTCAACCGCTCCAGGCCGGCTCCGGCAAGGATGCTTGGAGAGATCGAGGAGGTCAATATGAATGAGAAGAAGCCTATGTACTTTCATGCCTGATTCAGGGCCATTTCAATCATAAAGGTGCAGACGAATGGAGAAACACATGGATGATCATGAAGGACGGTGCAGCAGAGCAGAACGAACACGGCAAACAACCCAGTTACTCGTGCGAATGTTATGGCAATCCGGTCCGGTGTTAACCGTGCTTATCGTATTGTTCATATTCATTGAGGGGGCTGTTCCAGCACTTCAGCTCTATGCTTCTAAACAAATTATCGATGGAATTGCGCCAGACGTATCAGAATCATATGCGGCGCAGTGGGCTATTGTCTATGCTTGTAGCTTGGTTTTGCTCAGCCTCGTCAACGCCGCGCAAACCTGGCTTAAAATGCTGCTATCGGAGCGATCCATCATTACCGTGAATAGCATTTTGCTGGATGCTTTTGAACGTATTCCCGGCATGCGCTTTTTTGAAGAGGAGGAACACCGAAACCGGCTGGAGGCTCTGCGGGATCGCTCCAATTGGTTGCCAGCACAGCTCCTGAACTTCAGCGCGAATTTGTGCACATCTGTTTTTTCAGCTATTGGTATTATTATGCTGATTGCGGTGCTCTCTCCGATGCTGTCCATTATTCTGGTGCTGTCAACAGCTCCTTTTGCGTTCATGCAGAACCGGTACAACGAGATGGAATGGCAGTACGCCAAAGAATATGCAGTGATCAGAAGAAGATTGGATTACACTCGAAGCCTGATGATTAGTCGACGTGCCGCCAAGGAAATTCGCTTGTTTGGTTTGGGCAGCCATCTCCACAACATCTATCAACAGACGTTTGCCCAGCTGTATGAACAGTTTCGAATGATCCAGACCAAAAGCGCCAGAGGAACGGTTTTTACCGGTCTTTTTTCGGGTATGGTGGCAGGCGGAGCATATTTTTGGGTAGTAAGTCAATCTGGATCGGGCTCGATTTCGCTGGGGGATATTGCTCTGTATCTGGGGGCTGTATTTCAATTGTCTGTTTCCTTAAGAGAGATTGCCAAGGAAGGGGCCGACACGATTGATATCTGGAGAATGGGGAACGACTTCGTCATATTTATGAATGCAGAGGAAGATATCCAGAAGCCTTCACATCCCGTTCCAGTGAATACTGGCCCCCTCTCTATAGAATTCAAGGGAGTAAGCTTCAAGTATCCTTATCAAGAACAGGAGAGTGCTGCTTCCGAGGAAACAGCTGATGATTTCGACCTGGACCTGGACAGTGAAGAAGCCGATGGCGAAAATGAGGACGAAGTCTTCGACTATGCTGAGGACTTTCATGAGAATGAAGACAGACGCTCTCCCTGGGTCCTTGACCATATCAGTTTCAGCATATCTCCCGGGGAGCGCATCGCGATTGTTGGCGCCAATGGCTCGGGCAAAACGACCCTTGTCAAACTGCTGTGTCGCTTCTATGAGTTTTGCGAAGGCGAGATCCAAATCAACGGTGTGGATATTCGCTCGTTTGATGTCAGGGAGCTGAGAGAGCACATCTCGGTTGTTTTTCAGGAATTTGGAAAATATGAATTATCCTTACGCGAGAACATTATGATAGGCAGCCTGAATGCAAAACTGAGCGATAGGGAGATGAATCAGGCACTTCAAGATTCAAGGCTTGACCAGATCGTTTCGACGCTGCCTCGGGGAACCGAAACCCTCTTGGGCCCCGAATGGGGAGGTACTGATCTCTCGGGTGGACAATGGCAACGCGTTGCTTTAGCTAGAGCGATGGTTCGCGAAGCAGGTCTGGTGATTCTGGATGAACCGGCGGCGTCTCTTGACATTCGAGCTGAATATGAGATTTTCAATCAGTTTCAAAAAATGACAAAAGGTAAAACGGTTATCATGATCTCTCATCGGTTCAGCACGGTTAAACTAGCAGATCGAATCCTTGTCCTGAAAAATGGTTGTATTGTGGAAGAAGGTAGCCATGAGGCCTTGATGCGCAAAAATGGGGAGTATGCCACCATGTTCCGGTTGCAAGGAAGATCTTTTCAAGGGGAGGAGCATATCCAGTGATAGCATTGCATCGAATCACAGCCAGGCGACGACAGATGGCTTCCTCCATTTTGTTTGGACTGTCCTTGTTATGGACATGCTCGCCAGTAAAAGTGTGTACCGTTTTTGCCATTAAAGTGCTTGAGGCATTACTTGGTCCGCTGCTTGTTTGGCTGAGTGCCCAGATCATTGACAGATTGGCTGAACAGCAGTTTGTTCTTGCATCATGGGATACGCTGGCTTGGATGGTGCTCTTGTATATTGGGCTAACATTAGCGGTGGATGCCCTCCAACCCGTATCAGAGATGCACAAACGCCTGTTGACTGCAAAACTTCAAGCACACATTGATGAGTTGTTGATCAGCAAAGCAATGTCGATTCCAGATATTGCTCCTTTTGAAAAGGCAGGCTTCCATACAAAAACTCGAGTTATTCAATATAACGAATACTTCGTTACAATGTGGTTAACGATTATTTCTCAGACCATCGGAGGACTAGTCGTGATTGCAGCCGGGAGTATTATGATCGGAACGATCGCTCCCTGGGCCCCGATTGTCTTGCTGGCGTTGGTCGTTCCCAAGCTGTATTGGGAAGCGAAGCTTAACAACGCGACTTTTGAAGGACGCGAGGAGGTCCAGGAATTAAGGCGGCGTGCCGAATATTACGCTGGTACGCCGCTCAGGCCTGAAACAGCCGGAGAGCTGAAGGTATTTGGCCTTGTTCCTTTTTTTAAGGAGAGATATCTGAACACATCACGAGAGCTTCTGCTTACACTTTCAGCCGACCAACGGAAACTGGCCCTCCATCAATTATTGTGGTCTGTGCTCCAGTCGCTTGCCGCCGGCCTCATCATTATTTATCTAGTTGGACATGCGCTTTCCGGCCATTTCACAGCAGGGGACATCTTTTTATTTATTGGTGCCACTATTCAGTTGAATGAGGGAATGAATGAATTGTTTGCAGCTTTTGCGATCGGTCCCAGGGAAGCTCGGCATCTGGAGAAGATTCGTTCTTTTCTCTATAGCGAGAATGAAATGAAGTCAGGCTCATGCCCTCCTGCGGTGTCCGTCAAAGAGGGCTTCCGGCTGGAAGGGCTCCATTTCCGGTATGATGAAACCAAAGTTGTGTTGGATATCCCTGAGCTTATCATCCCTGCTGGAAAAGTGACCGTGCTGGTCGGTGAAAATGGATCAGGCAAAAGCACGCTTGTCAAACTGCTCCTGCGCTTCTTTGATCCCAATGAAGGAGCGGTGTTTTACAACGGTATTCCGCTGGGAGAGTATGATATCGCTGCCTATCGGACACAGGCCACAGCGGTATTCCAGGATTTTGTACGCTATGAAATGAATCTTCGAGACAATATTGGACTAGGTAATCTTGGGGCTGTTAACGAGCAAAGGATAATCGAAAGAGCTGCCAAGCTGGGCGGAGTAGATGAATTTCTCTGCAAGCTGGGGCAAAAATATGATACACAACTAGGCAGGCTATTCGGAGGCAGAAGCCTTTCAGGAGGAGAATGGCAGCGGATTGCATTATCCCGTGCTTTTATGAGAGAGGATATTGCCGGATTGCTGATCATGGACGAACCTTCTTCTGCGCTTGATGTGTTCATGGAGGAAGACGTGTTCCAGCGAATGCGGGATTTAATGAAAAACAAGACGGTGGTTATCGTCTCGCATCGGTTAAGCACTGCACGACACGCAGATTATGTAGTCTATATGGAACAGGGCAGAATCATGGAGACGGGAACACATGACCAATTACTGGAAAATAAAGCAGGGTATGCTGAACTATACAATATGCAGGCTCAAAAATACAGATAAGAGGTGAGATGAAATGAGCGTGATTGACAATTTGCGACCGTTTACAGAGCGAGATTTGCCAATGCTGGAGGATTGGTTTAAGGATGCAGAGGTTCATCGGCGCTTGGAGGGAATGCTTCCTTTAGACGAGTGGCATCAGCACGTGGAGCAGCATCCTGGTTATGACGTGTGGGTAGCGTTCTCGCAGGGGAAAGCCGTAGGTGTAATTATGATTGAGCAGGAGGAGCAGAATACGGGAAGCATTGCCATTGTTGTCGATCCGTCGGTTCGAGGCAGGGGCTACGGCAGAGCAGTGGTTGGAAAAGCTATGCAGCTTCCCAAACTGGAAACGATCCATAAATGGTACGCCGGAATTGAAGCTGACAACGCTGCTTGTTTGAAGTGTTTTCAGTCTACTGGTTTTGTACTGGAGAACGAAGATCCTGATGAAGACGGTTATTTTTCTTTATGGCATATTGCTAATATTAAAGTGTAGAGCGGAAACAAGGAGGGAAGGCAATGAAAAGAACAATACGGCTGCTTGTTTTCATTCTGCTTGTCTCGTTTCTTCCTATATCTGAACTAAAAGCATCCGATCGGCAGGCCGATTACACCTTTCTCATCTATATGATTGGTTCAGATATGGAAAGTGATTTTCATATGGCAAGCGATGACTTGAAGGAAATGATGAGTGTCGGCTCTTCCAGCAATGTAAATGTTGTTGTTCAGACAGGAGGGGCCCGAAGCTGGGACCATTCGTCCATTGAGTCCGGTCTGAATCAACGATGGCGTGTGGAAAAGGGGAAGTTGGCTCTTCTGGATAACGCAGGCTCGCAAAATATGGATACATCCGATTCCCTTACAGATTTCATTCGCTGGGGAACCCGTGAATATCCAGCTCGGAAGCATGTGCTTATGTTCTGGGGGCACGGTCTTGGGCCGATCGATGGATACGGCGGCGACGAGCACTATGGAAATAAAAAAATGAGCTTGACCGAGCTTCAAAAAGGAATTGGACACGCCTATAACGAAACGGGAATTAAATTTGAACTCATTGGCTTCGATAATTGCAAAATGGCAAGTGTGGAGGTGGCCTATGCACTTAGGAACTATGGCGAATATATGCTTGCCTCTGTCGATTACACGAATCAGAATGGGTGGGATTATACAAAAATGCTGAAGGCAGTTCAAGAAAAGCCCGGGATTTCCACCCTTGAGTTGGGCAGAACTATTGCTCAAGGATATCTGGAACAGTCGAAGGAAAACGGCGAAGAGGAGGACCTTCAGCAATCGATCATTCGACTGGATCGGATGGAAGAGGTTATGAGGGCAGTCGAGTCATTCAGCAAAAGATTGTTAAAGCCCCAAGCTATGACAAAGGGAATAAGTCATTTGAGAAAAGCACGGGATCAAGCCGAGGATTATGCGGACGAAGCCGATTTGGTGGATCTTGCTGATTTGTTTACCTTGATCGGCAAAAGAATGAAAGCTGAGACAGAGGCGGACCGCGTCAAAAAAACAATTAAAAAAGCGGTTGTTTATAACATGAAGTCTCCTGAACACCCCAAGGGAGAAGGAATGAGCATTTATTTTCCGAGCAAGGATGTCTATCGCTTTACCGAAAAGGTCAATATGTATCGAAAACTGGAATTCAGCTCGAGCTATAAGGCTTTCATTACTGAATACTCGACATTGTTGTCACGTCTGCCTCAAAATACTCCAAACAAAAAGTGAACGTTGTTATATGCAACTGAAGTTAAGGAAGCAACGAAGCATGAATGACGCTGCAAGCAATGGAGCCTGTGTGAAACCATCAGCACATAATCAGTGATGAAGAGGGAGAGCTTCTTCATACCTTTCTTGTTGGCATGGTGGGCAGTCTGAGTGATGAGATGAAACAACAGCTCGCTTCGCTTATTATTGGGTTAATGCGCAAAGATACGGACAGTATGATCCGGGCGAT
>NZ_JAVDTB010000018.1:0-25667 GCF_031455635.1 Paenibacillus sp. 2003 | reverse complement strand
GGTCCTGGGAGAGTAGGACGCCGCCAAGCGAACTCTTTCATCATACATAGAAAACAGGCTCTGCATGTGGACGTTGTACGATGAATTGCATTTGCCCTGCAAATGCATATTATTCCCTGATAGCTCAGTTGGTAGAGCACTCGACTGTTAATCGAGTTGTCACAGGTTCGAGCCCTGTTCGGGGAGCCATTTGCTCTCATAGCTCAGTAGGTAGAGTGCATCCATGGTAAGGATGAGGTCACCGGTTCGATCCCGGTTGAGAGCTTTGGAAATGGGGCCCGTTGGTCAAGGGGTTAAGACACCTCCCTTTCACGGAGGTAACAGGGGTTCGAATCCCCTACGGGTCATATAGTTGGAGGCTTAGCTCAGCTGGGAGAGCATCTGCCTTACAAGCAGAGGGTCGGGGGTTCGATCCCCTCAGCCTCCACCATATTTTTATTGGGGATTAGCCAAGCGGTAAGGCAACGGACTTTGACTCCGTCATGCATAGGTTCAAATCCTATATCCCCAGCCATTTTAGTATGAGTCATTAGCTCAGTTGGTAGAGCACCTGACTTTTAATCAGGGTGTCGAAGGTTCGAGCCCTTCATGACTCACCATCATATGCGCGTGTGGCGGAATTGGCAGACGCACTAGACTTAGGATCTAGCGTCTTTGACGTGGGGGTTCAAGTCCCTCCACGCGCATCCTTTATTTGCGGAAGTGGCTCAGCGGTAGAGCATCGCCTTGCCAAGGCGAGGGTCGCGGGTTCGATTCCCGTCTTCCGCTCCAATATTTTGCGCCCTTAGCTCAGCTGGATAGAGCGTTTGACTACGAATCAAAAGGCCGGGAGTTCGAATCTCTCAGGGCGCGCCATTATTTTTTTAGTATCGGGATGTAGCTCAGCTTGGTAGAGCACCTGGTTTGGGACCAGGGGGTCGCATGTTCAAATCGTGTCATCCCGATTTTTGTTTATGCGGGTGTAGTTCAATGGTAGAACTTTAGCCTTCCAAGCTAATAGCGTGGGTTCGATTCCCATCACCCGCTTACAGGATATAATGAAAGAGCCTTTGCAGATGCAGAGGCTTTTTTATTTTTATTAACGTAATAATTAGCAGTTATTTTATATAATATTTTATGTAAGGTACAGTACAGGTTTAATTAAAAAAGAGCCAAGACCCCTTTGCAATCCAAATAGGGAGGTCTTGGCTCTTCTGTTTATCTCTGTGGGTGAGCTGCTTCTAAGACGTAGCAGCTATTGTAACGTGACGTGAGTACAATTTAACGCTCGTTGTGATCCGTCACTCTTCTACGCATGCCAGCTAATCCAAGCAATCCCAGCAAACCGAGCCAGCCCCAATCCATGCCGTTGTCACGGTCGGTTGTTGTGGCGTTTGCACGAACACTGTTGGTACGATAGTCACCATTGTTGCGGTAGTTTCCATCCATGTTCAGGTTGGTGTTTGTGCGATCCATGTAGTTGGTGTCCTGATAAGACCGGACACGTGATCCGTTAGTGTTGGTATCCATTCCTTTGGACATTTGACCATCAGCAGCAGCAGGGCCAGCCATCGCGGCCACCAGAAGCACGGAAGCAATAATTGTTGTACCTTTCTTCATCATTTGGATTCCTCCTTTTTAGTAAGAGCTATAGATTAATCTGCCCAAAAAGCTAAGAACATTATGTAGAAATGAACTGTTAAGATATCCCTACGTTTACAGTAGGTTAGGAACATACATAAGAACCTCCCCTAATAAGCAGACTTGTAGTGGGAAGAAATTTATAATTACATCTTTAATTTATTGCGTCACTGTGGTAAAGTATACAAAAGCTTGCTTTGCCGGTCATGTTTCTTTGTATATCATCTGTTCTCAAATAATGAAATTATGCGGTTTAACCTTACGATCAGGTACCATGTAATCATATCTAAAGTAACTGTATATTTATAAATTTTTAAGCATAGGTATGAGACATTTGATTTATCTAAAGTACGTGAAAAAGGTATCATGCGACAGCATATGACCATTAATTGAAGCAGAACAAGAAAATGAATAAAAAAGCGTGTTTTTGTGCTGTAAATCGGGGATAATCCCCATTTTTTCTAGTAGAAAAATAAAGATTTTCGTACCATTTTATTGTATGATGTTATGAAGGTGTCAAATTTACGTGTACGAATGGAACGATCAGATGGGAGGATAAGCATGACTGAAACTATGGTAACCGCCAGCAAAAGCCAATCCAACAACCTGCTTCGGCGAGACGTGCGGTTCCTGGGCAATATACTCGGAGAAGTTCTTGTCCATCAAGGCGGCACGGAGCTTCTAGATATCGTTGAGAAGATTCGGGAAACGAGCAAATCGTTGCGTGCAGAATTTCTGCCAGAACTCTATGCAGAGTTCAAAACGATGATCCAGGAATTAGACTCGGACAATCGTCACCAGGTTATTCGGGCTTTCGCTATTTATTTTCAATTAGTTAATATTGCTGAACAAAACCATCGGATCCGGCGTAAACGGGATTATGAACGTTCTGCAGGGGACGCTGTGCAGCCAGGATCGATTGAGAAAGCAGTACAGGATCTTAAGGAACGTGGACTGTCTCATACAGAGGTGGAAGAGATTCTCGACGATTTGTCGTTGGAACTCGTTATGACAGCTCACCCAACCGAAGCCATGCGCCGGGTTATTCTGGACATCCATAAACGGATATCCGAAGATGTCATGCTACTTGATAATCCTACGCTGACGTTGCGTGAACGTGAACAGTTGCGTGAGAAACTGCTGAATGAGGTTATTACACTTTGGCAGACAGATGAACTTCGCGACCGCAAACCGACTGTACTCGATGAAGTGCGGAACGGGATGTATTACTTTCATGAAACGTTGTTCCACGTACTTCCGGATGTATATCAGGAGCTGGAACGCTGCCTGAACAAATTTTATCCTGACCATGACTGGCATGTGCCGACGTATTTGCGGTTCGGTTCCTGGATCGGTGGAGACCGGGATGGAAATCCTTCGGTAACTTCAGATGTAACATGGCAGACGTTGTTGATGCAACGCAAGCTCGCTTTGCGTGAATACCAACGGATTATGATTGAACTTATGGGCCATCTCAGCTTCAGCACGAACATCATCCACGTATCGGATGAGCTGGTGCAGTCTATTGAGCAGGACCGTAGTTGTGTAACGTTGAAAAAAGTGGATATGTGGCGGAATGAAAAAGAGCCATATCGCATCAAATTGGCCTATATGATTGCCAAGTTGAACAATGTACTGGATGAGAACAAATTAGGTCAGGCTGACCGTTATCATAGCGCTCAGGATTTGATTGATGATCTGATGATTATTGATCGAAGTCTGCGCCATCATTTTGCCGATTACGTAGCGGATACAACTATTCGCAAAATGATTCGTCAAGTCGAGTTGTTTGGTTTCCATACCGCAGCATTGGATGTGCGTCAGCACAGTCAGGAACATGAAAATGCGATGTCGGAGATTTTGGCGAAAATGAACATTGTAGAAGATTATGCGCGTCTAACTGAAGACGGTAAAATCGATCTGCTTGCTCGTTTGCTGGATGATCCGCGTCCTCTTACTTCTCCTTATCACCAATACACGGAGGGAACCAAAGAGTGTCTGGATGTCTTCCGTACCATTAAGCGTGCCCAGAACGAATTTGGGACCGGCTGTATCACAAGTTACCTGATCAGTATGACGCAGGGCGCAAGTGACTTGCTGGAGGTTATGGTATTTGCCAAGGAAGTAGGGTTATTCACCAAAGGAAACAATGGTGAGGTTGTAGCTACACTTCAAGCGGTACCGCTGTTTGAAACGATTGATGATCTTCATGCGGCTTCGGACATTATGCAGAAGCTGTTCAACCTTCCTGTATACCGCGCAAGCGTAAAAGGACGGAATGAACTGCATGAAATCATGCTAGGTTATTCCGACAGTAACAAGGATGGCGGAGTGGTTACAGCCAACTGGGAACTGCGTGTAGCAATGAATGCGATCACGGCTGTAGGTAATGAACATGGCGTTAAGCTGAAGTTCTTCCATGGACGTGGCGGAGCTCTTGGACGTGGCGGCATGCCACTCAATCGCAGTATTCTTGCTCAACCACCGCATACCATTGGCGGAGGCATCAAGATTACAGAGCAGGGAGAGGTTATTTCTTCTCGTTATTCCCTTCAAGGGATCGCATACCGTAGTCTGGAGCAGGCAACTTCTGCTTTGATTACAGCAGCACTGAATGGTCTTGAGCCGCAAGAATCAGAATCCGAGCGTCATTGGGACAGCATCATCAAAGAGATTTCGGAAGTATCCCTGACGAAATATCAGGATCTGATTTTCCGTGATCCGGACTTCTTTACCTTCTTCAAGGAATCCACACCGCTTCCAGAGGTGGGTGAACTGAATATTGGTTCACGTCCGTCCAAGCGGAAAGGTAGCGACAAGTTCGAAGATCTGAGAGCAATTCCTTGGGTATTTGCATGGACGCAAAGTCGTTATCTGCTTCCGGCATGGTATGCGGCAGGAACAGGGCTACAAAGTTTCTATCAGGATAAAGAGGAAAATCTGGTTGTCCTAAAAGAAATGTATGCAAGCTTCCCATTCTTCCGCACGCTGATTGATACGGTGCAGATGGCCGTTGCTAAGGCGGACCTAGTAATTGCCAAAGAATATTCAGCAATGACTTCAAACAAGGAAGCCCGTGATCGCATATACGGTCAGATCGAAGCCGAATTCAAGCTCACAAAAGAGCTGATTCTGAAAATTACTGGAGAAGCTGAAATTCTGGATGATGTACCGGTTATTCAAGAATCCATTCGTCTTCGTAACCCTTATGTGGATCCGTTATCCTACATGCAAGTTCAACTTTTGAGCGAGCTTAGAGATATGCGTGAACGTGGTGAGGATGATACGGAACTGCTCAGAGAAGTGCTGCTGACAATCAATGGGATCGCTGCAGGGCTGCGTAATACAGGTTGATTATTGAATTGATGCATATGAATGATTATATGTAACAAAGTACCCATTACGTTGTTGAATAATAGCTCCATTCTCTGCTCTACGGAGTGAGAGATGAAACGGGACTCCTGCGGGAGTTCCCGTTTTTACTGTTTTTGGCGGATATTTGTCATACAGTCTTGATTTTTGACCAAAGTTGATTTACGATTTGATTGGTGAATTACAAGTGTGGACGGGTATCAGAAGACGGAAGACCCATCAGCATGTCTGGGGGAATAAGGGTGGACAATTTGGAGAACAGGCTTGTGAAACTGGTGCTCAAGGGCGACCAGAGAGCCTTCGCAGAAATCGTTGAACTATATAAGGACAAGCTATTTCATTTGGCATACCGGATGCTGAACAATCGTCATGAAGCTGAAGACGTTGTGCAGGAGACGTTTTTGCGTGTGTTTCGTAATATGGAGAAGTACGATCCGAACCAGAAGTTCTCAACCTGGATCTACCGGATCGCAACGAATCTGTGTATTGACCGACTGCGCAGAAAGAAACCTTCATACTCTTTGGATGCTGAACTGAATGACCAGGAAGGATCTGATGGTTATGCGATGCTCCCGAGTGATGATCGTACACCGGAGAGTGAAGCACTCCTGTCAGAAACGCAGACACTCATTCGTGAGGCCATTGACAGTTTGCCAGCCAAGTATAAGTCCGTTATGATTCTGAGATATTTACAGGACTTGTCCCTACAGGAAATCAGTGACGTGACAGGTATGCCCGTAACAACGATCAAGACACGTGTTCATCGGGGCCGTGATTTTCTACGTAAAAAATTGGAGTATAAGTTATAAATGTTAAACGCCTTTAAATATGGGCGAAATTATTTGAAACATATCCGAAACGGATGCGTATGTAATGTATGCAAGTCTTATGCGTGCTTTTTAATGGCACATGGACTAAGTGATTTAAGAAAGGATTGGCTCTCATATGGATTGCAACTCGGCCGTCTCTTTAATGCATGAATGTTTGGATGAGTCGTTGTCCCCGGCCCAGAAGGTTGAACTGAAAAGTCACCTTGTGATCTGTCCGGATTGTCGCATGCGCTTTAAAGAGTTGGAACAGACGGAAATGTTACTCTTTGCCATGAAACACTATTCACCGTCTGCCTCTGATGAGCTGACCAATCGAATTATGAATGCTCTGCCCCAGCCCAAGAGACAGCAAGCATGGCTCAAATGGGTCAAAGGACATCCCGCGCTGACGGCGGCAGCCTTCTTTTTGGTCGTGATGCTCTTTAGCGCCTTGAATTTCTGGAATCAGAATAACGAAATGGTTGTTAAGGGAAATAATCTGGACCAGATCGTGATTCAGGGTAACACGGTTATTGTTCCTGAAGGTAAGTCAATTGCTGGCGATCTTACGATAGAAAATGGAACCGCACAAGTATATGGTGATGTGAACGGCAATCTGACGGTTATCGACGGACAACTGTTTCAGGCTTCAACAGCGCATATTTCAGGTCAGGTGAAAAGTATTGATCAGGCGCTGGACTGGTTCTGGTACAAAATAACCAATATGGTAAATGAAGTGGCTTATCGCTAGAACAGGGTAAAATCTTCAATGGTATATACCAAGCAGGGTACCTCCAGATTGCATGGGGTACTCTTTTTTTATACGCAAACTTTGTAATTCATGGTAAATGTGATGTTTATGTGCAGTTTGAGACTGCCGTAACTTGCAACCTGAACGTTAACGTTATAACCTAGATACTAAAGAGAACATACTACTACATATAGATACGCATTTTGCACAAATCGAATGATGCAGAAACGCGGAGACAAAGGATTATATAAAATCCTAATGGGTTAATATGAGATCAGGGTTTACTCATCAATGGGGATAGCGGGGGCTGGCTTATGAATTATTTTGCTGACTTAACGTGGACAGAGTCCATTAAGGACGTTATCGATATATTGATCGTTACCTATATTATGTACAAACTGATTTTGCTTGTGCGGGGGACACGTGCGGTTCAGCTCCTGAAAGGGATTCTGTTCCTTGTGCTGATCTGGGCATTAAGTACGTGGCTAAACCTGTATACGCTCAAATGGTTAATGAACCAGATGTTTACGTTTGGTGTTGTTGCGGTGTTCATTATCTTTCAGCCGGAACTGCGTCGTGGCCTGGAGCAATTGGGACGCGGTAAGCTGTTTGGACGTTCAGCGGCAGCGAGTGATGAAGAATTAACCGTGTTAATTGGTGAGATTATTAAGTCAGTTAATTATTTGTCACGGCGTAAAATTGGCGCTTTGGTCGTATTTGAACGTGAAACGGGTCTGAACGATTACACGGAATCGGGCATTAAGATGCAATCTCTGGTCAGCTCGGAGCTGATGATTAACATCTTTATTCCAAATACACCGCTCCATGATGGAGCCGTTATTATACAGGGAAAACAGATTTCGGCGGCAGCTTGTTATTTGCCATTATCAGAGAATCCTTTTATCAGTAAGGAATTGGGAACACGTCACCGTGCAGCAATCGGGATTACCGAAGTTGCAGATGCGATCTGTCTGGTTGTCTCCGAGGAGACAGGACAAGTGTCACTGGCAATGAATGGGCAGGTCGTTCGTGATATTAAGGAAGAATCGCTGATTTCCAAACTGTATGAGGAGTTGCGCCCTACATCCAATCTGAAAAAGAATGGCTGGACAACCTTCTGGAAACGGAAGGGAGGACGTAACAATGGATAAGTGGTTTAACAATAATAACTTTGCCAAAATACTTGCGCTTGCGGTGAGCCTACTGCTCTGGTTCATGATTCATCTGGATGAAGTACCAACCACCCCTACGATTACAACAGGGACAACCAACAAGGTTGTGGAACGTACGGTGCCTGTTCAACCTTATGGATTAGACAGCAACAGCTATGTGCTTACTTCATTAAGTACGGATGAGGTCCGGCTGGAGATCAAAGGACAGCGCTCGATGTTAACATCGATTTTTACGAATGATGATTACAAGGTACTGGTCGATCTGAGTCAGGTGAAAGATGGGTCCAATACACTGCCACTTGTACCTGATTTGCCTTCCGGGGTAGAAGTAGTCAGCATGGAACCTTCCATGGTTACGGTGAATGTAGAAAAATTGGGCACCAAATCCTTCAATGTGAATATTGTACCCGAAGGGGAGCCATCCGCCGGATACAGCGCTGGAACGCCCGTAATTGAACCTTCGACGCCGGTTAAGGTAACTCTGCCCGAAGGGCAACTCGAGGCCGTAGCGAAGGTCCAGGGCAGTGTGAGCGTGAAAGATGCCAAGGAAGATGTCATACAGAAAAAAGTGAAACTTCAAGCATACGATGCTGAAGGTAAGGTCCTTGAAAATGCGATTATAACACCTCAAACGGTTGAAGTCCGAGTTCCGGTCAATCAGCCCTATACATCTGTACCCTTAAGAATCAAATATTCGGGACAGCTTCCGGAAGGCCTGGTACTCTCCACGGTAGAGCCAAGCGTGAAAGAAGTCTCGGTTTATGGATCAGAGGATGCGCTTGCGGGTATACAGTCCTACGACCAAGTAACCCTTGATCTTACACAGTTTGATCAGTCGGGTACATCGACAGTTAACGTGGACTTGACGCCGCCTTCCGGTTTTGAGAAAATCGAGCCTAGTTCGATTCAGATCAAGGTAGCCATATCACCATTTGACGAGGCAGAGGAGACAACCAAAGTCTTTCCGAACGTCCCCATCACACTTACCGGTGCGGGGAATGGACTGGAAGGGACGCTGGTTACGCCTAAAAGCAGAGGTCTGAACCTCACACTCACAGGCTCAGCTAGTATGCTTGAGGGTCTAAGTAGTGATGATCTCACGTTGACCGGGGATCTCACTGGACTTGCGGTCGGAACGCATGAGATCAAGCTTGAAGCCGACCTGCCCCGTTATGCCAAACTGGATGAATCATCCACTGCATTGAGTGCGACGGTCAAAATTAGCGAAAAGGCTGAAGACACCACAACTACTCCTAGCGAAGATCCGACTGACGAGGGAACGGTAGCACCTGACCCTTCACCAGCCGAGGTCGAAAACGGGGAAACGGAGCCTGTTCCTGATGAAGAAGAAACGGAATCGAATACGGATACTCAGGATCAGGGCCAACAGGAGAGCACAAGCAGTCGAGGTAATTTAAATAATAATAACAGCGGTACTGGCAGTAAAAGTGGCGCGAATCCGTAAACGTTCTAATTTTAAAATTCTCAAAAAATAATAATAGTGCTCGTATATGATGCGAATAGAAGGAGTTAAATCATGGGGAAATATTTTGGTACAGACGGTGTAAGAGGGGTTGCCAATAAAGAGTTAACGGCAGAGCTGGCTTACAGCATTGGACGTTGTGGTGGTTACGTGCTTGCAGGTGGTGTGGAAAGACCAAAAGTGGTTATCGGCATGGATACTCGTATCTCGGGATTGATGTTGGAATCCGCACTGGTTGCAGGTCTGTTGTCCATTGGCGCTGATGTGATCCGTCTGGGCGTTGTATCCACTCCGGGAGTGGCGTATATTGCACGTTTGTTGAAAGCTGACGCGGGCGTGATGATCTCGGCTTCCCACAATCCGGTTGAAGATAACGGAATCAAGTTTTTTGGTGGAGATGGCTTCAAGCTGTCTGATGAAACAGAGAACCGGATTGAAGAACTGATGGATGCGGAGACAGATCAATTGCCACGGCCAGTTGGTGGCGGGTTGGGTACTGTAACGACAGATGAAGAGTCTCGTTATCGTTACCTCGACTTCCTGAAAACGACTGTAAATGAGTCGTTCTCTGGACTTAAAATTGTTTTGGACTGTGCAAACGGAGCAGCTTATGAACTGGCACCTAAATTGTTCAGTGAGCTAGGTGCAGAAGTCATTGCCATTGGCGCTGAGCCTAACGGCCTGAATATTAATGAGCAATGTGGATCAACTCATCCAGAGAACCTGAAACAAGAAGTACTCAAACATAAAGCAGATCTGGGTCTTGCTTTTGACGGGGATGCAGATCGTCTGATTGCTATTGATGAGACAGGCGCTGAGGTGGATGGAGACTTCATTCTGTGTATCTGTGGTGATGCGATGAATCGTGCAGGGAAGTTGAAGGACAGTACTGTTGTATCAACTGTTATGAGTAACATCGGATTCTACAAAGCAACGGAGAAACTTGCACTGAAAACAGCTAAAACGGCAGTAGGTGACCGCTATGTTATGGAGGAAATGCGTCGCGGCGGTTACAACTTGGGTGGAGAGCAATCTGGCCATGTTATTTTCCTGGATTACAATACAACTGGAGACGGTATGCTGACTGCGATTCAACTCGTGGATACGCTCAAGGCTTCCGGTAAAAAACTGAGTGAACTAAAAGCGCTAATGACCCAGTACCCACAAGTATTGGTGAATGTGCGTGTTGAAGATAAGAGCAAATACGAGGGCAATGCTGCAATCGAGCAAGCTATCGCTACTGTAGAACAGCAACTCGGCGATAATGGACGTGTACTCGTTCGTGCTTCAGGTACTGAATCTCTGATCCGTGTTATGGCGGAAGGACCAGATAAAGACGAACTTGAACAATTTGTGTCTCAAATCGCAGATGTAGTGCAAAAAGAACTGGTATAGGACTGGGAGATGTAAGAGATACCTTCTGCATACGGTTTTCTTATGGGAATTGTTGTGTGGAACGAGGCTTAATATAACAAGATTTAGGACTTATGCATGGATATTCCTGCGTCCCGGCCTGATGAGACCATAGGTCCGTTTATCCGGTCGGGATTGTAGGTAAATATGCTAAAATTGTCACAGGTACTTTGCTCCATTGCAAAATGGACCTGACGTGCATATAATGAGTGGAGTCGTCATTCAGACACAGAAAGTGAGGAACGTAAGGTTACAGTTACACAAGCGCCAGAGCTTGGAGTTGCGCGGGATGATGTTGATCAGGATTTCTTCTAGGTTGAAGAACGGCTGATATAAGATCAACGGCAATCAAGCTGACGAGGTGGAGGTGTTCGGATTGTTCGGCGGGGACCTCCCGGTGAAGCACCAGAGCCGTAAACCGGATTGCGGAAAATGGATAGGTGACTGTCCACACAACGCGCCGGTGCAGGTGCAAGAGTTAAACTAAAATTCAAATGAATGTGCGTGAAGAGCGTAAACAGTACGCGGACGGGAAAATGATGTACATTCATGATTGCATTCATAACAGCTTATGATGACAGCGGGGCGACACGAGGTCGCTCTGATCATTGATAATTGAATAAGTACCAAGTATTCATGAAATGCTAGGCAATCACTCATTTTTCCGATATGCCGCCTCTGCCTGTTTCTCTTCGTGACACAGTATTCATATACAAACGGAGGAAATAAACTATGTGCGGTATTGTTGGATATATTGGTAATAAGAACACTCAATCGGTATTGGTCGAAGGATTGAAGAAACTTGAGTATCGTGGTTATGATTCTGCAGGTATCGCGGTATTTACACCGGAAGGTCTGCAAATCACGAAAGCTCTTGGTCGTCTTGCGAATCTTGAAGCCAAGCTGGATGGTGCACCACTGGTAGGTAATGCCGGAATCGGACACACACGTTGGGCAACTCATGGTAAACCATCGGATGAGAACTCTCATCCACACACGGATGGAAGCCAGAAGTTCTCTGTTGTGCATAACGGTATTATTGAGAACTACCTGGATCTGAAGGACGAATTGATGGCTCAAGGTCACACGTTCACTTCCGAGACAGATACTGAGGTTATCTCTCACCTGATCGCACGTGAATACAATGGTGATATCGTCAAAACAGTACAAAAAGTGATCACGTTGTTGCGTGGCGCATTTGCACTGGGTGTATTGACAGAGCATGAACCTGAGAAACTCGTAGCTGTGCGTCAAGCAAGCCCATTGATTATTGGTATTGGTGAAGGCGAGAACTTCATTGGTTCAGACATCCCTGCAATTCTGGAACATACACGTAACGTGTACATTCTGAATGATGGTGAAATGGCTGTATTGACACATGATGCTGTCGAATTGATGACGATTGAAGGCAACTTTATTTCTCGGGAAATGATTCGTGTCGATTGGGATGCTGTAACCGCAGAAAAAGGCGGATTCGAGCACTTCATGCTGAAAGAAATTCATGAGCAACCAAAAGCATATCGTGATACTATGCTGGGTCGCATCGATAATGAAGGCAAAAAAGTTCAACTTCCTGAGTTGAAAATGACTGAAGAACAAATTAAAAATATCCGTAACGTTCAAATTATTGCATGTGGTACAGCGTACCATGCAGGTCTGGTTGGACGTACAGTGATTGAGCAATTGGTACGTATTCCGGTTGAAACAGATGTGGCTTCCGAGTACCGTTACCGTTCCCCAATTGTGCACAAAGATACACTTGTAATCGTAGTGAGCCAATCCGGTGAAACTGCCGATACGCTTGCTGCATTGCGTGAAGCACAATCCAATGGTGCACATGTACTGGCAATCACAAACGTAGTGGGCAGCTCCATTGCACGTGATGCAGATGATGTTATCGCAACATTGGCAGGTCCTGAAATTGCAGTAGCTTCTACCAAAGCGTATACTTCGCAGTTGATTGCTTTCAACTTGCTTGGTCTGTACCTTGCACAAGTTCGTGGTACTCAATCTGCAGAAGAGATTGCACACACGCTGGCAGCGATGCAAGCATTGCCTGAACAAGTGGAATCCATGTTGGAGCAAGCGGAAGCAATCAAAGGATATGCAGAGCAAATCTCCAAACATGAACATCTCTTCTTCATCGGTCGTGGTCTTGACTATGCAGTAGCTCAAGAAGGATCGTTGAAACTGAAAGAGATCTCTTATATTCACTCTGAGGCGTATGCTGCGGGTGAGTTGAAGCATGGTACGCTTGCCTTGATCGAAGACGGTATCCCTGTTATTGCCCTGGCAACGCAGGAGAACGTACTTGAGAAAACAGTGAGCAACATTAAGGAAGTAAAAGCACGTGGCGCAGATGTATTGGCAATTACGTACGAAGAGCACGTAGCACCATTGCTGAAATCCGTAGACCAAGCGTTTGCGATTCCTAAGACGCTGCCACTGCTTAGCCCTGCTTTGTCTGTAGTTGCGCTGCAATTGCTGGCATACTATGCTTCCCTGGCACTGGGTCATGATGTGGATAAACCACGTAACCTGGCGAAAAGTGTAACGGTTGAGTAAGGTATTCTATAAAAATCAGTTTATTGTCCAATGATAAATAAGTGTAGAACCATTAACAAAAGCATGGAACTATACGAACTGTTGTCCGATGCCATGGACAACGGGGTGATCAATAGATTCAGTAAACTAATAAAGTATGATGAACAAAATAATGGTCCTGATGACTCTAAGTCATCAGGACTTTTTTGATGTTTCAGGAGGGTGGTTTTGAATATTAGAACCATCTTATTTGTGTTTGTGCATTGTAAATTGCGGTCATTCATTTACGAAAATCCACCCAGATTATAGAGTAACTTAGGAAGAGTATCTTTTTGTAATTCTTACATTTGAAATATTCTTCGAGCAAGAATGAAATCACTTCTTAAAGAAAGTCATTAACAATCGCAACTCCTAAGTGCAAATATATCTCCAATAAGGATGCGGATCGGGCATAAAAGATCATTTGAATGATAAAGGAAGATGACTGAACGTGACTGGTACATCTTTCAGCAACTTACAAAATGGTATGCCAAGAAGTAACAATGCGCTCGATGAAGAAGCTTATTACACGAAGTGAAATCATTGTCCGTTCAACTTGGATTCAGAACGCTATTGTAATCTTCATGTAAATGAGTGAAGGACATCGGATAGCGTATAAGGGAAAACCTCACGTACGGTTTAATGAGGAGCAGAATATATTTACCCTTTACTCTAACAGAGGTGCAGAAAAGAAGGCGTGATACAAAACTATGTCGGCTGCCATCCGTGCGGACGCTGTGGCCAGTTTCCAGCCAGACTTTCAGAAATTGGTCAGGTAATCATGTTAAGTTATTACAAAATACAAGGAATCGGAAAACCGGCAAAGAATATTTAAAGGGAATATATACCAAATTTACTTGTTAAATGGCTGAATGTCAACACTCGCCGAATTCCTCGATTGATGTCAAATCATTCCCAATGTTTCTTTTCCAAACACTTTTTTAACGAAAAATGTTAACACATTATGTTTTATGAACCAAATTTAACAATATAATGACTAAATTTAACAAAAAAATCACTATACATTCTTGTAAATTTTGATATAATTCAACCTAGGTCTTATTCCCTATTATTCTAATAAATGGAATTGTAGGGTTTTTTATACCCACCCAAGCTGTGTGCGAGAGACCAGTATACTGGCTAACCAACAAGCCGGCATGCGGGGACCAACAATTGTGGAAAATGACAGCCTAGAATATGTTGCTCCATGACGTCAGAAGGTTCAGAAAGGAAGGTTCAGAAAGATGGAGCCAACCTTATCCCAATTCCGATGGAGGATGAAGTGAGTGAGCATTTTTGAAAAGCTGGAATCCAACGTAAGATCTTACTGCAGAAGCTTTCCGGTGGTATTCGACCGGGCCAAGGGAGACCTTTTATATTCTGAGGACGGAAGAGCATATATTGATTTCTTTGCAGGTGCCGGGGCGCTCAATTACGGCCATAACAACGATTATATTAAAGACCGGGTTCTCGATTACTTGACCTCCGACCGGATTATGCACGGTCTGGATATGTATACAATGGCCAAGCGTGAATTCATCCAGAGCTTCTCTGAGCGGATCTTGGAGCCGAAGAAGCTGAATTACAAGCTTCAGTTCTGCGGTCCAACAGGGACGAATGCGGTGGAAGCGGCCCTGAAGCTCGCACGCAAGGCGAAGAAGAGAAGTGGAATATTCGCATTCATGGGTGGCTTCCACGGCATGTCGCTCGGCAGTCTGTCGGCGACAAGCTCCAAGTCCATGAGAGAAGGGGCGGGGCTTCCTCTGGACGGAGTTACGTTCATGCCGCACCCAAGCGGGGCTTTCGCAGAAATGGATACGCTCGGCTATATCGAGAATATCCTGACTGATTCGCACTCCGGAATCGACAAGCCGGCCGCGATCCTGCTTGAAACGGTACAAGCTGAGGGCGGAATTCACGTTGTCGACGCGCAGTGGCTACGCGAGTTGCAGCAACTTTGCCGCAGGCACGATATTCTGCTCATTACAGACGAGATTCAAGTAGGGTGCGGCCGGACAGGCGAATTCTTCTCCTTCGAACGTGCGGGGATCGAGCCGGATCTCATTACCCTGTCGAAGTCGATCAGCGGGTACGGCCTGCCAATGTCCCTGCTGCTGCTGAAGCCCGAACTGGATATATGGACGCCGGGCGAGCACAACGGCACCTTCCGCGGCAACCAGCTGGCTTTTGTGGCCGCGAAGGCTGCTCTCGAGTACCGGGACAGAACCGAACTGGAAGCTCAGGTGAAACAGAAGGAAGAGTTTGTGCGCTCGTTCCTTGATCAAGAAATCAAACCTCTGCATCCGTCCATCGCCATCCGCGGACTGGGCCTGATCTGGGGCATTGACGTCTCGGGGTTCATGGATGAAGCCGGGGCGAAGCGGGTGACGGATATCAGCTTCGAGAACGGGCTCATCATTGAAAGAGCCGGCAGAGGAGACTGTGTACTGAAGATCATGCCTCCGCTGACCGTCTCGATGGAGCATCTGGCCGCTGGCTGCGCAATTATCAAGTCCAGTATGCAGCAGGTGATCTCTCAGGAGACCAAGGATTTGTTAGTAACGACCTAAGCTTGGCCAAGCCGATGGCCGCCCCCGGCAAGAGGCATGAAAGTGCCCTCCGGAGGGCGTGCGGACTTGATGTTAAGGTAGCGCTTTCTCCTCAGTGGAAGACTTTCTCTGCATGCTACCTGTGGTAACGTCAATCAGCATGGAATTCTCCGGCAATCCAAGGGCAGTACTGTTCGTGCCATACGGAGTATTCCTTGAGTCTCATGCAGTACCCTCGTTCAATTTAATCGTCAGGAAAAGCTCACTACCCCGCAGTCGAATCTTTACTTATCCACACCAGGGCTGTGGGGGAATAAGCAAATCGTACATAGAGTGTATCAATACCCCTTAAACATAGGCTTCGTCAAAGGCAGCTCGGGTGCCAAATCAGGAGGTACGGTCGACTTCCTGCTGGGCGGCTGGAGAACCCTGCGGCAAGCCTTACATCGACAGGAGGAACATTCCTTGTCGTCTATCCCCAAATCCAATTCCGAATCCCATGTTAAACCAAATCCCGTCTTCGGGTGGCTCGTCCGCAGCAATCGTATTGAAGCAGAGGAGTCCGAAGTAACCGCATCTCTTGCTTAGAACGATGCTTGTTGTTGTCCTTTATGCATGGGAGCCGAGTGGGACAGCTGGTAGGCAGAGGATTGCCGCATGCGATCAACCGGGCAATTGAAGCGGTGATATTGCGCAAGCCATTGATGTTGTTGTCAGATGTTTGAAAAGGAGGGGAGCGTTGCTTCGGCATATGCTCTGCCGGATTGCTTTTACCGATGAAGAGAGGGGAACGATCCAGATGGCTTTTGAAAAAGAAACGTTGTTTTGGAACGGAAAATTCGGTAGTGACGATTATACCTTGACTCGGCTGCCTTACAGCAAAGCTCCAAACTCCCTGGTGCCCAATGTGAAAACCGTTGGCGGTTCGCTTTCGGAGGAAGCGGCGCAGCGCGTCCTTCAAATGAGCAAGGGTGCTCCGCTGGCTGCTTATATGATTTTGCTCGCCGGTGTTCAGGCACTCTTGCATAAATATACAGGAGCTTCAGACATTCTGGTCGGCATGCCGGTTGTGCCGAAAAAGGGGGAGACGCGTCGATCCGTTAATCATACGGTCATTTTGAAAAACTCGCTTTCGGTGGGGGCAACTTTTAAAACGCTTCTGAGCGAACTGAGGACTTCCTTGCCGGAAGCGATTCAGCATCAACATATTCCGTTCTTAAAAATGACGGAGAAGCTGGATCTGCAATATGCAGAAGGGATACCCTTTGTCCATACGCTAGTATCCCTTAAGGAGCTGCATCTGGACGAAATTGGGCAAAACGTGGTCACAGACTGTTCCTTTGAATTCAGTTTAACCGGCGGGACGATACAGCTAGCGCTGTCATATAACGAGCACTTATATGACTCCGAGTTCATGACTCGGGTCGTCGGCCATCTGAATCACCTTCTGTCCGTGGGGCTTCATGAGTTGGAGCTGGACATCGTGCGAGTGGACATGCTGTCGGAGGACGAAAAATTTCAATTACTGCAAAGCTTTAACGATACCGAGAAGGACTATCCTCGTGATCGGACGATTCATCAGCTTGTGGAGGAGCAAGCGAAGCGTGTGCCCGAGGCGACTGCGGTTGTCTTTGAGGGGCAGCGGCTTTCATACGCAGAGTTGAACGAACGGGCGAACCAGCTGGCGCGTACGCTACGATCGGTCGGTGTGCTGCCCAATCAGTTGGTAGGCCTGATGGTCAGGAGATCGCTGGAGACGGTCATTGGCATTCTGGCGGTTCTGAAAGCTGGCGGTGCCTACGTGCCGATCGACCCGGAGTACCCGGAAGAACGTATCCGCTACATTCTGGAGAACTCGAACGCGCAGCTGCTGCTGACTCAAAGAGAGCTGTTACAGCAAGTCCCGTTCGAAGGGACCGTATTGGCGCTAGATGATAAACAAGCCTATAGCGACGATGGCTCGAACTTGGAGGCGGCCAGTGGTCCAAACGATCTTGCTTATGTCATTTATACGTCAGGTACAACGGGGAAACCCAAAGGGGTCATGCTGGAGCATCGTGGTTTGGTCAGCTTGAAGCTGATGTTCGCAGACAGGCTGGGCATCACGGAGCAAGACCGGATCGTTCAATTTGCGAGCTTGTCCTTCGACGCATCCTGCTGGGAAGTTTTCAAAGCACTCTATTTTGGCGCGGCTTTGTACATCCCGACGGCCGAGACAATTCTCGACACTCGTCTGTTCGAGAGTTATATGAACGAGCATGCGATTACGGCGGCGATTCTGCCTCCGACGTATAGCGCTCATTTGAACCCGGATCGTCTTCCCAGCTTAACAAAGCTTGTAACGGGAGGTTCAGCGGTATCGGCCGAATTCGTGCAGCAGTGGAAAGCGAAGGTCCATTATTTCAATGCTTACGGCCCTACCGAAGCTTCGATTGTTACGACGCTTTGGGATGCGGATGAGCAACAGCCGGAACGCAGAGTCATTCCGATTGGGCGCCCGCTGGCTAATCATCAGATTTTCATATTGGATGCCCACCTGCAACTTGTGCCTCCAGGAGTGGACGGCGAGCTGTGCGTGGCAGGCGTGGGGCTTGCGAGAGGTTACCTGAACCAACCGGGGCTGACGGCAGAGAAGTTTGTGGAACATCCGTTTGCGCCGGGAGAACGCCTTTACCGGACAGGAGATCTCGCCCGCTGGCTGCCGGACGGAAATATGGAGTACTTGGGCCGGATCGACCATCAGGTGAAAATCCGTGGATTCCGAATCGAGGTCGGTGAGATTGAAGAGCAACTTCTGAAGATCGACTCCGTGCAGGAGACGATTGTAATCGCGCGGGAAGGCAAAAGCGGGCAAGAACTGTGCGCTTACCTGGTCGCGAGTCTCCCTCTTACGCTCGGCGAGCTGAGAAGGGCGCTGGCGCAAAAATTGCCGAATTACATGATTCCGGCGCATTTTGTTCAGCTTCCGCGGATGCCGCTCACGCCGAACGACAAAATCGATCGTAAGGCTTTGCCTGCCCCGGAAGGAAACGCACTGACCGGCGGCGTGTACGTAGCTCCCCGCAATGAAGTTGAGCGAACGCTTGCTGATGTGTGGCAGGCGGTGTTGAACGCCGATCGTGTTGGGGTAACGGATCATTTCTTTGAGCTGGGCGGAGACTCGATCAAGTCCATTCAAGTATCTTCGCGGCTTCATCAAGCCGGGTACAAGCTGGAAATCCGGGATTTGTTCAAATATCCGACGATTTCACAGCTCAGCCTGCATGTGAAACCGATCAGACGTACCATCGATCAAGGCGAAATAACGGGTGAAACGGCGTTGACGCCGATTCAGCATTGGTTTTTCGAGAGTTCCTTTGCGGACCCGCATCATTTCAACCAGTCGGTGATGTTTTATCGGAAGGAACGGTTCAACGAAGAGACAGTGTATAAGGTGCTGCAAAAGCTGGCCGAGCATCATGACGCCTTGCGAATGGTGTTCTGCAAGACGGAACAAGGGTTTAGTGCGTTAACCCGAGCGATTCAGGATGGTGGGCTGTTCACGCTGGACGTGTTCGACTTTAAGGATGCGGAGAATCCCACGCAGGCTGTGGAAGCGAAGGCAACGGACATTCAAGCGGGCATCGATTTGGAGAAAGGTCCCCTCATGAAGGCGGGACTGTTCCAGTGCGAGGACGGTGATCATTTGCTGCTTGCGGTTCATCATGCCGTGGTAGACGGCGTGTCTTGGCGCATTTTGATGGAGGATTTCGCTCTAGGTTACGAGCAGACTGGCAAAAGCGAGGAAATTCGTTTCCCGGCGAAAACAGATGCGTACCGCACTTGGTCCGAGCAGCTGGTTGCTTACGCGCAAAGCCCGGAGATGGCAAAGGAACGGGCCTATTGGCAGGCCGTGGAACAAATGGAGGTTCTGGCCGTGCCGAAGGATATGGAGCCGGACGTTACGACGCAGCAGGACAGCGAATCGCTGTTTGTTCGTTTGACTCCCGAAGAAACGGAGCTGCTACTGAAGCGGGTTCACCGTGCCTACAACACCGAAATGAATGATATTTTGGTAACGGCGCTCGGAATAGCCTTACGCAAATGGACGGGGCACGAACGGGTGCGGATCAATCTCGAAGGACACGGACGTGAATCGATCGGAACGGATATCGACATCACGCGTACAGTTGGCTGGTTTACGACCAAGTTTCCAGTCGTCCTGGAGCCGGAAACCGACCGAAATTTGGCATATCAGATTAAACAGGTCAAGGAAAACTTGCGCCGTATTCCGAACAAGGGGCTAGGGTACGGCATATGCCGCTATCTCTCGAAATCGGAGGATGGCTTGGTTTGGGGCGCAGAGCCGGAAATTAATTTTAACTACCTCGGCCAGTTCGACGATGATGTCAACCAGGACGAGATCGGCATATCTTCTTATTCCAGCGGCAGCCCGGCTAGCGACCGGCAGGCCCGCAGCTTTGTGCTGGATATCAACGGTATGGTGCTGGACGGCGCTTTATCGCTCGATCTCAGCTACAGCCGGAAGCAGTATCGCAAGGAAACGATGGAAGCCCTCGCTCAGCGGCTTGAGCAAAGTCTCCGAGACCTCATTATCCACTGTGCAGGCAAAGAAACCACTGAATTGACGCCGAGCGACGTGCAATTTAAAGGCTTGACCATTGCAGAATTGGAGCACATCGCCCAGCGCTCGGGCCATCTCGGGGAAATCGAAAATATTTACTCACTTACGCCGATGCAGAAGGGTATGTGGTTCCACAGCGCGCTTGACAGGCAAACGGCAGCTTACTTTGAGCAGACGCGGTTTACGATGCGGGGAGCGCTCGACGTCCAGCTTTTTGAGAGGAGTTGGATGGAACTTGCGAAACGTCATCTGGTGCTGCGGGCGAATTTTGTGAAAGGACCGGCGGGCGAGCCGCTGCAAATCATATACCGCGACAAGCCGGTCGGTTTTGAATATGAAGAACTGCTTCATTTGCAGGCGGACGAGAAACAAGCTTACTTGGATAAAAAGGCCGAGGAGGACAAGCTTCGCGGCTTCGACATGGAACATGACGCGCTCGTTCGGTTCACGATCCTGCGTACCGAAGAGCAAAGCTATCATGTACTGTGGAGTTTTCAACATATCTTGATGGACGGCTGGTGCCTGGCTCAGCTTACGCAGGAGCTGTTTGAGGCATACTCGGCCTTGGCATCCGGCGAGCAGTCAGCGGGAGATAAGGGATCGGATTATGGCGCCTATATCGAATGGTTGGAGAAACAGGACAATCAGGCGGCATCAGCCTATTGGATGGCATTCCTGGCAGGTTATGAAGGGCAAACCGTACTCCCCGGACAAAAGGAACTGGCGCCCAACGGCAGATTTACGGCTGATCACGTCACCGCCGAGCTGGGCAAGGACTTGAGCGAGCGGATGGACCGGGTGGCGAAACAGCGCCTGGTTACGGTCAATACACTGCTGCAAGCTATTTGGGGCGTGATGCTGCAAAAATATAACGGAACAAACGATGCCGTATTCGGCAGCGTCGTGGCCGGAAGACCGGCGGAAATCCCGGGTATTGAGTCCATGATCGGGCTGTTCATCAATACGGTGCCGGTCCGGGTCACGAGTGAAGCGGACACCGTGTTCGCCGACCTGATGGCGAAGCTTCAAGAGCGGGCGCTGGAGTCCGGGCGTTATGATTACTATCCGCTGTATGAAATTCAGGCCCGCAGCGTGCAAAAGCAGAACCTGATCAACCATATCATCGCTTTTGAGAACTATCCGGTGGATGAGCAGATGGAGCAGGCGGGGGACCAGCAGCACGGCGACCTGACGATTGCCGATGTTCAGATGGAGGAGCAGACAAACTATAACTTCAACGTCACCGTGGTGCCGGGAGACGAGATTGAAATTCGGTTCGACTTTAACGCCGAAGTGTTTGATAAAGATAGTATTGAGCGGCTCAAGGGGCATCTCGTTCATTTGCTGGAGCAGGTGGCGGATAACCCGGAAATTACCGTGGGAGAGCTGGAACTTGTGACGGCGGCGGAAAAGGCTGACCTTCTCGGACGTTTTAACGACACCACAACGGAATTTCCGCGCGGGAAAACGCTCATTCAATTGTTCGAAGAGCAGGCGGAGCGCATCCCGAATGCAGCTGCCATCTCCTTGAATGGGCAAGAGCTGACCTACCGCGAGCTGAACGAACGCGTTAACCGCCTTGCTCGTACCTTGCGTAGCCACGGGATATCCAAAGACCGTCTGGTCGCCATTATGGCTGAGCGTTCCATCGAAATGGTGGTGGGAATGCTGGCGGCACACAAAGCCGGTTCGGCTTACGTACCGATTGACCCGGAATATCCCGAGGAGCGTATCCGTTTCTTGATCGAGGATTCGGGTGCGCAGGTCATGCTGACGCAAAGTCGATTGCGCGAGCGCCTGGCGGGTTCTTACTCCGTGATTTTACTGGATGACGAGTCCTTCTATCACGAGGACCGCACAAATCTAAATCTGGGCAACGAAGCGACAGATCTGGCTTGCATCATCTATACGTCAGGCACGACGGGCAAGCCCAAAGGCAACCTTGTTTCACACCGCAATATCGTGCGGATCGTGCGAAATACGAATTATATCGACATCACTGAGCGGGATCATGTCCTCCAGCTTTCGAGCTATTCGTTCGACGGAGCGATTTTTGATATTTTCGGCGCTTTGACCAACGGGGCACGGCTGGTGCTGGTTCCCCAAGAGACTTTGCTGGAGATCGGCCAGCTGGCGGATCACATCCAGCGCGAGCGAATTTCGGTCATGCTGATTACGACGGCTTTCTTCAACGTCCTTGTGGATATGAACGTCGACTGCCTGCGGGATGTCCGGGCGATTTTGTTCGGAGGAGAGCGCGTGTCGATCGGCCATGTGCGTAAAGCGCTCGCTCATATCGGACCGGGCAGGCTCAACCACCTGTACGGCCCATCGGAAAGCACGGTTTATGCCACGTACCTTCCAGTAGACTTTGTCGATGAATCCGCGGTTACCGTACCCATCGGACGGCCGATCAGCAATACGACGGTGTATATCGTCGACAGCCAGAATAAACTTCTGCCGATCGGCGTGGCCGGGGAGCTTTGCATCGGCGGAGAAGGCTTGGTACGGGGCTACAATAACCGGCCGGAGCTGACGGCGGAGAAATTTGTGGACCATCCGTTTGTGCCGGGAGAGCGCATGTACCGGACAGGGGATTTGGCGAAATGGCTACCGGACGGCACGATTGAATACGTGGGGCGTACGGATGACCAAGTGAAAATCCGCGGCTTCCGTATTGAGTTGGGCGAGATCGAAGCTCAGCTTCAGAAAGTGGAGGGAATTCGGAAAACGACGGTATTCGCACGGGAAAACGCCTCCGGCGAGAAGCAGCTTTGCGCCTATTATGAAGCGGACCGTGAGCTTCCGGCGGCCGAGCTGAAGAGCGTTCTTTCCCAGGAACTTCCTGGATATATGATCCCGGCGTACCTGATCCAATTGGAAAGGCTTCCACTGACAACGAACGGCAAGGTTGACCGCCGCTCCCTCCCGGCACCTGAGGAGAGCTTGCAGCCGGGCGAAGGACATACTCCGCCTCGGACTCCGTTGGAAGCCAGCTTGGCTGAAATATGGAAAAGCGTGCTTGGATTGGAGCACATCGGGATTCATGACAACTTCTTTGACTTGGGCGGCCATTCCCTGCGGGCAACGACATTGGTGAGCAAGGTTCATCAGGAGTTGAACGTCGAGTTGCCTCTGCGCGACGTATTCCGCTACTCAACGATCGAAGAGATGGCTCTCGCCCTCTCCCGGATTGAAGAGCAGTTATTCTCGTCGATTCCGCTGGCAGATGAAAGAGCGTATTATCCACTTTCCTCAGCTCAGAAGCGACTGTTTATCCTGAATCAGCTGGAAGGAGCCGATCAGAGCTACAACATGCCGGGTGTGCTGCTGCTCGAAGGATCGATTGACCATAGCTTGCTGGAGAAAGCTTTCTGCGGACTGATCAAACGACATGAAACGTTGCGAACCGGATTTGAGATCGTACAAGGCGAAGCGGTACAGCGTATTTACGAGAGCGTTGATTTTGCCGTCGTGTGCCGTCATGCGAACGAGGAAGATGCGTCTGCAGTCGTGCAGGCTTTTATCCGACCTTTCGACTTGGCGAAGCCACCGTTGTTGCGTGCCGAGCTCGTAGAGCTGGCAAACGAACGTTATTTACTGATGTTTGACATGCACCATATCATCTCCGACGGGGTTTCGATGGACGTGTTCGTTGAGGAACTCGTTCGTCTGTATGGCAGTGAGTCATTAGAGCCTTTGCACATTCAGTACAAGGACTATGCGGTATGGCAGCAATCGGACGAGCAAAAAGTGCAATTGAAACGCGAGGAAGTTTACTGGCTGGACCGTTACCGGGGCGAGCTTCCGGTTCTGGAAATGCCGACGGACTATCCGCGTCCTGCTGTACAGAGCTATGAGGGACATACGCTGACGTCCTTCGTGGACGAGGCAACGAATGAAGGCTTGAAGCAGTTGGCCGCTCAAAGAGGAACGACGCTGTATATGGTGTTGCTTGCTGCATATACCGTGCTTTTGCATAAATACACAGGTCAGGATGATTTGATCGTTGGAACGTCGATTGCAGGCAGAACGCACGGCGACATGCAGCCTTTGATCGGAATGTTCGTCAACACGCTGGCGATCCGCAATTATCCGGCTTCGGAGAAGACCTTCCTGTCGTATTTGGAAGAAGTGAAAGAAACGACCTTAGGCGCTTACGAGCATCAGAATTATCCGTTCGAAGAACTCGTCGATAAAGTGCAGGTTAGCCGGGATTTGAGCCGCAACCCACTGTTTGACACGATGTTCTCCCTGCAAAACCTGGAGGAGTCAGAGTTTGAGCTGGAAGGGCTAAAATTGTCCCCGTACCCTAGCGAATATGGTATGGCCAAGTTCGATCTGAGTGTGGATGTTACGGAAGAAAATGGCGGACTGGAGTGCAACTTTGAATTCGCAACGGCTCTTTATAAAGAAAGCACGATCCGGCGGCTGTCGATTCATTTTGGACTTTTGCTTGCGGCGATTGTAAGCCATCCGAATGCAAAGATCGCTGAGCTGAACATGTTGACGGAAGATGAAAAAGAGAAAATTCTCGGCGCGTTTCACCCGGCGCAATCGGAAGTGGCTCCTGTGGCCGCGTTCCACCGACTGTTCGAGGAACAGGCGGAACGCACACCGGAAGCGGAAGCTGCCGTGTACGAAAACGATCGGCTGACGTATGCGGAGCTGAACGAGCGGGCCAATCGATTGGCGGCAACGCTGCGAGCAAGTGGAATCGGCCGGGAGGAGATTGTTGGCATTCTCGCCGAGCGTTCGGTGGACCTGCTGGTGGCCGTGCTGGCCGTCTGGAAAGCGGGCGGGGCGTATGTCCCCCTCGACCCGGATTATCCGGCAGACCGCGTGCGGTTCATGCTTGAAGACAGCCGAGCGAAGGTGCTGCTGACACAAACGCCGCTGCGAGAGCGTGCTGAAGCCTGGTTCAGCGAAGAGGAACTGACACTGGCGAAGGTACTATACCTCGACGACGAAACGTCATACAGCGAAGACCGGGAGAATGCACCGCTTGGCTCCAGCATGGTTTCCGGTAAAGTCTCCGGCGAGCTGTCGGGTGCTGTGAACGACGGAAATGAGAGCCATTCGAAGGTTGTGGGCATGGACAGCTGCTATGAAGCCTGTCCGGAGGACTTGGCGTACGTGATCTATACGTCGGGAACGACGGGCAAGCCAAAGGGTGTAATGATTGAGCACCGCAGCCTGGTGAACACTGCGGCGGGCTACCGGCGGGAATACCGGTTGGATCAGTTCCCGGTAAGGCTGTTGCAGCTCGCCAGCTTCTCGTTTGACGTGTT
>NZ_JAVDTB010000017.1:0-31295 GCF_031455635.1 Paenibacillus sp. 2003 | reverse complement strand
TACGGGTCATAATATGGAGGCTTAGCTCAGCTGGGAGAGCATCTGCCTTACAAGCAGAGGGTCGGGGGTTCGATCCCCTCAGCCTCCACCATATACATTTATAATGACGCGGGGTGGAGCAGCCCGGTAGCTCGTCGGGCTCATAACCCGAAGGCCGCAGGTTCAAATCCTGCCCCCGCAATTAACTTTCCTTGAGAAAGTACTATGGAACCGTGGTGTAGTTGGCCTAACATGCCTGCCTGTCACGCAGGAGATCGCGGGTTCGAATCCCGTCGGTTCCGCCATCTTGTATATGCTTCAGGGATGAGAATCCGTTTTTGGGTTCGTCGGAGCATTCACTTCGAGAGCATAAGCTTCGCAGTCTCGAACGAAGTGAGAGTATCCCGTCGGTTCCGCCATTTTTTTTAATGTAGTAAGGCTCGGTAGCTCAGTCGGTAGAGCAGAGGACTGAAAATCCTCGTGTCGGCGGTTCGATTCCGTCCCGAGCCACCATTTATAACACCATGTAATACGCCGGTGTAGCTCAACTGGTAGAGCAACTGACTTGTAATCAGTAGGTTGGGGGTTCAAGTCCTCTCGCCGGCACCATGTAATCCTGGAGGATTAGCGAAGTGGCCAAACGCATCAGACTGTAAATCTGCTCCCGTACGGGTTCGGTGGTTCGAATCCATCATCCTCCACCAGTTTTCTATGAGTCATTAGCTCAGTTGGTAGAGCACCTGACTTTTAATCAGGGTGTCGAAGGTTCGAGCCCTTCATGACTCACCATTATATGCGCGTGTGGCGGAATTGGCAGACGCACTAGACTTAGGATCTAGCGTCTTTGACGTGGGGGTTCAAGTCCCTCCACGCGCATCCCTTATTTGCGGAAGTGGCTCAGCGGTAGAGCATCGCCTTGCCAAGGCGAGGGTCGCGGGTTCGATTCCCGTCTTCCGCTCCAATATTTTGCGCCCTTAGCTCAGCTGGATAGAGCGTTTGACTACGAATCAAAAGGCCGGGAGTTCGAATCTCTCAGGGCGCGCCATTATAACTTCATATTTTGCCGGCGTGGCGGAATGGCAGACGCGCTCGACTCAAAATCGAGTGGGAAACCGTGGAGGTTCGAGTCCTCTCGCCGGTATAGATAACGGGATGTAGCTCAGCTTGGTAGAGCACCTGGTTTGGGACCAGGGGGTCGCATGTTCAAATCGTGTCATCCCGATTGTTGTTATGCGGGTGTAGTTCAATGGTAGAACTTTAGCCTTCCAAGCTAATAGCGTGGGTTCGATTCCCATCACCCGCTTATATATTGAAAAGAAAGAGATGGTATTCACCGTCTCTTTCTTTTTTTGCATTCACAGGCATATCGATCATGATTGTATACAAAGATCACGGATTATATGGCTGAATATCATGTACCAGCATATATCCCATCCTCAAGATATATTCCCGCCTCTTTTAATTCTGTTCTTAGTCATTGTGGAAGTGTTCAAATAGAGAAGGTCTAACACATGTTCGAACACAAGAATATCTTTTCTTTACCACATTTCATAAAAACGCTTACAAAAATAGCTTGCGTAAATCATTAACCTGTAATACCATATCAATTAAGCGCTTAACCTTTAGGGGTAAGGCGCTTAAACTTAACGTAGATTAAGCGCTTAACCCGTAGAGGAAAGGACGGCGACCAATTCATGAAAACAATTCGACTGACGATGGCTCAGGCACTGCTTCGATACCTGGATCAGCAATATATCTCGGTTGACGGGGTGGAAACCAAATTTGTGAAGGGAATCATCGGTATTTTTGGACATGGCAACGTAACAGGCATTGGAGAAGCGCTGGAGCGCAGCCCGGGAAGCCTGACGTATATGCAAGGCAAGAATGAACAAGGCATGGTGCATACGGCAGCGGCTTATGCCAAGCAGAAGAACCGTAGACAGATCTATGCATGTACAACATCCATTGGACCTGGTGCTTTGAATATGATTACGGCGGCAGCTACTGCAACGGTGAACCGAATTCCGGTTTTATTGCTTCCTGGAGACAACTTTGCTACACGGGAACCGGACCCGGTACTGCAGCAGTTGGAAGTGAGCAGTGATTATACAATCTCAGCCACTGATCCATTCAAAGCCGTCAGCAAGTACTGGGATCGCATTGTTCGTCCCGAACAGCTGATGATTGCTGTTACACAGGCGATGCGTGTGCTAACCGATCCAGCAGAGACGGGAGCAGTAACGCTCGCACTGCCGCAGGATGTGCAGGCAGAAGCATACGATTATCCAGAATCGTTCTTCATCCGCAAAGTACATTATCTGGACCGTCGCCCCCCGGTACAGGCGGCCATTGAGCGGGCAACGGAGCAGATTGCCCGGGGCAGCAAGCCGCTGCTCGTTGCAGGCGGCGGTGTGTTGTACTCTGAGGCGTCCGTTCAACTCGTGGAGTTCGCTGAGGCATTTGGTATTCCGATCGCCGAAACGCAGGCGGGCAAGAGCGCAGTCTCTTGGGACCACCCACTGAATGTGGGGGCCATCGGGGTTACCGGTTCTCTGGCAGCCAATAGGCTGGCGAGAGAAGCAGACGTTGTGATCGGCGTCGGTACGCGGTTCTCGGATTTCACGACGGCGTCCCGCTCTGCTTTTCAGCATCCAGAAGCTTCATTCATCAACATCAACCTGAACAGTATGGATGCCGCCAAGTTAGGCGGAGAAGCCATTCTGGCAGATGCTCGCGAAGGATTGCAGGCTTTGCAGAAGGAATTGAAGGAAAGACAATACCGAAGTGCATATGGCGCATCCGAAGTTGCTGATCTCCGCGCTGAATGGAATGCAGAAGTGGATCGGCTGTATGCAGCTCAACATGAAGCAGGGCTGGCACAGACTACAGCAGTTGGCATCGTTAACCGGACCATTGATCCATCTTCCGTTATAGTGTGTGCGGCAGGCAGTCTGCCGGGTGATCTACATCGTCTGTGGCGTGCGTCTGAACCAAAGACATACCACATGGAGTATGGATTCTCCTGTATGGGGTACGAGGTAAGTGGAGCGTTCGGGGCAGCACTTGCCGAGCCGGATCGTGAAGTGTACGCCATGGTCGGTGATGGCAGTTATCTGATGCTGCATTCGGAGTTTGTGACCAGTTTGCAGGAACAGAAGAAGATGACCGTTCTCTTATTCAATAACAATGGATTCCAGTGTATTCATAATTTGCAGCGGGAACATGGTAGTGACGGGTTCGGCAATGAGTTCCGTTATCGGGAATCCGAGAGTGGACGACTGACCGGGGATTACATGCCTATGGACTTTGCAGCACACGCCCGAAGCATGGGAGCCAAATCCTATAGAGCGGAGACAGCAGAACAGCTGGAACAAGCACTCCGAGATGCGAAGAACGAAACAGTGAGTACGTTGATTGAGATTCCAGTCGTGTCTGGAACCAACGCAGGTGGATACGAGTCATGGTGGAATGTGGGTGTACCTGAGGTATCCGCCGAAGAGAAGGTAGTTCATGCTCATCACACCATGCAAGCCAACCGTGCCAAAGCAAGACCGATTTAATCCGGTTAATATAGTGAACCACAATGTTGAACGACAAAGGAGACGTGGAGCAATGAGCAAGCTGCCATTCCAGCTTGGGATTCATCCGATCAATTGGGTCGGTGAAGATGTGAAGGAGCATGGTGATGCGACAACGTGTGCACAGATTCTGGATGACATTCAGCGTCTTGGGCTGACAGGTACAGAGATGGGGCGTAAGTATCCAACCGATCCTGATATATTGCGTGAGGAATTGAGCAAAAGGAATATCAAGCTGGTCTCTCAGTGGAAATCGGTACTTCTCTCCGATCCGGCGTATCGTCAGTCGGAGCTGGACAGTTATCGCAGACATGCGGAATTTCTGCAATCCATGGGTAGTAAGGTGATCAGTACGGCGGAGGTAGGCGGGTCACTTCATTTTGATCCAAGACGGACACCGAATGAAAAAGAAGTACTCAGACTCAGCGAATCTGAATGGCATATCCTTGCTGAAGGGTTGAACGAAGCAGGAGCTATTGCACGTGAATACGGGTTGAAGCTTACGTACCATCATCATGGAGGCACAGTGGTAGAGCAACCGGATGAAATTGATCGACTGATGGAGCTGACAGACCCTTCTCTCGTGTATCTGCTCTATGATACTGGTCATGCCTACTATGGCGGAGCCGATCCACTTGAGCTGCTGCGCAAACATTATGATCGGATCGCCTATATCCATCTGAAAGATATCCGCCCGCATGTGCTGGATGAAGCACGTGCGGAACAGTCTGATTTTGTTGGTTGTATTCGTAGAGGGGTGTTCACCGTACCAGGAGATGGATGCATTGATTTTGCTCCCATTCTTCAGGAATTGATCACACGAGGATATGATGGCTGGGCGATGCTTGAAGGAGAGCAGGACCCTGCAATTCATAACCCGTATGAGTATGCGAAGCGATCTTTGAACTATATGGAGTCGTTACACCAACACAGCTGATTCGTTCAGCATTGCAGCGGTCAGAGGCCGTACCCATGAAGTGAAATAGGAAGAAGGCCAGCAAGAGTATAACATTACAATTGGAAAATAAAACTGACCTACTCTAGCCGATTACTAATCCTCACGATGGAATGAGTAACTAGTCTAGATATTCATATACAACATGGAAAATCCCACTACAGAAAGGGGCTCACATGCAATGACTTACGTATCCTTTCCGGTATCCAGGAAGAAGGATTTCACCGCGATTGGCCGCTTGTGCATCGACTTGAACGCCAATGAGATCAATCGCCCGATGGAAGAGACGATGACGTTCACGAAGTATGTTGGCGGCTCTCCGGCCAATATTACGATTGGCATGTCCAGACTGGGTATGGAGACGGCTTTTATCGGTAAGATCGCGGGTGACCAGATGGGCAGATTCATCCAGAGTTATTTGGAGAAGAACGGCATCGACACATCGAATGTAGTTACAGATGACACCGGAGCGGTGACAGGGCTTGCTTTTACCGAAATCAAAAGCCCAACGGATTGCAGTATCCTGATGTACCGAGACAACGTAGCGGATCTGTTATTACAGGCGCAAGAGGTACAAGAGCAGTTGATCGCTGACTCCAAAGTGCTGTTAATCTCAGGCACAGCCCTCGCGCAGAGCCCATCCCGTGAAGCTGTGTTACAGGCACTAACGTATGCGAAAAAACATGGCACAGTTATTGTGTTTGATCTGGACTATCGCCCATACACATGGACATCAGACGAAGAGACAGCGGTATATTATAACCTCGCAGCCGAGAAATGCGACATCATCCTCGGTACACGCGAAGAGTTCGACATGATGGAGACATTCGACCATAATCCGGATCATAGCGATCAGGTGACTGCACAGAAATGGTTTGATTTCTCAGCGAATATTGTAGTAATCAAACACGGCAAGGAAGGCTCCATTGCTTATACGCGTGAAGGGCTTTCCCACCGTGCGGACAGCTATCCGGCAAAAGTGGTCAAAACGTTCGGAGCAGGCGACTCCTATGCGGCCGGGTTCCTATATGGATTGATGCAGGGCTGGACGATTGAGCGCAGTATGGCGTATGGCAGTGGCGCAGCAAGTATCGTCATTTCGAGCCACAGCTGTTCGGATGCGATGCCAACGGTGGAACAGGTGAATGACTACATCGAACGTTGCAATCGGGGCGAGATCACCGTGTCTTGAAGCTCGTTGCAATACTTTGAATAACACACTCATACAGATCAACATCAATGATATAAGTTCAACATAAGGGATCACACATAAGCGAAGGGAGACAGGGCTATGGGAAAAGGAATTTCTGAAGCGTCTGCAACAGTGACAATGGTACAAAACTGGATCGGAGGTGCCTGGGTAACCCCAGTGTCAACTCGTACCGAGCCGGTTGTGAATCCAGCTACAGAAGAGGTTATTGCACATGTGCCACTGTCTGAACAAGCGGACGTAGATCTCGCCGTACAGACGGCACGGGAAGCGTTCAAGTCCTGGAGCGGCACACCGGTTCCACGCCGTGCACGTATTCTGTTCCGCTACCAGCAGCTGCTGGTTGAACATTGGGAAGAGCTGGCTCGCCTGGTGACGCTGGAGAACGGTAAAAGTTATGCCGAAGCGTACGGCGAGGTATTGCGTGGCATTGAATGCGTCGAGTTTGCGGCTGGTGCCCCGAATCTGATGATGGGCAAACAACTGCCTGATATCGCGACAGGACTGGAGTCGGGCATGTATCGTTACCCAATCGGCGTAATTGGGGGGATTACCCCATTCAACTTCCCGATGATGGTGCCGTGCTGGATGTTCCCACTGGCTATTGCGTGCGGTAACACCTTTGTCCTGAAGCCGTCCGAGCGTACACCGCTACTGGCAGGCCGCCTGGCAGAGCTGTTTAAGGAAGCAGGGCTTCCGGATGGCGTGCTCAATATCGTACACGGTGCGCATGATGTCGTGAACGGGTTGCTGGAACATAAGGATATTCAAGCGATCTCCTTTGTCGGATCACAACCTGTGGCTGAATACGTCTACACTACTGCATCCAAGCATGGCAAACGGGTACAGGCACTGGCTGGTGCCAAAAACCACTCCATCGTTATGCCGGACGCCGATCTCGATCTAACCGTGAAAGAGATTACTAGTGCAGCTTTTGGTTCAGCAGGGGAGCGTTGCATGGCATGTGCGGTTGTTGTGGCTGTGGGTGATGTGGCTGACGAACTGGTACAAAAGCTGGTGGAAGCGGCAGACCGCATTACCATTGGTAACGGCATGGATGAGGGCGTGTTCCTCGGTCCTGTCATCCGTGGACCACATAAAGAGCGTACACTCAGTTACATTGAAGCCGGAGAGCAGGAAGGCGCGGCATTGATTCGGGATGGACGTAAGGATCAGGCGACAGGTGAATCCGGTTATTTTGTAGGGCCAACGGTATTTGACCAAGTTGATAGCAATATGAAAATCTGGCAGGATGAGATCTTTGCTCCGGTACTCTCGGTGGCAAGAGTGTCTACACTGGAGGAAGCCGTTGAGCTGGCGAACCGTTCTGATTTTGCCAACGGGGCGTGTCTGTTCACCCGCAGCGGGGCGAGTATGCGTCAATTCCGTGAAACAATTGATGCGGGCATGTTGGGTATTAACCTGGGAGTACCTGCGCCAATGGCATTTTTCCCGTTTTCCGGTTGGAAGAAGTCCTTCTACGGTGATCTGCACGCCAATGGCACGGATGGTGTTGAATTCTACACTCGCAAGAAGATGGTAACGGCGCGCTGGTAACAACCAGAGCATTACTCGGGCTAAGGGAACGCCTAGCCCATATGGACGCACATAGGGAGGATAACGGAATGGGCAAGGACAAAGTGAGAATTGGCATCATCGGTGCTGGACGGATCGGCAAAATTCATGCAGACAATCTCCTGCGCAACCCGCATGCCGAGATTGTGGGAATCAGTGACTTGTTTGCAGGTCCTGAATTGGAGGCTTGGGCCTCCGACCGTGGCATCCCTGTTGTAACAACGGATAGCAGCCAGTTGATCTCGATGCCTAATGTAGACGCGGTACTGATCTGTTCTTCAACAGATACACATGTGCCGCTGATCGAACAGGCCGCCCAGGCGGGCAAACACATCTTCTGCGAGAAGCCGGTCAGCATGGATCTGGCACAGACCCAAGCGGCAGTAGCAGCAGTTCAAAAGGCTGGCGTGAAGCTGCAAATTGGTTTTAACCGCCGCTTTGATCACAACTTCAGACGGGTAAGGGCACATGTGCAGGATGGTACGATCGGTGATCCGCATATTATCAAAATTACCTCTCGCGACCCGAGTCCACCGCCTGCGGAGTATATCCGGGTGTCTGGCGGGATCTTCATGGACATGATGATCCACGATTTTGACATGGCTCGGTATCTGTCCGGGAGTGAAGTGGAAGAAGTGTACGCTCAGGGCAACGTGCTGATCAATCCGGTCTTTGCAGAACATGGCGATGTGGATACGGCAATTGTTACGATGACCTTTGCTAATGGAGCGATTGGTGTTATTGATAACAGCCGTCAGGCTGTATATGGGTATGACCAGCGTGTTGAAGTATTTGGTTCGATGGGCAGCGCAGCAGCGGCGAATGATCATCCGAATACGGCTGAGATCAGTACAGCGGCCGGACTCATGCGCGACAAACCATTGCACTTTTTCCTGGAACGCTACAATGAAGCGTATGTACAGGAGACAGCCCTCTTTATCGATGCAATCATCCATGATACACCGGTTATCGTAGATGGCCACGATGCAGTACAGGCAGAACGAATTGCGCTGGCAGCAAAACTGTCCATGGAGCGGGGAAGACCTGTGAAGCTGAGTGAAGTTCCTGGGATGTCACTGGAATCGCAAACGGCAATGCCATAGTGGATGATTAAAGTCACTTCTTTGAATAGAGGGCATGAATAGTCCAAGTTTTTGTTTTTTATAAGTAACAGGTTGTTGTGGACGATTACAGAAAGGAGTGGATGGCAAGATGTCAGAACGTATTGTGAAACCCGTGGTCAACCCGGAGGGAGACGGTACACTTATAAACGTAACACCGGAGTCGGCTGGGTGGGAATATGTTGGCTTTCAGGTAGCGAAGCTGGCGGAGGGGGAGACGCTAACCCGTGAGAGCGGTGATCAGGAACTCTGTGTGGTGCTTCTCAGTGGTTTCGCCAATGTAAGTACCCGGGAGCACACATGGGATAATATCGGAAAAAGAATGAGTGTTTTCGAGAAAATACCTCCGTACTCGGTCTACGTCTCAATTTCCGATCAAGTACAGATCACAGCACGTACCGAACTGGAAATCGCTATATGTGTTGCACCCGGTAAAGGCACGTACCCGGCTCGTCTCATTACACCCGAAGATGTAGGGGTAGAGGCACGGGGGTATGGCAATCTGGAGCGCCAGATTCACAACATTTTGCCGGAACAAAAGGAAGCGGACAGTTTGCTCGTTGTTGAGGTGTTCACACCAGATGGGCATTGGTCTAGTTATCCGCCACATAAGCATGATCGGGACGCACTCCCGGATGAATCTTTGCTGGAAGAAACGTATTATTTCCGTGTGCAGCCTGAGCAGGGGTTTGCCATTCAGCGCATATACACGGATGATCGTTCTGTGGATGAGACGCTTGCAGTGAAGAACGGAGAAGTGGTGCTTGTTCCGGACGGATATCATCCGGTAGGTGCTCCTCCGGGGTATGAGGTCTACTATCTGAACGTGATGGCTGGACCAACCCGGACCTGGAAATTCCATAATGACCCTGACCATGAGTGGTTGATGAAAAAGTAAAGCAGTTCATGCTACGCACATTGTGCTGGCTTCAAGTTGCGTATGCAGACTTCCCCCTGCATAATGAGAAGAGAACAATTATCTATGTATAACGAAATTTATATATAGCACAAATGGGGAAAAACAATGAAAGCAACCATATACGATATAGCACGCGAGGCGGGTGTATCCATTGCAACCGTCTCGCAGGTCATTAATGGCAAAGGCAAGATCAGTGAAAAGCGGCGCGCCGAGATTATGGAGATCATGGAACGCCTTCATTATCAACCCAGCGCGATCGCAGCTGCACTTACAGGTAAGCAGACGTATACATTGGGGCTGCTCGTACCGGATATCTCAAACCCGTATTTCGCAGAACTCGCCAGAGCGGTCGAGGATCGAAGCCGTCAATTGGGTTACAGCGTGGTCATCTGCAGTACGGATAATAAGGACGAGCGGGTAGAGCGTTATCTGAATCTGCTCCAGCAAAAAAGGGTCGATGGCATGATGATCGGAACCGGAATCGATAATGCCGAAATTTTGTCACCCCTCTTGCAGCAGTCCATCCCTGTTGCTCTGATTGCCCGTCATATGCCATCCCTATCGGTACATACGGTCACCATTGACGACATACTTGGCGGAGCACTCGCAGCACAGCATCTGCTTGAACTTGGGCACACCCGTGTAGCAGTGCTGTCGGAACCGTCCAAAGTCAGCAGCAGTCAGGAACGTGTACGCGGATTCCGTGAAACACTGATTAAGGCAGGTCATACGTTGGAACCGAGTCAGATCCGAGAATCGGCAGCTGACCTGAGCTCGGCCAAAAAAGAGGCGTTACTGCTGCTCGGTGAGAAGGATCACCCGACAGGTTTGTTCTGTTGTAGTGACATTCAGGCCATTGGTGCACTTCAGGCAGCCAAAGAGCTGGGCCTAAGCGTGCCAGAGGATGTGTCGATTATCGGGTTTGATAATACCATTCTGGCTTCAGTAACCAGTCCACCGCTTACGACCGTTGCCCAGCCAATTGAAGAACTGGGACATTGCGCTGTAGATCTGTTGATTGAAGAGTTAAAGGATGAACAAAAAGAGCCAAAGAAGATTGTGCTGAAGCCTGAGCTGGTTATCCGAGAATCAGCAGGTCGTGTATTAAGTTGAAAACAATTAGGTTTCTGATGTAACCTGATCAGTTGTGAGGCCAAGTCTACGTGTGTCATATTCATGCTCGGGATAAGGGTTATCGTCTTACCTGGTTCTGAATAGGTAATAAAACAATATAACAAAGTAACAAACAAGCCGCGTTCACCCTATGGGAGAATGCGGCTTGTTCATTTAAATCTTTAATTTTTAGTTTAGCCCAAAACGTCATCGTAATTGAGGAACCAGAGATAAGAAATGACATTGGAACAGAAAGAGTGAGATGTTATACTGGAATATATCAATAATTACCAATTTATATGTTTTGTGTAGATATAGAGAGGGGATTGGGATGAGTAGACGAATCAAGATGATTATGGGTATCGCCATGATTATTGTTTTTTTAGCTATTGCAGTGCGTATGTATACCTCTGGTCAATATACTATGTATATCCCTAGCAAACATACGACGTTTCGAGCAGAGGTCACAGATCATATGACGATGCTGGATACATTGGATCGACTGACGATTAGGAAAATATCAAGTACAGATCCGGATAATGAAGATGATGAAATATCGATTACAGATCCCAAAGAGATTAGAGACATGCTGAAGCTATTAAAGGATGTTGAACTTAAAAGAGTAGGGGAATTCGACGTTTCCGAAAGGAATCCGCATTACTATGAGTGGCGACTTACCATTAATAAAGAAGGTCGCTTTACCGATGGATTCGGACTGACGTTTTATAATGAAAATTCCATCTCCATCTACAATGAGGCGAAAACGAGAGACGAACTTGAGGACTACGAGATTACCAATGAGTTTGATCTGAATGAGATGGACCGCCTTTTTGGAAAGCTGAAGGAGGAGCAAACATGACCATCATATCCAACTATTATGTACGCCCTATTGAAGAACAGGATATCCCCTTTCTGTGGGAGATGTTATACGCATCCCTGCATAGAAGAGAAGGTGATGAACCTTTTTCAATCGAAAGTATTCATACTCCCGGACTGTCCAAATACGTTGAAGATTGGGGAAGAGAAGGGGATTTCGGGTATGTTGCAGTTGACCAGCAAGGCAAGAGACTAGGTTCAATAACGTTAAGATTCTATACGGATCAGAATGCGGGATACGTGAATGCAGCTACGCCAGAGATGGGGATGGCTGTAACGGAAGATGCGCGTGGAAAAGGAGTAGGCACCTCATTGCTTCAGACCGCATTAGATGAGGTTGAACGGCGGGGAATTGGAGCAGTCTCGCTCAGTGTTGACCCGGATAACCAAGCGATTCGCTTATATAAGCGGTTAGGATTCGTGGAGGAGTCCCTAAATGGTACATCGGTAACGATGGTGCGTGTAAGTAAACTTGAATCTTAAATGAGGAGCGGTCGTATCACTGGCAAAACTGAGCAAGCCACGTGGAACTGCAAAAGAAAAAGGCGCTTCCTCATGGGGAACGCCTCTTCCTTTGTGCCATGTACAGCATCGGTAGCTCTCTTTTATACTTACGCCGTATCACTTCAATATTATTTCAACAAAAATGCCAAAGCCTCGTCATACGTTTCCCATTGGAATTCAGTCTGGTGCGCCGATTCTTTGGAAATCCGATTCAATTGCATTTTGGCGATCGCACCACCTACGGCTACACTGGCTCGCTGCATACCCCACTGTGTCAGTAATTTCTGATGTTCCACAATTTTTTCTTTTGTATCCTGGGGAAATGCCTTCATATTTCTCATGTCCACGAGCACATCAAACGAATTTCCCAATTGTTCCGCTATTCTCTGGATTTCTGTATTTGCTTGTTCGACATGTTCAGGAGAAACAATACCTTCCCAGATAATTTCAATAATAGGTTTAGTTGAATCCAAACGTCTAACAGACATATAGGCAACTCCTCGATAATAAAATAATATGTAATATATGAGACTATAAGCCTATTAATTATACCTTTTTATAACGAGAATGAAAACTGAATTCACAATATAGTGGTTCTTATGGACTACTTTTTCCTAGGGGAGTTAAATTCAGGGATTGTTATCATATCGTCATTGGGAGGAAGGTTGAATAGCTAAAAGCCGCCCAGAGTATGAACTCCAGACGGCTTCTATAACTGTGACACGATAAAGTTAAGATAACTACTTAAATTAGAAGCCAATCTTCAAACTGTTACCTTCCGTTGCTACACCTTTGGAAAGGGAAATGCTCAGCTTTTGTTCTGCCGAGAAGCCTAGTGTTTCCCCATCATGCAGTGTGACGTCGTTTTCAACCACATACGTTGTGGTCATAAACATCATCTCAAATACATCGCTTAAGGATTCAGACGATTGCATAATCTCCATCTCTTCTTTTCCAAAGTTACGTAGTCCGTAAGTGTAAGCTGAAGCGCCTTCGGCATTTTGGAATAGTCCGATGAAAATCCAGAGCGAGACTGGCAACTCATCATGTTTGATCCCACGGCTGGTTTCGACATATTGACTGGCTTCAACAACAAGTGGGGCCATGTATATGGCCAGCGCGTGATCCAACTGTAACAAGGCACTCGCTGTTTGAGTGAACAGAACATGTCCATCAATAGCATTTGATGCGTTCAGAACAGAGACAATAATCTGAGACTGGTGCCGTGAGGTAACTTGCTCCGCTTCCCGCCAAAGGATGTTGAGTTTGGCATTCACCTCAACTTCACGGTCAGGCACAGGCGCGGCAATGTGGGCACATACCACCTGCATTCCATTCACTTCGAAAAAGAGATTGCCCTCCTCCGGGCGTTCTTCAATCTCGATATCCCATTCGTTTTTCATGTTCCTGATGAAGAGGTCAAAATCACAATCGTCACGCTCCAGCAGGACAAAACCCACGATGGTTTCACTGTAATCTGTCGATTCGACAGCACCACCTGCAGGTACCTTCTCCTTTTTGCGCCGCCGAAGCTTGTCAAACAATCCCATGACATGTTCTCCTTCCGATCCCAGATTGATTCTGGTCATTGTACACTACTATCTATTCACTACCTTACCATAAAGGAGTTAACATGAATCGAAGCAATGCACCATTCGACAGAAATTACAGGAACAGAACTAGCAACAACGTAATGATCGCAGGCAAACCTTGTTTGATAATGATCGACCGTGAAGAAGTTGCTCCTCCATAAAGAGCCGCAATGATCACACACGCCAGGAAGAAAATCTGAATATGCTGTCCAACGGCAGCATCCGGATATACGAGTCCCCAGATCAGACCTGCCGCAAGAAATCCATTGTAGAGACCTTGATTGGCCGCGAGAGATTTGGTGGATTTGGCGAATTCCGGCGTGAGATTAAAGGTTTTCATTGTGCGTGGACGAGTCCACATAAACATCTCCATCACCATGATATAGAAGTGTTCGACAGCTACAAGAGCTACAAAAATGATACTAATCAAAGGAAACACCTTGCTTTCTGATATGTAATTTATTTACTTGTCCATCCTAGTATAAATGTTTGCAACAAGAACGGAAAGAGCAAATTTAATTTGTAACAATTTAATTGTGTATTATTAAAAATATTTATCGTTTTCCAGTTGAGTTATGATGTTGAAATTAATAATGGTTACAAAGCTAAGCATACGCCGATTGTCGACAATCCATTCATTGGGTAATAATGAACAATAAAGAAGTGATATTGCTCAGGAAAGGGAGGAGATTATTATGGGAACGGTTCAATTTGTCCTGTTGGCTGATGATCCATCCACATTTGTGACCCGAGTTGTACCTTTTATCGACATTGAGCTTGCAGGAATTCCAGGTGACCGTCATTATGGTCTGCTTCGTCCGGCGGACTCACGTCAGAAAATCTACAAGCGCGGTACACCGATTGCGAATCGCCGCCAGATCAGTATTGTGTCCGAGGAAGAATGTGCTCTTATTGCTGAGAAAATGAACATTCCTGAAGTGCGTCCAGAGTGGCTTGGTGCCAATATACTGGTCCGTGGCATTGATCGATTGACGGAACTGCCTGCTGGAACGCGGCTCCTATTTCCAAACGGGACAGGGTTAATATGTGAAGGGGAGAACCTTCCCTGTGTACATCCGGGGAAAATGATTGAACAATTCTACGAACAGGACGGTTTGCGCAAAAAATTCGTGCCTGCGGCTCGCAAAAAACGTGGGATTGTGTGCTCGGTTGAACGGGAAGGTGTAATTCACACGGGGGATACCATAGAAGCCATTCACCTGTCCTGATTTTCAGGACAGGTTTCTAATTGATCAGCCCTCGGCGCTCACCATGCGGATGTCTAGAGTGTAAGTATTCCTCTGGTGTACTGCCAATAATGGACTTGAAATCTCGGATGAAATGGGATTGATCATGATATCCAAGATCCTGAGATAGCTTAATCAGGTCACAGTGAAGACCGCGGTCCATCCATTCTGCAGCATTTTGCAGACGATACAACTTGATTACGGTTTTGGGTCCGATGCCCACATACTGATTGAACAGGCGTTGAAGCTTTCGGGTATGCATATTCCAATAGGAAGACAGATCATCTACTCTCAGCATCTCCCGGTTCTGTTCAATCTGTTGCACAATATCGTGAACCATTCTCGCTTGAGCATCTTCAGCAGGAAGGTGCGCACATAATAGCTGGTCGATATAACTGGTTTTATCCGCATCATCCCCCGCCCCAAGAAGCCGGTCTTCCAAGGACTCCGCTGTGACGTCAAGAATATTGGATACATTCATCGGCTGTCCGTACAATGAAGAGACAGGAACCCGGAGGAAGGGATAAAACCCTCCTGGTCTGAACTTCACGCCAAATACACGACCTTTTCCGCTCACAAGATAGGAGAATTTACGTCCCGATGGTCCGAAGAAAAACGTATTGTTCCGTTCCACAACCAGATTGACACAGGGGTTAGGCACGACATGTTGGGGATACGGTTCAAGTCCAGTCAGATCCCACGATACGATCCAGTAATGTTTAACAAAAGGGCGAAGTGCTTCGGAAGGAGCATGGCGTGTCAGTTGATATTTATGATCACCTTCATTCAGATTCAGCAGGCCCATACTTGGTCTGTCCACTTGTTCTACCTGTTTCATCCGAATCATCCCTCCTGCTCATCTCACATTATTTAGGTTCTCTGAACAACAATGCCCGCACAGCAAAACGGGGTAAAATGAGTTGTCTGCGCCATCTCGAAGGTTGACTGAGAAGGCGATAGAGCCATTCCAGATTAAGCTTCTGCCATATCGCAGGGGCACGTTTGGTTTTGCCTACCACGATATCCAGACTGCCTCCAACACCTATGGCTACACGAGCGTTCAACTGGTGGCGATACTTGTTAATCCAGTGTTCCGCATGGGGTGCGCCAAGAGCCACGATAAGAAAGTCTGGTTGAGCAGTACCAATCTCTTCCACAATCTGTTGTTCCTCATCTGCCTGGAAATAACCATGGTGTCTACCTTTTACGATAACTCCGGGGTAACGCTGCGCAATGACCTTTACTGCCTGTTCACTGACGCTTTCCTCTGCTCCCAGCATGTAGAATGACCAGTGTTTTTGATCGCCTTCCTCCAATAAACGAAACAACAGATCACAGCCGGTTACCCGTTCAGTCAATTGTCCGCCCCGCAGACGAGATATCATCACAATGCCAGCACCGTCAGCAGTAACTAACCCGGCTTGATCGACGACTTGGCGAAGAGGGGCATTCTTCTGACAGGACATAACAATCTCGGGATTGCCTGTGATGACATGGAAGAGTTCATTTCTTTCCTGATCCACGACTTCACCAAGAATGGCAACGGTTTGATCCATCGTGACATTGGGAAAAGGAATACCCATAATATTTGTTGAGTGGCTCATGTCTCATTTCCTTTCTAAATTAGTCTCATCATCTTCAACAGCCCTGTTATTTCATTCCAGTTTAGTATATCTGATCTTCTGAAAAAGCACTATATGGGCGCAATCCGTTTGGATCATGGTATAACTATCCAAAAACATAAAGAGCTTATATTTTACCTGTTGTCGCGTTTTTACAATACGGCCTTTGGGGTATAACGATAGGATAGGAGTGCGAGGTTGGCAGATCGCGTATCCAATACATAAAGGGAGTGAGTCTATGGAACTGAAATATGAATTCTATATCAACGCAGGACTGGAAGACGTGTGGAATGCTCTAATATCACCAGACGGCACACGGAATAGTTTTTTCGGTAGCGAACTTCGTACCAATTTCCAACCAGGTCAACCGTTTGCTTATGTAGGGCCGGGCAATGATGGTGCGGAGACTGTCCATGTGTATGGAGATATATTGGAATTTGAACCGTTGTCCACACTCAGCTATCAGGAGCATCCCGGACCATCGTACCATGCGAATCATGCCGAGCTTCAATCCAGAGTGGTCTTCCAGTTGGAGACTGTAGGTGAGTGTACGAAGCTGACACTAATTAATGATCAATTTACAGATAACCATCCTTCCTATGCGAATGCACAGAGCAGCTGGTGGATGATTCTAAGCAGCATCAAAACTTGGGTGGAGACGGGGAAAACACTAAATTTTGGCTGGTAGCTGGTAAGAGGCAGTCATTTAGGATTTATTTTCATAAAAATAAAGGCATTTAATATAAGGACCAGTGCTGATTCAGCGCTGGTTCTTGTTTTTATGCAAAATTAAAACTATTGCTCTACATTTAATGTCTGATAATGTCGAAATATATATCATATGAGCTAAGAGGAGAAATGAGCATGTTTCGTAAACGTACTGAATCGACCAAACACCTTCGTACAGATGCGCATCAGAATTTACTGGAGTATAGTCGTAAACTGGTAGCAAACGCAGAAAAAGGCGACTATGACGCATGGATCGAAGATGGCATTGAGTTTCAGGATACCGATGAAATAGCTAATAATATCAAAAAAGCAGTACATATGATGAAAGCACAAAACGAAGCCGTGGAAATGCGTCTTAGAATGCTGAATCAGGCAATGAATGTGGGATTATGGGAGTCTGAGATTGTTGCTGGTGATCCACTGGATAACAATAATATCGTTTCATTTTCGAATGAATTCCGCCAAATGTTAGGCTTCCATAATGCCAAGGATTATCCCGATTCATTTGCAAGCTGGGCCAAATCGATATATCCGGATGACAGACCCCAACTGGTGCAGGAGATTATGAAACATGTGAATGACACAAGAGCAACAACTGCCTATAACGTCATCAGCCGTATGATTACCAAAAGTGGAGAAATTCGCTGGTTCCGATGCCTTGGACAAGTCATCCGAAATCAGGCTGGCGTTCCAGTCAAACTTCTGGGCATCAAGTTTGATATTCATGAGGAGAAGAGCAAGTCCGATGAGCTGGAAGCACTCGTCACCCGATATGATCTTGTTAACCGTGCCTTGGTGGAGGCACCATGGGATATGACGGTTGTGGCTGGAGATGTGGTTAATCCAAACAACGAATTTTGGTGGTCACCTCAATTCCGCCGAGAATTAGGGTTTAAGGACGAGCAGGATTTCCCAAATGTGTTCAGCAGCTGGAGCAGCCGACTTCATCCGGAAGACCATGATCGGACGATCAACGAATTTGCCAGACATATGAACGATTACAGTGGTCGTACGCCGTACGATCTGGATTATCGTCTGCAACGCAAAAACGGGGAGTATCGGTGGTATCACGCGGGTGGGGAGACCATTAGGGATCAGGATGGAGTACCGCTCCGCGTAGCTGGAACCATTCGCGATGTAACCCATGAGAAGAATAAGGAACAGATCGTGGAAGCCATGAATCTGAAAACAAAACAATTGTCGGAGTCCATTGGCGAGATGGTACGTGGAATTAACTCGATCACCGATCAGGCACAGGATCTGGTTACTGCACAGGAGTTATCTGCCGATGCAGCGATTCAAGTGAAGAGTAGTGCAGATGATACGAAGAATATCACCGTATTTATTCGAGAGATTGCCAGTCAGACCAATCTGCTGGGGTTGAATGCAGCAATTGAAGCTGCACGAGCGGGAGAGCTGGGACTGGGATTTGGCGTCGTTGCAGGTGAAGTTCGGAAACTGGCTGACCACAGTTCAGAGGCCACAGTAAATATCGAAGATAGCATGCAGAAGATGAAAACATTGATTGATCAGATTCTTGAACATATCGGTAATATGTCCACGTTAACGCAAAATCAGGCTGCCCTGACACAACAGGTGAATGCTTCAATGGATGAGATCAACACCATGTCACAGGATCTGGTTGATTACTCGCGGAATCTATAATCTCGAAGTCGCTTGTTGTAACGTCACGATCATTGGCACACATCATCAACAAAAAATCCACCGGGATGCATTTCTGCTCTCGGTGGATTTTTGTATTCCCATATAAAGCTAAGATGTATAGCTTTCAGTTTCAGCTATTGAATTAAACTTGTTGAACTTTGATCAGGTTTGTATTACCGGATTGACCGATTGGAACACCAGCGGACAATACAATGATGTCACCTTTTTCAATGTAACCTGTTTTGATTGCGTTACGCGTAGCCGATTCGAACATTTCATCCGTTGTCGTTACTTTGTCGCCCATAACCGGAATAACACCGGAGAGCAGGCAGATTTTTGCCAATACTTCTTCATGTTGTGTAACTGCGATGATTGGCGCTTTTGGACGATACTTGGAGATCATGCGTGCTGTGAATCCACTCTCAGTCGAAGTGATGATTGCTTTTGCATTCAGTACGAGGGAAGAACTTACAGCGCCCTGACTGATGACTTCAGTAATATCAGCGATCTGTTGAGCCGATTTTTGTGCGAATTGCTCTTTGTAATCAATCATCGTTTCGGCGCGACGAGCAACAGCAGCCATCGTGCGCACGGATTGTACCGGATATTTACCAGCAGCTGATTCACCAGACAACATCACAACGTCAGCACCTTGAAGTACAGCGTTTGCCACGTCACTTACCTCGGAACGGGTAGGGCGTGGGTTCACTTGCATGGACTCCAGCATGTGTGTAGCTACGATAACCGGTTTACCCGCGCGGTTACATTTGTCGATCATTTCTTTTTGCATCATTGGTACGTCTTCGATCGGTACTTCAACCCCGAGGTCTCCACGAGCTACCATGATGCCGTCAGATGCTTCAATAATATCGTCCAGGTTCGTCATACCTTCCTGGTTTTCGATTTTGGAGATGATCTGTACGTGTTCTACACCGCGTTCTTTCAGAATGCTGCGGATTTCACGGATGTCATCGCCTTTACGAACAAAGGAGGCTGCGATAATTTCGATATCGTTTTCGACCCCGAATCCGATGTGCATAACGTCACGCTCGGTTACGCCCGGCAATGTCGTTTTGATTCCTGGCAAGTTAACCCCTTTGCGTGGTTTCAGAATACCACCACTGATGATTTTACAATGGATATCGGATCCTTCCACAGACAGTACAGTCAGATCCACAAGGCCATCATCGATGAGGATACGATCGCCGGGTTTCACAACGAGGTTCAGTTCTGGATAGTTTACCGAGATACGCTCAGCGTCACCGAGAATTTCTTCGGTAGTCAGGATCAGCTCTTTACCAGCTTGCAGATGGCAGGATGCTTCTTTCAGTTTACCAATACGCACTTCCGGCCCTTTGATGTCCATCATGATCGGTACATAGGTGTTCAGTTCGGAAGCTGCTTTGCGGATATTGTTAATCCGTGTAACGTGATCTTCCAGTTCGCCATGAGCCATGTTCAGACGAGCAACAGTCATACCTTCCTGAATCATTACTTTCAACAATTCGATTGAGTCACAAGCAGGTCCCATGGTACAAATAATTTTTGTTTTTAACATGCTAATTTCCTCCTCATATTTAAGCTTATATGTGTATTGTAGCGTTTTCTGTCGAATCAGGGTATGAACTATAGTACAATGATTAGAGTATAGTCCGATAATGAGGTGTGTTATGTTCACTCCACTTGAAGTACGACATATTAATGGTGTTGGTTGGTACGAAGAAGCTGTGCAATCTCAAGAAACCTGGCGGCTTAGCTTGGTTACTTATGGAAAATGTGTATATTGGGTGAACGGTGATAAACAGATCATGGAAAAGGGTGAATTGCTCCTCATTCCAGGTGGTGTCCCATATTACGGCAAGAGTATTCCTACAGTAACGCACACACAGATTGTAATTCAATTGCAACGCAACCATACAGAAACTCTGCCTGCACTGGAACGGTATGAGGCTTTGCGGCATAAACCTGGATGTTACGAACTGATCCATCAACGCATGAGCGCTATTTATCAACAATGGCAGGAGCGTCCGTCTTATTATGTCATGATGAGCCAAGCCTTATTGATGGAAGTGTTGATTTATATGAACAGGGAGCTTGATCGTGGAGTCATTCCGCCGGAGAGGCATAATCATGTTGAACGGATGAAGCGGTATATTGAGCGGCATTATCGGGAAAAAGTGACAAAGGAAGAACTCGGGGACGAGATTAATAAGACCCCCAATTATGCTGCTGCATTATTCAAAAGCATGACGAATCAGACCATCAGTCAGTATGTCCATGATCAACGGATGAAACGAGCCATATACCTGCTCACGGAGTCACAACTCTCCATCCAGGAAATTGCCGAATTTCTCGGCTACCGGGATCTGTCTTATTTTTACCGCATATTCAAACGTATAACTGGAAGTCCACCGTCTGACCTTCTTCATGAACGCCCGCCTATAGTATGAAACACATAGTCCAACCCTAATAAGTTCTTCTATATAAGTAGGTTTAATTAAATGAGTACAAAAAAAGAGGGCCTATGCCCTCTTTTGCTGTATAGCAGGATCATCATCCCACCTGTTACATATATAAATGCAGCTATACATGACTGCTTGGGTTCGAAGCTGTGAGTGGTTGCTTTCCTTTTTTACGTGCCTGCCCAAGACGAAGAGCAAAGACATGTACAGTCCAATACGCGGCCTCAGCAAACAAAATGCCTCCGGCGATATCCAGCAAGGAATGCTGTTTGACAAACACCGTCGAAGCAATAATCAACCACAGCCACACTGACCAAGAGATCCGTGCCAAAGGTTTAAAGTTCAAGTGTCTGTTGATCACAATAAACAGCAAGTAGCTGGTCAGAACATGAACACTTGGGAAACAGTTGAAGGGCGCATCATTGGTATAGATAAACTGTACTAACACGCTGCTCATATCAGTTCCGCCGATCTCCGGGCGTGGGACATGGGTAGGGAACACCGCAAAGCAGACATTGGCAGCCATGACACCAACATTATAGGTAATCAACGTACGCCAGAATAGCGACTTGTTCGTCAAACCCAAATAGAGAAATCCAAGATACAGAATGGGCATCCAGCTAATGTACGGATAAATAAATTCTTTGAGAAAAGGAATCTGTGTATCAATCCAAGCATAATTGTAGAATACATCACTTCCCGTGTTGCTGCCTAGAAATACGTAAATGGAGCCTTGGAGCGGTATGCACAGAATAGCGAGTAAATGCCCCCAGCGCTGAAAGAATGCTTTCATAGTATCCCCCTGATTTCATTATGCATTGCGAAACTATCGTTAATTGATACTTCATAGATATATGACGTTGGAGAGTCGCCACACCCCTGCAGCTTTAAACTCTGGTAATACTATAATGGACAGATAAAGGTATAAGCCATACCTGATTTTAGGTGAAAAGCAGTCAGGATAAGTCTCTTTTTTGTTACTTTTATAGTTTTATCCATATTAGGCATATTCAATATACGGATGATGTGATACAACTATATTGGCATATAAGTTCTTATGACAACGGAAAACATAAATGAAACGAGGTAGGAAAATGTATGATTAATCCGCAATCCAAGCCAAAACATTCCTTTTCTGAGCGCAAACCTGTGCTCACCGTTGTGATTATTGAGCTGCTTCTCTTGTTAGCCGTATTTGCTGCAGGAGCCATTGCGACGATAAAACAATTGGACTACACTTCCCCCGTACTCATTTCCTTTACACCCATCGCCATTGTTCTGATGATCTATCTGACGTTAAGGCGCAAGTGGGGAGAGACCGGATTTCGATCTTTGCGAAGTATCCCGGCTGGCCATGCAAAGTATTATATTCCACTACTCCTTGTACTGGGTACACTTGCCCTGAAAGGATTTGGGGAGTTGAGCTTGTCACGGGTAGCCTTTTTCATCTTTTTTACCTTGCTCGTAGCTTTTGTAGAGGAAACGATCTATCGTGGACTTATTTTCAAAACATTGCTTCAAAAAAGTGCAGTGGCCGCAGTGGTGACCTCCAGCATATTGTTTTCGATTACACATCTGCTGAACGCATTGTCTGGTCAGGATATGACGGATACGATCATGCAATTGATCTATGCGCTGCTCCTGGGAGTTGTACTGGCGCTATTGATGCTGAAGAACGGAAATATCGTACCGCTTATATTGTTTCATTTCATACATAATCTGATTCAATTTTTAGGGAATGACCTGGAGGACACAGGTACACTGCCTTATGATCTGTTTATACTGGCAGTACTGATTGCTTACTGTGCATGGTTAGTGTGGAGCATTCGAACAAATTCGTCTATACCATCCAAAGGGAGTGAGCAAGCGAATACGGTTGTTCATTAAGGGGATTGCGGGTATTGCTTGAAAGTAGTTATCATACAGTTTCCCGTCAGCAGTTGGATCATGGTATACTTCAGTCTGGCGGGAAGACAGATATGTTCATGATACGAGGTCTGCCTATCCGTACATTAGGTTTAGACAGTAGGTGATATAGTGGAGAAGACAGCACAAGGTGTAGCAGAATGGATGGTACAGGAGATTAAATTCACAGGAACACTTCATCAGGAAGCTGCCATAGAATATGTGAAGACCCATTTTGGTGAAGAGTTTGTTTTTGTGAACGAGAACGGCAATACATCATTGTCCAAGGAAGTGAAGAAGGCTTTCCGAAAGCTTCATCGTGGGCAGATCGCCTGGGATCGGGATGCATTTATGTGGGCATGGACATAGTGTGTTATACTGGAGTAAGATGATTTATTGGTTGTGTTGGATATGCATGTCAGAATATTATATAAAAAATGTATAAGATGGATTAGATCTGCATATCCTTTCATAAGACCGTACACAAGCGACCAGGCACATAAGCGTGATAAACCCTGGCCCCACGCGTGGTAATAACATGTATTTCCAAAGCTGTTTGAAAAGAAAATACAAAGATTTGCTTTTTGGCTGAAATGGAGTTATAATAAAAACAAGTTGTAGAGAGTGGAAAACCTAATTCATATATTGTAAAGGGCGATCACTTATAGGTTTATGACTGGTACCTTTTTCAATGTGTGAATTTTTATTTGCTTGCTGCAAAGAACAAAGGAACATGTTAATCTTTATTTGGAGGTGTAATTCACATGCAAAACGGAACAGTAAAATGGTTCAACGCTGATAAAGGCTTCGGTTTCATCGAAGTTGAAGGCGGAGAAGATGTATTCGTACACTTCAGCGCTATTACAGGCGAAGGCTTCAAAACGCTGGACGAAGGTCAACGCGTGCAATTTAAAATTGTACAAGGAAACCGTGGTCCTCAAGCAGAAGAAGTTGTAAAACTGTAATTAAAGCATAGCTGCCTTTAACATGTTATAATGGTAAAGGCAGCTTCTTTTTTTTGATTAGTTATATAAAAGTCGACCCAATAGTTGTCGAGACAGAAGTTCGGTGGTACGTAAAACTTCCGCTAAGTGTAGGCTTCTGTGAAATAACGTCGGTTAGATGTTTTTCCATAACAAAGGGGGTAGAAGTCATGTATAATCGCAAAAAACCGTTGGAAGAGATTCCACAAGCTGATGCGGCAATCTGGGAATGTACGAGTGATACGTGCAAAGGATGGATGCGGGACAATTTTGCGTTTGATAACGTACCTACTTGTCCGATATGTGCTTCTGAGATGGTCAGCACGACTAGGATGCTACCATTGCTTGAGAATTCGAATAGTAATCTGAAAACGATGCCTAAAGGAAATCGGATTTAACATAGCTTACCCGCCTCTAACGAGGTGTTTTTTTTTAAGATCAAACAGACACCCTGTGCGAAGGTAAGGGTATTAAATATGAAGTTCCCGGCATTCGTTTTAGCGAATGCCTTTTTTTGTATCTTTTTTTACAGAAAGTATACTTTAATTGACGAGAATCGTATGAAAAGATAAAGACCCTTTTTGCTTATAGCAAAAAGGGTCTTTGTTGTGACTACAATTGTACCACGTCCAGATTGAGTTTAGATGAACAGGAATGGCAGCAGAAATAATGTTGCTACCAGAGCCAGATCGATTCCTGCTCCGTAGCCGTAACCCCCACCGTATCCTCCATATCCATATGGACCGTAGGCCGAAGATTTAACTTTCTTTGATGCAACAGCGTTTTTCTTGCTGCTTTTTACCAGCTGCTGTTTGGATTTGACTGAACACAGCCGTGGTCCCTCGAAACATCCGTTCAAATAAACTTTGCCATCACGACATTGACTAAGCGTACCATACATATGCTTACCGTCGTTCATAACGAGACAAACGGAACGTCCAACGTGCGGAGAAACCGTTTCTTCACATACCGGGTTAATTCTGTACATGCAAAATCCTCCTCATTAGATGCGGTTGCCGCTTGAATTCAACGGTTTGTATATCATAGTAAAAAGAAGAGCAATTGGTATGGACGAGTACCCGGAAAATCGAATGGGGAGGAGCCGTTTTTGAATCTGCTCCATACACTGGGAGGAGTGAGGAGGGGGTATCGCGTGGATTATCATGACATGCTGGCTCGGTTAGGGGAGGGAAGTGCCCATCCTGGAGGATTTTTGGCAACACTGAAGTTGCTGGATGGCTTATCTCTGCCTTTGGGTAGTCATATTCTTGAGATAGGGTGCGGTACTGGAAGGACTGCGTGTTACTTGGCTAAAAGTGGATATCGGGTAACGGCGATTGATCTTCATCGAAATATGCTGGATAAGGCAGTTCGGAGAGCGAGACGAGAACAGGTGGATGTTCAATTTGTTCAGGCTGATGTAGCATCGTTACCTTTTCCGGAAAACCATTTTGACGTGGTATTCGTGGAGTCGGTCACGATCTTCACCCCATGGCGGAGTGCACTTGCTGAGTATAGAAGGGTGTTGAAGCCTGGTGGACTTTTAGTGGATCGAGAGATGGTTCTATCAGGCCAGAAGACCGAATTGATGTGTCGCAGGTTAAAGCAATTTTACGGTATACGAACTCTGGTAACGGCCACAGTATGGAGAAAACGCCTCAAGCATTGTGGTTTCACCAAGGTAGAGGTCAAGGAACATTCGCGATCCATGGGAAAATGGGGCGTTGATCATGATCCACATCGCGAGATCGATATGAATTGGTTTGAGGATGAACGTATGCAGCGAATGAGTCAAACCAATGATCGTTTGCTCGCGAAATACGGCAAAAAGTTGGGATATGCTGTTTTTGCGGCTAGGGCACCGTTGGAGGTCAAAAAGGAAAGATAGGAAAAAGACAACTCACACAATCGTGTGGGTTGCCTTTGTTTGTTCTGACAGAACGTACTACAGCATATCGTTATCGATAATCCGCCAGTGGTGTTTGAGCAGGGCTTCCAGTTGGTTCTTATCTTTGGCTCGAAAAGCACTTAAAATTTGCCGGTGCTCTTCATTAACTTCGAGCAGTACCTCAGACAGCTTAGGCTTATTATCACTAACATACGACTGCCGGATGAAACTGTTCTTCAATGTGTTTAACATCTCAATTACTGTGGCGTTACCGCATCGCTGAATGTACAGATTATGGAAATGATATTGGTTCTTGTTGTAGGCAGCAAGATCAAGCTGACTGATATCTTCGTCCATTCGGACAACCAGAGTTTCCATCTCCAAAAGTTCAGATGGTCTGAGATGGTCTGCTGCAAGTGTGGCAGCAAGTGCCTCCAGCACACCGATTGCTTGGGAAAACTCCAGTTTTTTGCCTGCATCAAAAGGAGTGACAATAAATCCCCTGCGTGGGATGTATTGCAGCAGATTGTCTGAAGCCAGCTGGAAAAGGGCCTCCCGAGTAGGCGTGCGACTGATATCCAGCTTTTTGCATATCTCGGCCTCGTTGATCTTCTGGTTGGGAAGTAACGTCCCGTCCTGAATCTTCTGGGCAATGTAATCGTATACGTGATCTTTCAAGGACCGGTATTTGGGTACCTCCATACCGAATCCTCCTTTCTATGTATAGTGAATAAATAGATGGGTGTGAGGCCGTACTGTACGCGCCGTTCAGGAGTTTCAAGTTTTTATCATCTTAACACCGAGGGGGGAGTTGGGCAAGCAAACTTCATGTTTCAGCCGATGTAAATGCTGTGTTATGTATAGCATATTTTATGGAATTAAAGCGTATAAATGTTTAAATAATGATTGTGATAAACCGATTGTTTGTTAATATTACTTACATATATGTCCATATATTGTCTTATGTATATTGTATACAAATCATTATGTTACTCATTCAAAAAAAGAATAGGGGTATGATGTGTGAAAAAAGTGCTTTTGCCAATGATGCTGTTGTTAGTGGTTGTATTCATGTCCGCATGTGGGCAGGAAAAAACGACAGGCACCGGATCAGACGCTACTTCGTCTTCGGGCAGTAGCTCTGCGGAAAAGGAAGTAATTGTACTTGGAACCAGTGCGGACTATGCACCCTATGAATTTCATAAGAAAATCGATGGTAAAGATACCATTGTAGGTTTCGACATCGAGATTGCGAAAGCAATTGCGGCTGATCTGGGAGCCGAGCTGAAGATTGAGGACATGGACTTTGATGGCCTTCTTATGGCTCTCGGTACAGATAAGGTTGATTTTGTAATATCAGGCTTAACCCCTACCGAAGAACGAAAGAAGAATGTTGATTTTACGGATATCTACTATTATGCAGAGCAGGCTGTACTTGTTAGAGATGGGGAAGGTACGGCATTAAAGTCTGTGAATGATCTATCAGGCAAGCAGGTTGGTGTACAAAAGAGTTCCATTCAGGAAGGGATTGCTCAGGAAATAGAGGGAGCAAAGCTCACTTCTCTGGCCAAAATACCTGAACTGATTCTGGAGTTGCAGACGGGGCGTGTAGACGCACTCATCCTGGAGAAGCCGGTGGCTGAACAGTATGTAAAGAACCAAGAGGGGCTTGTTGTTGCAGGTGTGAAGATTGAACAGGCTGAAGACGAGGGTGGTTCGGCCATCGCGGTGAAGAAGGGTAGACAGAAACTGCTGGATCAGATCAACGCTACATTGGAAAAGCTCAAAACGAACGGAGATATTGAACGGTTCGTCGTTGAAGCGAATGAGATGCTCGGCGAATAAACCGGACGAGTGAGGGATATGCCGTGAATTTAGATTTTTCCTTTCTATTAGATCATTGGCAAGATTATGCACGAAGTGCATGGGTTACGCTTGAGCTTTCCTTCTTCGGTGTTCTGTTTGGGACGTTACTTGGTGTGATCATGGCATTAATGCGATTATCCCGAATATGGCCAATTAAATTGGTGGCATCGGCGTATATTGAACTCATTCGAGGAACACCAATGCTCGTACAGATTCTTATTATTCATTATGGTCTGACGGTTGTAGGTGTGAACTTGCCGGCATTTATGTCGGGGGTGGTAGCTCTGACGATGAATAGCTCCGCTTATATGGCGGAGGTGTTCAGGGCCGGGATTCAGGCGATTGATAAAGGACAGACCGAGGCTTCGCGCTCCCTTGGTATGACACATGGTATGACACTTCGCTACATTATACTGCCACAGGCTTGTCGTAACATGCTCCCGGCGATCGGCAATGAATTCATTATTATCATTAAAGATTCTTCGCTAGTTTCCATGATCGGCATAGCCGAGATTATATACACGGCCAGAACAGTTCAGGGGGTTACATTCCAGCCACTTGCTCCGCTGCTTGTTGCCGCCGGACTCTACTTTATAATCACATTTACACTGGCCAACGTGCTATCCTGGTTAGAACGTAAACTGTCTACTTCTCGATAACTATGGATAAAGGGTTCGATTCGAAGGAGAGCTGGGAGTAGGCTGCTGTGGAAATAGTGGGATGTAGTCGTAAATGGGGGTGGTATCGCATACATTGATATTGTATTTTGTATACAATATTTTGGAAAGGTGTTGGGCGTGTATGTCAGATTCCAAAATGTTAATTGATTGGTCGGAGCGCTATGCTGCACCTAATTATCATCCACTCCCTATTGTTATTGAACAGGCGGAAGGAGTATGGGTAGAAGACCCTGAAGGCCGCCGTTATATGGATATGTTAAGTGCTTACTCTGCATTGAATCATGGTCACAGACATCCTGTGATCATACAGGCGCTCAAGGATCAGGCAGATCAGGTTACGCTGACATCACGGGCATTCCACAGCAGCTCCGCTTCTCTTTTTTATCAAAAACTCTCACAATTCACGGGGAAATCGAAGATTCTCGCCATGAATACAGGAGCGGAAGCGGTGGAGACTGCGGTAAAAGCGGTACGTAGATGGGCTTATCGTTGCAAAGGTGTACCGGAAAATCAAGCCGAGATTATCGTATGCTCTGGTAACTTTCATGGAAGAACTCTGACGGTCACGTCTTTCTCTTCTTCGGCGGAGTATAAAAAAGATTTTGGACCGTTCACACCTGGATTCCGAATTATTCCCTATGGAGACATTGAAGCACTGAAGCAAGCCATTACACCGAATACAGCAGGCTTTCTTGTAGAGCCCATTCAAGGTGAGGCAGGAATTGTTATCCCGCCCGATGGATATCTGGCTGAAGCTTTTGCATTGTGCAAACAACAGCAGGTGCTAACCGTATCTGATGAGATCCAGACCGGTTTTGGAAGAACAGGTCGCCGTTTTGCCTCTGACTGGGAAGGTGCTGAACCAGATATCTGGATTATGGGCAAGGCGCTGGGAGGAGGAGTCATGCCCATCTCGGCTATTGCTGCTAATGCGGAGATAATGGATTTGTTTGAACCCGGGTCTCATGGTTCTACGTTTGGCGGGAATCCACTCGCCTGCGCCGTGGCTGTAGCAGCTCTGAAAGTCCTTGAAGATGAGAAGCTCGCCGAGCAATCGGAGCATCTGGGCAACTATTTTATGAAAAGACTTCGTGATATTCGCAGTTCGGCTATAAAGGATATTCGGGGTAGAGGTTTATTTATTGGGGTTGAGTTGTATGGATCAGCACGTCCTTATTGCGAACGTTTGATGTCTGCTGGACTGCTGTGCAAAGAAACCCATGAGACAACCATTCGGTTTGCTCCACCACTAACGATTAAAGAGTCCGAGATTGACTGGGCATTGGAGAGGATTGAGCTGGTTTTGACAACCGATGAAGGAGCTGACCTACATGAAAAATGATGATGTCCTTGATGGCACACAAGATACTTCTACTAATACAAGTCATACTTCTGTGCGGCGCAATGTTGCCATCATTAAGGTTCCTTTCGGACTCGGTGGAGCGAGAGGCGGTGCAGAGTTGGGGCCCGATGAATTAATTACAGCTGGACTGAAGCGGGAGATCGCGAGCCTGGGACTAGTGCTTTCCAAAGAAGTGCGGGTAGAGTGTCCAACTGAACCATCTGTCCCTGCTGAGCGGAATCGGGTGAAATATTTAAACGAAGTACGGCAGGTCAGCGAGAATGTGTTTAATGAAGTATCTGTTGCGGTAGAGGAGGGGGCCTTTCCGCTTGTGCTTGGAGGAGATCATAGTGTAGCGATAGGTACTTTCGCCGGATTAACTGCGCATTATTCTAATCTGGGGGTGATCTGGTTTGATGCGCACGCAGACTTGAATACGGAAGAACGAAGCTTGTCCGGTAACATGCATGGGATGAGTGTGGCTGCTTCTTTGGGTCATACTGCATATAATCTGTCTCACATTGCTGGGGCAGGCGCATTTATAGATCCATCCAATTTGGTCTATATTGGTCTGCGTGATCTGGATGAGTATGAGAAGGAACAGATTAAGGGACTGGGCATCCAAGCATTTACGATGCATGATATTGACCGGATGGGTATACAGCAAGTTATTGAGCAAGCAATAGCTATAGCTGGTGATGGAACGGATGGTATTCATGTCAGTTTTGACATGGACTGTCTGGATCCGCGTGAAGCTCCGGGGGTAGGCACACCTGTACCGGGTGGTTTGAATTACCGAGAGGCACATTACGCATTAGAGCTACTTGCTTCCACGAATCAAGTTACGTCCATGGAACTGGTTGAGGTGAACCCATTGCTTGATCACAATAGACATACGGCAAGGCTTGGTGTGGAACTGATCGCTTCTTTGCTCGGTAAGCGCATATTGTAAGCACTGAGAAGTGAATCGGAATGTGTAAGCTGCGCTCAAGGAATGACTCTCTTATTTATATAGAAGGAAAGAAAACTGAGATTTCCGAAAACTAGGGCTAGTCACAAGAAATTGTTCACTGCATTCGCAGTGGAAGTGGCTTCCCTGGTTATGTTTAATGGATAAGTGTATTAGAGGCGCCGTAATGAGGATGCTGAGAGTTATTTCTATAGTACAGGAGCGTCAGATTACATATTGTGCTGATGATGTAGGTTGATTATCATTTTTAAAAAAAGACTTGCAATTGAAATCTGTACATGATATATTCTAAGTCCGGCCAAGAAAACACGGTTTACACGGTGCGGCAAGCAAATCAAATAAGCTTCGAAAGAAACTTAAAAAAAGAGCTTGCAAAGTTGGTTAGGACATGATATTATATAAGAGTTGCTGAAGAGAAAGACATTCGGTAACAAAACAAGTTTGATCTTTGAAAACTGAACAACGAGTGAGTAAACATTCTGCTTGCAGAATGAACGCGAAAGTTTGAAACAAG
>NZ_JAVDTB010000016.1:0-49414 GCF_031455635.1 Paenibacillus sp. 2003 | reverse complement strand
CAGTTGATCCAAGCCAAGGCTCGTTTCAAACTTTCGCGTTCATTCTGCAAGCAGAATGTTTACTCACTCGTTGTTCAGTTTTCAAAGATCAAACTCGTTTTTTCGTCACCATTTTCTCTCAGCGGCGACTTTTATAATATATCATACTTCGTTTGTTTTGGTCAAGTGTTTTTTTGAAATTCTTTTTCGAAGTTCGTAATGAACTCCTTCATTTCATCTAAAGCATCTAACCAAGCAAGCAAAGCAACGAGATATAATGTACCATATAAATATCCCGCGAGTCAACTATCCGAACAAAGAAATTTTCAACCCTAATAATAGCCCCACACCTGGCAATCCCAAAACAGTTACAGTCCCTATCGTTGCTGGGTTCAGTGGGATGTAGGTTCCTGTAATCCAGCCCGAATAATTCACTATATATATCCCTACTGCAGCCAGCACCAGATGAATTCCGAATGACGTAAAAAACGATAAGCCTATCCGCTTTCTGAATAAAACAACGATAAGCCCAAGTAATGATATAACCAATACACTTCCTAGTATGATACTCTTCATATGTTACACCTCCGTGTTTAATGTAAACATGACTACATACTAATCCCTCGCTGTGATGTAACATCATCATTCGCTCTGGCTCGCTTTGCTCTTCTCAAGTGGATCTGGTACTTCCGCTCAGCTGCCTCTAATACATAAATGGCATAATCAATCTCATCCTGCCCCTGTGCATCTTCGAACTGTCTCATAGCCCGCTCCCATTCCTGCTTAGCCATCTGAATATCTGCATAGATCTGATCCGCCTCAAGTTCCTTCAACATTCTGTTGTGTTTCTCTACCGAGTTCCGTGTATTTCGCCACAAAAACATAAACTCTCCCCCTCCTGATCAGCACAGCATATTCTCATACTTATCAGGGAAAGGACAAACTTAGAACTCAGGCGTTCATTTTCTTCACAAAAAAAAGAGAGCCCTAAGGCTCTCTTTGCACATCGAAACTTATTTAGCATCCGAAGTTTCCAAGGAAGTTCGCTGCGTAATACAAATTGATCACACTAACGCATCTCCCTGCGCCCTTCCAACGCTTTGGAAAGGGTCACTTCATCCGCATACTCAAGATCGCCGCCTACAGGCAATCCATGCGCAATCCGGGTCACACTGATCTCAAACGGACGCACCAAGCGGGAGATATACATCGCTGTAGCCTCCCCCTCAATATTGGGGTTTGTCGCCAAGATGATCTCTTTTATACGTTCATCACTTAATCGAATCAGGAGTTCCTTCAACCGAATATCGTCCGGGCCAATTCCCTCCATAGGTGAAATCGCACCCTGTAACACATGATAGTATCCATCAAATTCCTTGGTGCGCTCCATGGCCACCAGATCTTTCGAATCCTGAACTACACAGATTACAGAGACATCCCTGGACTTATCCTGACAGATGCGACACGGGTCCGTATCAGTGATATTACAACATACAGAACAGTAATGAAGATTACGCTTCACACTTACGAGCGCTTTGGCAAAATCGATAACGTCATCTTCCTTCATGTTAAGCACATGAAAAGCTAAACGCGCTGCCGTCTTGGGACCTACACCCGGCAACCGGGTGAAGGCATCAATCAGCTTGGCTATCGGTTCGGGATAATACAATCGATTGTGTCTCCTTTGACAGGATCAATTTTTAATTAAAATAATCCCGGAATATTCATGCCGCCTGTGAACTTGCCCATATCCTTGTTGGCAATCTCATCAGCTTTGGCCATTGCATCATTAACAGCTGTCATAACGAGATCCTGCAACATTTCAACATCTTCCGGATCTACAGCTTCAGGTTTGATCGTGATAGCAAGCAATTTCTTGTGTCCGTTAACTTCAGCCGTCACTACACCGCCACCGGATGTACCTTGGACTGTTTTGTCCGCCAGTTCCTCTTGTGCTTTCAGCATTTGCTCCTGCATTTTCTTCACTTGTTTCATCATTTGGTTCATGTTGTTCATAATTGTTCATCTCCTTTGATATGGTTATCGCGCTATGCGCATTATTCTTTGATCACTACAAGGTCCTCACCAAAGAGCTGGATGGCTTCATCAATCCATGGCTGCTTGTTGCTTGAACCGCCGTCTTCATGCTCAGGTTCAAGCTTAAAGTCCTCCTTTGGCGTTTCAGAAGCTCCCTCCGTTGCTCCGGTCCAATCTTTGAGCATCATCGTCACCAATCGCGCAGGACGCCCAAGCTGCTCGGACAACACCCGCTCAATGACTTCACGGTTAGCCTGCTTCTCCGTTGTTTCACGGTGAATGTTGTTTTTAAAAGCAACCAACACATTGTCTTCAAGCAATGATACCGGCTCACCATCCACAAACCAGGCGTGAACGGTAACCCTCTCTTCCTTCACTCGTTGCAGGATCTGACTCCATTTTTTGCTAATTTCTGCGAACTCAGGGGCTCCCTTGCGCGCAACATACTGATCCAACTGTGCAGGAAGCTTCGCAGGTGAGTTGCCTCTCGATACAGGGGCTCTTGTTGCCGGACGAGAAGGAGCGCTCGATGCACCTTCTCCACCAGACAACCCACTCTTTAGTGCACGATCCAACTTCTTCTCCAACTCAGCAAGCTGCTGCTTCAAACGGTTGATCTCTCCCCCATCAGCAGGTGCTGCATGAGCTGAAGCTCCCACCTGAACAGAAGCCTCACCTTGAGCTGGAATACTACACAGTTTAAGCAATGCAACTTCGAATAATGTCTGTGGTTGTACTGCATATTTCATTTCACTCTGGTACCGATTAAGGGTGTCAATCATGTGGAACAGTTGTTCCCTGGTGAATGACTCCGCCATATCACGGAAAGCTTCCGGATTAAGTACCCGGTCCGTCAATTTGTCTGCATCAGGTACCATCTTAATCATAAGCAAATCACGGAAATAATACAGTAAATTCTCCATGCACTTGTCTGCACTCTTTCCTTCATGCATGAAACCTTCAATCATCTGCAAAATATGACCAACGTCACCCTTGAGCAGCGAAGCAGCCAGTTTGGCAAATTGCTCTGAAGCAATTCCACCCGTCATGTCCATGACCTGCTGGTACGTTACTCGTCCATCTGTAAATGAAGAGATCTGATCCAGCACACTAAGTGCATCCCTCATTCCACCGTCCGATAAACGGGCAATGTATTGGAGTGCATCCTGGTCAGCCTCCATACCTTCCTGTTCACAGATCAGTGTAAGTCTTGCTGTCTGCTCTTCCAGGGATACCCGGCGAAAATCAAATCGCTGACAGCGCGATATAATGGTAGCCGGAAGGCGGTGTGGTTCCGTTGTTGCCAAAATAAACATCACATGTGGTGGTGGCTCTTCCAATGTTTTGAGCAAAGCATTGAATGCCTCCGTTGTCAGCATGTGCACTTCATCAATAATATAGACTTTCTGCCGGACCTCGGTTGGCGCATATTTAACCTTTTCCCGAAGATCACGGATTTCTTCAACGCCCCGATTGGATGCAGCATCAATCTCCTGCACATCCATCACAGCGCCAGTCGTAATTCTGCGGCAAGCTTCACACTCGTTACAAGGTTCAGGCGCAGGCCCACGTTCGCAGTTCACAGCTTTGGCCAAAATCTTGGCGGCACTTGTCTTTCCCGTTCCTCTGGGCCCGCTAAATAAGTAGGCATGGGAAGTCCGCTGTTCACGAATCGCGTTCTGCAAGGTCTGAATAATATGCTGTTGCCCCACCATATCTTGAAACGACTGGGGACGCCAAGCCCGGTATAACGCGATATGCTCCATGATGCGTTACCTTCCTTCCACTTCGCATTCGAGTCCTTTGTCGTTCCCCTATTATACTATATTCTAGGGTGAATCCAAACTTTATCTGACTCATTCATGCGTGGTTTATTAAGACATATCAAAAAGACCTCTGCATACATACAACTGCAAAGGTCTCTACATTTAAATGGTAAGCCGTGCACCTGCTATCGATATTTGCGATCCAAGTGGCACCCCTAAACAATAGCTCGGGCTAGGCAACCCTCCGGCACAAGAGTGATCTCACTTATGGCTGCTTCCTTCCGGACCTGACCAGGTTCATGAGTACTCATTGCGGAGGACCCAACCGTCAACACCACGTTTAGGGACCAAACCTCACATCGGCAAAACCTCTAGCAGGAATTCAACCTCGCTATAGCGGATTGCGAGTTACAGGGCACCGCTACCTCCCCATCTAGCACGGTAAGAAATATTATAACGTAAGGTTGTCCAAATTGCAACCAGAGGAACGAGGAAGCGACTATGCTTACATATAACATATAAAAACCCCTGCCAGATCAGCAGGGGTGTGTTGGATGCAATTAGCAGACAACTCCAAGAATTGTCCTATTAGATTCCGTATTTCTTTTTGAAACGATCAACACGGCCGCCAGCATCGATAAACTTCTGTTTACCTGTGAAGAACGGGTGGCACGCGGAGCAAATCTCTACACGAAGTCCGTCTTTAACCGAACCTGTCTCAAAAGTATTCCCGCAAGCGCAAGATACTTGACCAATCGTGTAATTAGGATGAATTGCTTCTTTCATTACCTTTCACCTCTTTCCGCCCTGAGCCTCAAGCGGACCCAGAGTAAATGGCACAACCCTGAGATTATAACACGGCCTTGTGCCTGTTGCAATCCATTATTGTTAAGAGGTAATCAACCGTTTTGGACGTGCCATTCCAGCTGGTGGAACATGGGTGTACGATCCGATCACAACATCAGGTAACTCGTCTTCAAAAATCTCAATCATCTGCTTCATGCCCAAGATATCACCTTGAGCTGGAGGAATTAATTCAAGATAGCTCTCCGGATCAATATTGAGATTACGCATCTGAATCAAGCGTAGATCGGTTCTTCTCGCAAACTCAATCATCGCCTCAATCTCTTCTTCACGGTCTGTTACGCCAGGGAAGATCAGATAGTTAATGGACGTGTATACACCCTGCTGCGCTGCGTATTTCATCGATTTCTCAACATTGGCTAAGGTATAACCACGCGGTTTATAGTAGGCGTTATAGTGGTCATCCAGTGCGCTAATTGTACTTACGCGCATCAGATCCAATCCAGCATCTACAATACCTCTAATGTGATCGTTCAGACCAGCATTGGTATTAATGTTGATATACCCCTTGTCCGTTACGGAACGCACTTCGCGAATCGCTTCAATAATCAGCTTGGCCTGCGTGGAAGGCTCCCCTTCACAACCTTGTCCAAAACTAATGATGGACTCCGGCGTCTTCAGGTGTTCCAGCATAACCTCCACAATCTCATCCACACGTGGTCGGAAGTTCATACGTGTCTGCGGGGAAACAAAACCGCTATCATCCGGTTGCTCGGAGATACACCCGAAACAGCCCGCATTGCAAGAATAGGATACCGGTACTCCACCTTCCCAACGATTCAGGAACGTGTTCGACGAAGTTAGGCATTCATATCCGAGCGCACAATTGGACAGATGGGTATAAAGGCGGTTCTCAGGATATTGCTCCGTCAACCGTTTAACCCCGGAACGCACATCATCACGATCACAGTTCAGCGGATTCCATTGGTCAGGACTATCCGACTTCGCAGCCGTGACATAGAAACCGCCATCTTTCCAAACTACTGCGGAATAACCGAACAAAGGCAACTTATACTCTTTATCTGTCTTCACATAACCAGGGAGACACAAACGAGTGAATCCCTGTGGAAGCAGCGCACCTACAGCCTGTGTGTCCGTTGGCATTGGCAGCATCTCACCGGTATCCGGGTCCATACCAATGGGCCGGGTGCTCGGGAGTCCAACCAACGTTGCACCCTCTGGCAAAGGGATGAGTTCGTCTTCCATAATCTCAACGATCATATCTCCACTGCGGGCAAGCCCGTACAGGGAAGGATGATCAAATACATTACCTTTTTCATCTGCGTATACTAAATACATGATGTTCTCCTCACATCTAATGGGTTAAACCTAACGACGAGTGTATTGTAACATTTACAGCAATGCTGCAAAAAGAAAGTGATTAGTCCAACGACACTTACGTCGATGTACCTGACGTAGCTGTCTGTCTAGGTGAGCGACGGGTTGTTGTTGTCCCGGAATTGCTTGTCGGGCTATTACCAGCCGAATCAAATGCCGCCAAAAACTCTGCATTTGTCTTGCTGTTACGAAGTTTCTTCAGGAATCCTTCAACAAAGTCATGGGAGTCATTCATGTTTTTACGAATCGCCCAGATTGTATCCAACTCTTCCTTGCTGAGCAGCACTTCTTCACGACGTGTACCGGAACGACGAATGTCGATCGCCGGGAATATGCGGCGCTCTGCCAGACGACGGTCCAGATGGAGCTCCATGTTACCTGTACCCTTAAACTCTTCATAAATGACGTCATCCATACGTGAACCGGTATCAATTAATGCCGTTGCCAGGATGGTCAAGCTTCCGCCTTCTTCCACATTCCGGGCAGAACCGAAGAAACGTTTCGGACGATGGAATGCAGCTGGGTCAATACCACCACTAAGCGTACGACCTGATGGTGGAATAACCAGGTTATATGCACGGGCAAGACGTGTAATGCTATCCAGCAGGATAACGACATCCTTTTTGGCCTCAACCAAACGAAGCGCACGTTCAAGCACCAATTCCGCCACCTTGATATGATTCTCAGGCAGTTCATCAAATGTTGAAGCCACCACTTCCCCTTTTACCGAACGCGACATATCCGTTACTTCCTCTGGACGTTCGTCAATCAACAGGACAAACAGTTCAATTTCAGGATTGTTAGTTGAGATGCTGTTGGCAATTTCTTTGAGGAGAAGCGTTTTACCCGCTTTGGGAGGTGCTACGATCAATCCGCGCTGTCCCAATCCTACCGGGGCGAGCACATCCATAATTCGTGTGGACAAATGGTTAGGGGATGTTTCGAGAACCAGTTTTTTCTGCGGATACAGTGGGGTTAGTGCCGGGAAGTGAAGTCGCTCTGCAGCCGCCGATGGATTCTCACCATTTACAGCGTTGACTTGCAACAAACCGAAGTATCTCTCGTTTTCCTTAGGCGTTCTACACTTACCTGATACGAGGTCACCTGTTCTTAGGTCAAACTTGCGAATCTGTGAAGCTGAGATGTAGATATCTTCCGTGCTTGGCAAGTAGTTGATCGGCCGAAGAAATCCGTAACCTTCAGGTAAAATCTCGAGTACCCCTTGCATGAACATAAGGCCGCTTTGTTCAGCTTGTGCACGTAGTATAGCAAAGATTAACTCTTTCTTTTTTAACGTACCATAGTAAGGTATCTGATATTTTTTGGCCAGTTTGTAGAGGTCCGTTAGTTTCATTTCTTCCAAATCGGAAATTTGTAGATCCATATAATAACCACCTATTCAATTAATAAGTCCGTGTGAAATGGATAGTTTCGCTAGATGTTCCGGCTATAGAGAGCGGCGTCTGCCACAATCCCTTCTGTCCATTGTACGGAATGTAACCGTTATAATGCAAATACTTGTCTTTGAGTGTAAGTTTCCGGGTGGGATGGCCAACATTCGGCAAGGTCCGCTATTGTGTGAACGATGCATTGAGGCGATCAATCCGGAGAGACCGGCTATGGAGCGCAGTTCAAACAAAACCGGGGGTTGGGGATGAGAAATGATGTTCTTACAGCCATATGAAGTTTAATTCAAAAAAAGACCCTCCGGTAAAGGAAACAGAAACATTTCGTCTTATGCCGGAGAGACTGAGAACTCTATTAAAACAGGTTTACCTAATCATCGAAAAGATATGCAGTTCAGTTAAAATAAACATGTGTATGACTGAATCATGCATAATGCTTCCTATTTAATCAGTTTCCCGCCATACATCTGCACCGAGCAGGCGCAGATTAGTCACCAGATGATCATAACCGCGGTCGATATATTCGACCCCCGTCACTTCAGTCACACCTTCACTGACGGTGAGACCGGCAATCACCAGCGCTGCTCCAGCGCGAAGATCGGATGCTTTTACTTTGGCTGCGTTTAATGCACTGCCTTCAATAATCGCTGACCGTCCTTCTACTCGAATCTTTGCGCCCATCCGTACCAACTCAGGCACATGCTTGAACCGATTACTGTATACAAAGTCGCTCAGGACACTCACACCGGTTGCCTGTGTTAAAACACTGGTCATTGGTGACTGTAGATCCGTTGGGAAACCAGGATATACAAGTGCCTTCACGTCCACGTGGTTATAACTTGGTTTACCAATGACACGTATACTTTCATCCAACTCCTCAATGCCAACCCCCATCTCCAGCAGCTTTGCCGTTAAAGCCTCCAGATGTTTGGGAATCACATTGTCAATCAGAACATCTCCGCGCGTCGCCGCTGCAGCGATCATATACGTACCTGCTTGGATACGGTCCGGAATGATGGAATGACGGCAGCCTTTAAGCTCCGAGACCCCTTCAATACGGATCGTTTCGGTACCTGCACCCTTGATGCTGGCACCCATGGAATTCAGAAGTGTTGCTACATCTATAATCTCAGGCTCTTTAGCCGCGTTTTCGATAATTGTAGAGCCTTTGGCACGAGTAGCCGCCAGCATGATATTAATGGTTGCGCCGACACTGCTTACATCAAGATAGATTTTTGCTCCGCGCAGCTCTTTGGCATGCAAATGAATGGAGCCATGTTCGTTTGTTACGGTTGCGCCAAGCGCTTCAAACCCTTTGATATGTTGATCAATTGGACGAGGCTCAAAATTACAGCCCCCTGGTAAACCTATGGTCGCTTCTTTGAAACGCCCTAGTAATGCACCCATCATATAATACGAAGCGCGAAGCTTCTTCACGGGACCATTCGGCATAGGAATGGATTTGATGTCAGAAGGGTCAATCTTCATCTGACTGCCTTCCCAAGTCACACGTGCTCCGAGTTCCTCCAAAATTTCTGCATAAACCGCCACGTCACTCAAAAGCGGCAGGTTGTCCAACACGACTTCTGACTCGGCAAGCAATGCTGCAGGAATAAGCGCAATGGCGCTGTTCTTGGCGCCGCTTATAGTTACAGTTCCCTGTAACGGACGTCCGCCACTAATCATCAATTTTTCCATAAAGCTTAATGTCCCCCTACGTGTTTTGCAGCCGATGAACGGCAATACGTGCTGTTGGCTTCCGATGTAGAAATAAGGTGTGAAAATGGAAAGACACCGGCTAGGCGGTGTTTTTCCATTTCACAGTATGGAACTGGTAAAGTTAAATTACGCTTTGTTGTTAGAACCAAACTCGCGGATTTTACCTTTAACGGTTTCTTTGATTGCTTCACGGCCTGGTACGATGAATGTACGTGGATCGTAAGCATCTGGTTTAGCTGCAAGCACTTCACGAACCACTTTTGCAAAAGCAATTTGGTTCTCTGTGTTTACGTTGATTTTGGACGTACCCAAGGAAATGGCTTTGTCGATGTCGTGTTTAGGAATACCTGTACCACCGTGCAATACGAGTGGAACTTGTACCGCGTCACGAACTTCTTCCATTTCTTTGAAGCCCAGGTTAGGCTCGCCATGGTAAGGACCGTGTACGGAACCAAGAGCTGGTGCCAATGTATCGATACCTGTTTCTTTAACGATACGGATACACTCGTTCAGGTCAGCGTACATGATACCGCCGATAACGTCGTCTTCTTGTCCGCCTACAGTACCTACTTCAGCTTCTACAGAAACGCCTTTAGCGTGTGCATATTCAACAACTTTTTTAGTCATTTCGATGTTCTCATCGATGGAGTGGTGGGAACCGTCGATCATAACGGATGTGAATCCAGCATCGATCGCTTCTTTACACTTGTCGAAGCTTGAACCGTGGTCCAGGTGAATTGCAACTGGAACGGTGATTTTCATGTCGTGAATGAGTCCTTCTACCATTTTAACTACAGTGTAGAAGCCACCAATGTGACGTGCTGCGCCTTCGGATACACCCAGGATTACTGGGGATTTCTCTTCTTCAGCAGCACCAAGAATCGCTTGAGTCCACTCAAGGTTATTGATGTTGTATTGACCAACTGCATATTTTCCTTCAAGTGCTTTGTTCAACATGTCTGTCATAGATACTAATGGCATGGTTTCAATCCTCCTAGGGGTTTGGGTTGTGTCTATGGTTTTTAGCCGAAATCACATACGGGCTTATTATACCACATCCCATGTCAAATACTAAACAAGCATTTGCAAAAATGCTGTGCTTTGCAGCACAGTTTTCATAGACACCGCTTTATAACTTCCCCATTTCCAATATTCCCCGGACGAAGGAGTGAAATACCCCATTCTCCCACCAAGTACCTTCTATGTTCTCCACACGCAAAAAAATCCTGTATCAACAGGATTCAGCTGCATTTATTGGCGGTACCATTGCGAAGTTGCATATTCACAGCCACTCGCATCTCGTCGATATCAAATGGTTTCGTAAAGTGCATGAGCGCTCCGAGATCCGTGGCTTCCTTAATCATGTCCAGTTCACCATAAGCGGTCATCATGATGACCTTGATACCCGGATCAATTTCTTTAATATGCTTCAGGATTTCCAGACCGTCCATCCCAGGAATCTTCATATCGAGCAATACCAGGTCAGGCTTGTCATTATTCACAATCTCCAGAGCAACCTTGCCGTTGGGTGCTTGAAACGTGTTATACCCCTCACTGCTGAACACTTCCATTAACAGGATTCGAATACCATTCTGGTCATCAACAATCAAAACTTTTTTATCTTCCACTCTGTAACCTCCTAGAATTAGGAAAGCATGTACATCTTTGAATCTGGATAACTATCCCATAGTCGTCATGATAAGTATTCTACCTCTTCCATTAAAATCCTGCTACATTCACAAAATGACAAAAAGCATATCCATCTGCTTTTTACGCAAAAAAAAGGGATGTTCTGGCATCCGCTATGGTTGCCAGGAACATCCCCAATATCTATTACGTTAACATTAATACATTGTATTACTTCTGCGCATTCTCCAGAGAAGCTTTTACAAACTCACGGAACAATGGTTGCGGACGGTTCGGACGGGAAGTGAATTCCGGATGGAATTGTACCGCCAGGAACCATGGGTGTCCTGGAAGTTCCACGATCTCAACCAGACGTCCATCCGGGGATGTACCCGAGATAACCAGTCCTGCTTTTTCGATCGTTTCACGGTATTCATTGTTGAACTCATACCGGTGACGGTGTCTCTCATACACCAGCTCATCATCATAACAAGCCATCGCCAAAGAACCTTCCTGAAGCTTACAAGGATACAGCCCCAGACGCATCGTGCCACCCAGATTCTCGATATCTTTTTGCTCAGGCAACAGATCGATCACAGGGAATTCCGTAGCCGGATTAATCTCGGAGCTGTTCGCACCATTCAAACCAACGATGGAACGTGCATATTCAATAACGGAAACTTGCATACCCAGGCAAATACCGAAGAACGGAATTTGTTTCTCACGAGCATAACGGATTGCCGATACTTTACCTTCAATACCACGATCTCCGAATCCGCCAGGAACAAGGATACCGCCAATACCATGCAACAGGTCGCCTACATTCTCATCCGTAATATCTTCAGAAGGAACCCAGCGAATTTTCACATCAGCATTGGATGCAAATCCTGCATGAGACAACGACTCAACAACACTCAGGTATGCATCATGCAACGCTACATATTTACCAACAATAGCGATCTCAACTGTATGCTCCAACTTGTTGATCCGGTCAACCAGCCCTTCCCACTCGCTCATATCCGGTGCAGGAGTAGTCAGCTTCAGGTGGTTTACCACAATCTCATCCAAACCTTCCTCACGCAAGTTCAGAGGCACTTGGTACAATGTATCCGCATCGCGGCATTCAACCACGGCATTCTCATCAATATCACAGAAAAGTGCGATTTTGGCCTTCATGTCTTTGGACAGCTCATACTCTGTACGGCATACAATGACGTTTGGCTGAATTCCGATACTGCGTAATTCCTTAACACTATGTTGCGTTGGTTTTGTTTTCACTTCACCAGCTGCTTTGATATAAGGAATAAGTGTTACGTGGATGTACATCACATTGTCGCGACCTACATCACTCTTGATCTGACGGATAGCTTCCAGGAAAGGCAAACTCTCAATGTCGCCCACTGTTCCGCCAATTTCCGTAATAACCACATCCGAACCCGCTTCACGTCCAGCGCGGAATACACGCTCTTTGATCTCGTTCGTAATGTGTGGAATAACTTGTACCGTTCCACCCAGATATTCCCCACGCCGCTCTTTGCTGATGACGGAAGAGTATACTTTACCAGTCGTGACGTTGCTGTTTTTGGAGAGATTGATATCAATAAAACGTTCATAGTGGCCAAGGTCCAGATCCGTTTCCGCGCCATCATCCGTTACAAAAACCTCGCCGTGCTGATAAGGACTCATTGTTCCCGGGTCGATGTTAATATATGGATCAAATTTCTGGATCGTTACCTTAAGCCCTCTGTTTTTCAGCAATCTGCCCAGAGAAGCAGCCGTAATCCCTTTGCCCAGGGAGGACACAACTCCGCCCGTCACGAAAATATACTTTGTCACTGTTATTACCCTCCTAATATAAGTACAGAAATTCAGGCGATATATGGTGTTATCGTAACCTGTTTCCCAGGTAATCATCGTTAAAAAGAGCAATGGCAGAAATTCCCTGCATCTGCCGAACTGCTCTTTCTGCGAAGACGGTTTAAATAAACGTTGTGTTACAGCAAAAAATGGTGCAAACATTCCGGTAGCCATCATTCCATTTGGTGTTTTTGATATACAAAAACGGGCCACGAAATGTTGGCCGGGAGCATGCGGAAATGAAAACATTTTGCAAAATTATGCCTCTAAAAATACAAAAAAAAGTACTCCCGCAGGACGGGGCACCTTCTATAAAAAACATAAATATATTGTCGCTCATTCATAAGCCCATGCAATAGTTTACCCGTTACCCCGTCTGCTGTCAAGGCTGACTATTCCGGGGAAACGGGTAAATTATAGACGTCAAAAATGACTACCGATTATCAGAATCGTCGTCAAATTCATCCTCGTTTTCGGACTCTTCTTCGTCTTCTTCGAGGTCTTCATCTTCCAGATCGTCATCTTCAACCAGCACTTCTTCTTCGCTGTCTTCTTCGTCAAAGATGTCGTCTTCGTCTTCATCTTCTTCGTCTTCTTCTTCGTCTTTATCCGGGCTGTCGAAGTCTTCATCGCTGTTATAGCTGTCTTCTTCTTCACCGAAGTCTTCATCTTCCAGATCATCGTCTTCATCGTTGATGATACGCGGACGCTTCGCACCCGTCATGGAATCTTCTGTTCCAGCCACCGGATACCAGCGCTTCAAGCCCCACAGACTTGTACCGACGCAAGCAAAACGGCCATCGATATTAATCTCGGTATATAGCTGGGCGATAAACTCGTTGATTTCTTCATCAGTCATTCCGCGCTGCTTCGCTACCTCATTCATCAAGTCACGATAGTAATACGGCGTATTAGCCGCTTTCAGCACCATAAAGGCAAGGTCCACCAAAGGGATCTCTTTTACCTTTTCTTTATCAATTTTCAAATTGAGCGAGGTACTCACTGCAGACACTTCCTCTCACACAAAATTCACTTTTTAACCCCTACGAACTGGACTGTTACGTATAACATATCCATTAACAAACCTAAGTAAAACCTATTTAGCGTTAAAAAGCAAGTTTTTATGTACGGATGTGACGCAAATGCGGAGAGCAGCAACAATATGTCCATATATTAAACGTGAAGTGACATCGAACCCACAAGAATATTCTCTTTTGCCAAAGGGACAACTCCATAATAAAAAAGACGGAGTCCCCTCCGCCTTCTGACTGTATACCCTTGGAGGATTACTCCTCACCAGGTTCCCCGCAAGAGCCCTCTAGCTCTCCATCCATCATATGTCCCTGCGCCCGTTTTGACACGAAGAGAATGTGTTTTTGTAAAAAAAGGGCAAGTTCCCCATGCGGCGGGATGAGCGCATTCATAGAATACCTCAGCATGTTCATCCCGAAGGGGGCTGCCCATTATGGACTATACTGGTTTATTGCATCAATTGATTGACGGAATGCGACGCCCTGAACCAGAACAGGGAGGGCGATACTTGATCCGATTTGCCAAACCGCAGCAGTACGAGGCCTGTCTCGTAGAATTGTCTCGAATGCGGAATGAATTCACCGACCTTGGGGCTGTCCGTTCCTCGCGACTGGCTCGTTCCATTATCGCTCCAGTCCAACGCCCGGATGAACTATACCGCTATGGGGATGAAATTACGATTGAAGCAGACGTACCTATCTCCCTTCATGCCACCGCACTCCACAGCAAACCGAGCAATGCTCAAGGCATACCCTGGGGAGTGAAGCAGATTCGGGCGCCCAAAGTATGGTCTGTGTCTACCGGACACCGGATTAAAATCGGTGTGATTGATACAGGTGCTGATTATCACCATCCTGATCTTCGTTATTCCCTGGCACGCGGAATCAATCTGTTAAACCGCAGTCTGCTTCCTCATGATGATAACGGACACGGCACCCACATTGCAGGGACTATCGCTGCTGCCAACAGTACTGCAGGCATGATTGGTGTAGCTCCACGCTCCCTGATCTATCCGGTGAAAGCATTTGACCACAACGGATCGGCTTATGTATCCGACATTGTACTTGGCATCGACTGGTGTGTACGTAACAAGGTCGATATCATCAATATGAGCTTTGGCATGAAAACACGCAGCAAGGCGCTTCTTGACGTTGTCAATCGTGCATACCATGCTGGAATCGTCATTGTTGCTTCGTCAGGAAATGACGGCAAACGCCGCAGTATTGATTATCCGGCAAGGTATCCGCAAACCATATCCGTTGGGGCAACCGACAAAAACAGACGTATTGCGTCCTTCAGCAATCGTGGCGCATATGTGGATGTCTATGCACCCGGTGATAAGATTGTCTCCTCCTGGGTACAAGGCAAGCATCACGAGATGAGCGGCACATCCATGGCGACGTCCCATGTGAGTGGCGCTATCGCCTTGCTGCTTTCAAAACATCCGGGTTTGTCCCCCAGCGAAATCAAGACACTCGTCAAACGTGCTACGATCCCGCTGCGCGCCCGCAAGACCACCACCGCAAAAAGCAAGGTGCGAGGTGGTGAGATTGATGCCCTGAAGCTAATGCAGGAGGGCGGGGAGTGAGCCAGCTCTGCCAGCCGTCAGCAGCATTTGATTGAGGCTCGTGGCGAAACGCAGTAGCCCGACCCAGGCAGTACGCATGAGGGAGTATTACGTAGTGGCTGAGACTCTAGGTTACGCCCGCTGTGATGTCAGGGCAGGCTAGTGTACCTTGGACCAGGCATTTCGTTTTCTTCAACTCCGGGTACACAACAAAAAAAGTCTCCATGTACCACGTTGAAGACACTCAACGTGGACATGGAGACTTTTTGCCTTAGGCAGAGCGGCGGTAGGCCGCGAGCCTGGAATTTACATTTTGTCAGGAGCTGTTACGCCTACCAGACGAAGCGCCGTTGCGATAACGGTACGTACAGCACCGATCAGCGCAAGACGTGCTTGAGTTTGCTGCGCATCTTCCGTAATGACACGTTCTGCACGGTAGTAGCTGTGGAACAGGGATGCCAGCTCGTATACATAACGGATGATACGATGTGGCGCATATCCTGTTGCCGCTGCCGAGATTTCTTCAGGCAGCTCTCCCATTTTGCGGAGAAGATCATACTCGTGCTCTGTTGTCAGCTTGGACAGGTCAATCTGTGCCAGTGGCAGCAGTTCAATACCTTGTTCTTCAGCCTGACGGTATACGCTGCATACACGTGCATGCGCGTATTGTACGTAGAATACCGGATTCTCATTGGATGTCGAAATCGCAAGGTCCATGTCAAAGTCCAGATGGGAGTCCATGCTGCGCATTGTGAAGAAGTAACGAATGGCATCAATGCCGACTTCATCCATCAGGTCTTCCATCGTTACAGCTTTACCTGTACGCTTGGACATCTTCACTTTTTCACCGTTCTGGAACAAGCTCACCATCTGTGCAATCAAGACCACCAGTTTCTCAGGGTCATTACCCAGTGCTTGCATCGCGGCTTTCATCCGTGGAATATATCCATGGTGATCGGCACCCCAGATGTTGATCATCGTGTCGTATCCACGAGCATATTTGTCGCGGTGATAAGCAATATCTGGCGTCAGGTAAGTATACGTGCCATCGTTCTTGATCAATACACGTTCTTTGTCGTCACCGTACTGCATCGTTTTCAACCAAGTTGCTCCATCTTGCTCATAGATCTCATTGCGGTCACGCAATTCATCAAGTACTCGCAACACTTCTCCGTTGTCGTACAGGGAAGTTTCGCTGAACCAGATGTCAAAGTTAACACGGAAGCGATTCAAGTCACGTTTGATCTTGTCCAGTTCCTTCTCCAGGCCAAAGTCACGGAAATAAGCCGCACGGTCACCTGGATGCATGGACAGCAATTCGTCACCCTTTTCAGAAACAAGTTGCTTGGCGAATCCTTTAATATCTTCACCGTGATAACCGTCTTCAGGCATCTCAGCATCCTGACCCAGCTCTTGCAGATAACGAGCTTCAATGGAACGAGCCAGATTAAACACCTGATTACCTGCATCATTAATGTAGTATTCACGGGTTACATCATATCCTGCGTAGTCAAGGATGTTACATAGTGCATCACCTACAGCTGCTCCACGGGCATGACCCAGATGCAGGCTGCCTGTCGGGTTGGCACTGACAAACTCCATCTCGACTTTGCGTCCTTCTCCGATGTTAATTCTTCCGTAATCTTCCCCCTGCTCCTGCACAAGCGCAAGTACTGGATAAAGGTAACTCTTGTCCAATTTGAAGTTAATGAATCCTGGGCCCGCAATCTCAGCCTTCTCGATTCCGGCTTCAGCCAGATTCAGATTGGCAATGATCTCTTCAGCAATCTGACGCGGATTGCGCTTGGCAATCTTGGTCAGCTGCATGGCAGCATTGGTCGCCAAGTCCCCGTGTGTCTTCTCACGCGGCACTTCCAATGTGATGGCTGGCAATTCGTCCTGCGTAACAATTCCGGCCGCCACAATGGCGTTGCCGATGGCCGTACTTACCCGTTCGTTAATCGTATCTAGTGGATTACGTGTCATGAAATTGGTTCCTCCTGTATATGCAAACTAATCGCGAAATGTCCGGATTCTTCATCAAAGCGGTAAAAGTCGTAGCTCCACGCTGCGCGTGCGCTCAATCCCTGAATGGAAAGTTCCAGCTTCTGTGTATGCGTGGACAGGGCAAACGACATGTATGGTGATCGGTAGAAACCAGGAAGCTTCCGATTCAATTCAAAAGTCTGCTCCGATTCCACCTCACCATGACGTATAATCTTGATGGATTGTCCGCCCAGCTTCAATGTTGTACGGGTTGTGCCTCCCTCGGGTCCAACCTGCGGTTCTTCATAACGAACATAAAGAACCGACCCTTTTAACACAGCTTCACCCTGCATTTCCTGCAGCACATCTTCACCTTCATAACGGCTGTGCAGCCGGATGTGTACCGGTCGCATGTTCGACATGAATGTTAACCTCCATTATATTCGAGGCGACGCAAAATCAGGCACGGCCGGTGAGAACAGCCCTTCCCGTATTGTTGTGTCGCTATACGCGCTCATATTCCCGGATAGCTCGCTATCCTACACTCTACTGTATAACTATATCCAGTTCCCTCGCTCAATTCAAATCCAAATTCAGAGTTTTTTCCTCATCAAGCCAAAAAAGAAGAGCCGCACCTGTAAAGTGCAACTCCCTTTTGCTTCATTATAATAAGATTCGTTCATCCGATCAGGCCCATTGGGATTCATAAGGAAAAGGACATGTCGACTCACTCAGCTTCGCTCGCACCTGTACGAGACAACCACAATGCCGACAAGTTGTGCCATATTGCAATCCCGGACAGGCAGAGCAGATGGATAATCGCCGTTCATATTCCTCATCCTGTACCGTCGGACGCGAACGCGAGGCAATCTCCACAAGTCTGACCATTTTGGCATCGCTAATCTTCACATCGTACTGATCATTACAGCCCTTGCAAGGTTCCTGCCTTTTCATCATTAACCCTCAACAGCGATGACCCCAACCGATGCTGGAGGAAGAACAAAACGCAAGGTGTTATTCTCCAGTGTGAGTCCTTCCAACGCCACAGGCTGAACATGATTCGGCTGTTCAAAGGTATTGAATGCACCAAAATCAGTATGGTGCAGAATCTGCCCCGTTACTTTAGCCGCTTGAGCTGCGTCCAGCTGGCACACAACTTCCAACTCATCAGTATGACTCAGATTACAAGCTGTCACATGAATGACCCCATCCTTGTTGCGGGAGGCTGACAAGCTGAGCTGAGGAATGGTTTCTTCTCCGAAGGTATACCCAGGGCTTTCATAATTCAAATCCAGTCGCTGCGCATCCATATGAACCTGATACATATCAAATACATGATACGTAGGGGTCAGGAGCATTTTGTCCCCTTCCGTGAGCACAAGCGATTGAAGTACATTGACGATCTGCGCAAGATTTGCCATGTGTACCCGTTTATTATGTTGGTTGAAAATATTCAGGTTAACACCTGCAAGCACAGCGTCCCGCATCGTGTTCTGTTGATACAGGAATCCTGGATTGGTTCCCGGCTCAACGTTATACCACGTACCCCATTCATCCACAATAATGCCAACTCTGCCCTCTGGATCATATTTGTCCATAATCTCGGAGTGCTTCACCAGTAATTCATCCATATGGAGCGTCTTTTTCAAGGTGGTGAACCATTCAGCCTCACCAAATCCTGTAGCTGCACCTTTATCATTCCACTCTCCTGTAGGGATGGTGTAATAATGAAGACTAATCCCATCCATAAAGCGAGCAGCCTCCCGCATCAGGACTTCCATCCATTCATAGTTGCCTTCGTTGGGCCCACAAGCGATTTTATAAATCTCGTTCCCGGAATAGTTACGTACATATGTAGCATACCGGCGATATTCATCCGCATAATATTCAGGACGCATATTGCCGCCGCATCCCCAGTTCTCATTTCCCACGCCAAAATACTTCATTTTCCACGGTTCTTCCCTACCGTTACTCTTACGCCAGTTCGCCATCGGGGATTCGCCGTCAAACGTGATGTACTCCACCCATTCCTGCATCTCTTGCACTGTACCGCTACCCAGGTTGCCACTAATATATGGCTCCGTGCCGAGCAACTCACATAATCTCATGAATTCATGTGTACCAAAGTGATTGTTCTCTTCCACACCGCCCCAGTGTGTATTAATCATACGAGCACGCTCACTCTTCGGACCTACACCATCTTTCCAGTGATATTCATCGGCAAAACAACCGCCTGGCCAGCGAAGTACTGGAATATTAAGCTTCTGCAAGGCCGTCAATACATCATTTCGAATCCCATCCGTATTCGGAATGGGTGAATCTTCTCCTACCCACAGCCCCTCATAAATACAACGTCCCAAGTGTTCGGAAAAGTGACCATATATATTGCGATTTATTAATCCTTGATCTGAATCTGCCTTTAAAATAACATCAACCATGATTTCAACCCCCATAAATTTTATTGTTATCGCTTACAATAACTCGTTTTGGAGTAGGTTTCAACCGTTTTTATTTCTACACAAACAAGCCTCTTCCTGTGTAATTGATTAGGAAGAGGCTTGTTTGTTATAGAAATTCATGCAGAGGCATACCAAATTGATTTTTATTCATTTCTAATTTGGATTTGCTCGATTGTTATTTCAGAATAACAGGCTACTTAATCCTGCTCTGAAGGCAACAACATTTTTTGCGTCCACGTCGTTCCACCATCTGTAGTCTGATAGATCGCAGGAGAGTTATCACTTGTTACCACGAGCCAACCCGTCTTGGCCGATGGGAACGAGATACGAGAACTGTATCCCGGATCTTTCAGGTCAATATTTTTCCACGTGGAACCTTTATCATAAGAACGTCCAATACCCACTTTGCCAGCTGCGGGTGAACCTGCAGACAGATAAGCCGTCTGATTACCAATCAACGCCATGTTGCCGGGATGACCACCCGGGTTGGCTGGCCCGTTCCCTTTGCCCGTACTGTTTGTACCTGGTGCAGGACCTCCCCCTGCTGTGGATTGCGCAAATACTTGGGTCCAGTTCTTGCCTTGATTACCGCTCGCATAGAGGGAGTAGGATTGTTGGGACATGCCTGCATCACCATACAGAAGGGCCCATACTTGCTGGCCATGTGCATACAGATCCGCTCCGCTCCATGTGTCTGAGACAACTCGAAGAGAGGTGGTCCAGTTTTTGCCGCCATCACTCGTTTGCTTCAGATGATATCCCGATCCAGGTACAACCACGACGGCATACCCTTGTTTCTCTGTTGCAAAGGCAGCTGCACGCGTGTTGGCAGGTGTATTCATTTTACTCCAGGTTACCCCGCCATCCTTCGTCTGATATGCACCATTATAGGTGTAACCAAAACCTACATCTTTATTGCGAAAATCGATTCGCTTGAATTGAATGCCCGGTGTATCAATCCGCGTCCAGTGCGATCCCCCATCATTGGTACGGACCAGATAGGTTGCAGGTGAATCCTTCACTCGCGCCAGCGCATATCCGTTCATATTATTCGGAAAATCAAGCTGTGTGAATTGCCATTGGCCGGTATATATGGACTGCCACGTACATCCTGCATTCGAGGTGCCGATCAGGAAGCCCTCACCCCCAGCTCGTCCAGTCGTATCATTAAGAAAATCAATGTCCGTAAATTGCAGGTGTTGCTCTTCCACACCGCTACCCTTTTTCAATGTAGCAGATAGTCCATGATCTCCCTTTCCACATGCCTGTGAGGATGCGGCGTTAGCACCTGATAGCGTATGTACCGTACCCATCCCCCAAGCCAGCGTTAACGATAATGCGAGTGCACCAATCCGTTTCCATGTCATCGTACTCTTGGTTGTCATCGTAACACCTCCTTTTATGGTTTTACCCAAATATGATGGTTCTAACGTAACAATCTGATTAACCCCGATGACAATTTCGCAAGAAAAAAACCACCTTTACCCATGATTGGATCATGTAGGCAAGGGTGGTTCATCACCAAACATTGTGTACTCTAAGTTAAATGGGATACGTCACCACAGCAAGAATAACAAAACTGATACTTAATAAAAGGCATAAACTAAAATATATTTTGTTGTATTTATATTCACGAATACTATATGCAGCAAAAAGCATGGCCAGATCAGCCACTATCAACGTGAAGTTGAGAAATATCGTCACTGCTAATACAAAATTGATGACAAACACTATAAAAACTGCAGTTAGCCACTTGGGATACATACTCAATTGAGCCCGAATCACACGCATACACATTCACCTTCCTCTATTTCCATATTATACATAAATATTAAGATAGAGTCATACCAAGGCACGATATCTGCGTAAGAGGAGAGTCCATACTAACACATGAAATAAATGGTAGAGTCAGGGGAACATACGTGCTATAATTAATGTTATGGACTTTTGAATATCGGTGGATGTTTTCCCGACCACGGCGCAGCTTCCCGAAAAGGGGTGACGTCGATGGTCAAACTTGTGGCGTTGCTTGATGTAATCCGATGGATTGCTGCGATCCTCAGTATTGTACTGAGTGGGCGAAAGCTTTACCGTTGGTTGCGCAAAAAGTTTCGTAGCAAGCGAAAACCCACCTCATAAGGTTGGACGCCTGACGGTGGGTTTCGCTTGAATTGCATTATTTAGTTCATGCGCGCCGTGGCAATCCACAGCCTTTCGGGTCCTAAGAGTTTTTACCGTTGACGCGGTGAAGACTCTTTTTTAGTATATGACCGAACCCGATCACCATATACTTCACGAATGTAATATATCAATTAATATACTACTGAATACTTATGTAGTCAGTATAGCACAGCTCTGTCCAAAAGTTAACAATACAAAAACGCCCTCCCCTGCGCAAATCTGAAACCGCGCAGACAGAGAGCGTTATAATTATCGATTATTCTGTGATTATTTCACGAATCCAAGCAGCATTTCACGGATCAGCTTCGCAGCTACAATCTGTGTCTGTTGTGTTGGATCATAGATTGGTGCAACTTCAACCAAGTCACAACCAACTACATTTACATCAGATCCCGCGATCATATGAATGGCTTCAAGCAGTTCCTTGGACGTAATACCGCCCGCCTCTGCTGTACCTGTTCCTGGTGCTGCTGACGGATCAAGCACATCAATGTCGATGGTCACATACACCGGACGGTTGCCCATCTTCGGAAGAGCTTCCTTCATCGGAGCTGCCACTTCAAATGGATAGAAGTTGATGTTCTCGCGACCATACTGGAACTCCTCACGGGAACCGGAACGGATACCGAACTGATAGATGTTTTGGCCACCCATCAACTCAGCTGCTTTACGCACTGGTGTGGAGTGGGACAATGGCTCGCCTTCATAGTTTTCACGAAGGTCAGCGTGTGCATCAATATGAATCAGGATAAGATCCGGGTATTTCTTGTACATCTGTTGGATGACTGGCCAAGTAACCAGATGCTCACCACCGAGACCAACTGGGAATTTGTCGTCAGCAAGCAGACTTCCGATGTATTCATGAATTACCTCAAGGCTGCGTCCCGCGTTACCGAAAGGCAAAAGCAGGTCTCCAGCGTCAAAGTATGTCATGTCTACAATGCTTTTGTCGAGATATGGGCTGTACTCTTCAAGTCCAACCGATGCCTGACGGATATGAGATGGGCCGAAACGGGAACCCGGACGGAAGCTGACAGTGTAATCCATCGGCATGCCATAGATAACCGCTTTGGAGTTCTCATAATCCTCAGAGCTGCAAATAAATACGTTTCCTGAATAAGCTTGATCCAGTTTCATTAATGATTTCCCCTTTTATTTCGTTAAATCTTCCACGAATTTAGGAAGTACAAATGCTGCTTTGTGCAGACGCGGAGAGTAATACTTGGTATCCATCTCCGGGATTTGAGTCTCATCCACTTCGAGCGGGTCATGTTTCTTGCTGCCCATAGTGAATGTCCACAAACCACTTGGATAGGTTGGAATATTACAGCCGTACACATGTACGATCGGGAAGATTTCTTTGACGTCTTTGTTCACCTTCTGGATCAGATCCGCCTTGAACCAAGGGTTGTCCGTTTGGGCAACGAAGATTCCGTCTTCTTTCAATGCTTCGTAGATGCCTTGATAGAACCCACGCTCAAATAATGGCGCAGCCGGGCCTACAGGCTCCGTAGAGTCTACGATGATCACATCGTATTCATTTTTATGTTCAATAATATGCATGTAGCCGTCGTTTACGAGCACTTCAACATTAGGCTCGTCCAACTTGCCGGCGATTTCAGGCAAATATTTTTTGGAGTATTCAATAACTTTACCGTCAATTTCGACGAGAACTGCTTTTTCTACAGCAGCATGTTTAATGACTTCACGAATGACTCCGCCATCGCCGCCACCGACAACCAGAACTTTTTTCGGATTCGGGTGAGTGTTCAGCGCAGGGTGTGCCGCCATTTCGTGATATACGAATTCGTCTTTTACAGTCGTCATCACCATGCCATCAAGAAGCAACATGTTACCGAATTCTTCGGTCTCTACCATGGCCAAATCTTGAAAATCCGTTTTCTCTGTAACATAGGTCTGCTTAATCTTCGCGGTGATCCCGAATACCGGGGTCTGTTTCTCCGTAAACCACAATTCCATAATCTCTACCTTCTTTCCGTAAAGTTAATGATCAGCCATACCCGACCAAGTGTTGTGCACTATAATCGGTTCGCCCAAGCACGTCCAGCGTTCGGCGCCATATCGCATTATCATTGCTGGCCTGCGGGAAAGGTCCGCGGTTCACTTCATTATATAGATTAAATTGACCTGAGCGTGCAGAGCGTCTGACTAATCAATGAATCAATGACTATTCGCCTGTTCGTCCTTACGCGCTTTAGTATCTTGTGCCGAATCTTACCTTTTCATTACCCTTTTGCATTATACGCGATTGACGTTTATACTGCAAAACGGTTTTTCCGACGAAAATGCTACATTTTGATTGCTTATGCACCCGATTGAATATCCCTGCCAATCAAGTCCCATACTGGAAGAAAAGAGAGGAGCCCGTTCCATGACCAAGCCAAATCAAAAGACCCGCAAACGCGGGTTCCGTGTACGTAAATTGTTTAAAAACCTGTCTCTGCTCGCCGTGCTCGCCATACTTGCTACCGCTGCAGGATTGGTCTATCTATACGCAACCAGCCTGCCCCTAGCAGACTCTGATCGGAATTCCAGATTACTGGACAGTCAAGGTGAAGTCATCGCTACCTTCTCTGCAGGTGGCAAAGACTCTGTACCCGTTCAACTGGAGGATATCGCTCCAGATCTGGTCAATGCCACTCTGGCTGTAGAGGACCGCAAATTCTATAATCACTACGGGTTCGACGTGCAAGGGATGGGACGGGCTGTGCTCGTTAACCTCGAACATATGCAGATGTCGCAGGGTGCGAGTACATTGACTCAACAGCTGGCGCGTAACCTGTATCTGTCTCATGAGAAAACATGGACTCGCAAAGCCAAGGAAGCCATGTACACGGCGCAATTGGAGATGAAATACAGCAAAGATGAAATTTTGCAGATGTATCTGAACGAAATCTATTATGGGCATGGTGCGTACGGAATCGAAGCGGCTTCACGAATGTATTTTGGCAAATCAGCCAAACAGTTGGATCTTGCAGAGAGTGCCATGTTGGCAGGAATCCCGAAAGGACCTACCTACTATTCACCCTATAACCATATGAAGAATGCCAAAGACCGACAGAAGATTGTGCTGAATGCCATGGCTGATATCGGCAAGATCACCCAGGCCGAAGCGGATAAGGCCTATGAGAAAATGCTATCGTTCAAACCGGAAAGCGAGCGTAAAACGGTGGAAAGCGCCCCTTATTTCCGTGACTATATCCGGAATCTGGCGATCAAAGAGTTGGGAATCAGTGAAGCGATGCTGGATCATGGGGGATTGAACATCTACACCACCCTGGATCTGCGTGTTCAAAAAGCAGCTGAAGACGCCATAGCGAAGGGTATGGATGCCAAAAGTGAGCTGGAGACGGCTCTGGTGTCCATCGACCCTCGGACGGGCTACATCAAAGCCATGGTGGGCGGCAAGAATTATCGCACCAATCAGATTAACCATGTTCTGGCGACAACGCGCCAGCCAGGTTCGGCGTTTAAACCGATTATGTATCTGGCAGCCCTGGAATCCAAGCAGCTCACCAGTGCATCCATATTTAACAGTGAACCTACCCTGTTTCACTATGACAATGACCGCAAAACCTATAAACCCGGCAACTTTGGAGACAAGTATCTGGGTGAGATTGATCTAAGGCAAGCGATCGCCGCTTCAGACAACATCTATGCGGTGAACACCATTATGCAGATCGGTCCTGAGCAGGTTGTGAGTATGGCAAAAAACCTCGGCATTACAAGCAACCTGAGCGCCGTACCTTCTCTTGCACTGGGAACGTCACCTGTCAGCCCGTTGGAGATGGCGTCGGCCTTTTCCGTCATTGCTGCTGGTGGACAACGGACGCCACCTGTCGCCATTCTGCAAGTGACGGATGCCGCAGGACGTGTGCTCTATGAATCGCCTCAAACCAAGGCTGAGACCGTTGTGGAACCTGCAGCAGCTTATGTCCTGACTCGTTTAATGGAAAGTGTCTTCGAAAATGGAGGAACGGGCAACCGGGTGTCTAAGGCGATTAAACGTCCGGTAGCCGGAAAAACTGGCACAACCAATACAGATGCCTGGTTGGTTGGATTCACACCGGAGCTCTCCACCGCGGTATGGGTTGGTTACGACCAAGGCAAAGCCATCTCCACTTCGGATGGCCGCCGGGCTGCGCCGATCTTTGCCCAGTTCACAGAGCAGGCACTTGCGAGCGTACCACCCAAAATCTTCACCGTGCCTGATCATGTCGTAAGTGTATATATTGACCCGGAATCCGGCAAGCTGGCAGGCAACGGTTGCGAAGAGAAACGATTGGAAGTTTTTATTGATGGTACTGAACCGACAGAGGTATGTCATGGTACGAAGGATGATTCGGATTCTGGAGAAGATGAGAAGACCCGTCAGGTACAGAATCAACAAGGCATACAGGAAGAGAAACATTCCTGGTGGGGAGATTTCAAACGTTGGTGGGTAGAATGACGCAAATACGCGATGACTTAGTTACGTCACCTATGACCCCTGGTTATATTAAGCATTTGGAAATTCACTTCGGATGAAAACTCATAATTATTCAGATCGTTGAATACGATTAATGCACAAGCAAAAGACCCCCAACCGAACTTTCCGGTCGAGGGGCCTTTTGTTTTTTTCTTTTATACTGTGTTGAATGATCTGCCTTAGGCGAGTGCTTCTTTCAATTCATCTGGAGAAGCATTCCACCATTCTTCGTTGTGTGAGATCAACAGTGTCTTAAGTGCAGCTCGAGCTTCGGGTCCAAGCTCATCCAGCATGAAGCGACGCTTCAAGGCATAATCCATGCGATTCACATGTTCCGCCAGCAGTTTCCATCCACGTCTTGCTTCCGTATCAATCCACATCTCACATGCCGTTGCTCCACCATACAGTTGGCCTTCCTCCGTGCGATCGACAGCTACCCACACCAGCCATACCTGGCGTCCGTTGGGCACATCTTCACGATTGGTAGAGAACTTGATATTGCGTTCCACCTTGCTCTTCGCATGCATCGCACCGATATCGATTTTGGCCTCTCCATTATCAATAATGACCGGGGAAAGGTTATTCAGATCAATGGAGCCTGCACCGAAGCCTTTATGCTTGCTTTTTGCACTAACGATATTCAAGGCAATCTGTTTTTTGCCGTTTTGCTCGTTTTGGTCCATGTTTATAACCTCCAAGGGTTGATACAAATATTTTAACTAATAATTGTCCCATTGCAAACATATACATGCTTTAGATGCTTGTCAACGGGAGGTATTTAACGATGATTCCACGACGCGCCAAGAGCTGGCTCACTGCATCCCTGGCCCTGTGTGTACTTGCCGGAGGGATATGGATCACTCTGGGTTATAATCGCTCAACTCATTCCGAATTGCCAGTACTCGCCCCCGAATCGGGCAAGCCCAAGGCAATAGCTCCAACCCCAGCACCTCCAGAAAGTGTACAGACCCCTACAGCCGAAGTGTACAGCAACCGTGTTGTGGAATATCACATGGATGTGAAGCTGGTCGATGGAAACGTATTGAAAGGGACTCAGACGATCACCTGGACTCATCCAGGCAAAAAAACCGTCAGCGAGCTTTACTTTCATATGTATCCCAACGCTTTCTCTTCTGCTGACACCACCTTTATGAAGGAATCCGGTGGAAAGCTTCGGGGTGATGTCATGCCTACCAATGGTTATGGTTCCATGAACATTACCGAAATGAAAACGGAGGACGGGCTCTCTCTGCTGCACCGGATGCAGTATGTGCAACCAGATGACGGAAATATCAAGGACACCACCCTCATTAAAGTACGCCTGCCCAAACCCGTCAAAGGCGGGGAAAGTATCACACTCCACACCCGATTTGAAGTGAATCTGCCAAAGATTTTTGCCCGGATGGGAACTGCTGATCATTTTGTCATGGCAGGTCAATGGTTTCCCAAATTAAGTGCCTATGAACCTGTGGGCAGACGTGGACGAACAACGGAAGGCTGGAATCTGCACCAGTACCATGGCAATTCAGAGTTTTACGCTGACTTCGGTATATATAGTGTACGTATTCGGGTGCCTGAAACATACAAAGTGGCTGCTACCGGATTTCCAACGCAGCAAGCTGTGGTGAAGAATGGAGAAAAGGTCTATCAATTCTATGCCGATGATGTACATGATTTTGCCTGGGCAGCTTCACCGGATTTTGTCTACGCCGAGGAACCCTTCTCTGCACCCAATGTGCCTGGTGTACGAATCAAGTTATATTTGGACCCTGCTCATCAGGATCTAAAAGAACGTTATTTCCATGCCGCGAAGGCCGCACTAGCCAATTATAGCAAATGGTTTGGCCCATATCCTTACGCTACCTTATCCATCGTTGTTCCACCCAAAGCGGGGAACGGTGCTGGAGGTATGGAATACCCTACGCTAGTTACGGCCTTTGGAGCCGATGATACTACCCCAGGTTATGACCTGGAACGTACCGTAGTCCACGAGATTGGACACCAGTACTTCTACGGCATGGTTGCCAGCAACGAATTCGAAGAAGCCTGGCTGGATGAGGGATTCACCTCATATGCAGAAGACAAACTGATGGAGCAGGAATACGGATTGATTCCGAATCTGCCGGTACAATCGGGACTGATTACGTCTCCTTCATCCTTAACACAAGAATCCTGGAAGTTCGATTCACAGAATGAGTATGCAGCCAATGTCTATACACGTGGCAAGCTTGTATTGCTTGGTATCGAACATCAAGTCGGCACAAAAAAGATGGAACGCATTCTCTCTACCTATGTGAAGAAGTACCGCTTCAAACATCCCACTTCGGCTGATTTTCAAAACGTTGTGGAACAAGTGACCCGCACTTCCTGGTCTGATTATTTTGACCAATACGTCTATGGTAACGGAATGGCTGACTTTGCTGTAGAGAAGATTCGTGTTACGCCTGTACAGAAAGACGGCCAAACATTGTACGAGTCATCCGTGACGATCGCAAAAAGAGGGAGTGATTACAACGCCGTTCCTGTTCGAATTGCTTTTGAAGATGGACATATCCTCACCAAGCAATGGGATGGCAAAGAAGACCGCATTACCTATAAATTAACTCACACATCCCCCGTATCCTGGGCCATGACCGATCCCCTGTACACGATCGTGCTGGAGAACCGCCATATGAACAATTTCCTGAAATCCGGACTGGATGAGCGGGCGAAGTCCCGCTGGAGCATGAGTGTAACCAAACTAATAGAAGCCATATTCGGAGGTCTGTCATGGTGAGGTGGAAACGGTGAAAGCGAAAATACGTGAAGGCTGGTTTCTCGTCCGTCAGCATATGTTCATTGCCGCACTCTTATTTCTCTATCAACTCATTTGGGGATATTTCTTCTATCGAATGGTACAATCGGCTGTCATCCCACTGCTCCTGCGCTATCCAGATGCTGATGCAGGGGAGCTGAGTACACTTTTGTTCAAAATGGAAAGTCAACTTAACCTGTCTACCCATCCGGAGGTTCATCGTTATCTATGGATTCTAGGGGGCATGCTGCTGGTTCGCATGTTGATCAGCCCCCTCATTCAGGCAGGACTGCTCTACTCACTTCAGCACTTTAATTCTACAGAAGAGCGCATCCCCTTTGTCCGCGGAATCAAAAATCTGTGGAAACCGATGCTGCTGCTCCACACCATACGTACTTTATTGATACTTCTGCCCGCCTACTGGCTCATACCGAAGCTCTACTCGATTCTCATGGACGGATTTCATTCCCTTCAATTACTTTTGCCTGGTATACCTTATGTTGCTGCCTGGATTGTATATGGTTGGATCATCCACCATGCCATACTCTACATGCAGTTCGGTGTGTCGGCACCAGAAGGAGAAGGCGGGGCTCACGGTACTCTCAAAGCACTCTGGATTGCACTGCGTCATCTCACCGCTGTAATCGGCATTGCACTCCTGCTGGGCGGAGTACACCTGCTCGTCTTTGGGGCATTCACTTCAGCCTCATGGTTATTAACGGGACTTACCGGACTTATACTACAACAGACGTATCCACTTGCCAGATGTCTATTAAGTCTGTGGAAAATATGCAGCCATTTCCGATTATGGCAGTCCAAAATATCCAAAGGTGAGAGCACATAGTTTAAAAATTGTTACCATCACATGTTAAACTCATGGCCTAATATGTACTTATAAATAGGCAAACCTCAACCTTTCCCCGTCAAAGGTCGAGGTTTTTTTTGCTAAATTTGTTGCTAAACGTTGCCAAAGCCGTACTCCTCTGTTACAATAATCGCAGTGAGTTTTTAGTAACAACTTTGTAATCTTTACATTCATATTTGTAACTACTTAAAATTAAATCGTCATTTCTTGATTTCGCAGGTGCATAACTAGCATAGCCAAATTCCTGGCACCTGGGAAGCGGGGGAACCAGTTATGGGTGAATTGATCTTGCTACAGAGGGATCATAGGGGACCTTCAACCGAATCCTTAAGCTAACCTCGCAGGCGTTGGAAGGGGAATATCTCTTGTTCAAGAAGAAATTAACCGCAGCTGTACTTAGCATCACATTCGCTTTATCGCTTGGTGCAGGTAGCGCATTCGCAGATTCAAAGATGGACACAGTAATTGATTCAGCAATGGGAACTACATACAAAAGTGGGGGAACAACGCTTAACGGCTTTGACTGCTCCGGATTTACACGGTATGTATTCGACAAGTTGGGTATTGATTTGGCACGCCAATCCAGTTCCCAATTCGACATGGGCGATTCCGTATCCCGCATGGAAATGAGAGCTGGCGATCTGGTGTTCTTTAATACAACAGGTAAAGGCGTATCCCATGTAGGAATCTTTGTAGGGGATGGAAAGTTCGCACACTCCTCTTCTTCCAAAGGCGTTACGATCAGTGCATTGAGTGAAAACTATTGGGCCAATCGTTATGTTGGCGCGAAACGGATTATGAGCACGGACGCATATGAATCACTGGCCCTTGACTAGGGACAAGCTGAGCAACATGATGCTGTAACCATTAACCATACTGGAACGAAGCAAGAAGCATAACAGAACCGCCCGGTACATTCTCCGCAGGAATGTATCCGGCGGTTTTTTTGTGCTTCAATCCTTATTTATATTACAAGTTATACTCGGGGTATATCCTGCGACATCAGCAAGTCCATTTTGCGTTCGTTTGTCCGTGCCCTTATGATGTTTTTACCCATCCCGTTATAATATAAACGGAATTACCGGAACTTTTGTTTCATTTTTTTTCTTGGGAAGGAAGACTTGCTAAATGAACATCTCTTTTGTAGAGTGGACAAAGAGTTCTGTTTCAAGGAAAGGAGCATGCAGGTGTATGAAGGAAACCCCTGTGACGTTTCACGTTGTACCCATGCGAGAAGAACATGCGGAGCTTATCTGCAGTTGGCAGTATGACCCGCCTTACAATATCTACAGCTGGCTCCCCTGGGAGCAGATGAAAGCTCTGGAAGTGGAATTCGGAGATGCACAGCTGCGGCAAGAGCAATATGCGATCGTCCTGGATCAGAACGATCGTATATGTGGGTTTGCTCAATACTTCCCACTTCAAGGGGTAACCCGGATTGGCCTTGGCATGCATCCAGAGCTGTGTGGTCAGGGTCAAGGCACAGCTTTTGTCACGGCCATTGTACAGGAAGCCATTCGCCGAAATCCGAAGAATGAGATCGATCTGGAAGTGCTCACTTGGAATGCTCGTGCCATTCAAGTCTATCTGAAGAGTGGATTTGTCACCCAGGATACATACGAGCGACAGACCCCAAGCGGCTTAAAGCCCTTTCACTGTATGGTTTATGAAGGGCCTCGTGATTAAAATCCATTGCAAAACAACCAAATTTGCGCCTTGTTATGTGATTAGTTCAAAAATTTCCCACAAAATGCTATGATGTCAGTACAGGTTCCGTTATAATGATATGGATAGTTTCAGGTTAGATGATCTTTCATTCTGGAGGGGACATAAGGGATGCACAAATGGATCATGAGCGGAGTATTTTTTGCAGCATGCGCTTTAGCTATTGTTTTAATGTTTACGCTTCCAGGGAAAGAAGAAGTGGCTGAAGAAGCCAAGCCAACCATGCCGGAAGTAACATTGGATGCCGGACAGGCTGAAGCACTGGTCAAAGCCAATTGTATCTCCTGTCACGGGGATCAGCTTCAAGGTGGCGTAGGACCTGCTCTGGCAAACATCGGTAGTCAGGATGATCTGGAGAAGATCTACACTACGATTGTCAAAGGTAAAGGCGGTATGCCTTCCTTCAAGGGCAAACTGCAGGATGAAGAGATTGCCAATATCGCCATGTGGCTGTCAGAGAAGAAATAATCTCTGCACACGCATAACAAAGAGGCGCTTAATCCCCTTTTGGGAGAATAAGAGCCTCTTTGTTATATCAATTATTAAGCCTCTGCGGCATGCTCAGCCAGAAAGGCCTCAACTTCACGTGCGGACGGCATCCCGGACTGGGCGCCGAGCTTTGTCACGGATAACGCGGCCGCACCCATGGCGAAGCCTACGGCCGCGTCCAACGTCTCACCGCGCGCGAGGGCTACCGCCAGCGCGCCGTTGAAGCAATCGCCAGCGCCGGTCGTATCGACGGCGCTTACGGCGTAGCCGGGCGCACGGCACGCGCCGGCACGCCCTGCTTGTACGCGGCCGCCAGGTGCCGCCGCGTACACAGCCCCCTCGGGGCCGAGTGTCGTGACGACAGCGGCCCCGAGGGATGCAGCGAGCTCTGCGACCGCCGCATCCAGGTCTTCCGGCCGGAGATGATCCCGGCCGGTAAGCACGGCAAGCTCACTGCGGTTCGGCGTGACAACGTCGACGCACCGCAGGAGCTCCTGGGGCAGACCCGGCACCGCGGGAGCCGGGTTGAGCACCACCAGTGCGCTGCCTTCAGCCGCCAGTTGGGCGGCGCGGGTAACCGCTGGCAGCGGGATCTCCAGCTGCAGCAGCACCGCTGCGGCTGCAGTCAGGCTTTTTACCGTATCCGCCTCTTCCAGCATCGCAGGCACCACCTGCCCATTCGCACCAGGAATAACGATAATCCGGTTGTCTCCCCGAGAGAGCCAGATGGAAGCCGTCCCTGTAACCGTGTCTTCCAATATGCGAACCTGCGAGGCATCTGCCCCACTTTCCGTCAGACTGTGCAGCAGACGTTCGCCAAAACCGTCCGATCCCACCGCACCAATCATCGTAGTCTGTCCACCCAGACGCGCAGCGGCAACAGCCTGGTTCGCCCCTTTGCCACCAGCGAGATAATGCAGCTCCTCACCACTCACCGTCTCTCCCTCTTCCGGAATCGTGTCTGTCTTCACCACGAGATCCATATTGAGACTGCCTACGACAGCAATAAGAGGTTGTTTCTGATTATAGTCTGACATGTATGGTTCACTCACTTCTGGCCGCGCGATAATAACTGACCTCGTTATTCCGACCTCATTTTGTCATAAGCTTCGTTATATTGCCCTGCTTCCTTGATATCTACAGATGTGATACCACCCGCATCCCATGACGTGAGACGCAGCGTAACCGTTGTATAATCAATCGTAATAAAAGGATGATGATTGAATGCTTCCGAGATCGCAGCGACCTCATCCACAAATGCAATCCCTTTCATGTAGTTGGAGAACACGAATTTACGTACAATCCACCGTCCCTCTTCCAGTTCCCAGCCTTCCAGCCTTCCCAGATGAGCTTCGACTTCCTCTTGCGAAAAAACCATGCGTTATCTTCCTCCCCATAGGATGGTACATTACAGACTTGAGTCCGTATAACCACCGACACCTTCGGCGCTATCAACAGCAACCTCAAAGGCCAGGCTCACCGCCATTCGGTTGGCCCATTTCACGACTAACATCTTACCACGGACAAGCTTCAAAATCCAATCAACTACATGGCATAGAACCACTAACCATAAGGCTTTGAGGGCAATTCCAGTTCCATTCATACCCTTGAAAATGCATGTAAACGCACTAAATTAAAGGTACAAACGTCAACTCTTCTTCCCCGATCAAAATATGAATGCGGTGCTGTTCCTTATCATGGATGACCACGCCACTTCCAACCGGAATAACAGACTCCTCGCCCAGCGCATAGAACAAATCCTCCGCCAACGCCTCATCCACTTCAAGTTGGTCAGATGCAGCCAGTCTCTCCCACTCTTCCGCGTCCATTTCAAAGAAAACATACCGATCCGGTATGCGTCCGATTGCCGTTGTCAGATCTGTCAAAATTCCTTCATAATCCCGTCCATGCTTTACGCCCATTGGCTTTTCACTCCTATTCGGCCCCTAAGGAGCGGATTTGATCTTATTATACCTGAAAATAGCCCTTAAAAAAAAAGGCCTTCTGGTCGATAAATACATATATGACCGTTTTAACTGTTTTAGCAACCGTAAGGAATGCCTAACATTGAACGGATTGCGGCCAAAAATTCGTCCGGAAGCCCGAATACAGCCGCTTGAAAGGATTCAATTTTATCTCATGGATGAGGTGTATGATGAACATTTCAACGATTATTGGACTAGTTTTTGGACTGGTCTCCCTTGTACTCGGTATGTTCCTGAAGGGTGCGCCCTTAATCAACCTGGTTAACAATCCGGCAGCCTACGTTATTATCTTTGTTGGTACAGCAGGAACTATCTTTATCGCATTTCCAATGTCTGAAGTTAAGAAAATCCCTAAGCTTTTCGGGATTATTTTCAAAAATCAAGTACTTATTGATCGAGTGTCTCTGATCGGCACGTTTATGGATTGGGCTTCCACTACCCGTCGTGAAGGTTTGCTTGCACTGGAATCAAAAGTAGAAGAGATTGACGATCAGTTCCTTCGTGGCGGTATGCGTATGATTATCGACGGCAACGATCAGGAATTTGTAAGTGATGTACTGATGGAAGATATTCATGCTACAGAAGAGCGCCACCGTGGCGGTGCTTTGATCTTCGCTCAGGCGGGGATGTACGCGCCAACGCTCGGGGTTCTCGGGGCCGTTGTAGGTCTCATCGCAGCACTTGCCGATCTCAGTGACATGGAGAAACTCTCCCATGCGATTGCGGCAGCATTTATCGCAACACTCCTTGGTATATTTAGTGGTTACGTGTTATGGCACCCGATGTCTAACAAGCTGAAGCGGATGTCCAAGCAAGAAATGGAGATCAAGCTGATGATGGTTGAAGGATTGTTATCCATACAGTCTGGTGTATCCACCATTGCCATCAACCAAAAGTTATCCGTATTCCTGACACCTTCCGAACGTAAACAACTGGAAGAGAAGGAGGGATCATCAGGTGAAAAAGGCTAAAAAGCACGAACCACATGAAGAACATATAGACGAGAGCTGGTTGCTTCCCTATTCTGACTTGATGACCTTGTTGCTTGCCCTGTTTATCACGTTGTTCTCCATGAGTTCACTCGATGCAGCCAAGTTCGAGCAGATGGCTTCCGCACTAAGCAGTGCATTGAATGGAGGCTCCGGTGTTCTGGATCATACGTCCATGAATCCGGATACGCCAGGTGCCGATCTGGGTAAGAACAAACAGGAACCTACAGAAATCACCAAGAAAACACCAGCTCAGATAACGGATGCACAGATGGCTCAAAAAGAGCAGGAAGATCTGGAGAAGCTCAAGAAACGGCTTGACCAGTATATCTCGAAGAACGGACTTTCGGACCAGCTGAACACCAAGCTGAATCAGTCTGAATTGAAGATCACCATCAGTGATAACGCCCTGTTCTCCTCAGGCCGAGCAGATGTGAAGCCTGAATCACGATCCCTGGCCAAAGCAATCTCAAGCATGCTGCAGGAGTTCCCTGAATATGAAGTGGTTGTATCCGGTCATACCGATAATATTCCCATTTCGAACAACCAATATAAGGATAACTGGGATCTAAGTGCAGATCGTGCGCTCAACTTCCTGAAAATCCTGTTGCTGAACTCGCAATTGGACCCTTCCAAATTCACACCAAGTGGTTATGGAGAGTATCACCCGATTGCCAGCAATGACACCAATAACGGACGGGCACAGAATCGCCGTGTAGAGGTATCTATCATTCGGAAGTATCAAAGTAACAATACAAATGTAAAAGCCGTTGGCGAAGGAAACTAGAGGCCTGCAGCGATTCATTAACCAAAGACCGTTCTCCAGGTACAAGGAGAACGGTCTTTTGGGTTTATATAAAGCTTATGCTTGGTTTATCTCTACATTTTTTCACACTATTTCGGAAGATTCACCTGTCAACTATTCCAGTGAATAGTCCAACAGACCGCCCAACTCTGCTTTTTCAGCAGCGGTAAGCTCTCTCCAAGAACCTGTCGCCATTTCTCCAAGATGAATGTTCATGATCCGAATACGCTTCAACTTACGAACCTCGTAGCCAAAGGCACTACACATCCGCCGAATCTGACGGTTCTTTCCTTCAGTCAGGATGATACGGAATACTCGATCCGTCATCCGGGTCACTGTACAAGGCAGGGTCATTTCACCCAGGATCTTCACCCCAGTGCTCATACCTCTATGGAAACTCGGGGTTACAGATCGATCAACAGTAACGATATACTCTTTCTCATGGCGTCCTTCTGATCTAAGAATCCGGTTAACGATATCACCATCATTGGTCATCAGGATCAAACCTTCTGAGTCCTTATCCAAGCGCCCAATTGGAAAGATACGTTCATCGTGCCCGACAAAATCAACGATATTCCCCTGAATATGCTGCTCAGTTGTGCTTGTGATCCCGATCGGTTTATTCAACGCAATATATACGTGTTTTCTCTTTTCCTTGATCGGTTTGCCATTAATTCGTACATCGTCGCCTTCTTCTGCCTGACTGCCCAGTTCAGCCTTAACTCCATTAATAGTTACCTGACCACTATCCACCAACTTGTCGGCTTCACGCCGGGAGCAATAACCTGTTTCACTAATAAATTTATTAATACGCAAAAGGTAATCTCACCTCATCTATCTCTCTTCATCTGTAATTGGTTCATCCGTTACCTGATCTGCCTCAATAACTTCCGGTTGTTGCTCGGATGCAGGCAGTTCAATGATAACCGTTGTTCCCTTGTTCATGACGCTTTTAATATCCATCATGCCCTTATGTGATTGAATAATGCGCTGACTGACCATCAGGCCAAGCCCTGTTCCAGACTCTTTATTCGTAAAGAAGGGCTCCCCAAGCTTGGGCATCATCTCTTCCGGGATACCGATCCCTTCATCCCTGATCTCAATTCTGACGCGTTTCGACTGTTCGTCATGCTTGAGCTTGATATGGATGCTTCCTCCATTTGGCATGGCCTCCATACCATTTTTCAGCAAATTGATGAATACCTGCTTCAGCTGGTTCTCTTCACAGTGTACCATAGCCGAATCGGATGAGGCACGCAGTACAAATTCTACACCATGCAGATGCGCCTGACTATCCAGTAACGAGATGACATCGCCAAGAATAAAACGAATATCCCGATTCTGAAAATGAACCGCCTGCGGTTTGGCCAAAATCAGAAATTCACCAACAATAAGGTTGATGCGATCCAGCTCTGATAACATCAGATCCAGATGACGATGATTCAGCTTGTTGCTCTCTTGCTGTAACTGTAGGAATCCGCGCAGCGTGGTCAGTGGATTACGAATCTCATGTGCCACACCTGCTGCAAGCTGGCCCACGGTTGTTAGCTTCTCAGACCGTCTGAGCAGCTCTTCCATCCGATTACGACTTGTAATGTCCCTGGAGACACTAATGAGCGCGGTGATCTCTCCAGCCTCGTCTCGCACCGGAGCCGTACTGACACTGACCTCTACTCGGGTCCCGTCTTTCTTCATCCAGGTGGTTTCGTTGGACGTAATGGACATTCCCTCAACGAGTTGGGCATGCTGACGTTTCATTTCTTCTTCTGCCTCTGGCGGGATGATCTTCAGATTACGACCTTCCACCTCACGACTTCGAAAGCCATATAATTGTTCAAATGCCCGGTTAACCCGCAGCACTTTTCCTTCAAGATCCGTAATGTGAATGGCATCCGCTGTCTGATTGATAATGGACTCCAGATGTTCTTTCACCGCCCGATTCTCTTCATACATCTGTTTCAGACGGCTCGTATAATGGCCCAGATTACGAATCATGGCATTAATACGATTGGCCAGTTGGCCAAGTTCATCCTTCCTCCGGACTTTCAGACGGAAATCAAAGTGCCCATCCGCTACTTCATTCACTTTGCCCAATATGGATTGGATCGGACGTGTGATATACCCTGCGAGCAGATAGCTGCCAAAGATGACGATCTCCAGCAAAACCAACGATATGGAGGCATGGCTCACCAACTGCTCAGATACCATGGAGGATATTTGCTTATAATCCATGACAATACTGATCACATAGGAAGACTGATTGGGTGTGAAAATCGGAATAAAACTCTTCAGTACCTTCTGTTCGTGCGTTTCACTGACAAAAGATACATTTTGCCCTGTTCGAATGGCGCGCACCACAGCACGATGATCCTCATCCGTAGAACCATACTGGTATGTACCAAAACGAATCGGTCTGTTATTCAACTTGCTAAAGTTCGAATCTCTTCCGTCATCACCCATGTTCGGGCTGCCAAAAGTCAACGGATTGATGCCTGTAATCTCCAGAATGGAGGGATTGACCTCACGAATTTTATTCAAAATCTCATCCGGACTAGAGATTTTCACATAGTCATCAACTTCCGTATTATTATAGAAGGGATTGATTATGTAGTTTCTCTTTCCATCATGGTAGTAACCCCAGATATCAATATCCGAAGGACTGGATGTAGAATATTCGAATCCATCTGACCAGAAATGCTCCAACTTCTGCCCTTGGGGAATCGTCACCTGTTGTTTTTCAAACAACTGCTTAAAGGCCTGATACCAATAAGTCATGGATTTGGTGGACAGTCCGATTTCTCTCGGATCTGAGGAGCGGCTAACTACAATATCATCATCCGTCTGCTCCATTAACGAAATATGCGAAACGCCGACCTTTTGGCTCAAGCGTACAAGTTCTTCATTTGTGATATTATTAATATCCGGGTCCAATTCTTCCGCTGCCATGACAGCAGCAAGCCACAGATTGTTTCCAATCTGCCGTTTTACATAATCCGAACTGTATTGATTCTGTTCGACAGCAACTGCAATCTGCTTTGCAGTGAGCACCATCTTGGTTTCACTGTCCTGCCTCAGATTCTCTTCTGTAGTATAATAACTCAGTGCGATATTCAACACTAAAATAACGAGCACTGAGCACGACATAATCATGGATAATTTCGTTTTAATAGACAAGTTTTTTTGTTCACCTCTCGGCTTGTACCCTCTGGCGATATATGGCAAAACCTATCTCCATCATAACGCTTGTATGTCTTTTTGAAAAGGATAATTGACCTGTGTCCAAAAGTTACCGAATGACTGAAAAGCTCGAAATTCGTTGTTTTTTGCATTTTCGAACTCTACAATGAAATTAATCACTATATTTATCCACATACCCACAGGCTTGTGGATAGTTTGTTTATAACTATGTGAGCAACTATACGGTTATCCACATTTCTATACACAACATGTTAACAACCCGAATGCTTGTTCGCTGAATAAACGATTTTGGAAGGAGTTATATAGTAATGACTGACCATTTTCTTCAGACCGATCTTGCGCATTTATCTGAGGAAGCTCAGCATGAGCACTGGATGCGGGAGGCCATTGCCGAGGCCTACAAAGCTGAGGCTCTTGGGGAAGTACCGATTGGAGCTGTAATCGTACAAAATAACCAAATTATTGGTCGGGGATACAATCTGCGTGAAACTACACTGGATTCCACCGCCCATGCAGAGATGGTGGCTATTCGTCAGGCCAGCGAGACCATCGGAGCTTGGCGTTTGTTGGATTGTTCTCTGTACGTCACATTGGAACCTTGTCCAATGTGTGCAGGTGCAATTGTACAATCCAGGGTCCCCCGCGTAATCTATGGTACGGCTGATCCCAAGGCAGGCTGTGCAGGTACACTCATGAACCTGCTACAGGAGCCTCGTTTTAACCATCGCACCGAGGTGATCCCGGATATCCTTCAGCCCGAATGCTCCACGATGCTAACTCAATTTTTCAGAAGTCTGCGCCAAAAGTTAAAGTAGCACCGACTACGAACATCCCAATTAGAAAGGAAGTGTGCTGTAATGGCACTAACACTCTATGACACAGCCAATGGCATAAGCCTTCGGTTGCTCACACCCCAAGATACACAGTCATATCTTGACCTGATTCAGATCACACGCGTCCCATACCAGTCTGTAGAACCCGTGCGAGACGATGAATTCTATACACTGGGTGCTCAGACTCGGCGGATTGAGGATCGGGTCAAGGCAGCAGAAGAAGGTACAGGATATCAATTTGGAATCTATACCATTAAAGACAGCCTGTTGATTGGACAAGTAAGTATCAATAATGTCGTATTGGGCGTTGCCAATTATGCTGATATGGGTTACTTTATCCATCCAGATTATCAGGGCGGCGGACGAATGACAGCAGCGGTTAAACTGGCTGTAGCTTATGGCTTCCGTGCACTGAAGTTAAATCGGGTTCAGGCTGCGGTACTACCCACCAACAAAGGTTCGCAGCGCGTATTAGAGAAGAATGGATTCCAGTTTGAAGGTACTGCTCGCAAATATCTCAAGATCAACGGCAAATATCAGGATCATCAGATCTATGCTGTACTTGCTGAAGACCTGGGCGAACTTGCGAATTAATTAATTTAGAAGTTCCCACACAAAGCTGTCTGTATTTCCAATTCAACAATATACAAATTTAATATTCAAGACCGCACTACCCTAGTTATGTAGGAAAGTGCGGTTTTATTTGTATAGATCACCAGCCACGATTCAAATTCAAAGATCAATTATTTTGCGGATACCGCCTCATACGCTGTGTAACAAAAAAACCGCCTGTATCCAAGCGGAAGGAGATTATCCTTCACTTGAATCACAGACGGTTTGAACTCAGCCAGATTAGTATCCGTATGAAGCGTTCATCAATTCTTCGAACTCTTGCATAGTAATTACGTCATCGCCAGTAGGGATGTTGATTTTGAATGCTGCTTTTTCATTAATCTTGGTGTACGTATTGGAACCGGTAAACGCCAATTTCACTTCGTCTTTTGTATCTTCTGGCTTGATCAGCACATCAGCGACCATCTTTTGATATACAGGGAAGTCGTTTTTGTCCAATGCGAAATCGATGTTGAATTGGTTAATTGTCAGAACATCTTTCAATTTATCCAAGTCTTTAGCCATTTCAGCCTGATCTGCTTCAGTGATCTTCAGATCTTCCTTAGCTTTGTCGATATCAGCCTGATCCATTTGCAGCATTTCACGATATTCCTCTTTGGACAGAATATCTAATACTTTAGGCATAGCTTTTGTTACCAGTACAGTAACTGCTTCTTTAACATTGTCATTATTCACCGAGAATTGTACAACCTGCTTCGCATCTACACCTTCAGGAAGTTGTGCATCTTTGGTGTCTAGGTTTTTGAAGAATTTAGCTTGATCGTACTCGCTCAGCACTGCGTCCATGACTTCGTTGCTCAGCTTTTGCGTTTTGGCTGCATCCATAGCATCCGGGTTCCATTCCGTACCCTCTTGCTCAGCCAGTTCTTTCAGGTCAAGTTCCAGGAATTTGCCTACAACGTTCTCCGGAATCGGGAAGAATGGAATGTTCGGCACTTTCACATAGAGTTTCTCTGCCGTCATCACCATTGGAATGTTAAAGGTCATACCCATGTCGCCTTTAAGCTCGATGCCAAGAGTCATCTCTGTCTGCATTGGCTCACTTTGGTATACACCTGTTACATTCAACTGAGCATCCTTCAGCATGCTCATAAACTGAGTCATAGTAGGATCAGTTTGTGAAGTATCCCCAGGTTTATAGCTCAATTCATTAATTGTAAAGTTGGAACTCATCTCATACGAAGTTAATTTGGAAGCATTGGCTGCAGCCGTCTTCAATGCCTCTTTTGGTTCCTGCTTGCTGCTACATGCTGTCAATGCCATAGATACGGTCAACAGCAACGTAAGAAGAAGCGCCCCCATACGTTTAGTCATTTGTTTCTCTCCTCTCGTGATAACCCCAAAAAAAGTAATTCAATATCAATGATATACCATATCGCCAGATACCGAAACCTAATTTGGGAAAAATGTGATCTTTCCTCTTTAAAATGGCTACAAAGACCTATGTCAGCTTTGGGAATAACCATGCGCCTGTCTTTATATATGTATGAATACGCAAAAGCCCCCTGTTAGGTAACAAGGGACTTTTGCGTGAATCTGTTTCTTCTATTAACCTTGGGGATTCAAATGATCCACATGATTTTGATTTTTTACCTTTTTGGAACCGGATAATGGTTCCTGCATGGAAGAGCGTTTGGATGAATGACGATGCTGTTCGGATGCTTGCGCTTCCGGTACGGGAATTGTTTTTGGTTTGCTCATATTATTGCCCCCTCATCATTGTTAGGAATGGGATGGGTCCCTGTCTTCCGTTTTGTCATGATTCAGTGCATCCTGATGACGGCGATCATTAATATCTTGCTGAATTTGCTGGGCATGATGACTGTTTACGGCAGGTTGCTCCAGATCATCGACTACATTTTGCAGGTTTTTGTCTACTCCCGCTTTGGCTTTAGTCAATTGAGTTCACTCCTTCAGAATCAGGCTATTGTCTCGTTTGGGATTGTAACGACTGGGCGCATTCATGAATGTGCCGTGTATAATCGTGAGCCAGTTCCTGAATCGGTTCTGTACGCTCATCCGTCGTTCGTCCATCCCGTTCCACATCAATCAGCTGTACGCTGACTTCACGGGAATCGACATATGCACATTTGAAATCAAAAGAGTACATCTCGTGCCCTGCTGTAGCAATGTGTATCCGAATCGCCTGCTGATCGGCTTCATCGGCCATTACCTGAGCCTGGTCTCCAACATTCAGGACTTGAGGCAAACGTTCTTGCCAAGCCCCTACAAGCTCTGTCTGATCGATGTTTAACTCGCGGTTCATCTTACCACCTCCACTCCTATAAAGTGCGGCGATGAAGATGTTTTTATACATATTAACCTTATTCAAAATATAACGTTGTACTGTGCAACGTATACATCGGTCACCAACCTGTATGCTCACTACGTTTAACAAACTCACAACGCAAAAAAGGACCCGAGCGAGATCGCTCGAGTCCTTGTTATAAGTGTAGTATGGCGGAGAGGGTGGGATTCGAACCCACGTGGAGTTGCCCCCTAACGGTTTTCAAGACCGCCCCGTTATGACCGCTTCGGTACCTCTCCAGGGAATTAACTTTTATAAACTTGCCACGAAAAGTATCATACCACATCTCGACATTATAATGCAACCTTTTTATATTAAAAATGATGATCCCGTATCAGACAACTGCTTTCAGTTATACAAAACACTCCAATCCGCCATTCCAAAATGACGGATTAAGTGTGTACTCCTCTTGATGAGGATGGTTAACTAACTCTTAAGAGCGACGTGCAATCACACTGGTGCCGCCCATATAAGGACGCAATGCTTCAGGAATAACAACCGTACCATCTTCCTGTTGATAGTTCTCCAGGATTGCGGCTACCGTCCGTCCAACGGCCAATCCTGACCCGTTCAATGTATGAACAAATTCAGGTTTCGCTTTTGGCTCTCTGCGGAAACGGATATTGGCACGACGTGCTTGGAAGTCCTCACAGTTGGAGCACGAAGAAATCTCACGATAGGTATTGCTCTCAGGCAACCATACTTCAATATCATACGTTTTAGCTGAAGTGAAGCCCATATCTGCGGTACACAATGTCAGAACACGATACGGCAAGCCCAACAATTGAAGCACACGCTCCGCATTTTGAGTCATTTGCTCCAGCTCTTCATACGAAGTCTCTGGAGTAGAGAGCTTGAGCAGCTCTACTTTGTTGAATTGATGCTGACGAATCAAGCCGCGTGTATCCCGTCCAGCCGAACCGGCTTCAGAACGGAAACAAGAGCTGTATGCCACAAAGTGTTTAGGCAATTGATCTACATTCAGAATCTCTTCGCGATGATAGTTCGTTACTGGAACTTCAGCAGTAGGAATCAGATAATATTCGGTATCTTTCAACTTGAACAGGTCTTCTTCGAACTTAGGCAGTTGACCTGTTCCAAACAAGCTGTCCCGATTAACGATGTATGGAGGCAGAATCTCTTCATATCCATGTTGATCGCTGTGCAGATCCATCATGAAGTTGATCAATGCACGTTCCAGACGCGCACCCAGACCTTTATAAAAGGTAAAACGGGAACCTGTTACTTTGGCAGCCGCTTCAAAATCAAGAATATCGAGATCCTGCGCAATTTCCCAGTGTGCTTTTGGTGCAAAAGTAAATGACTTCGGCTCTTCCCAACGACGAATCTCAACATTGTCGTCTTCAGAAGCTCCAATAGGTACACTTTCGTTAGGAATGTTCGGAATCGCCATTGTGAGATCATTGATCTTCACTTCCAGTTCCCGAACTTCTTCGTCCATTGCTTTGATTCGATCAGACACTTCGCGCATCTCCACAATCAGATCATCAGCATTCTCACGATTCTTCTTCAGTCTAGCAACTTCCGCGGAGACCGTATTCCGACGACTCTTCAGCGTTTCACTCTCTTGAAGCAATTCCCGACGCTTGGCATCCATTTCGGTAAATCCAGCGATAAGATCCAGCGATTTGCCACGTTTAGTCAATGCTTCTTCTACACGCGCATACTCATTCCGCAATATTTTCACATCAAGCACGATATACCCCTCCTAAATAACCTCACAACGTGAAGCCTTATGTTAAATCCATTCTCAAAACTCTACTGTATATACCTTACTATATACTTATCGGAACCTGTAACCCAAAAAACAACCTATATCCCCGGTGTCACCCTCCGCTGCGATTCCCGCTTTGAAGCAGATACAGGCAACATCAGGCATCCGTTCAGATGCAACTGCCATCCAGCGGCCTTACAAGGCTTCTGGGGAAGTGATCCGATGACCGGGAGATCATAGGTTGTACATCATGCATTATTTAGAGTCTACCGTGTGTTTGTAGGATCTCGCCATGTCTACAAAATAAGTATGCAGACGATAGTCATCCGTCAACTCCGGATGGTAGGAGCAAGCCAGCAAATGCCCCTGACGAGCGGTAACAATCTCATCCTTGTATGTGGAGAGAACTTCGACTTGGTCTCCGACACTCTCGATCAAGGGCGCCCGTATAAACACAGCCCTTACCGTTTCCTCAATGCCTTTGACTGGCAAATCCGTCTCAAAACTTTCTCTCTGCCGTCCAAATGCATTTCGGGATACAGTCATATCCATTAGCTCCAAATGAGCTTCTTCCTGTCCTGCAATGTGTTTAGCCATAACGATCAAGCCAGCACAGGTACCAAATACCGGTTTGCCCTCAGCAGCAAACGCGCGAATGGCATCCATAAACCCATACTTGCGCATCAGTTTACCGATCGTCGTGCTTTCCCCGCCAGGGAGGATAAGACCATCCAAGTCCTCCAATTGCTGAACCTGTTTGATAGCTATACCTTCTGCTCCAGCACGTTCAATACTTCGAATATGCTCTGTGACAGCTCCTTGAAGTGCTAAAACGCCGATCTTCATACGCTCATTCCCCTTCTCTTACCAGCCACGATCTTGCATATTGGTAAACGAACATTGTACTTTTTTACTTCATCATACATGAATTCTAACTTGATATTTTACCGGAAAAATTGTAAATATACAATCCACCGGGTCGGAATAACTTGTATTTTGTCAATGATATGACCATGTAAACATTAAAATCAAGATCATACTCTTTCCATGAAGTTTGCTAAGGGTTAGAACAGGTTTTTGATCCCGTCAAAGAGATCCACGAAGAAATCCTTCACGGCACGGAAGAACAAACGGAACCATCCGCCTTTTTCCGCCTCTTCCGCAGTGATCAAGTTCACTGTTTTTTCCTGTGGCTCAATTCCATCTGCTTTATACGTGTACGTTACTGTACCAACCTTTGTACCTGCCTTGATTGGTGCTACCAACTTGTCAGCCTCAGTTACGTTGGCTTTGAACGTCACATCCAGGTTCTGAGTACCTTTGGGAACAACGAAACTTACCGCATTATCTGTTACAACAGGAACGGTTGTTTCTTTCCCTTTTTTCAAAGGTACCGCTTCCCAGCCCGTCACTTTGGTTTTGCCTGCGACTGCCTGTTTCACTTCAAAGTTGTTAAATCCATAGTCCAATACCTTTTTAGTTTCTCTGAAACGTGCAGATTCCGAATCTGTGCCCATAACAACACTAATTAGACGCATACCGTTACGTTCTGCTGTACCTGTAAAGTTATTACCTGCGTTCGTGGTATGGCCTGTTTTCATTCCATCCAGACCTTCATAGGCATAGCTTTTGAAATTGGTTATATTTTTATTCGCTTCCAGCATCCAGTTGTAGTTGATAATTGGAGCTTTATCATTTGGACGGAACTTATAGGATTGAATAGTTGTAAAATCTTTGTAGTCCGGGTGATCCATGATGATATATCTGCACAGAATCGCTGCATCCAGTGCGGACATTACTGTTTCTTTATCTTCCGCTGGACGGAAGTCGGCAGGCATATCTGCTCGATCAAGACCGGAAGAGTTAATGAAGAACGTATCCTTCATGCCCATACGCTTCGCTTCATCATTCATCATTTTCACGAAAGCTTCTTCCGAACCGGCAACATGTTCAGCCAAAGCAACCGTAGCATCATTGGCAGAGCCAACAGCCATAGCAATATAGAGATCCTTAACTGTGTGCTGGTCACCTTCCGCGAGGAAAATTCGCGACCCGATACTTTGTGCAGCATTCTTTTTGACAGTTACAATATCGTCCCAGCCGAATTTACCTTGTTTGACCTGTTCTGCGACAATGTACTCTGTCATCATCTTGGTCATACTTGCAGGTGGCATCGCTTTATCCGCATCGACATTTAGTAGAATCTGTCCCGTTGAGGCTTCCATAAGCACTGCTGATCTAACCTCAAGCCCAAGTGAGTCTACCCCAGGCACCTGTACGGCTTTCTCTGTCTTCGTTGTTGTTGCCGCAGCAGTCAGAACCTGACCGGAGTTATCCGCAGCAGCCATGACCGGCATTACTGCAGACATGCAAAGCATGTTAATTAGCATTACCGAGGCTACGCTCTTTTTGAGCATTTGGCGTTTCTTTTTATTCATGTGTTTGGCTTCCAATTGATGAATACTCCCTTCGATCCAAAGCATTATTAATTGCTTCAGTGCAGCTTATGCTGCGATTTTCTGTTCCCTAACCTGCGTGTTTGATGTATGAGATGTGTACTATATGCGCTGTATCGAACGAGCAATATTATTGCTCCTAAAGTTCGTTATCGATTGTCACTTAGTCCGCATTGTGCAAATGCTTATGTAAAAGGACGTCCGCGCTTCTGTTTAACTGGCAGCCTTTTCTGGCACTGCACTTGCTTTTCAAAACCATATTCATAGATTCACGTCAAATAGCCGCCGCAACGCCTTAATCCACCCATGGATCGTCACCGCTTGTTCTATTCTATCACAGGGGTATCTGCAAAAAAAGACAGACCCGGTGAAAATCACCGAGCCTGTCCTGGAAATGATTAACTCTCTTCAGATTACAACGAGTAGTTAGGTGCTTCTTTGGTAATCTGTACATCATGGGGATGACTTTCGCGCAGTCCCGCACCTGTAATTCGGATAAAGCCTGTATCGTTACGAAGTTGCTCCAAGTTACTTGTACCACAGTATCCCATACCCGAACGCAGACCACCAATCAGTTGGTGGATCGTATCAGACAATGGTCCTTTGTAAGCGACACGACCTTCGATTCCTTCCGGAACCAGTTTCTTGTCATCATCTTGGAAGTAACGATCTTTACTACCTTGTTTCATTGCAGCCATTGAACCCATACCGCGGTATACTTTGTAGCTACGTCCTTGGAAGATTTCTGTTTCTCCCGGGCTTTCCGCTGTGCCTGCAAACAAACTTCCCAGCATCACCGCGTGTGCACCTGCAGCCAATGCCTTCGTAATTTCACCAGAATATTTAATTCCGCCATCCGCGATAATCGGAACTCCATATTCGCGTGCAACTGTTGCACAATCGTACACTGCAGTTACTTGAGGTACACCAATACCAGCGATAACACGTGTTGTACAAATCGAACCTGGACCAATACCCACTTTGACTACCGAAGCTCCTGCTTCAATCAGGTCACGAGTGGCTGCGCCAGTAGCGACGTTACCTGCAACGATGGTCAGGCTAGGGAAACGTTCACGAAGCTGACGTACAGCTTCAATGATATTGATATGGTGTCCGTGAGCCGAGTCTACCGTAATCAGGTCAACACCAGCTTGTACCAAAGCATCTGCACGTTCGAATGTATCTTTGGAAATACCAATCGCTGCACCAACCAACAAACGGCCTTGAGCGTCTTTGGCTGCATGAGGGAATTGAATGGCTTTCTCAATATCTTTAATCGTGATAAGACCTTTCAATGTGTTCGTCTCATCAACTAATGGAAGTTTCTCAATCTTGTGCTTCTGAAGGATACCTTCAGCTTCTTGCAGTGTAGTGCCTACAGGAGCGGTAACCAGATTCTCACGAGTCATGACTTCGCTAATTTTGATTCCGTAATCATGGATAAAACGCAAATCGCGGTTGGTCAAAATACCAACCAGCTTCTGATCTCCTTCAATAATAGGTACACCGGAGATCCGGTATTTCGCCATTACTGCTTCCGCATCAGATACCAGATGATCTGCCGTCAGTGAGAATGGATTCGTAATAACACCACTCTCCGAGCGTTTAACACGATCTACTTCTTCTGCCTGTTGTTCAACCGACATATTTTTATGGATAATACCGATACCGCCTTCACGTGCAATGGCAATAGCCAATGTCGCTTCAGTTACCGTATCCATACCCGCACTGATCAAAGGAATATTTAGTTTTACACTATCGCTCAAACGAATAGATACATCTACTTCTTTAGGCAGTGTCTCGGATTTCCGTGGCACTAGCAATACATCATCAAAGGTGAGGCCTTCCTTACCAAATTTATCTTCCCACACGCAAGTGTTCCTCCTTATGTTTGCTCAGCTTTACGGTCCAAAACCCGAAGATTCCAGGCTGTATTTTACGCCGAAAATACGTTTTCTGAAAAATTTATTATTGCCATCTTAGCAAAGCGATATTTAGACTGTCAAGGAAAAGTACTTGGTTATATCAGGTGTATTGCCTGATGAACACAACTGTTTTTCCAGAGCGGACAAGTCTAGTTATTACACAAAAAAACGTCAATTCGTATCGAATCACGTTACATTAATACATCCTATTGTGCTGATAAATCACCAAATTCAATCTGTATTTTAATCCCAAACTGCTTAATATAACTATATAATAAAAACCACCACCGAATAACATCGGCAGTGGTTCTTTGCTTGGCGGCGTCCTACTCTCCCAGGACCCTGCGGTCCAAGTACCATCGGCGCTA
>NZ_JAVDTB010000015.1:0-63559 GCF_031455635.1 Paenibacillus sp. 2003 | reverse complement strand
GAGCCAGGATCAAACTCTCCAATAAAGTATTGAAAAGAGCGATAAGCTCATTTTGAATCTGACGAGATTAAAAATCTCATTTGTGCTCCAGTTGAGATTCAAGCCAAGGCTTGTTTCAAACTTTTGCGTTCATTCTGCAAGCAGAATGTTTACTCACTCGTTGTTCAGTTTTCAAAGATCAAACATTCAATTTAGTGCTGTTTTTCATGTTGTCGTCGTTTCAGCGGCGACTTTTATAATATATCATGTTGAAGTTCTCTTTGCAAGCATTATTTTTTCGATTATTTTCAATCGCTTTATTTTCATGCTTGTTTCGGTGAACCGCTCCTAAAAAAGGAACGAAAATTAATTTACCATATGAAATTAGAAAGGTCAACCCTTTTTCGACAAAAAGTATGAACCCTTAACAATTTCACATTCTCATGGTTCAGAGGTACAGCACTCGCTATTAAGAGCCGCACCTCACTTCCACTACTGTAAATCGAATATATGACCAGCTTCAGCATTATGGCTTCGACTTTTTCAGCTTCCCACCTCTTGCATACTTGGACAACTCTTTTGGCGGGGCAAAGCGTGCATACATGCGGAACACAGTCTTATATCGGCTCGCGATAGCATATTTGATCTCTTGGTCAAGACGATTATCACTCAGATCGAACAGCATTTCATCTAATTCTTTACGCAGCACATAGTCTAGTTCCTTGCATTCCTTCTCGTTAAACAACATACCCAGCATTAGAGTTCTCCTTTTTGTGCATAGCCTCTTTATCACACTTACACAAGTTTCATGCAACACCCCGTGCATTCGCTTTTGTGGGTGCTGCTGGAACCCGTTTTATTGTTATGGTCAACTTTCTGAAAATTTATGAATGCCAACCAGCACAAAATTTTATCCTCTCACCAGGGTATACGTAAGTGTACTTTCGATGATTGCTGCAACAAGAAGCAAGATGACAACCCAGAAGGATGCCGTTAACGTCCTATTCATGAATGCTCTCCACCGGGTACCCATCGTATTTCGCTTGTCACTTCCAAGTTGTGTAAGGCTTTTGATAACCAGTCCACCAAACTTCAGTCCGAAGGCGCAAGCAATAATAATGACCGGAATCTCAATAATGCCATGCGGAAGTAAACCTTTAACCACAATATCATAGAAGCTTGCTCCAAAATTCATCGTGGTGTGCACCACAAATCCAAGGACCATCCCATTGATCAGCAGGAAGATGAGAGGCAGAATTCCGAAGAATATACCGGCATAGATGACAAGTACACTTTTGATGGCATTATTGAAAAAGATAAACAGGAAGAAGTTCCATTGCACATTGCCCCCCTGCTCCAGCCGTTCACTGACTTCACGTAATCCTCCGATTTGGTTCAATAATAGTTCTTCCAGTGGCCCTGTACTCACCCATCCTGCCCCTATACCAACAGCAAATAAAACTACGGACCAGATTAATGCACTGCGGATGGAACCAAGATCTCTAAGAAATGTACTGAATTTTAACATAATAACCTCCTGTAGAATCTAAAATGATGGACAAACAAGGTTCCGTTACGAATAACTGGGGAGTACGAGCATACATTGGAGAGTAAACAAGCATTTCTTATGGGAGAGGGGCGCTTATTGAAATGAACTCGTTCTATGTATTTAGCGGCAAAAAGATTAAACGGTACCTGATTGTCCTCGTTGCTGCCATCTTTGCGATCGGTATTATTTATCTGGAGAGTGGCAATGTCTCCGTATTCTCGGAGGAAGCACCATCAGCCGTCTACAGCGTTCCAACCGAGAAGAAGGTAATCGCACTTACCTTTGACATTAGCTGGGGAGATAAACGGACAGAGCCGATTCTGAAAGTTCTTCGGGAGAATAAAGTGCAGAAGGCAACCTTTTTCCTTTCCTCCCCCTGGAGCAAGACACACCCCGAAATTGTTACTGCCATCAAAGAGGCAGGATATGAAATTGGCAGCCATGGTCACAGACATGAAAACTACAGCAGCCTGACCGAAGAAGAAATACGCAAAGAAATTTCGACAGCTCATAGCATTTTAACCGATTTAACGGGAAAAGAACCGAAATTAATACGTCTGCCCAACGGGGACTTTGACAAGCGTGTGCTTCAGGTAGCCAATAGTCTGAATTATCAGGTTGTGCAGTGGGATACCGACTCCTTGGATTGGAAAAACCCGGGTGTACAGACGATTGTTGATCGCGTAGTAAGCAAGGCACATCCAGGGGACATCGTACTGCTGCATGCAAGCGATTCTTCTAAACAAACGCATGAGGCACTCCCTGTCATTATCGACAAATTAAAAAACCAGGGCTATGAATTCGTAACCGTGTCTGAGTTGCTTAACCATTCCAGTGTAGAAGGTAAGGAAGTTCGTGATCAAGCCAGCGGTCAATAATTGGTAGATTGCTTGGGCTACAGCTCAAATACGAGTGTAAAAGTTGAAAAGAGCTAACCAGGTTAGCTCTTTTTGGTATGTTTTTTTATGCAAAATGAATTCTATGCTCGGCTTTCTTTCAACTGTTCTGCCTTTCCACTTACACTCCGGTTCGTAGATACATCCACCAGCCTGTGCAATATCAACATTTGGTATGCATTACATAAGAGCAAGGGAACCACAATAAATATGGTTGCAGCATTCACATCAATACGTAATACGCCGATCGTCTCCACTATGGTGACGGCAATCATGAAAAAGAGTGTGGGTACAAGCGCGGAGATATGAGTCAGCTTTACTTTAACGTAAGCGGTAACAATTGCAGCTGCCAAAATAATGATACCTAACACAATATCCGATATGCGCTCCCGGTCTCCCCCAACAAACAGACGTAAAAACATCACGTCAAGCAGGGCTAACACCGTTAGTACAATCTGCACGATCTGCCAACCGCGCTTTGGAAATACACCTTTACCCATATAATTCAATATCAGATATGCAAAGAAACCCATTTGCGAATACACGCTGATCATAACCCCTGATCCAAATAGGATCAAAAGATACAGAAGAAAATCATTCAATCCATTTGTTTTCTCCCCGTTCACCAGCATCATAATCAATCCTGTACCCAATGCTCCCGCGGCCCCAATAAGCAAGGCTGTCCAAAACAGGAAAAACCATTTACGTAAATTCAAAAGTTTTCCACCCCCGAGTGTTTATTTTACCAACCTTCTCAGCAAAAAACCATCATTGCTCAACATATTTCCCCCTTTCCCATCACATACTACATCCAGTATCTAATCAAGGAGGGATTGTACACATGAAACGGCCTTTGTGGCAGCTATGCTGTGTCGTACTGGGGCTATCCGTCATGCTTGCCGGCTGCGGTTCAGATCAGAGTTCTTCGCCTCCTCAGGGCAGTTATAAAGAGATGAAAACAATGGTTGTAGATATTTTGAAAAGTGACGAAGGCAAGAAAGCGGTGGAGGAAGCTCTTACAGGTCAAAGCTCATCCAGCGGAAGCAGCGGTTCTGAAGAAGGCGGCGGTTCGGGTGGCGCTTCGGGATCCATTGGTATGAAAATGTTAATGCCTGTGCAATCTTCGGAACAAATACGTATTGCAGTAAAAGATACCATTACAGCTCCCGAATACAAAAAGGAATTCGAAAAGATCATGACCGATCCGCAGTTTGCGGGTGAATTTGCCAAAGTGATCAACGCACAAAGTAAACAGCTTCATATGCAATTGATTAAAGATCCCACATATCAAAAGTCTGTTGAAGACATCATGAAGTCACCTGAGGTATCCAAGATGTTCATGGATATGACGAAGACTCCGGATTATCGTAAACAGACGATGACTGTCATGCAGGAAGTAATGCAAAACCCGTTGTTCCGCATGGAAGTACTCACTTTGCTCAAGAAGGTAGTACAGGACGAATTGCAACCGAAAGTGGAAAGTGGCGGAAAACAAGGGGAAGAGCAAGGCGGACAGCAAGACGGTCAGGGCGAAGGTGGTAGTGATGGCGGAGATGGTGGAAGTGGAGATTCTGGCGGCGGTGGAGGTTCATAAACAGTAGATGTTGGTATATTACAGAAACTGAAAAGCCTGCATCCGAATGGACGCAGGCTTTATTTGTATTTATAACACTCATACCATTAGAATTTGGATTCAATGGAGCGGGCAACCTCATCGTAGATAGCCCCTATACGGGAATCTGCTTTGTAAACCGAAGGTGAGAAATCAGGCTCGGAAGGATGATTATCCGGCGTGCCTAAAGGAATCTGGGCAAGCAAGCTTGTATGCAGACTTTCCGCAAGTCTTCCCCCGCCTCCACGACCAAAGACATAATCCTTCTCTCCGCAACTGCCACACTCATAGTAAGCCATGTTCTCAACCACACCAAGTAACTCATGATCGGTCTGAATGGCCATCGCACCCGCACGTGCTGCGACAAAAGCTGCTGTTGCATGCGGAGTGGTAACGATGATTTCCTTGCTCTGTGGCAACATCTGATGCACATCCAAAGCAACATCTCCCGTACCTGGCGGCAAATCCAGTAATATATAATCCAATTCGCCCCACTGGACATCCGTAAAGAATTGACGCAGCATCCGACCTAGCATGGGTCCACGCCAGATTACCGGATTATTCTCCCGAATAAAGAAGCCCATCGACATGACTTTGACGCCAAAACGTTCAACCGGTTGAATAACGCCATCTTCAACGACCGGATATTCTTCAATCCCCATCATGTCGGGTACACTGAAACCATAGATATCCGCATCAATCAAGCCCACTTTCTTGCCTTGACGTGCCAATGCTGCAGCGAGATTAACGGTTACCGTTGATTTACCAACGCCACCTTTACCACTGGCCACAGCAATAAAACGAACACCCGACTCTGGACTTAACAACTCATGTCCATCTAAACCCGCTGCGTGACCTTTTACGAGCACTTCGTCCCGATCTGGCTCATCATCGGGTTGTCCCATATTCAGGCTCTCACGATCATGCTCAGAAGCTGCACGCACACGAATATGTACATCCTTCAGTCCGTGCTGGGACAATAGATTACGCGCTGCATCACTCAAGGCTGTTGTATCCTCAGGTCGATTTTCCAGTGTCACTATGGTCAGAGCCACATGATTTTCTTTCACCATAATATCTCGAACCCATTCCAGTTCGGTCAGACTTACTCCCAATTGCGGTTCTTGTAATGGCTGTAATAGTTCAAGTATCTGTTCTTTTGATAACATCAGACAGCACCTCAGCTTTATCTATTGGCATGTAATTAGGTATGCTGATCCAATTATATCATTACCTTTCTTGTTCTGACTAACTTTTAGGCCGTTCTCCTGAAGAATATCTGAGAATTCCATTATAGATTGAAGCAGCTACCTTGCGCTGATAAGCTTCGTCGGCAAGCATACGTGCCTCTTCCGGATGAGAAAGGAAACCCACTTCTACCAGCGCTGAAGGGATCTTCAGAGCCTGTAACAGATAAACCGTATTCACCGTTTTGGCGATTCGATCTGTATTCTCCAGATTACGAACCATCTCTTGTTGAAGCAGATTAGCCAAACCTTCGTTATCCGGATGGTTAGTTGTATAGAAAACCTGCGCTCCACTCCATCGGTTGGAAGGGACACTGTTCATGTGAATGCTAATAAAGAGATCTGCTTGCTTATCCTCTATCCGCCGTACTCTTTGTTTCAGATCTTCCGTCTTGCGTTTGGAGTACCCCTTGGTGTCCGATTCCGCCAAATCAGTGTCTATTTCTCGTGTCATCACTACTAAGGCCCCTGCCTGTTGCAAATAATCTCTCACATACAGGGCGATAGACAGATTGATATCTTTTTCAATAACCCCCTGTTTACTTACCGCTCCCCCATCTGGACCTCCGTGTCCTGCATCAATGGCAATGACTTTACCCGCCATCGGCAAACTCCAATAACCTGAAGTCTTAGCGGACGGCAGTTCATAGGACATTACCGCCACTAACATGGCCAGCAGACAGAGACTCAGCATGACCCTTTTGATTGTTTTTAGCCTAACCCAGACTACAAAGTGTTTCCCCATATTTTTACGCATAAAAAAACCACCTCGTCCCTATAAATGACTCTAATCATCTATATGGGACAAGATGGACAAATATACCGCTAGGACCGGACTTGCTCCGCCATTCCTTCAATCAGCACCTCAGCTACCTCAGGACGTGTAAATTCAGGTGGAGGGCACTGGCCGTCACGGAGCAACCCGCGTACTTTGGTGCCGGAAAGCGCCATATGATGTTCTTTATCATGTGGGCAAGTTTTGCTGGATGCCATGTTTCCACATTTGGTACAGAAGAAACTATGTTCGAAGAACAACGGAGTGATCCCCAGTTCCTCTGCTGTAAAGTTAGTAAAGATCTCCTGTGCTTCATATGTTCCATAATAATCACCAACACCCGCATGGTCACGACCAACAATAAAGTGGGTACACCCGTAATTTTTGCGAACCATCGCATGAAAAATAGCTTCACGTGGACCGGCATACCGCATGGCTGCGGGGAACACACCAAGAAACGCACGATCAGCCGGGTAATAGTTCTCCAGTAATACCAGATAACTCTTCATCCGAACATCTGCGGGAACATCGTCCGACTTCGTCTCTCCAACAAGCGGATTAAGGAAGAGTGCGTCTACAATCTCCATAGCGCTCTTCTGGATGTACTCATGTGCCCGATGGACCGGATTACGTGTTTGAAAACCAACTACCGTCTTCCAACCCTTCTCCTGAAAAATCTTCCGGGTATCTGCAGGATCATAATAGAATTCTTCGAATTTCGTAGGTTTTGGACGGTTCAACACTTGGATTGGACCTCCTACGTATGTTGCAGGACGCTCCAACAGTTTTTTAACACCCGGGTGCTCGGGATCATCTGTTTTGAATACACGCCGAGCTTCTTCACCCTGATCCACCTGGTATATACTTTGGACTTCGAGCAGTCCATAAGTGACTCCATCTTGATCACCAACAAGTTTCACACGTTCACCAATCTGGAGGGATGCGGCTTGTTTATCGTCAACAGCAAGTGTGATTGGTATACTCCAGACTGTTCCATCGGCGAGACGCATGCGAGACACCACCGAAAGGTAATCTTCCTCATTCAAGAAACCTTGAAGTGGTGAGAAAGCACCTACACCAATCAGATCCAAATCTGATATCGTCCAGGTATTAATAAGCAAAGAGGATAAGTTTTTACTGTCTTGCAACAACTGCTCCCGTTCTTCTCCTTGTACGATACGCTGAACCAGCGTACCTCCATGAGGCAGAATCGATGTCATCTTGTCAGCTCCTTGTATATCTATTATTTATGAAGACCACATTCCGTTTTATCATTACCAGACCAGCGTCCAGCACGAGGGTCCTCACCAGGCATAACCTGACGTGTGCAATGCTCACAACCAATACTTGGGTAGTTCTGATCATGAAGAGGGTTATATACAACGTTATTGTCACGAATATATTGCCATACATCCTCAGTCGTCCAGTGCGCAATCGGATTAAATTTCATCAGGCCAAATTTGGAATCATATTCAACCTTCTTTGAGTTTGCACGAGTTGGTGCTTGATCTCTACGGATTCCTGTAATCCATGCATCATACTGAGAAAGAATACGTGTTAACGGTTCGACTTTGCGAATGTTACAGCACCCATTGGGATCAGACTTCCACAACTCTTCACCGTGTTGAGCTGCCTGCTCTTCCGGAGTAATCTTAGGTGACACGCGTACAAATTCAAGGTTGTAGTTCTCCTGCATCTTATCACGTGTTTCGTATGTTTCTTTAAAGTGAAAATCTGTATCCAGATAAAAAATATCTGTGGATGGGCTAATCTTCTGCAACATATCTACAAGTACAACATCTTCTGCACCAAAGCTACATGCAAAAGTGATATTTGGGAATGTTTCAATAGCATACCGAATAATATCCTCCGGACTAGCATGTTCCAGTTCCTCTGCCTTCGTCCGTGCCAATTCTTCTTTCTCCAACAAGTTCATCTGTGAATTTCCCCCATTCTGCAATTCAATACATCCTAAAGCCGACTAATCTAATATGAATTATGTTTAGTATAAATCTTTCATTGGGGATGTCAATGCCTGCCATATGGTAAAATAAATCAGTTTTTGATCATTTTTCATCGTCGCTCTCACACAATATTTTGGTTCAATTTATCCATTCCTCTGTTAATGAGATAAAAACAATGATGTTGGCCCAGGTCATTAGGAAGGTAAAAATACATATCTTAGCCAAGGAATCCGTTGCTGCCGCTGGGTTTGGACAGTTCTTGTCGCCAAGAAGAGTATCCAAAAATCACTGGTCGATTGAAAGTGAAGGACGAAAAGCAGAAGATTTAATGGGAGCAGCATTACGAATTTTAGCTGTTGATATGTAAGGGACTTTTATCGTTTCCATAAGAAATACTGATAAGGTTTGCAATAAAGAATTAAGTGCAAAAACAGTAAGCAAAGTGCATTCAAGAAATCAGGAGTGAGTTCTAACAGATGATTTTATAAGGATTTGTTATAAAATGTGTGGTGAGCGATGGGTAAGAGCATAAGAACAAATCCAATGAGCTAAAACGATTGGAGAGGTTCAGTAAGATGAGATGTATTAACGTACATATTATAGGACTGTACTGAGGGACATTATGAGGGCTTAAAAAAGGCAATGAAGGAAAAAAGAACAAACATGAGGAGAGACATCTGAGATAAGAGAGTTATCGCACAAACTAAAATACTATATTGCGTAATAGTCATGAATATATAAAAAAGCCTTTGACCGAGGCCAAAGGCTTTTAATATTAACGTTTGGAGAACTGAGGTGCGCGACGAGCCGCTTTAAGACCGTATTTTTTACGCTCTTTCATACGTGGGTCACGAGTCAGGAATCCTGCTTTTTTAAGGGATGCACGGTATTCCGGATCTGCTTTGAGCAGAGCGCGGGAGATACCATGACGGATTGCGCCGGCTTGACCGGAGATTCCGCCACCATGAGCAATAACAAGAACGTCATAATTGTTGAGCGTTTCTGTCAAGTTCAGTGGTTGTTTTACGATCAGTTTGAGTGTTTCCAAACCGAAGTATTCATTAATATCACGTTTATTGATGACAATGCGTCCTTCACCCGGTACAAGGCGAACACGTGCTACCGAATGTTTACGACGACCTGTCCCATAGTATTGTACTTGTGCCATGAAACTGTCCTCCTTTTAATTAACCGCGAAGTTCGTAAACTTCTGGTTTTTGTGCTGCATGTGGATGCTCAGTGCCTCTGTACGCTTTAAGTCTCAACTTCATTTTCTCGCCCATGCGAGTTTTAGGAAGCATACCGCGAACAGCCAATTCCAACATACGCTCAGGTTTGTTTTTAACCATCTCTTCAGCTGTAGTTACTTTCAAACCACCTGGGTGCATGGAGTGACGGTAGTATTTTTTACCTTGCATTTTCTTACCAGTCAATACGATTTTCTCAGCATTGATGATAACAACGAAATCGCCAGTGTCCACATGTGGAGTGAATTGTGGCTTGTGTTTGCCGCGAATCAAAGCTGCTGCTTCGCTCGCCAAACGTCCGAGGGTTTTGCCTTCAGCATCAATGATGTGCCATTGGCGCTCAACTTCGTTAGGCTTCGCCATGTACGTAGTACGCATGAAAAGTTCCTCCTTAAAATGTTCAAAATCATCATTTTCATTTATCTTCGTTCGTTAAGTTATAACTTTAGGTGTTGATGGATTGTAAATTTGATGTGAACCTCTTAATTGGGGCTGTGGGAAAGCCATTAAGAAAACACAACTTTTATATTACATGATAGGCGGTTAAATCGCAAGTGTTAATTAAGCTTTTCACTCACCAAATTTAATCTTTTTTGTATTCAAGATCCCAGAGCATTAAACCGCAGCTAACTGCAGTAGGTCCTGCAGCAGATCGATTACATGCAGCAATCATATTTGGTACATCAGAGGCTTTCCGTTTGCCCTCTCCGATCTCCAGCAGTGTCCCTACAATGATACGAACCATATGCTGCAAAAAGCCGTTACCACTCACATAAATGTGAATGACACCCTGATCGCGCGGATGGTCTCTGCACATTGATCGGTCCACTTCCATCCATGCTTCGTATACCGAACGGACATGATTCTCTTTCTGAGACTTGCGTGAAGCAAAAGAGGTAAAATCATACGTCCCTATGAAATGTCGTAAGCCCTCCTGCATTGCCATAATATCAAGCTTCGCATGATGATGATATTGCAGTCTTCTGTTGAATACATCCGGAAATTGATTCGCATTGACTGTATAACGATACGTTTTCTTTTTCGCTGCATAGCGAGAATGAAAATCAGCTGAAACTTCAATCGCATCAATAACGACAATATCGGATGGTAGTCTGGAGTTGAGCGCAATACACCAACGTTCAATCGGGATCTGGGACTCCGTAGGAAAATTGAAGATCTGTCTGCGAGCGTGAACACCTGCATCTGTTCGGCCTGAACCTGTAATTTTAACCTTCTCACCGGTTAAAGCACGAATCGCATCTTCAAGATAATCCTGAATGGTATTCCCACCCGGCTGTACTTGGAAGCCGTAATAGGCAGTGCCATCATAAGTTAACGTCATACATAAGTTCCGCATTAATACCACACCTTTGTTCCATACTATACATATCCCTATCCCGAACAGCAAAAGAAGCCCCTTACGGAGCTTCTATTACAGCACGAATTCCGAAATGAAGAGAAAAAAAGGGTTAATCCAGAATCGTTGATTCTGTCCCCTTTCCTCATCTCATCTGTTTTACGCGCGGTCTACCAGTTCCAAGTAAACCATTGGCGCTGCGTCACCACGACGAGGTCCCAGTTTCAAGATACGAGTGTATCCACCTGGACGCTCAGCGTAACGACCGGACAATTCGCTAAACAGTTTTTGGATTGCATCTTGCTCACCATCGATAGTTTCGCGGCGAACATAAGCTGCCACTTGGCGACGGGCATGAAGATCTCCCTTTTTCGCTTTAGTGATCAGTTTTTCAGCAATAGAGCGAACCTCTTTTGCTTTCGCTTCAGTTGTCTGAATGCGTTCGTATAAGAACAGGTCGGTTACCAGGTCACGGAACAAAGCTTTACGTGCGCTGGAATTACGGCCCAACTTTTGGTATGCCATTGTTTTCCCTCCTTCACTTCAAGCACTCGGCTGTCTATTCTTCTGTACGGAGTCCCAAACCAAGTTCCTCAAGCTTCTCTTGAACTTCTTCCAAAGACTTGCGTCCGAGGTTACGGACTTTCATCATGTCTTCTTCCGTTTTCGTAGTCAGCTCTTGCACGGTATTAATACCGGCACGTTTGAGGCAGTTGTAGGAACGAACAGAGAGATCCAGCTCTTCGATCGTCATTTCGAGTACTTTTTCTTTTTTGTCTTCTTCTTTTTCGACCATGATCTCTGCATCTTTCGCTTCGTCTGTAAGACCCACGAAGAGCATCAAATGCTCAGTCAAAATTTTAGCGCCGAGGCTTACAGCCTCTTCAGGACGAATACTTCCATCAGTCCAAACTTCCAACGTGAGCTTGTCATAGTTGGTCACTTGACCGACACGCGTATTTTCCACAGCGTAGTTAACGCGACTGATCGGGGTGAAGATGGAATCGACTGGGATGACGCCGATCGGCTGGTCATCGCGTTTATTCCGATCTGCCTGGACGTAGCCGCGACCGCGATTGGCAAAAATACGCATGTGAAGTCTCGAACCTGGTCCGAGCGTAGCAATGTGCAAATCCGGATTAAGGATTTCCACATCGGAGTCAGCACGGATATCTCCAGCCGTAATTGCTCCTTCGCCTTCAGCATCAATCTCGAGCACTTTCTCCTCGTCTGAATGAATCTTAAGCGACAAAGCTTTCAGGTTAAGAATAACCTCCGTTACATCTTCCATTACGCCAGGAACTGTAGCAAATTCATGCAGAACGCCATCGATTTGAACCGAAGACACTGCCGCACCCGGCAGTGACGAGAGCAAGATTCGGCGAAGCGAGTTTCCAAGCGTCGTACCGTATCCGCGCTCAAGCGGTTCTACTACGAATTTCCCATAGGTGCCATCATCGTTGACGTCTACCGTCTCAATTTTCGGCTTTTCGATTTCAATCACTGCAATACCCCTCCTTCAAAACGTCGGTCCTCTATGAAACATTTACCTTCTCTTGCGAAAACATGTAGTAGTATGCCTAAACAACCATTATTAGCAGATTGTGCCGGAAATATACCACACGCAGGGGCAAATCTCATTAGACACGACGACGTTTTGGAGGACGGCATCCGTTATGCGGGACTGGAGTTACGTCTTTGATCAGGTTAACTTCAAGACCAGCAGCTTGCAAAGAGCGGATCGCTGCTTCACGGCCTGCGCCTGGTCCTTTAACCATAACCTCAACGGCTTTCATCCCATGTTCCATTGCAGCTTTGGCAGCAGTCTCAGCAGCCATTTGTGCAGCAAACGGAGTCGATTTACGGGAACCTCTGAATCCGAGGCCGCCGGAGCTTGCCCACGAAATTGCATTTCCGTGAGGATCCGTAATAGTAACGATAGTGTTATTGAAAGTGGAACGGATATGCGCCACGCCAGATTCAATATTCTTACGGTCACGACGTTTAGTACGTACGACTTTTTTCGGTTTAGCCATTTTCTCTTATCCCCCCTTATTATTTCTTCTTGTTCGCTACTGTACGACGAGGACCTTTACGAGTACGAGCATTCGTTTTCGTACGTTGTCCACGAACAGGCAGACCACGACGATGACGAACTCCACGGTAACAACCGATCTCCGTCAAACGTTTAATATTCAAAGAGATTTCTCGACGCAGGTCACCTTCTACTTTGACCTCTTTATCGATACTTTCACGCAATTTGCTGACTTCATCTTCCGTCAAATCACGAACACGAGTGTCCGGATTGATGCCTGTTGTGCTCAGAATTTTCTGGGAAGTCGTTTTACCGATTCCGAAAATATAAGTCAAGGCGATCTCAACGCGCTTATCACGTGGCAAATCCACACCAGCTATACGTGCCATTTTACGCTACACCCCCTTCTTTAACCTTGTTTTTGTTTGTGTTTCGGATTTTCACAGATAACCATAACATTCCCTTTGCGGCGAATGACTTTGCATTTTTCGCAAATCGGCTTGACCGAAGGTCTTACCTTCATGTGAATTACCTCCTCAAAGTTTTGCTAAGCAAAACCCTCTTCGTAAGCATTGACCTTGTTCTACTATTGTAAAACCGGCTTCGAAGCTTTCGCAAGTTTTGCCGGGCAAAACCCGCTACATAAGCTTCACAGTTCATTGCAACTGTCTACTACTATTTACGGTAAGTTATGCGACCTTTTGTTAAATCATAAGGCGACAACTGAACAACTACTTTGTCTCCAGTCAGGATACGGATAAAGTGCATCCGCAGTTTTCCGGAAACGTGAGCGAGAATTTGATGACCGTTCTCAAGCTCAACCTTGAATGTTGCATTCGGTAGCGGTTCGAGAACCGTACCTTCCACTTCAATGACATCTTCCTTAGCCATTAGTCAGTCTCCTTTCTCTTCAGCTTGAATGTTGGTGGATTCCAGAAATGAATGAACCGCGTAACGGAGCTTTCCATTTGTCACCCGACCACTCTCGTTTAAACTGTTCACAACCTCGCTGCTAATCATGGGCTGGAGTTCAAGATGAAGAAGATTCTTCTTCTTTGGTTGATCAAACTTACGTTTGTCTCCATCCGCAATATATACGAACTTACTGTCCGCTATAGCAACAATTACTGCGGCTTGGTCCGCATTGCGGCCTTTACGGATCTTCACAAGTTGACCGAGCTGCGGATTAGACTGACTGTTCATGCCTCATCACCTACGCATTCAGTTTCGTGAAAATTTCCATACCATCTGGTGTAACTGCTACGGTGTGTTCAAAGTGGGCACATAACTTTCCATCAACCGTGACGACAGTCCAGTTATCTTCCAACGTTTTCACATACCGTCTACCTACGTTAACCATCGGCTCTATGGCCAGCACCATGCCCGCTTTAAGCCGTGGTCCCCGATTGGGAAGACCATAGTTCGGAATCTGTGGTTCTTCGTGTAGATCTGCTCCTATGCCGTGACCGACATATTCACGAACTACGGAGAACCCTTCATCTTCAATATATTTCTGAATCGCATGAGATATTGTAAACAAGCGAACGTCCGGTTTTACCAGCGCCAGACCTGCGTATAACGAAGCCTCGGTAACGTCCAGAAGACGACGGGCTTCTTCGGAAATACGGCCGACCGGATAAGTCCAGGCGGAATCTCCATGATACCCCTGGTACTGCGCGCCAATGTCAAACGTAACGATATCGCCCTCGTTCAACTTGCGTTTGCCGGGAAATCCATGTACCAACTCTTCATTGACTGAAGCGCACACACTGGCAGGGAAACCGTTATAACCTTTGAAAGACGGCACAGCTCCTTGACTGCGGATATATTGATCGGCCATATGGTCAAGTTCTCCAGTCGTAATACCGGGAGCGATATGCTCTGCCAAGAGACGATGCGTTTCCGCAACAATTCTCCCTGCTTCCCTCATCAAGCCCAGTTCCGTTTCGGACTTACCAATGATCATCAATTAACCTCTCAGTAAGGACACGATTTCTTGAGAAACTTGATCGATATCCTGTTCTCCGTTCATTTGACGAAGAAGACCTTTAGTCTCATAGAACGTGAGGAGTGGTGCTGTTTTGTTGATATACTCGTCCAGTCGTGTACCTACACTCTCTTCATTATCATCAGAGCGTTGATACAACTCACCAGCGCATTTATCACAAATACCTTCCTGCTTAGGCGGATTGAATACCACATGATAAGTGGAACCACAGTTTTTACAAATTCGACGACCCGTCAAACGAGCCAGCAATTTGTTGCGATCCACTTTCAGGTTGATTACATGATCGAGACCTGAGTTCAATCGATCCAGAATGCCATCGAGCGCTTCTGCTTGCGAAAGGGTTCTTGGAAATCCGTCCAAGAGGAAACCTTCTCTGCAGTCAGGCTGCTGCAAACGTTCTTCAACGATGCCAATGGTTACATCATCTGGTACAAGCAATCCTTGATCCATATATTCCTTGGCTTTCATGCCAATGGGAGTTCCCTGTTTGATCGCGAGACGAAATGCATCGCCTGTTGAAATATGGGGAATACCGAACTCTTTCACGATGACGTCTGCTTGCGTTCCTTTTCCTGCCCCCGGAGGGCCCATGAATAGGATGTTCACGTTATGTCACTCCCTCCAAGACTACCCTACATCAACAAACAGCACAATAGGTGCCGGCAAGTAAATCTTCACTCGACCGGTACCTATTGCCTATTTATTGATAAAACCTTTGTAGTGGCGTTTGATCAATTGGCTTTCGATTTGCTTCATCGTATCCAGCGCAACACCGATAACGATCAGGAGGGATGTTCCTCCAATTTGCGCAGATTGAGGCAAACCAGAAAGTGCCCCTAAGAATACAGGCAGAACGGAAATGACTGCCAAGAAGATGGCTCCGGCCATTGTCAAACGAGTCATGACACGGGTCAGATATTTCTCGGTTGCTTTACCCGGGCGAATGCCAGGGATGTAACCGCCGTTCTTTTTCATATTATCAGCCATCTGCTGTGGATTCATCTGTACAAAAGTATAGAAGAATGTGAAACCGAAGATCATCACGACATACAGCAGCATACCCAGAGGTTTGTGTGTAGTCAGGTTCTGTCCGATCCACTGTGCCCAGAGGCGATCTGCCCAGAAGTTGGCGATGATCGTTGGGAACATCAACAGCGATGATGCAAAGATGACAGGGATAACACCTGCTGCATTAATTTTCAGCGGGATATGTGTATTCTGTCCACCGTACATTTTGTTACCTACGACACGTTTAGCGTACTGTACCGGAATTTTCCGAATCGCCTGCTGAATGTAAATGACCCCTATGATGATCAACACAATAACAATTGCGATGATAACACCTTTAAGAATATTCATAAACAGTTGGTCAGGTTGAATGAAGTCAGATTCGATCGTTTGTTTGATAATGTTAGGCACCGTAGATAGGATACCCGCAAAGATCAAGATCGAAATCCCGTTTCCTATGCCCTTCTCGGTGATCTGCTCACCAAGCCACATCAGGAATGAAGTACCAGCCGTAAGTACAATCGCGATCAAGATATAATCTGCAAATGTAGCGTTAGGCACCATCTCTGTATTGTACAAGCGGTTGAATCCGATCGACGTACCAAACGCTTGAATCAATGCCAGCCCGATGGTTAAATAACGGGTCAACTGTGCAGATTTCTTCTTACCTTGTTCACCTTGCTTTGCCCACTCCGCTAATTTAGGAATAACGTCCATGGAAAGCAACTGTACTATGATAGACGCAGTGATGTAAGGCACGATCCCGAGCGCAAATATCGAGAACTGGAAGAGCGCTCCACCCGAGAACGTATTGAGAAGTCCAAAAACTTCTTTACCCGCAGAATTTGTCGCTTCGAACACATCTTTGTTAACTCCCGGCACGGGGACAAAGGAGCCGATGCGGTAAATGATCAGTACAAAAAGGGTAAATAATACCCTTTTGCGCAGATCTTCAACCCGCCAGATATTCTTTAGGGTCTTGAACATTAAATCACCTCAGTTGTACCGCCGGCAGCTTCAATTTTCTCAATAGCAGATTGAGAAAACTTGTTAGCTTTAACAGTCAGCTTCACAGTGACATCACCGTTACCCAGGATTTTGATTCCGGATTTAGCGTTTTTAACTACGCCATTCGTCATCAAGAATTCTGGAGTTACTTCAGTACCCGCAGCAAAACTGTTCAGGTCTTCAGTATTCACAACTGCATATTCTTTGCGAGTTGGGTTTACAAAACCACGTTTTGGCAAGCGACGATACAATGGATTTTGTCCACCTTCGAAGCCTGGACGAACTCCACCGCCAGAACGAGAATTTTGTCCTTTGTGACCGCGACCTGATGTTTTACCTGTACCACTACTTGGACCGCGACCAAGACGTTTACGTTCTTTGCGGGATCCAGGAGATGGTGAAAGCTCATGTAACTTCATCGTTCGTTGCACCTCCTTAAAGATTTGTGGGATTAACCCGTTATTAAGCTTCTACTTCTTTAACAGCAACCAAGTGGCTTACTTTGTTAATCATACCACGGATGGCAGGATTATCGTTTTGTACCACTTTGCTATTGATTTTGCGCAAACCCAATGTTTTCACAGTTGTTCTTTGCGTCTCCGGACGTCCGATCAAGCTGCGGACGAGGGTAATTTCTAATTTAGCCATGAGAATTCCCTCCTTAACCCAGAAGCTCTTCGACGGATTTTCCGCGCAGTTTAGCCACGTCTTCAGCACGCTTCAAACGGGACAAACCTTCCAAAGTCGCATTGACCATGTTCATGGAATTCGAAGAACCCAGAGATTTTGTCAAAATGTCACCTACACCAGCAAGTTCGAGAACCGCACGTACAGGACCACCAGCGATAACACCAGTACCTTCAGATGCTGGTTTCAACAGCACGCGTCCTGCACCGAACTTACCTGTTACCAAGTGAGGAATCGATGTTCCTACGAGTGGAACGTGTACAAGGTTTTTCTTAGCGTCTTCAATACCTTTGCGAATTGCATCAGGTACTTCGCCCGCTTTACCGATACCAGCTCCAACCCAGCCGTTGCCGTCGCCGACTACAACCAGTGCGCTAAAGCTGAAACGGCGTCCGCCTTTTACTACTTTAGCTACGCGATTAATATTTACAACTCTTTCAGTCAGTTCCAAAGTATTCGGATCTACACGCAAGTCGTTAACCTCCTTTTGAAAAATATCTTAAAACTCAAGTCCTGCTTCACGAGCCGCTTCAGCCAATGCTGCGATACGACCATGGTACAGATAACCGCTACGGTCAAATACGATGTTGGAAACACCTTTATCTTTAGCACGTTTAGCAACGAGTTCGCCAACTTTACGAGCTGATTCAACGGATGCACCATTTTTGATGTCAGTGCTCAATTCTTTGTCTACAGTAGACGCAGAAGCGATTGTTACACCAGCAACATCATCGATGATTTGAGCATACATATGTTTACCAGAACGGAATACGTTCAAACGAGGACGTGCTGCCGTTCCTTGGATTTTCTTACGAACACGAAGGTGTCTTTTCAGACGAGCCTTATTTTTATCTGGTTTCGTAATCATCTCAAAGATTCACTCCTTTCAGGTTACCTCGCTGGCTTCAAAGCAGAAGCCACGGAGTATATTAGAAACACACGAAGCAAGCAAGCCGAAAGCCGCGCAAAGGCGGTAAGAGAAATCTTATTTCTTCTTACCGGCTTTACCTTCCTTACGGATGATACGCTCGCCTTCATATTTAATACCTTTACCTTTGTACGGCTCAGGTTCACGTACGGAACGGATTTTAGCAGCGTAAGCACCTACACGCTCTTTGTCAATTCCGCGAACGATGATTTTTGTATTCGAAGGTACTTCGAATTCAATTCCCGCTTCCGGTGTAATTTCAACCGGGTGAGAGTAACCAACGTTTAGAACGATTTTATCTCCGGATTTGCTTGCACGATATCCGACCCCAACCAATTCCAGAGATTTCGCGAATCCTTCAGTAACGCCGCTCACCATATTGTTTACAACGCTACGCGTTGTGCCGTGCAAAGAACGGTGAGTTTTGTTATCGGAAGGACGCACAACTGTGATTTCGTTATTTTCAACTGTAACCTTCATGTCTTTATGAAGCTCACGAGTCAAAGTTCCTTTTGGTCCTTTTACCGTAATAACGGTGTTGTCCAGGGTGATGTCTACACCACTTGGTACTGTGATTGGTTTGCGACCAATACGAGACATATGTTGCACCTCCTATCTTGTGACGTTATATTACCAAACGTAGCAAACGACTTCTCCGCCGGATTTCGATTGACGAGCTTCTTTGTCCGTCATGATACCTTTAGATGTCGAGATGATCGCGATTCCCAGGCCACCAAGTACACGAGGTACTTCGTTGCTTTTCGTGTAAACACGAAGACCAGGTTTACTGATTCTTTTCAGACCAGTGATAACGCGCTCGTTATTTTGACCGTATTTCAGGAAAACACGGATAATCCCTTGTTTGTTATCATCGATAACTTCAGCGTCACGGATGAAACCTTCACGCTTCAGGATATCGGCGATTTGTTTTTTCATTGTCGAAGCAGGCATTTCTACCGTTTCGTGACGAACAGTGTTCGCGTTACGAATACGAGTAAGCATATCTGCAATTGGATCAGACATAGTCATTGTGAGTTAACCTCCTTCCCGTTCAGGACTTTTTACCAGCTTGCTTTTTTCACGCCAGGGATCTGGCCTTTATAAGCTAATTCACGGAAACAAATTCTGCAAATTTTGAACTTTTGCAGGACCGAATGTGGACGTCCGCAACGCTCACAGCGTGTATATGCACGTACTTTAAACTTAGGTGTACGTTGTTGTTTAACTTTCATCGAAGTTTTTGCCACTTAGCCTGACACCTCCTAAATAATTTCGGAGAAAAGGGAGTCTTTCCAGACACCCGGAAACGTTATGCCAACATTACTTAACGAAAGGCATTCCCATTTGCGTGAGCAATTCGCGGGACTCTTCGTCTGTTTTCGCCGTTGTTACGATGACAATATCCATACCGCGGACTTTATCAACTTTATCATACTCGATCTCTGGGAAGATCAGTTGTTCTTTCAGACCCAGTGTGTAGTTACCACGTCCGTCGAAAGCTTTGCTCGATACACCGCGGAAGTCGCGGACACGAGGAAGCGTAACGTTGAACAGTTTATCGAGGAAGAAGTACATACGCTCGCCGCGCAATGTTACTTTAACACCGATAGGCATATTCTCACGCAGTTTGAATCCTGCGATAGATTTTTTAGCACGAGTGATTACAGGTTTTTGACCTGCGATCAGTTGCAAATCGCTTACTGCGGAATCCAACACTTTGGAGTTTTGGACAGCGTCGCCCACACCCATGTTGATAACGATTTTCTCGATTTTCGGCACTTGCATTACCGTTGTATAGTTAAACTTCTGCATCAAAGCAGGAGCGATTTCTTGCAGGTAACGTTCTTTCATTCTTGATGCCATGAATCATAGCCCTCCTTTCTCATTCGGTTCAATTAGTCGATAATTTCTCCGGAACGTTTAGCAACGCGCACTTTCTTTCCGTTATCCAAAACTTTGTAACCTACACGGGTTACTTTTCCGCTCTTCGGATCGATGTGCATTACGTTGGAAACGTGAATCGGAGCTTCCTTCTCGATAATGCCGCCTTGCGGATTTTGCTGGTTAGGCTTCTGGTGTTTTTTCACCATGTTAACACCTTCCACAAGGACGCGGTTCTCACGAGGATAAGCAGCGATGACACGGCCTTTTTTACCTTTGTCTTTACCGCTGATCACCATAACCGTATCTTCCTTCTTAACGTGAAGTTTGTTGTTATGGGATTCCAGAACTTTTTTCACTCTTGGCATTTCGTACACCTCCTGTTTCTAACATCACGAGATTAAGCTTTAGATAACTTCTGGAGCCAAGGAAACGATTTTCATGAAGTCTTTATCGCGAAGTTCGCGAGCAACTGGTCCGAAAATACGTGTTCCACGTGGGCTTCTGTCGTCTTTTACAACAACCGCTGCATTTTCATCAAAACCGATGTAGGAACCGTCTTTACGACGTACAGAACGTTTCGTACGAACGACAACCGCTCTAACTACATCACCTTTTTTGACAACGCCGCCTGGTGTTGCTTGTTTAACAGAACAAACGATCAGATCACCGATTTGAGCTGTACGACGTCCCGTACCGCCGAGTACGCGGATACACATCAGTTCCTTCGCACCGGAGTTGTCAGCCACAGTCAAACGTGTAAATGGTTGAATCATTTAGTATTCCTCCTTTCAGCAGTGCTGCTGAGCATTAGATGATAACCGCTTTTTCTACGATTTCAGTAAGTCTCCAGCGTTTATCTTTCGAAAGCGGACGAGTCTCCATGATTTTCACCGTGTCACCGATTTTCGCAGTGTTTTCTTCGTCATGTGCTTTGAATTTTTTAGTAACCTTAATGCGTTTATGGTACAAGTTGTGTTTTTTGTAAGTTTCTACAGCAACAACAATTGTTTTGTCCATTTTATCGCTGACCACTTTACCAGTTTGCACTTTACGTGCGTTACGTTCTTCGCTCATTGTTGGCCTCCTTCCTGATTACGGACGGATTGTCCATCCTATCCCTAATTAACCGATTCCCAATTCTCTCTCACGGATAATGGTTTTAGCACGAGCTATTTCTTTCCGCACATCACGGATGCGAGTCGGGTTATCCAGCTGACCGGTAGCTAATTGAAAGCGGAGGTTAAAGAGTTCTTCTTTAAATCCGGCAATCTTTTGCTCGATTTCAGCAGAGGTTAGGTTGCGAAATTCACTAGCTTTCATTTGCTTCACCACCCAATTCTTCACGTTTCACGAACTTCGTTTTGATTGGCAGTTTGTGAGCGGCAAGACGCATTGCTTCGCGTGCAATTTCCTCCGGTACACCAGCAAGTTCAAACATGATCTTACCTGGTTTCACTACTGCAACCCATTTTTCTACGTTACCTTTACCGCTACCCATCCGAACCTCGAGAGGCTTTTGAGTGATTGGTTTGTCTGGGAAAATTTTGATCCAAACTTTACCACCACGTTTGATGTAACGAGTCATCGCAATACGAGCCGCTTCGATCTGACGGTTCGTAATCCAAGCCGGTTCCGTAGCTTGCAGACCGTATTCGCCAAAGTTCAGAGTCGTTCCGCCTTTAGCTTGGCCTTTCATATGTCCACGTTGTTGCTTACGGTGTTTTACACGTTTTGGTACCAACATGATTAGTTGCCTCCTTCCTTAGCAGCTTGTTTCTTAGCCGTAGGAAGAACCTCTCCACGATAGATCCATACTTTTACGCCGATACGTCCGTAAGTAGTATGAGCCTCTGCTGTACCATAGTCAATGTCAGCACGCAGTGTGTGCAGTGGAACAGTTCCTTCGCTGTAGCCTTCAGAACGTGCGATCTCAGCGCCGCCAAGACGTCCGCCTACTTGAGTTTTGATACCTTTAGCACCGGAGCGCATAGTTCTTTGAATTGCTTGTTTCAGAGCACGACGGAAAGAAACACGACGTTCCAATTGTTGTGCAATGCTTTCAGCTACAAGAACAGCATCCAAGTCTTGGTTCTTAATTTCAGAAATGTTGATGTGTACTTTTTTACCGCCAGCAATTTTCGTAATTTGGTTACGAAGATTTTCAACTTCCGAACCACCCTTACCAATAACCATACCTGGTTTAGCAGTGTGAATCGTTACGTTTACGCGGTTAGCCGCTCTCTCAATTTCTACACGAGATAAAGCGGAGTCTTTCAATTTATTTTTCAGGAATTCACGAATTCTCACGTCTTCCATCAAAAGATCACCGAAGTCTTTGCCTGCATACCACTTAGATTCCCAGTCACGGATAATTCCGACACGGAGTCCGACTGGATTTACCTTTTGGCCCACACATTTCCCCTCCTTCTACTTCTCAGATACCACCAAAGTAATGTGGCTAGTACGTTTGTTAATACGACTTGCACGTCCCATTGCACGAGGGCGGAAACGTTTCATTGTCGGTCCTTGGTTCACGTAAGCTTGCGAGATAACCAAGTTGTTAACATCCAAAGAATAGTTATGTTCCGCATTCGCAATAGCGGAGTTAAGCAACTTCTCAACGATTGGAGAAGCGGATTTCGGAGTGTGACGGAGAATGGCAACCGCCTCACCTACTTGCTTGCCGCGAATCAAGTCAACAACGAGTTGAACTTTACGAGGAGCAATCCGGATAAACTTAGCATGTGCTTTTGCTTCCATTGTGTAACCTCCTCTCAAACATTAAAGATGTTCATTTATCTTCTTGTTTTCTTATCATCATCAGTATGGCCTTTGTACGTACGGGTTGGAGCGAACTCACCCAGTTTGTGTCCGACCATGTCCTCAGTTACATACACTGGCACGTGTTTACGACCATCGTAAACGCCAAATGTGTGTCCGATGAATTGTGGGAAAATTGTAGAACGACGGGACCAGGTTTTGATTACGTTCTTCTTACCTGAAGCTTCCATCTCTTCTACCTTTTTGAGCATGTAGCCATCAATGAATGGCCCTTTTTTCAAACTGCGACCCATGTGGAGATCCTCCCTTCAAACGTAGCTATTATGCATCCGCAGATGCCTCACGAAGTTATGCACAGTGTGTATTACTTCGTGCGGCGGCGAATGATGTATTTATCAGAAGCTTTATTTTTCTTACGCGTTTTGTAACCAAGAGTAGGTTTACCCCATGGTGACATTGGCGATTTACGTCCGATTGGAGCACGACCTTCACCACCACCGTGTGGGTGATCGTTAGGGTTCATTACTACACCACGAACCTCAGGACGTTTACCCAACCAACGGCTACGACCGGCTTTACCGATTTTGATGAGCTCGTGGTCTTGGTTACCAACAGATCCGATTGTCGCGCGGCAAACTTTCAAAATACGACGAACTTCTCCGGAAGAGAGACGAACGGAAACGTATTTTTCTTCTTTACCAAGCAATTGAGCTTCTGTACCAGCAGCACGAACCAATTGTCCGCCTTTACCTGGTTTCAACTCGATGTTGTGGATAACGGTACCTACTGGAATGTTTTCGAGTGGCAGTGCGTTACCGATTTTGATATCTGATTCAGGTCCGGAGAATACTTGATCTCCAACTTTCAAACCTTTAGGAGCGATGATATAACGTTTTTCACCATCAGCATAGTGAATCAGAGCGATGTTGGATGTACGGTTCGGGTCATACTCAATCGTAGCAACGCGGCCCGGTATTCCATCTTTAGTACGTTTGAAGTCAATGATACGGTATTTACGTTTGTGTCCACCACCATGGTGACGAACTGTAATTTTACCTTGGTTGTTGCGGCCTGCTTGTTTGCTCAACGGGGCCAACAACGATTTCTCCGGCTGATTTGTGGTGATTTCCTCAAATGTAGAAACGGACATGTTCCGTCTTGCCGGGGATGTTGGTTTATACTTTTTGATTGGCACTGGGTTTCCCTCCTTACTTCAAAAATTCAATTATACAGTTTCAAAGAACTCAAGCGTTTTGCTGTCTTTTGTCAGCGTTACAAACGCTTTTTTCCATTCGCTAGTATATCCGGAATAACGTCCGTACCGTTTCGGCTTAGCTGGAACACGAAGCGTGTTCACGTTTTTCACTTTTACATTGAAAATAGCTTCTACTGCCTTTTTGATCTCGGTTTTGTTTGCACGGATATCGACTTCAAATACATATTTCAAGTCGTTCATCATGTCAGCAGTACGTTCCGTAATAATCGGACGTTTTACAATATCACGAGGATCCTTCATTACGCGAGCACCTCCTCTACCTTCTGAACTGCTTCTTTCGTAATGATCAATTTGTCGTGCGAAAGCACGTCAAGAACATTAATGCCGTCAGCAGCTACGAATTTCACGCCTGGAATATTCCGTGCGGAAAGAGCTACATTATCATCATAGCTAGGAGCTACGATCAAAGCTTTACGTCCCACTTTGAGGTTACTCAAGATGGCTGCGAATTCTTTAGTTTTAGGGGTGCTCAATGTGAGAGCGTCCAAAACGATAATGTCATTGTCAAGCACTTTGGATGAAAGGGCTGATTTGATCGCCAAGCGGCGAACTTTCTTAGGCAGTTTGTACGCATAGCTCCGTGGTGTTGGACCAAATACGATACCGCCGCCTTTCCATTGTGGTGAACGAATTGAACCTTGACGAGCGCGACCTGTACCTTTTTGTTTCCAAGGCTTACGTCCACCGCCACGTACTTCAGAACGTCCTTTTACTTTGTGGGTACCTTGACGAAGGGAAGCGCGTTGCATAAGAACTGCATCGTACAGAACGTGTTGGTTCGGCTCAATTCCGAAAACCGCATCGTTCAATTCAACTTCGCCTACTTGGCTACCATCTACATTGTAAACTGATACTTTTGGCATTTTGTGTTCCTCCTTTCTTCAGTGGTTATTTTTTCACCGTTTCTTTAACTTTAATGAGACTGTTTTTCGGTCCAGGAATGGAACCTTTCACGAGCAACACGTTACGCTCAGCGTCTACTTTAACTACTTCAAGACGTTGGATTGTAACAGTATCATGTCCCATGTGTCCTGGCAGGCGTTTGCCTTTAGGAACGCGGTTAGCTTGGATCGAACCCATTGAACCAGGGCCACGGTGGTAACGCGAACCGTGTGACATAGGTCCAGTGCTTTGTCCCCAACGTTTGATAACGCCGGCAAAACCTTTACCTTTAGATACACCCGTTACGTCAACGAATTCGCCTTCAGCGAAAATGTCAGCTTTCAGTTCTTGGCCAACTTCATATTCTGCGATGTTGATACCGCGAACTTCACGAACGTAGCGCTTAGGGGCAGTGTTCGCTTTTTTAGCGTGACCTGCTTCTGGCTTGTTAGCATTTTTCTCTTTCTTATCGGAGTAACCGATTTGAATTGCTTCGTAGCCATCGTTCTCAATGTCTTTCTTTTGCAAAACAACACAAGGGCCTGCTTCGATAACCGTTACTGGAACTACGTTACCTTCAGGAGTAAATACTTGAGTCATTCCGAGTTTTTTTCCTAAGATTGCTTTCATGTTGACACCTCTTTTCCTCTATACATGGTCTTTGTTGTAGCTATATTACAATTTAATTTCGATATCTACACCGGACGGCAGATCCAAGCGCATCAAGGCATCCACAGTTTGTGGAGTCGGGTTAACGATGTCGATCAAACGTTTATGTGTACGTTGTTCGAATTGTTCCCGAGAATCCTTGTACTTGTGCACCGCACGAAGAATAGTAATGATTTGTTTTTCAGTAGGAAGCGGAATCGGACCGGATACACCAGCACCCGAACGTTTTGCTGTTTCAACAATTTTCTCCGCGGATTGATCAAGAATTCTGTGGTCGTAAGCTTTCAAACGAATACGAATTTTTTGCTTTGCCATTTTAGTCCCTCCTTCTATCGCCCAATTTTTTATCGGACATACTCCGTGAAAATTTTCTAGCCACTCTCCCATGGCAAAGGGGCCGGGTGTGCCAGTAACCTCTCACATCATCGCAACGTCACAGAACAACATTCATTATTATATAGAAAAGATAGGCGTATTGCAAGCATATTTAAGAAAAACATTTAAACTTATCTTTTCTGATGAAATGACTTCGTTTATTGCAGTGTTATTCTTCAATATCCAGGCTGCCTTGCCAATCCTTCTAAACTCGTAAATGATGTTCATTTCGTATGACGCAGGTTCCGAAACTTTAAACATAATAAAAGAGTTCTCTATCCGATGTCGGATAAAGAACTCTTCCGAAGCTTCGTTACAATACAATGTTACTCGTTCCAGTACACTGTTGCATATGCTTTATTCAGCGTTAAGCCGAATTATTTTTGGATAGATGCTACGGAACCGGCACCTACTGTACGTCCGCCTTCACGAATGGAGAATTTAGTTCCTTCTTCAATCGCGATTGGGGAGATCAGGGAAACAGTAACAGTGATGTTATCACCAGGCATTACCATTTCAGTACCTTCAGGCAAGTTGATGATGCCTGTTACGTCAGTTGTACGGAAGTAGAACTGTGGACGGTAACCAGTGAAGAATGGTTTGTGACGTCCGCCCTCTTCTTTAGTCAGAACGTAGATTTGAGCTGTGAATTCTGTGTGAGGCTTAACAGAACCCGGTTTAGCCAAAACTTGGCCACGCTCGATGTTGTTACGGTCAACACCACGAAGAAGTGCTCCGATGTTGTCACCAGCTTGAGCGGAATCCAGCAATTTGCGGAACATCTCAACGCCTGTTACAACAGATTTTTTAGTTTCTTCAGTGATACCAACGATTTCGATCTCTTCGCCGACTTTAACAGTACCACGCTCTACACGGCCAGTAGCAACAGTACCACGACCAGTGATGGAGAATACGTCCTCGACAGGCATCAAGAAAGGCTTGTCAGTTTGACGCTCAGGCAGTGGGATGTAAGTGTCGATCTCTTTGAACATCTCAACGATTTTTTGAGCCCATTCGCCATCTGGGTTTGCCAGTGCTTCACGAGCGGATCCACGAGTGATTGGAGTATCGTCACCTGGGAACTCATATTCGTTAAGAAGGTCGCGAACTTCCATCTCAACCAATTCCAACAACTCTTCGTCTTCAACCATGTCACATTTGTTCAAGAATACAACAATGTAAGGTACGCCTACTTGACGGGAGAGCAAGATGTGCTCACGAGTTTGTGGCATTGGGCCGTCAGCTGCGGATACTACCAAGATAGCTCCGTCCATTTGTGCCGCGCCAGTGATCATGTTTTTAACATAGTCGGCGTGACCTGGGCAGTCTACGTGAGCGTAGTGACGAGTGTCAGTTTCGTACTCAACGTGCGCTGTGGAGATAGTGATACCGCGCTCGCGCTCTTCTGGCGCTTTGTCGATTTGGTCGAATGCTACAGCAGCACCACCGTAAGTTTTGGACAATACAGTTGTGATTGCAGCAGTCAGAGTTGTTTTACCGTGATCGACGTGACCGATAGTACCGATGTTAACGTGGGGTTTATTACGTTCGTATTTAGCCTTTGCCATTTGAACGTGGCCTCCTTAAAATTATAATTTTATGTTTTCACTGAATGAAGTGCTCCGAATTGAATTCTTATGCACTTGCATCCAGTGTGAGAAAACTACTCGGTGCCTTTTGTTTTGGCAACGATTTCTTCAGCGATGCTCTTAGGAACTTCTTCATAGTGAGAGAGTTCCATGGAGAATACGCCGCGTCCTTGAGTACCGGAACGAAGAGTTGTAGAGTAACCAAACATTTCAGACAGAGGTACCTTAGCACGGATGATTTGAGCTCCACTACGGGAATCCATACCTTCGATGCGGCCACGACGGGAGTTCAACATACCCATTACGTCACCCATGTACTCTTCTGGAACAGTTACTTCTACTTTCATGATAGGCTCAAGCAGAACTGGTTTACACTTGTCTTTAGCCGCTTTAAGCGCCATAGATCCGGCAATTTTAAATGCCATCTCATTGGAATCGACATCATGGTAAGATCCGTCTACGATTGTAGCCTTAACGTCAACAAGCGGGAAGCCTGCAATAACACCGTTTTTCATTTGCTCTTCAATCCCTGACAGTGCAGGTTGAATGTATTCTCTTGGTACGGAACCACCGACAACCTTACTTTCGAACTGGCTGCCTGTACCCGGCTCGAGAGGTTCGAATTCAACCCATACGTGACCGTATTGACCACGACCACCGGATTGACGTACGAATTTACCTTCAACGCGCGCTGGAGCACGGAATGTTTCACGGTAAGCTACTTGTGGTTTACCCACAGTAGTTTCAACCTTGAACTCACGACGCATACGGTCGATGATGATATCAAGGTGAAGCTCACCCATACCTGCCAAGATTGTTTGACCTGTTTCTTCGTCAGTATGAGCACGAAGAGTTGGATCCTCTTCAGTCAACTTACCGAGAGCAACACCCATTTTATCTTGGTCAGCTTTGGTTTTAGGTTCAACGGCGATTTCGATAACCGGATCAGGGAAGTTCATTGACTCCAGGATAACCGGATTTTTCTCATCACATAGTGTATCACCTGTACCCGTATCTTTCAAACCTACGGCAGCTGCAATATCACCGGAGTAAACTTCAGTGATCTCTTGACGGCTGTTCGCATGCATTTGAAGGATACGACCGATACGCTCACGTTTGTTTTTAGTGGCATTCAATACATATGAACCGGATTGAAGAACACCGGAGTATACGCGGAAGAATGTCAATTTACCTACGTAAGGGTCAGTCATGATTTTGAATGCCAATGCGGAGAATGGTTCTTCATCAGAGGACTTACGAACTGCTTCAGTTCCATCTTCAAGATGACCAGTAATTGATGGTACATCTGTTGGAGCTGGCAAGTAGTCGATAACAGCATCCAACATCAGTTGAACACCTTTGTTACGGTATGAGGATCCACAGATAACTGGGAAGATCTTAACATCTACAACACCTTTACGGAGTACGGATTTGATCTCATCAATTGTGATCTCTTCGCCTTCCAGGTATTTCATTGTCAAATCTTCGTCCAGTTCAGCAACGCGCTCAATCAACTCGTTGCGAAGTTCTTCAACTTGATCTGCAAATTCTGCAGGAATGTCGGTTTCTTCGATATCTTGACCAAGATCATCTTTGTACATATGAGCTCTTTGTGCAACGATATCGATGATACCTTTGAAATCATTTTCAGCGCCGATTGGAAGTTGAATCGCAACAGCGTTCGCTTGAAGGCGATCACGCATGTCAGATACAACGTTCAGGAAGTCAGCACCGATGATATCCATTTTGTTTACATATGCGATACGAGGTACGCCGTACTTGTCAGCCTGTCTCCATACGGTTTCGGACTGAGGCTCAACGCCTTCTTTCGCACTGAATACACCAACTGCTCCGTCCAATACACGAAGGGAACGTTCAACTTCAACAGTGAAGTCAACGTGTCCCGGGGTATCAATAATATTAACGCGGTGGCCTTTCCAAGCAGCGGTAGTTGCAGCGGAAGTAATCGTAATTCCGCGCTCCTGTTCCTGTTCCATCCAGTCCATTGTCGCAGCGCCTTCGTGTACTTCACCGATTTTGTGCGTACGTCCTGTGTAGAACAAGATCCGCTCAGTTGTCGTGGTTTTACCCGCATCAATATGAGCCATGATCCCGATATTACGTGTATTTTTCAAGGAGAACTCTCTAGCCATGAAATGGGTCTCCCTTCAAAATAGAAGTTTTTTATTGTGAACTGAATCCTACCAACGGTAGTGAGCAAACGCTTTGTTCGCTTCAGCCATTTTGTGCGTATCTTCACGTTTTTTAACGGAAGCGCCTGTGTTGTTGGAAGCGTCGATGATCTCAGCCGCCAAACGCTCTTCCATTGTTTTCTCACCGCGGTTGCGGGAGTAGTTCACGAGCCAACGTAGTCCCAGAGCAGTACGTCTCTCTGGTTTTACCTCGATTGGTACTTGGTAGTTGGCACCGCCGACACGGCGAGCTTTAACTTCCAGGACTGGCATGATATTCTTGATTGCTGCTTCAAATACTTCCATCGGGTCATTACCCGTACGTTCTTGAATCAACTTGAACGCATTATACAGAATGCTTTGAGCAACACCGCGTTTTCCGTCGAGCATGATGCGATTGATCAAACGAGTAACCAACTTGCTGTTGTATACCGGATCTGGCAACACGTCTCTTTTCGTAACTGGACCTTTGCGTGGCATGGATATCCCCCTTTCTTTCTTGTTCAGCAGACCCTGTACCTTCCAGACCTAAGCCAGAAGGCTTTCAGGTTCTCTGCTTATAATGGTTTAGGCTTTTTTAGCTTTTGGACGTTTTGCACCGTATTTCGAACGAGCTTGCATACGGTTGTTTACGCCTGCAGTATCGAGAGCTCCACGAACGATGTGATAACGAACTCCTGCAAGGTCTTTAACTTTACCTCCGCGGATCAATACCACACTGTGCTCTTGAAGGTTATGTCCGATTCCCGGGATATAAGCAGTTACCTCGAGACGGTTCGTCAAACGAACACGAGCATACTTACGAAGTGCAGAGTTTGGTTTACGTGGAGTCATTGTACCTACACGAGTGCAGACACCACGTTTTTGTGGGGCACTGATGTTAGTAGATTCACGTTTCAAAGCGTTGAATCCTTTTTGCAAAGCTGGAGATTTTGACTTCTCAACTTTTGCTTGACGTCCTTTACGAACCAGTTGATTAATAGTTGGCATGTGATTGCCACCCCCTTCCTCAAATATTCATGTTTCTTTATAAACCTCTTTTCGCTAAGTCCACAGACCCAGGCGGTTCATAAAAAGACAAATGAAAAGTTTTTGCCTTAGAGAATCCCTAAAAGTTCTCGGACAAAAACGTTCCTTACACTATCATTTTACGACAGCAGCCATAGCTGCTCCCACTCCAATCCCGCAAGCTTTGCCGAGATTTTTCATTGTATCCACTTTCGTGTACTTCACATTGTGTTGTTCACACAAAGCAATGATTTTGGAAGTGAGCTGCGGATCACTATCTTCTGCGACATAGACTTCAGAAGCCATACCTGTCTGCACCATCCGCATGGTCTGTTTGGTACCTATTTTGACATGAGCATCTTGCAAGGCTTTTTCATTAGACATTGTGCATTCCTCCGAATAGAACCATGTACAATCAGCTGCCCACGCACCTTTGATATATTAGCATCTAGCGCAAGCATTGTCAATGCTAATCCTAAACATTTTTTAAAAGTTTACGCACATCAGGATTCGTCCGCCTGCATCATACAAGCGTCCGCCTCCTGACGTACAAAACTTTCATTCCCCTCTAAATGAGGAGGAATCTATTTAATCAACCGAAACTGGCTCAAGTTCTTCTACTGAAGATTGGCCATCTTCTGGCTCAGCAAATTTGATGCTGCGGTAACGGTGCATACCTGTACCTGCAGGAATCAATTTACCGATGATTACATTTTCCTTCAGACCGAGCAACTGATCGACTTTACCTTTGATCGCTGCATCTGTCAGTACACGTGTAGTTTCTTGGAACGAAGCCGCCGAGAGGAAGGAGTCTGTTTCCAGGGACGCTTTCGTAATACCGAGCAGGATTGGTTTAGCAACCGCTGGCTCTTTATCACTAAGAATCGCAATTTTGTTAGCTCTTTCGTACTCATGCGTATCTACGAACGATCCTGGCAACAGCGTTGTATCACCTGCATCTACGATGCGGATTTTACGCAGCATTTGACGGATCATAACTTCAACGTGCTTGTCATTGATTTCTACGCCTTGGTTACGGTATACGCGCTGTACTTCCTGCAAAATGTAGTTTTGTACGCCACGTACGCCTTTAATGCGCAGCATTTCTTTCGGATCGATGGAACCGTCTGTTAACTCGTCACCCGCTTCAATTTCCATGCCTTCGCTTACGCGCACACGGGAACCGTAGGTAACAGAGTATACTTTGGACTCCGCTTCACCTTGAATTTCGATTTCACGACGATCTTTCGCTTCGCGAATCTCTTTAACCACACCATCAATCTCACTGATCGTTGCTTGACCCTTAGGATTACGAGCTTCAAACAACTCTTGGATACGCGGCAAACCTTGCGTAATATCGTCTCCGGCTACACCGCCGGTGTGGAACGTACGCATTGTAAGCTGTGTTCCTGGCTCACCAATGGATTGTGCTGCAATAATACCAACTGCTTCACCAATCTCCACGTGTTTACCTGTCGCAAGGTTACGACCATAACACTTCTTGCAGACACCGTGACTTGCACGGCAGCTGAGTACGGAGCGGATTTGCAATTTGGTGATTCCCGCTTTGATGATCGCTTCTGCTTTATCGGAGTCAATCAATTCATTGCGACCTGCAATGATTTCTTTTGTTTCCGGATGACGAACTGTCTCGAAGCAGTATCTGCCTTCAATACGGTCGTAGAGATCTTCGATAACCTCTTTACCATCCTGGATACGACTTACCGTAAAGCCTTTATCTGTACCACAATCATCATCACGCACGATTACGTCTTGGGCTACGTCTACGAGACGACGAGTCAGGTAACCTGAATCGGCTGTACGCAGGGCTGTATCCGCCAAACCTTTACGCGCTCCGTGAGTGGAGATAAAGTATTCGAGTACCGTCAGACCTTCACGGAAGTTCGATTTGATTGGGAGTTCGATAATTCGACCGGATGGGTTGGCCATCAGACCACGCATACCGCCCAATTGGGTGATTTGCGATTTGTTACCCCGTGCTTTGGAGTCTACCATCATCATGATCGAGTTGTAACGATCCATGGACTTCATCAGAATCTCAGTGATGTCATCTTTGGATTTTGACCAGATATCAATGATACGGTCATAGCGCTCTTCATTCGTAATCAGACCACGACGGTATTGATTCGTAACGATTTGTGCTTTTTCCTCAGACTGTCTAAGAATTTCAAACTTCTCAGGCGGAACGATAACATCAGATACCGCAACCGTAATACCGGCACGTGTAGAGTATGTGAATCCAAGTTGTTTGATTTTATCCAAAATAACGGCTGTTTCCGTTGTGTGATAAATTTCAAAACAACGTGCAATGATGGAGCCGAGGTATTCTTTACCGACACCGCCAGCCAGAGGAGCATTCATAATAGCTTCTCTGAGATCAGCACCTTTTTCATATACAAATGAGTGATCTGCAGTACCTTGGTATAGGTTAGCACGAGTCGCATCATTGATATAAGGGAAGCTTGCCGGGAAAATTTCATTGAAGATAATTTTACCGATAGTTGTCAGCAACATTCCTTCTTGCTGTTCTTCCGTGAAGCTTGTTTTACCAAGCGCCTTAACCGGAATAGCTACACGCGCATGCAGACCAGCAGTACCACGTTGGTATGCTGATACAGCTTCGTTAACTGTACGCAAGATCATACCTGTTCCCTTTTCTTCCTTGTTGTCCATAGTGAGGTAATAAGAACCAAGCACCATATCCTGGGAAGGAGTAACAACCGGTTTACCGTCTTTCGGGTTCAAAATGTTACCAGATGCAAGCATCAGGATGCGTGCTTCCGCTTGAGCTTCAGCAGACAACGGAACGTGCACGGCCATTTGGTCACCGTCAAAGTCGGCATTGTATGCCGTACATACGAGCGGGTGAAGACGAATTGCTTTACCTTCAACGAGAATCGGCTCAAATGCTTGAATACCGAGTCTGTGAAGCGTAGGGGCACGGTTCAACAGAACCGGATGCTCCTTGATTACTTCTTCAAGAACATCCCATACTTCAGGACTTACACGCTCAACTTTACGCTTCGCGCTCTTGATGTTGTGGGCAAGCCCTTTATTTACAAGCTCTTTCATAACAAAAGGCTTGAACAATTCAAGTGCCATATCTTTTGGCAGACCACACTGATACATTTTCAGGTAAGGTCCAACAACGATAACGGAACGACCAGAATAGTCAACCCGTTTACCGAGCAAGTTCTGACGGAAACGTCCTTGTTTACCTTTCAGCATGTGGCTGAGAGATTTCAATGGACGGTTACCAGGACCCGTTACCGGGCGTCCACGACGACCATTATCGATCAATGCGTCAACAGCTTCCTGCAACATCCGTTTTTCATTTTGCACGATAATATCTGGTGCGCCCAGATCAAGCAGACGTTTCAGACGGTTGTTCCGGTTGATTACACGGCGATACAAGTCATTCAGGTCAGACGTTGCAAAACGTCCACCATCCAACTGTACCATTGGACGAAGTTCCGGTGGGATAACAGGAAGTACATCCATGATCATCCACTCTGGTTTGTTGCCGGAGTTACGGAATGCTTCGATAACTTCCAGACGTTTGATTGCACGATTACGACGTTGTCCTTGCGCAGTCCGGAGCTCTTCTTTCAAGAACTCGAGCTCTTTGTCTATGTCAAGGTCTTGAAGCAATTTTTTAACCGCTTCTGCGCCCATGCCAGCCTGGAAACCATAGCCGTATTTTTCACGGTAGCTGCGGTATTCCTTCTCGGACAACAGCTGTTTTTTCTCCAGTGGAGTTTCTCCTGGATCAGTTACAACATATGATGCAAAATAAATAATCTCTTCAAGAGATCTTGGAGACATATCCAGAGCAAGACCCATACGGCTCGGAATACCTTTGAAGTACCAGATATGCGATACCGGAGCAGCGAGCTCAATATGGCCCATCCGTTCGCGGCGTACTTTCGCACGTGTTACTTCAACGCCACAACGATCACAGACAACGCCTTTATAACGGACGCGTTTGTATTTACCGCAATGACATTCCCAGTCTTTTGTAGGGCCAAAAATCTTTTCGCAGAACAGCCCTTCTTTTTCCGGCTTCAACGTACGATAGTTGATCGTTTCCGGTTTTTTCACTTCTCCGCGGGACCAAGAACGAATTTTCTCTGGGGAAGCAAGCCCGATCTTCATGTATTCGAAATTGTTGACGTCCAACAAGGAGCAACCCTCCTTAACCAATTCCTGTATTCTAGGTTACGCCCACTCCGGCCGAAGCCGGAGCAAGACGCGAGCCTGATGAAAAACGCCGGTCATCATGCGCTCGAAGCGGTTTATTCCGCTCCGACCTCTGTACCCTCAAGGTTGAGGCTGAGCTTATCGCTCGCAGCGTCATCTTCATCGTCCATTTCTCTCATTTCAATCTCTTGCTCATCTTCGCTCAAAATCTTAACGTCCATACCCAAGCTTTGCAGCTCTTTGATCAATACTTTAAATGATTCAGGAACGCCTGGTTCCGGAACATTCTCACCTTTGACAATGGATTCATACGTTTTAACCCGACCAACAACATCATCGGATTTAACAGTCAAGATTTCTTGCAGTGTATAAGCTGCACCGTAAGCCTCAAGCGCCCATACTTCCATCTCCCCGAAACGCTGTCCACCAAATTGGGCTTTACCACCCAATGGCTGTTGCGTAACAAGTGAGTAAGGACCCGTGGAACGGGCATGGATTTTATCATCAACCATATGTGCCAATTTGATCATGTGCATGACACCTACGGTAACTTCACGTTCAAACTCTTCACCTGTACGACCATCATACAGGACAGTTTTACCATTACGTTGCATACCTGCTTCTTCCATCGTATCGAAGACGTCATACTCCTTCGCTCCGTCGAATACAGGAGTTGCTACGTGAATACCCAGTTGCATCGCGGCCATACCCAAGTGAACCTCGAGCACTTGACCGATGTTCATCCGGGAAGGTACGCCCAGTGGGTTAAGAACGATCTGAACCGGTGTACCGTCTGGCAGGAAAGGCATATCTTCTTCCGGCAAGATGCGGGCCACGACCCCTTTGTTACCGTGACGTCCGGCCATTTTATCACCCTCGGAAATTTTCCGTTTTTGAGCGATATATACACGAACGAGCTGGTTAACACCTGGAGGCAGCTCATCACCGTTTTCACGGGTAAATACTTTCACGTCTACTACGATACCGTCAGTACCATGTGGTACACGCAAGGAAGTATCACGTACTTCACGTGCTTTCTCACCAAAGATCGCATGCAAGAGACGTTCTTCTGCTGTCAGCTCTGTTACACCCTTAGGTGTTACTTTACCAACCAGAATGTCGCCAGCACTGATCTCAGCACCGATGCGGATAATACCGCGCTCATCCAAGTTACGCAACGCTTCTTCCCCAACGTTAGGGATGTCACGTGTGATCTCTTCAGGTCCGAGCTTGGTATCACGCGCTTCTGACTCATACTCCTCGATATGGATGGATGTGTATACATCTTCCTTAACGAGTTTTTCACTGAGCAAGATCGCATCCTCGTAGTTGTAACCTTCCCAAGTCATGAAGGCAACAACAACGTTACGTCCCAGAGCCAATTCACCCATTTCCGTTGAAGGACCATCAGCGAGGATATCGCCAGCTTTGACAGCAGCACCTCTTTTGACAATCGGACGCTGGTTAATGCATGTTCCTTGGTTCGAACGCATAAATTTGTGTAATTTATATTTAACGATATCGCCTTTAACTTCCTGACCGTCCACTTCTTCAACACGACGGAGCCAAATTTCGTTCGCAGAAGAACGTTCAATAATTCCGTCATAATCGGAGACAATACATACACCAGAGTCTTTTGCAGCTTTGTGCTCCATACCTGTTCCTACAAGTGGTGCTTTAGGAATCAAGAGTGGAACCGCCTGCCGCTGCATGTTTGATCCCATGAGTGCACGGTTGGAGTCATCGTTCTCAAGGAACGGGATCAGCGCTGTAGCGACGGATACAACCTGTTTAGGAGATACGTCCATGTAGTCAACTCGCTCACTCGGCATCGTAAGGATGTTATCCGACTGTTTGTTGTAACGTACAATGATCGCTTCTTCTTCAAATGTACCGTCTTCGTTCAACTTCGCATTCGCTTGCGCGATAACATAGTTGTCCTCTTCGTCCGCTGTCAGGTAATCAATTTGTTCTGTTACAATACCTGTCTTCGGATCAACCCAACGATATGGAGCTTCAATGAAGCCATATTCATTCACACGGGCGAACGTAGACAAGGAGTTGATCAAACCGATGTTTGGTCCCTCTGGCGTCTCGATTGGACACATACGGCCATAGTGGGATGGATGGACGTCACGCACTTCCATACCTGCGCGCTCACGCGTCAAACCACCGGGTCCGAGTGCGGACAAACGACGTTTATGTGTCAACTCACCCAGCGGGTTCGTTTGATCCATAAACTGTGACAACTGAGAGCTACCAAAGAACTCTTTAATCGATGCAATAACAGGACGTATGTTAATCAAAGCCTGTGGTGTAATTACGTTAGCATCCTGAATGGACATTCTCTCACGAACTACACGCTCCATACGGGACAAACCGATACGGAACTGGTTCTGCAGAAGTTCACCCACCGAACGCAAACGACGGTTACCCAGATGATCGATATCATCCGTGCTACCAATTCCCTGCAGAAGGTTAAGGAAATAACTGATGGACGAAATGATATCCGCCGGTGTCACGTTTTTAACGGACTTGTCAATGTTTGCATTGGCAATCAGTTTGACCACTTTACCATCTTCAGTTGGTGAGAACACATCAATCGTTTGCATAGGGATATCATTGGCATCCAAAACGCCGTTACCCACGTGATACGTGCGGAATCCAACGCTCTTCTCCAGATACGGCATGATTTCATCCAACAAACGACGATCAACCATTTGACCTGCTTCAGCAATGATTTCACCTGTCTCAGCGTCAACAAGTGACTCAGCCAAGCGCTGGTTAAACAAACGGTTTTTGATGTGAAGTTTTTTATTCATTTTGTAACGACCTACATTAGCCAGGTCATAACGTTTTGGATCAAAGAAACGTGCTACGAGCAAGCTTTTCGCATTATCCAGCGTTGGAGGCTCGCCCGGACGAAGACGCTCATAGATCTCAATGAGTGCTTTCTCCGTGGAATCCGTGTTGTCTTTGTCCAGTGTGTTGCGGATATATTCGTCATTACCGAGCAGATCCAGAATCTCAGCATCTGTGCCAAAACCAAGTGAACGCAGGAGAACCGTAACCGGTATTTTACGTGTACGGTCGATCCGGACGTAAACAACATCCTTCGCGTCCATCTCCAGTTCCAACCAAGCGCCGCGGTTAGGAATAACTGTAGCGGTATACGTTTTTTTGGCGTTTTTATCTACTTTGGTACTGAAGTAAACGCTAGGAGAGCGAACCAACTGGCTGACAATAACCCGTTCCGCACCATTAATAATAAATGTGCCCGTGTTGGTCATCAGCGGGAAATCTCCCATGAATACTTCCTGCTCTTTGACTTCGCCGGTTTCCTTATTAATGAGCCGGACTTTGACCCGAAGCGGTGCTGCATAAGTAACGTCACGCTCTTTCGCGTCGTCTACTGTATACTTCGGTTCACCGAGACTGTAATCGATAAATTCCAAAATCAAGTTACCTGTAAAATCCTGGATCGGCGAGATATCCTGGAACATTTCGCGCAACCCTTCCTCCAAAAACCAATCATAGGATTTTTGTTGGATTTCAATCAGGTTTGGAACTTCGAGTATCTCGTTAATTCGTGCATAACTGCGCCGAGTGCGTCGACCATATTGAACAAGATGTCCTGCCAACTTAAACTCACCCCTCAATGTCTACTCACTTTAAAAATTTCGTTGCGAACCTCTGTTTGTAACCTTATAATGGTACACATACAGAGCAAAGCAATGCATCCACAAATAAAGAAAAGCCCTTACTCGAAATGTCGTTCGAAAAAAGAGCAACTTTGATCGGCGGATGTCTTTCCAAATCATTCTTATCCCCAGTTTGCCCAAAATGTACATATTATACGCCAAACGTAGGCATAATAAGCCCGTTCGGCGTAAAAAAAAGGTTGACATTTTTAGTTAGCTAAAGCCAAGTAGGGCATCTTAATACTGACATTTTACAATAATACCACGGCCTGAATTTCAAGTCAATAGTCCTATTGCAAAAAAAATGATCCCCTGCTTACTTTACAAACTCGGATTCAGTTTTTAGTAGAACCCTCTTCCGATTTCATCGCTTTGAAAATCCGATAGCCTTTATCCTTCGTCACTTCTTCCACTCTTCCAAACAAAGATTCCAATTTCGCTTTCGCTGACGGGGCCCCTTGTTTCTTCTGAATGACAATCCACAACGAACCGCCTACCTTCAGATGGCGATGTGCCTGTTCGAAAATAGTATGAACCGTCTCTTTCCCAGCCCGTATAGGCGGATTGGTAAGGATAACGTCAAAATCTTGCTTTTTTACTTCAGCCAGTAGATTACTTTGCAAAACCGTAACATTGTTAATTCCGTTCGCTTTTGCATTTTCCCTGGAAAGTTCAACGGCTCTCTCGTTGATATCGATCATGGTGACATGCCCATCCGGTACAAGTTTGGCTGCTGTAAGACCCATCGGCCCGTATCCACAACCCACATCGAGAACATGAGCCCCTGATGGCAACTCCATCGCATCAATCAATACTCTGCTGCCATAATCGATTCCGTTTTTGGAAAACACACCGGCATCCGTCACGAATTGCAGACTGAATCCGCGAAGAACCGCTTCAGTTGCTCTGCGATCATGCGCCACTTGCGGTTTGTCCGAATAATAATGATTGGACATGCCCTCACTCACTTTCCATTTACAATTACAGCAACAAACCCCTTGATATAATTCAAGGGGTTTGTTGTTTTGTTCATCTAGCTTATAAAAGCTAAATTATTTAACTTCGATTGTAGCGCCAGCTTCTTCAAGCTTAGCTTTAACCGCTTCTGCTTCTTCTTTAGCAACTTTTTCTTTCAATGCTTTTGGAGCGTTGTCAACCAGTTCTTTTGCTTCTTTCAGGCCAAGACCTGTGATTTCGCGAACTGCTTTGATAACGTTGATTTTGGAAGCACCAGCGTTAGTCAAGATTACGTCGAACTCGGATTGCTCAGCTTCAGCAGAAGCTACTGCACCTGCAGCAGCTACTGGAGCTGCAGCAGTTACGCCGAATTCTTCTTCGATTGCTTTAACAAGATCGTTCAATTCCAGTACAGTCATGCCTTTGATTGCTTCCAAGATTTGCTCTTTACTCATGAGTGAACCTCCATATATAATATTATTTTTTTTAATTCATTTGCCGCCTAAGCAGCATTCAGATCAAGTTGCTTACGCGCCTTGTTCTTCTTTTTCTGCAACTGCTTTAACCGCAAGCGCGAAGTTGCGCACTGGCGCTTGAAGCACGCTGAGGAGCATGGAGAGAAGTCCATCGCGGGATGGCAGTTCTGCCAATGCCTTAACTTCTTCTACTCCGATTACGCGACCTTCTACGACTGCACCTTTCAATTCCAGTGCATCGTTCTTTTTCGCGAAGTCGTTCAGAATTTTAGCTGGAGCCACAACGTCATCTACGCTGAATGCAATTGCAGTAGGACCTGTAAGAACACTATCGAGTTCTGTCAGTTCTGCTGCTGCAGCTGCACGGCGAAGCAACGAGTTTTTCAGCACTTGGAATTCGATCCCTGCTTCACGAAGTTGCTTACGCAACTCAGTTACTTGGGCAACGTTCAATCCGCGATAGTCAACAACAACAGTTGTAACGCTCTCGCGCAATTTTGCTGTTACTGCATCAACGGACTCTTGTTTTGCTTGAATCACTTTTGCGTTTGCCAATCTGTACACCTCCTGATCAAATTTATCCCATTAAGAAAAGCCTCCGTAGAATCACGAAGGCTTGATATATACTCATCATCGATTTGCATCGTTCAAAGTTCTATAATCACACCTCGGCAGGAAATTAAGCCAAATGGCACCTACTGTCTACGGCAAGCATATTCAAATGTCAACGGTCAGTCACTCGGACTCACAACTTTTATATCTTATCAAAAACAGGAGAAGCCTGTCAAGAGATATTATCTAAAAGCTGCTGCGTTCACGCGTGCGCCAGGGCCCATCGTGGAAGAAAGACTAACATTCTTCAGATAAACACCTTTTGCTGCCGCTGGTTTAGCACGATTCAGAGCTTCCATGAGAGCTTTGAAGTTCTCATTAAGTTGCTCAGAAGAGAAAGAAGCTTTACCAATCGGTGCATGAATTTGACCTGCACGATCCAGACGATATTCGATTTTACCGGCTTTAATTTCTTGAACAGCCTTAGTTACATCGAAAGTTACCGTTCCGGCTTTAGGGTTAGGCATCAGACCTTTACCGCCGAGCAGTCGGCCCAATTTACCTACTTCACTCATCATATCTGGTGTCGCTACGCAGACGTCGAATTCGAACCAGCCTTGTTGGATTTTGTTGATCATGTCTGCATCACCAACATAGTCCGCGCCAGCCGCTTCCGCTTCTTTCGCTTTGTCACCTTTTGCAAATACCAATACGCGTTGTGTTTTACCTGTGCCGTGTGGCAAGACAACAACACCACGTACAGCCTGGTCTTGCTTACGAGGGTCTACACCCAAACGAACTGCTGCTTCGATTGTTTCATCGAATTTTGCAGTAGCTGCCTTTTTCACAAGCTCTACAGCTTCTGAAGGCTCGTAAGTTGCTTCGCTGTCAATCAGCTTAGCAGCTTCCAGGTATTTTTTACCGTGTTTAGCCATGTTTTATTCCTCCTTTGTGGTGTTAGCGGATATACCTCCCACATCAACCGGTCGCGAATCGACCGGTTTTACGAAGCCATGTTTCTTATGAAAATTAGTCTTCGATGGTGATACCCATGCTGCGGGCAGTACCTTCGACCATACGCATAGCGGACTCAACGTCTGCTGCATTCAGGTCAGGCATTTTTGTTTCTGCGATTTGACGTACCGCATCACGTTTAACAGTAGCAACTTTTTTCTTGTTCGGTTCGCCGGATCCTTTTTCAACTTTAGCTGCCACTTTCAACAGAACTGCTGCTGGTGGAGTTTTAGTGATGAAAGTAAAGGAACGGTCCTCGAATACAGAAATTTCAACTGGAATAATCAATCCCGCTTGATCAGCTGTACGAGCGTTGAATTCTTTACAGAATGCCATGATGTTGACACCTGCTTGACCCAAAGCTGGACCTACTGGTGGTGCTGGGTTAGCTTTACCTGCTGGAATCTGCAGTTTTACCATTTTAATAACTTTTTTCGCCATGATTGACACCTCCTTGCAAAATAGTGGTTAACGGGTTTTTCAACCCTCCCACAAGAAACTTGAAGAGACTATATCTTCTCCACTTGCGTGTATTCCAACTCAAGCGGTGTTTCCCGTCCAAACATGTTCACGTGCACTTTCAACTTGCTTTTGTCTACCAAAATTTCTTCCACGGAGCCTACGAAATTCGCAAAAGGGCCGACTTTAATACGTACGGATTCCTTAATATCGAACTCAATTTTCGGCTTAGGTTCAACCATACCCATGTGCTTCAGAATTTGTTCCACTTCTTCAGGCAACAATGCAGTTGGTTTGGACCCAGAACCTGTCGAACCGACAAATCCTGTAACACCTGGTGTGTTGCGAACAACATACCAAGAATCATCCGTCTGTACCATTTCCACCAAGACATAACCAGGGTAAACTTTACGCATAACGGTTTTTTTCTTACCGTCCTTGTTTACCACTTCTTCTTCCATAGGAACAAGAACGCGGAATATCTTGTCTTCCATGCCCATAGACTCTACGCGTTTTTCCAAATTGGCTTTGACCTTGTTCTCATACCCTGAATAGGTATGAACGACGTACCATCTTTTTTCCATATCAAGCCACCGGAACCCTTCTTAAATAATCGCTTCGATCACAAAGGAGATGCCAATGTCAATGACCCAAAAAAACAGCGTCATAACCACAACAGTACCAAGTACGATCAATGTGTAGTTGGTCAGCTCTTTACGATTAGGCCAGCGAACTTTTTTAAGTTCAGCCCAGCTTTCTGAGAAAAAGGAAATCAGAGATTTGAAACTTCGTTTCACGCCGACACCTCCAAAAACTATCTGGTTTCGCGATGAGAAGTCTGCTCGTTACAAAACTTGCAAAATTTCTTCATCTCCATGCGGTCGGGGTGATTACGCTTGTTTTTTGTCGTAGTGTAATTTCTTTGTTTGCAGTTAGTACAAGCCAAAGTAATAATTACCCGCATGATGTACACCTCCCGAAGACTTCCACATTCAAGCAGAGTCTCTAAATTGATCCTGAAAAAAAGCCATAAATTTAGGCCTACCTAAAACACTTTATCACAAGGGTATAACCATGTCAATGAAAGAATAGCCTTTCATTCATTGGGTATTACTTCCGTACAACGTACATTCGTTTCTCATCTCTGTTTTTCTCTTCTCCTGCATGGACCGAGCGATTACTAGTATGAACATTCTTAGATTTTATAAACTTGAGACACTAAAAAAAGACTCAAACACCGAGCCTTTTCCGTCAACGACAACATGTGTTTAATTATCTCGAACTTCCAGGTACTTTTCAAGTTTGCGCTTGACGCGCTGAAGTGCATTATCAATGGACTTCACATGTCTGTCCAAATCTACTGCAATCTCTTGATAAGATCTCCCGTCCAGATACAACATCAATACTTTACGTTCCAGATCACTCAGAATCTCGGACATTTTATCTTCCAGGCCCACAAACTCTTCCTGATTGATGATAAGTTCTTCCGGATCACTGACCTGGGTTCCACAAATCACATCGAGTAACGTACGATCAGACTCTTCGTCATAAATAGGCTTGTCCAGAGATACATAAGAATTAAGCGGAATATGCTTCTGACGTGTTGCTGTCTTAATGGCCGTGATGATCTGTCTTGTAATACACAGTTCGGCAAAAGCCTTGAACGAAGCCAGCTTGTCCCCTTTGAAATCTCGAATGGATTTGTAGAGGCCAATCATTCCTTCTTGAATAATATCTTCCCGGTCTGCCCCAATCAGAAAATAAGATCTTGCCTTGGCGCGTACAAAGTTACGATATTTGTTAATTAGAAACTCTAACGCTTCGCTTTCGCCTTCACGGAAAGCTTCGACAATGTCTTCGTCACTTTGGTAATCATACTTGGATAACATGATATCTTTGAGGTCGACACTCACAGACAATCCCTCCGGCTGCAACGCAAGGTACCCCGTTACTCTACTCTATGAAATATAGGATCAGTATATATGATGGTACCTCACACCGTCAACCACGCTCTGCCTAAAAAAGAACATCAATAACATAAATGTCAAGAGTTTCAATATTCTAATTTTTGTAAAAACGTGCTGTTATTCCCGGCGCCATCGCTCAAACTCTTTCAATACATCGGGACTTAACTTACCCCCGAGTGTGTTACGCGTGGTCTTCGCCTGATCTTCTTCCAGTCGTTTTTTTAATTCTTTTTCGTTCTGCTCAACTTCAATTAGCAACTCCCTCGCAGATACACGTAGCGCTCCCTGTCCAAATATAACATGTTGCTCTACCATATCGCTCGTAGCCACATAGATTTGGCGTCTTCGCATGCTTAGTTCCCGAACGAGTCTCTCAATGCATTCGTCTGCCGTCTCTTTTTCCTTTGTAAAATAGATCTGCACTTTGCTCTGAGTAAAGGATTTACCGAGTCCAGGCACGAGGTAGGCGTCAAACACAACAATGACTCGCCGGCCGGAGAAAGCCTGGTAATCTGCAAGACGAAAAAGAAGCCTGTTGCGCGCCTCTTCCAGCCCACTTTCCGCCAGTTTGGTTAATTCCGGCCAGTCACCAATCATGTTGTACCCGTCTACAAGAAGCACATCACGGGAATCAGCCATACCTTCTATTCCTGCGCTTGACGCGAGCGGAGCACTTCATACATGACAACCCCGGCTGCCACGGAAGCATTCAGGGAATTAATCTGACCTTGCATTGGTAATTTGATCAGCACATCGCATTTCTCACGAATAAGTCGTCCCATTCCCTTGTTCTCATTTCCGATTACCAATGCCACAGGGCCAGTAAAGACTCCATTACCAAAGACACCTTCATGAGCCGTGACATCTGTCCCTACAACCCATACACCTTCCTCTTTGAGGCGATCGATGGTCTGGCCAAGATTACTTACACGAGCCACTGGCACGTACTCCACAGCGCCTGCTGATGTTTTGGATACCGTCACGGTTACCGCTGCCGAGCGACGTTTGGGCACAATGACGCCATGCGCACCCGTGCAATCTGCTGTCCGCAAAATTGACCCCAGGTTATGAGGATCTTCAATCTCATCCAGCAGAATCAGGAAAGGATGCTCATTCTTCGCTTTTGCTGCGGCAAGAATGTCTTCTACCTCCACATAAGCGTAAGGTGCCGCTTGAGCAACTACCCCCTGATGCTGAATGCCTGGTACCGTTTGATCCAGCTTACGCTTGTCCACGTGTTGAATGACAATACCTAGTTTTTTAGCCTCCGAGATAATAGGTTGAGTCAGATGTTTCTGTGCTGTATCGGCAATCCATATTTTATTAATGGTCCGGCCTGAACGCAGCGCCTCCGTCACGGAGTGTTTACCGGCGATCCATTCTTCTTCCATCGTTGTTCGATCCTCTCTGTAATGCGTTGTTTTGTTGAAATTTCTATTTTTTTGTCGGCGATGGCGATTGTTGTTCCGCGTGCTCAATGCCAAGCCCGATCAGTTCAATCATGCGATCATGATGACCACTGCTATAGAGGTAACCAATGAGACATTCAAAAGCCGTGGCATGTCTGTACTCCAACACATCTGCATTTTTGGGTACACTACCCGACTTGGCATTCCGCCCTTGCCGGACGATATCCCGTTCTTCCTCTGTCAGTTCAGCCTCAATCATTGTAAGTATGCGGCTCTGCGCCTTCGCTGATACCAACCCGGTTGCACTACGGTGCAAATGATTGGGACGCATGTTGGCCTTCGACAACAGATATTGACGAACAGCTACCTCATATACCGCATCACCAATATAGGCCAGTGCAATAGGTGGAATCAACCTCGCAGGTCTGGAAGGAGGATACGGGAACCATCCTCCCTCTGTGACCTGCTCGTGTTGTTTTGGTGTATTTGGATGTCCTTCGCTCATTTGCGCCGCCATCTCATGCCCTGCGCCGTATCTTCAAGCAGAATGCCACGTGCAGACAATTCATCGCGAATTTCATCCGCTCTTGCCCAGTTTTTCGACTTGCGCGCTTCTACACGCTCTTCAATCAGACGTTCTACTTCCTCATCCAGAAGTTCTGGCTCTGCGTCAGTATAAATGCGCAGTACAGCATTCAATTCACTGAACAACTCGAGGAGTGCGCGAATGTCTGCCGCATTAACTACTTCTTGCTGCAACAGTTGGTTGGCTTCCCCGGCCCACTCAAACATCGCAGTAATCGCATCAGGAGTATTGAAATCATCCTGCATCTTCTCGTGATACTGCTGACGAATTTGGTCGAGTCTTGCCGCAAACTCTGCTGTGATATCCTGATCAACAGTTACTGCATTTAGACGATGGTTCAGGTTACCTACCGCATTCGCAATCCGGTCCACACTGTTCTGTGCCTGCTCCATCGTATCATCCGTGAAGTTCAATGGGTTGCGATAGTGGGTAGACAACATGAAATAACGAATCGCTTCGCGTTTATATTGATTCCGCAAGTCTTTAACAAGAACACCATTACCGAGTGATTTTGACATCTTCTCGTTATCAATTCGGATGAATCCATTATGCATCCAGTAGTTCGCAAGTGGTTTACCTGTTAATACCTCGGATTGGGCGCATTCGCACTCATGGTGCGGGAACTGCAAATCCTGTCCACCCCCGTGAATGTCCAGTGTATCCCCAAGGTACTCCCGAGCCATGGCGGAGCATTCAATATGCCAGCCTGGTCGACCATCGCCCCAAGGACTGGACCAATAGATCTCACCTGGTTTGGCAGCCTTCCAGAGCACAAAATCTTCGGGATGCTCTTTGCGCTCGTCTACACCCACACGGATTCCGAACTGCAACTCCTGCAAGTTTTGTTTTGAAAGTTTGCCATATTCGCTGAATTTGCCTGTACGATAATAGACGTCACCGCCATTTTCATACGCAAATCCTTTTTCAACGAGCTCACGGATAAAATCAATGATCAGCGGCATGTTTTCCGTTACTCTAGGATTGCTGCTTGCCTTGGGAATACCTAATCCCTCAAGATCTTCATAATAGGCAGCAATAAATTTCTCAGCCACGTGAGGAACGTCTGTTCCAAGTTGTTCTGCTTTGCGAATCAGCTTATCGTCCACATCCGTGAAGTTCACCACATAGTTCACATCATGTCCTGTCTGTTCCAGGTATCCACGAACTGTGTCGAAAAAGATAACCGGGCGTGCATTCCCGATATGAATGTAGTCATATACCGTTGGTCCGCAGACATACATTTTTACTTTCCCTGGCTCTTGGGGAACAAATTCCTCTTTGGTACGACTCATCGTATTATAAATCTGAAGCGTCATGGTCACTTATCCTTTCATCCTATACTGCCTTTATTTATTGTATCACGTATCACGCACAGTCTCATTTTCACGGGCATTCTGCAGTGTACGTACTTCTTCCTGCAATCGTTCGAGTTCTTTTTGCATACTGCGCAAGGAGTCGACGACCGGATCGGGCAGTTGCTGACTGAGGCGATCTACCCGTCGGCCATCCTGTTTAACAATTCTTCCCGGTATACCTACCACGGTACTATTGGAAGGAACCTCCTTAAGCACAACGGAGTTCGCACCAATGTTACATTGATCCCCCACGCTAAATGAACCCAGCACCTTGGCTCCGGATGAGATAACCACATTATTACCAATGGTCGGATGTCTCTTTCCTTTTTCTTTCCCTGTTCCGCCCAGGGTAACCCCCTGATAGATAACGACATCATCGCCAATCTCACATGTTTCTCCAATAACAACGCCCATTCCGTGGTCAATAAACAACCGATTTCCGATCGTAGCTCCAGGATGTATCTCGATTCCTGTCATAAAACGGCTAACCTGCGAAATGAACCGGGCAACCGAGAACCATCTTCGCTTGTATAAAAAATGAGCGATCCGGTGTGCCCATATCGCATGCAGCCCTGAGTAGGTGAATACCACCTCAAACCAACCTCGGGCCGCCGGATCGTTTTCAAACACCGCCTGGATATCTGATCTGATCTTCTTGAACATGCTCGTTCCCCTCTTGTTCAGGTTCCCGTCCTCCGGCTTACCGGACGGCGCGTTCCTTGGTAGTGTACTGCACACTCGCCTAAACAAAAAAACGCCCCTGCAGCATTTAGCTGCAGAGGCGTTTATCGCGGTCCCACTCTGCTCGGTCCATTCTTAAATAGAATGAGCCCTCAAGCGGTTTGGTAACGGAAACCAATCGTCACAACCTATCCTAACGTTTTCCCATGTCATGATCGACAAAGGCGGGGCTGGATTCGGCTGTGCAGCTCACGGGCGCATTTCGACTGATGGACAGTGGATGGTTCACAGCCACCGCAACCAAAGAAATCTCTCTTTGCTGCGGGACCATCCTCTCTGAATCTGTCCGGGTCAGTCTACTCCTCCCGATCTTTGCTGTTCTATTAGATAAATCATATCAATTATTCGTTGTGTTGTTATTATAGCGAAAAGGCCTCAGACTGACAACAGCCTCCTACGTAATCCATACTTCATAGGATTGCGTTCAGATTCCAAATAAACGGAATGTCCTCGACTAAGATTATTTTACTTGTGCAAGCAAACGTTCGATCACCGTATCCCGACCCAGAAGTACGATCGTTTGGTTCAGATCCCGTCCATGCGTCTGTCCAGTCAAGGCTACACGAATTGGCATAAAGAGCTGTTTGCCCTTAAAGCCGGTTTCTTTCTGTACTTCCTTGATCAATGCAGCCATTTTGCTTGGAGTAAACTCTTCGCTCGCCTGTACTTTATCCGCAAATGCCTTCAGTACGGTTGGCACCTGCTCCTCAGCAAGCACTGCTTCTCCTTCACTTTCAAGCTCCAGATTGGAACGGAAGAATACTTCCGACAATTCGACAATATCGGAGGCAGAATTCATCTGCTCCTGGTACAGGTGTACCAGAGTATAAGCCCATTCTTTTTGTTCAGCAGACAGCTCGGAAGAAATACGTCCAGCCTTTTGCAGATGTGGAATGGCCATTTCGGCAATACGTCCCGGGTCAGCATGTTTGATATAGTGGTTGTTCAAGTGAGCCAGCTTGTGGGTATCAAATACCGCCGGGCTCTTGGACAGACGTTTCGTATCAAAAATGGAGATCAGCTGCTCTTGCGAGAAGATCTCTTCTTCCCCTTCCGGCGACCAGCCAAGCAGGGAAATGAAGTTAAACATCGCTTCAGGCAAATAGCCGAGCTGATCATACTGCTCAATAAACTGAATAACGGATTCATCCCGTTTACTCAGCTTCTTGTGATTTTCATTCACGATCAGCGTCATATGGCCGAATTGCGGCGGCTCCCAGCCGAGCGCTTCATAGATCATCAATTGACGCGGCGTGTTCGAGATGTGATCTTCCCCGCGCAAGACGTGGGAGATCTTCATCAAGTGATCATCCACAGCAACGGCATAGTTGTATGTGGGAATGCCGTCTTTTTTCACAATGACGAAGTCACCGGATTCCTTGCTGTTGAACGAGATTGTGCCCTTAACCATATCATCAAACGTATATGTGCGCTCTTCCGGCACACGGAAACGAATACTCGCTACGCGGCCTTCCGCTTCAAACGCACTAATTTGCTCTGGAGTCAGGTCACGGTGTTTGCCAGAATAACGCGGTGTTTCTCCACGTGCTGACTGTTCCTCGCGCTCTTGCTCCAATTCTTCTTCCGTGCAGAAGCAACGGTAAGCCAGACCTTTATCCAGCAATTCCTGCGTATATTTACGATAGAGGTCCAGACGTTCCGTTTGACGGTATGGTCCGTATTCTCCGCCCACGTCAATACTTTCGTCCCACTCAATTCCGAGCCATTTCAGGTATTTCAGTTGGCTTTCTTCACCACCGGCAATATTCCGTTTTACGTCTGTATCTTCAATACGAATAATGAATTTACCGTTATTATGTTTGGCATATAGATAGTTAAACAACGCCGTACGGGCATTCCCGATATGCAGATGTCCCGTTGGGCTCGGCGCGTAACGCACACGAATTTCCGTGCTCATATGATCCCCTCCGTCACTAATTGATTGATGATATCACACACGTACAAGGCAAACAACGGATTGAGCGGCAATGCCCTCTCCCCGTCCCGGGAACCCCAGTTGCTCTGTCGTTGTTGCTTTCACGTTCACCTGCGTTACATCCGCTTCCAGTGCCTTGGCAATAACCTCAGCCATCTGTGGGATGTAAGGAGCCATCTTTGGCTTCTGGGCAATAATCGTTGAATCGATATTCCCTAGCTTATACCCGCGATCCTTCACAAGCTGCCATACATGCTCCAGCAATTTCAGGCTGTCTGCATCTTTGAATTCCGGATCGGTATCCGGGAAGTGCTTGCCAATATCCCCAAGTGCCAGCGCACCCAAAATGGCATCACTAATCGCGTGCAACAGCACGTCTGCGTCCGAGTGACCCAGCAGTCCTTTTTCATAAGGAATCGTTACTCCGCCAATAATACACGGGCGTCCCTCTACCAGCTGATGTACATCAAATCCCTGTCCTACACGTATCATTGCTTCTTCTCTCCCCCCAGCAAAAACGCAGCATATTGCAAATCTTCCGGCGTTGTTAATTTGATATTGGTATAATTGCCTTCCACAACCTTGACCGACATTCCCTGACGTTCAGCCAGCATGGCATCATCTGTTCCCAGAAATCCGTCCTGCTCGGCTGATTCGTAGGCGGAGAGCAGGGAAGAAAGACGAAAAGCCTGCGGGGTTTGAATGCTCCACAGACTGCTGCGGTCTGGCGTCGCCGTAACGACTCCTTCCGCATTCACTTGTTTGATCGTATCCTTAACGGGAACCGCCAGCACTGCTGCTCCACCACCGGATATGGCGGACGACATGCATCCCTTGATCTGCTCATGGTTCACAAAAGGACGTACCCCGTCGTGAACGAGAACCCAATCCGTCCCAAGTGCCTCAAGGCCTTTATGGACAGAATGTTGTCTCTCTTTCCCTCCGGGGATAACACGGACACGTGAATCCAGTTGGTATTCTTTTACCCAATCCTGGCAGCGTTCAACATCTGCGGCTCCTGTGACCAGCACCATCTCGCGGATCTCGTCCAGCGCAGCAAATACCTCAAGCGTATGTATGAAAACGGGCTTGTCCTGCAGCAACAGAAACTGTTTGCTCTCGGTCGTCCCCATCCGGGTTCCGCGACCTGCTGCCACAATGACAACGCCCCACCCTTTATCCATGCCGCAATCCCTGCCTTGTCTGTCAGTTTATCGTCCAAAGATATACAATATCATTCAACGATACACTACCCATCATACCGCTTTATTGGGCTTTTTCCAACAGTTTCGGCTTGGCAAAAATCATTCGTCCCGCTGAAGTCTGTAACACACTGGTCACCAGTACTTCCATCATCATGCCGATATACTCGCGTCCGCCCTCCACAACGATCATTGTGCCATCATCCAGATAGGCTACACCTTGACCATGCTCCTTGCCATCTTTGATGATCTGCACCATGATCTCCTCACCTGGCAGAACAACCGGCTTAACCGCATTGGCGAGATCATTAATGTTCAACACAGATACACCCTGGAGTTCGCACACTTTGTTCAGGTTAAAGTCATTGGTGACCACTTTGCCCTGAAGCACTTTAGCCAGTTTAACCAGTTTGCTGTCCACCTCGGAGATTTCCTCGAAATCCCCCTCGTAGATTAGGACTTTTACATCAAGTTCCTTCTGGATTTTGTTCAAAATATCCAGTCCACGCCGTCCTCTGTTCCGCTTGAGCAGATCCGATGAATCAGCAATATGCTGTAACTCCTCCAGAACAAATTCCGGAATTACGATCGTGCCTTCAATAAATCCGGTTTTGCATATATCAGCAATACGCCCATCGATAATAACACTGGTATCCAGAATTTTATGTTCTTCCATCCGTCTATCCTCGTCCACCTCGGGATGACCCCATCGTCCAGACATCCAGAAGGCCCCCAGATCGTCTTTCTTCGCCATGGCAAGGGCATAACCGGAATAAGCACTAATCACCGTCAGCGCCACTTGCAGCACTTCTCCTGCCGTCCCCATCCATCTCACAACAGGGTAGAGCAACAAGGCCACCAGCAACCCAGCAACGGTACCTGCGGCACCTGCAGCCAATTCGTTCATAGGTACTTTTGCCAATGAATTGATCCCACTATGCAGCCTGTCTGCCATCAATGTTCCACCAATATTACATACAGCCATAAACATTACAGCTCCCAGCAGCGTCGATATACCAGCTCCCAGTAATCCTGCGGACTGAATCCACTCCGCCATCCATGGGACCGATTTTCCTGCCAGATGATATGCCGTGTAGCCGAACCATGCACCGCACAATCCTGTAAAAGTTAAAATGCCTTTTTTCCACATTAGTCCCTGCACCTCCTTCAATGTATCTTGATCTTTATATCCAGTATGATCCAATTCCTGAATTGCTAATCCCTTCCGGAAGAACTTTTTGGAAATGTTGAAATCGTCAGTTGAAAGTAGGTAAATTATTGGCATATAATGAATTCAATTCATATCCCGAGGTGAGTGGCAAAATGAGTACGCTAAGTTTACAGGCTTTCCAGGATCAAGTTTCTGAACTGTTGCTGCGTCATCGCAGCCTGATTGATGTACTGTCCAAAACGGGACAAGCCGGAGCGTCTGTTAACCGTGCCGTGTCCAAAGCCATTACCGAATGCGGCTGCATCGAGCTGCACGCCACCAAGCAGAAATATGCCCCAGAGAGCGACATCGCTCAAACCAAGGGTTTGCTGGAAACGCATGTGGAGGGTGAGTTGTGTGAGAACTGCAGAGAGGTCATTAGCTCTGAGCTAGGGCGGAACCTGTTCTACATGTCGGCTCTCTGCAATCTGCTGGACATTAACATGGAAGAGGTCGTAAATCACGAATCACAGAAGTGTTCAACGTTAGGGATGTTTAATCTGTCGTAAGAAGATATGTATGTCGTTCGCAAGGGTTTCTTTTACCGTAAATAGATCTGAATAAACAAAAAGCACGCATTCTCCAGTTCAGGAGAGTACGTGCTTTCTTTGTATATTGTCTGTCACCAAGGCTACTTAACGATCGGAAGGACGGGAAGATTTCTCATCCTTGCGCTTTTTCGCCCGACTACGCGAGGCCGCTGTTCGCACGTTATGCTTCATTCCATACAAGGCGTATAACACCAACGGAATAAAGATCAATTTGGATAACTGCTCCGGGAAAATAACGGCTACAGCTATGGCAAATAACACAACCCACGGTGCAATCCAAATTGCCTTGCGTGGCAAACCGACCTTTTTGAAATTGGGATATTTAAGCGAACTCACCATCAGATACGATAACAGCAATGTAGCAATCATCATGCTAACCGGGCCAATATCCTTATTGAACAAGGACAGTGTAGCCAGTACCCCGCCGGCTGCCGGAATCGGCAGACCTGTGAAGTATCCGGGAATACCCGGACGAACGTTAAACCGTGCAAGACGAATGGCTCCACAGATTGGAAAAGCCGATGTTGCAATCCAGGCGAGGATCGGCATTGAATCTTGAAACGACACCATAAATATGATCAGGGCTGGTGCTGCACCAAAGGAAACCATGTCAGACAAGGAATCCAGTTCCTTGCCGAATTCACTTTGGGCATTAAGTGCCCGTGCCACTCGGCCATCCAGACCATCCAGCAGCATCGCTACAATGACCATAATGGCAGCCAAGCTGTAATTTCCATCAATCGCAAGCAAAATTGCCATCATTCCAAGAAACAGATTACCCAGGGTAAAGAGATTCGGAATGAATCTGGTTAGCATCGTTGTTTCACCTCATCCATTTCAAGCCTTTATATAGGCAAACCCTTACATCTGTCTGTCGATAAACATCTGCTCCTGCAAACGTTTGAGGCCTTCCTTAATGGTCCGGGCACGAACTTCACCAATACCATCCACTTCGTCCAGTTCTTCAATTGTAGCCATAATAACATGAGGCAATTGTTCGAATTGATCCACCAGGTTATGGATAATAACATTGGGCAGGCGGGGGATCTTATTTAATACCCGGAATCCACGAGGGGCAACCGAATCCTCAGAAGTAGCGGCTGATGAAGGATAGCCGAGAAGACGGACAATATGATGTGCATCCAGCAACTCATCGTCCGACAATCTTTTCAGTCCCACGATAATTTCACGGATTTTGTCATCACTGTCGTCACGGGCATAGTCCTTATACAATAACCAGGCTTCTTCTTCCGTTGTACCCACGAGTTCTTCCATTTGCATGGAAATGAGTCGTCCCTCATTCCCGAGTTCATGAATATATCGTTTGATTTCCGTTTTGATCCGCATCACCATTTCGGTACGCTGAATCACATTAACCACTTCAGGAATCGTCACCAGTTCCTCAAATTCAGAGGCACTCAGATTCGTAAGAGACTGTGTTAATACCGCTTTGTATTTCTCCAGGGTTTGAATCGCTTGGTTTGCTTTGGTCAAAATAACCCCGATTTCCTTGAGGGAATAACGAAGTGTTCCCTGATACAAGGTAATGATATTCCGGCGCTGTGATATGGATACGACCAATTTACCCGTTTGCTTCGCTACACGCTCCGCCGTCCGGTGACGGATCCCCGTCTCTGATGAAGAGATCGAGGAATCGGGAATTAACTGGGTATTGGCGTAAAGAATACGCTTCAGATCTTCGCTAAGAATGATGGCACCATCCATCTTGGCGAGTTCGTACAGATAGTTGGGGGAGAAATCACAGTTAATCGAGAATCCCCCATCCACCACTTCCATGACTTCAGGGCTGTATCCTACAACAAGCAGTGCGCCCGTCTTGGCGCGCAGCACATTTTCCAGACCTTCGCGGAAAGGTGTACCTGGTGCGATCAGCCTTAATAATTCATTCATATTATCCAGTTGGCTCGAATCTTTCATCTTGTTATGCCCCCTAATCTAAAGCAACCGCTAGTGCATCTGCCACGGTATTCACACCGATCAGTTGTATCCCGCGAGGATGTTTCCAGCCCTTTAAGCTTTTTTCTGGTAAAATGACACGCTTGAAGCCCAGCTTCGCGGCTTCCTTCACTCGTTGTTCGGCTCGTGATACGGCCCGAACTTCACCTGTAAGACCGATCTCGCCAAAGATGACGTCATCCGGCTTGGTCGGTACATCTCTCAAGCTGGATGCAATGCTGACCGCTACCGCCAAATCTACCGCGGGCTCATCCAACCGTACTCCACCAGCCACGTTCAGATACGCATCCTGGGTCTGTAAAAACATGCCCATCCGTTTCTCCAGCACTGCAATGATCAGATTTAATCGATGCAGATCTACCCCTGTTGCCATACGGCGGGGAGAAGGGAAATGGGTAGTGGAGATCAACGCCTGTAATTCCACGAGCAGAGGACGCGTCCCCTCCATACTGGCAACTACTGTTGAACCTGCTACACCCAGTGGACGTTCTGACAAAAAGAGTTCGGAGGGATTGCCCACCTCACGAAGTCCATCCTCGCCCATTTCAAAAATGCCAATCTCATTGGTGGAACCAAAACGGTTCTTCACCGCACGTAGCAGGCGATACGTATGATGCCGTTCTCCTTCAAAATAAAGCACGCAATCCACCATATGTTCTAACATACGTGGACCGGCAATGGCACCTTCTTTGGTAACATGCCCCACAAGAACCGTTGCAATGCCTCTGCCTTTGGCAATTCGCATGAACCTTGACGTACATTCCCTTACCTGTGCTACACTACCCGGCGCACTGGTAACTTCGGGAAGATACACCGTCTGAATGGAGTCGATGACAAGAAAATGCGGCTGGATCTGATCCACCGCTTCCTCTACACGTTCCATATTGGTTTCACACAGTACATACAACTCGGCAGAGAGTGCCCCGAGGCGGTCTGCCCGCAATTTGGTTTGCTTGACTGATTCCTCACCGGAAACATATAACACACGCAAACCCGAATGCGTTAAAGCATGAGACGTCTGCAACATCAACGTTGATTTACCAATACCCGGATCTCCACCCACCAGAACGAGCGAACCCGGAACGATTCCACCACCCAATACCCGGTTCAACTCTCCGATTCCAGTCTGTACACGCGGTTCCTGACCGCTATCTATATCTATGATAGGAAGCGGTTTATCTTTACTGTCAAACAGAGGAGAATTTCTCCCTTGTGTTTTGACCACCGTCTCTGTTTCTTCCACCATTGAATTCCATGACTGACAACCCGGACACTTACCGTACCACTTGGGGGCTTCATAGCCGCATTCCGTACATTGAAACTTGGTTTTAACTTTGGCCACTTCAGCACTCCTATAATTTAGTTTTATAACAGCATTTTGCATTATTCGACGAATTTCACCCAAACTCCCTGACGTGCAGGGTTACTAAAAGTTTACCATTGTTTGAGATTTTTCGTAAAGGATTATCGCAAACTTTACACATGTTCCTGACATAATCATGTCCGTCTTCTGTCCAAAATGCAAAAAATCCTCCCCGGCCGAAGCCGAGAAGGATTTGATTAAGGATTAAGGAATAATACAAGCTGAAGTTCAACTCCAAAGCTTGCTGTATATTATTTGGTTTCGATTTCCTCATTCGAAGGAACAACCACGTCTTTTTTCGTAACAGACAGTGCACCGTTCTCTTCGTCGATGAGCAATGAATCCCCTTTGGTTACGTTACCTGTGAGCAACTCTTCAGACAATTTGTCCTCGATATGCTTCTGGATCGCCCGACGAAGCGGACGCGCACCGTAAGCTGGATCAAAGCCGGCTTTGGCAAGGAAGTCCTTGGCATTGTCGGTGAGTTCGAAGTCAACTTCGTATTCACGCAGCCGTTTGCGAAGTTCCTCGCTCATGAGGGTAACAATCTCTGCAATGTGTTTCTGTTCCAAAGAGTGGAATACGATAATTTCATCAATCCGGTTAAGGAACTCTGGACGGAAGCTTTTCTTCAGCTCATCCATAACTTTACCCTTCATGTTATCATAATCCGCACCTGCATCCACAACTGCTGTGAAGCCAAGTGTAGAGTTACGTTTGATCGCTTCGGCACCCACGTTGGATGTCAGGATAATCAACGTATTCCGGAAGTCAACAACGCGACCTTTGGAATCCGTCAGACGACCATCTTCAAGCACTTGCAGCAAGATATTGAATACTTCCGGATGTGCTTTCTCGATTTCATCGAGCAGGACAACGGAATATGGTTTGCGACGAACTTTCTCTGTCAGCTGGCCACCTTCTTCATATCCAACATATCCTGGAGGCGCTCCGACGAGTCGGGAAGTCGAATGTTTCTCACCATACTCGGACATATCAATCCGGATTACTGCATTTTCATCACCAAACATTGCTTCAGCCAGAGCACGAGCAAGTTCTGTTTTACCTACCCCAGTAGGACCGAGGAAGATGAATGAACCCATCGGACGTTTTGGATCTTTCAATCCAGCACGAGCACGACGAACCGCACGGCTGACCGATTTCACAGCCTCATCCTGGCCAATGACACGTTCATGCAAAATCGATTCCAGATTCATCAGACGTTGTGTCTCTTCTTCTTTCAGCTTGTTCACCGGAATTCCTGTCCAGTTGGCTACCACTTGTGCGATATCCTCAGGTGTTACTTCAGAATCCGTGCGACCTTGTTTTTCTTTCCATTGATTCTTCGTTACATCCAGCTCTTCACGGATTTTTTGTTCCGTATCACGAAGCGCTGCGGCTTTTTCGAACTCCTGACTTTGAACTGCAGCGTCTTTTTCCTTACGGATATCTTCCAGACGGCTTTCCAGTTGTTTCAGGTTTGGTGGGATCGTGTAAGAGTTCAATCTTACTTTGGAACCCGCTTCATCAATCAGGTCAATCGCTTTATCTGGCAGGAAACGGTCTGTAATGTAACGGTCAGACAGTTTAACCGCCTGCACAATTGCTTCGTCCGTAATTTTCACGCGGTGATGCGCCTCATAACGGTCACGCAAGCCATGCAAGATTTGAATCGCTTCTTCCGGAGAAGGCTGATCTACAGTAATCGGTTGGAAACGACGCTCAAGCGCTGCATCCTTCTCGATGTATTTACGATATTCATCCAGTGTTGTCGCACCGATACATTGCAATTCTCCACGAGCCAGAGCCGGTTTCAAAATGTTAGAAGCATCGATGGCACCTTCAGCTCCGCCTGCGCCAATCAAGGTATGCAATTCGTCGATAAACAGGACAATGTTACCTGCTTGGCGAATCTCATCCATGATTTTTTTCAGACGATCTTCGAACTCACCACGATATTTGGTTCCAGCGACTACAGAACCCATATCTAGGGTCATTACACGTTTGTCGCGCAATGTTTCCGGAATCTCATTTGCAATGATTTTTTGTGCAAGGCCTTCAGCAATCGCTGTTTTACCTACACCTGGCTCACCGATCAATACCGGGTTGTTCTTGGTACGACGGCTGAGCACCTGGATGACACGTTCAATTTCTTTACTACGTCCAATGACTGGGTCCAGGTTGTTCTCTCTCGCATAAGCCGTGAGGTCACGTGCCAGACTGTCCAGCGTTGGTGTGCTTACATTGGCAGGTGTGCCATTATGGCTGGATACAGCTTCACTGCTGCCAAGCAATTGCAACACTTGTTGACGTGCTTTGTTCAGGCTAATTCCCAGGTTATTGAGCACACGTGCTGCAACACCCTCGCCTTCACGAATCAATCCGAGCAGGATATGCTCTGTGCCTACATAGGTGTGGCCCAATTTACGAGCTTCATCCATAGACAGTTCAATTACTTTTTTCGCACGTGGCGTATATGCAATGTTGGTAGGTTGCTCTTGGCCACGGCCAATCAGCGTTTCTACTTCATCCTGAATTTTTTCCAATCCGAGTCCCAGGCCGATCAGTGCTTTGGCTGCGATGCCTTCGCCTTCACGAATGAGGCCGAGCAAAATATGCTCAGTACCGATGTTATTATGACCGAGACGGACAGCTTCTTCCTGCGCGAGTGCGAGCACCTTTTGGGCCCGTTCCGTAAATCTTCCAAACATCATATCTCCTGCACCTCCATGGTTTTGGATAAAACGAGGGTCATTTAATGAAATAACCTTCGTATTCTTCATATCATTTTTGTTTGCAGCCGTGCTGCGAATAAAGTCATTCGGCATTTGTACATGCCTTATTATATAAAAGCCGCAATGCGGCATGAAACCATAATTCAATACAATATCAGGCTAAACTAGGGCTGCTTCGCTGCATTGATCGTATCACGAATCAACTGAGCACGGTATATGTCACGCTCATCTGTGCGCATATCTTCCCCGAATGTTTTCTGCAAAAATCCCGGCTGTGTCATCACATTCAACTCATTCATTACCGTGATGGACAGTCCATCCAACAAGCCGAGATCCACGCCAAGGCGTACATCCGATAAGCGCTGTGCAGCTTCCTTGGAATCAACAATAGCTGCATGAGACAATATGCCGTAAGAACGCATGACACGATCCGTAATCCGAAGTCTGGAGTCGGTAATTAGCCGTTCTCTGGCAGTACGTTCATGACCTATCATCTGTAATACAACACCATGCAAGTTCTCGATGACTTCCTGTTCGGTCTGTCCCAATGTAATCTGGTTCGAGATCTGGAACAGGTTACCCATCGCCTCGCTACCTTCACCATATATTCCTCTTACCGTCAATCCCACTTGGGAAACTGCGGTTAGAATACGGCCTATCTGCTGTGTCATCACCAGGGCAGGCAAGTGCATCATAACCGATGCTCTGACACCTGTACCTACATTGGTAGGACAGCTGGTTAAGTATCCTCTGCGATCATCAAAAGCATAGTCCACATGCGCTTCAAAAGCATCATCTATTGCGGAAGCTTTCTCCCAGGCTTCTTTCACCTGGAACCCCGGATAGAGGCACTGGATACGAAGATGATCCTCTTCGTTAATCATAATACTGACCGACTCATCCTCACTGAGAATAACCGCACCATTCCTGGATTCATTCGCAAGACTTGGACTAATGAGATGTTTCTCCACCAGCACCCGTTTGTCGAGTTCGTCAATATCGATCAGATCCAAAGTATGAAAATCCCCAAAGGCATGAACGTCATCGTATTGAAGTACTTCGCTCAGCTTATTCAGCACCTCTTCCGATTGCTCATTAGAGGCAAGCATCGGGAACGGAACATGCTGAAGGTTGCGTGCAATCCGGACACGGCTACTAATGACAATTTCGGAATCAGCCGCATCACTGCGCATCCAGTCGCTGAGCGCCTTCTCTGTAAAGCGCAGATTAGGCATTACGCATCCCTCCTACTCATGACAAACTTTACTCCTGAGCTATCCCTTTTTCAAGTCCTCTGATCTGGTCACGGATCTGAGCCGCCTCTTCAAATTCCTCTTGCGCGATGCTCTCCTGGAGCTCACGCTTCAGATCAGCGATTTGCCGTTTCACCTTGATGCGACCACCAGCTCGTGCAGGCACTTTGCCTACATGGGACGTATTACCATGAACCCGCTTGAACAAAGGATCCAGACGGCTGTCAAAATATTTATAACATGAACTGCAGCCGAACCGGCCTATCTTACTAAATTGTGCGTACGTCATACCACACTCTTCACACTGAAGTGCTTTTGCAGGTGGTGTTCCTGCTGATCCACTTTTGCTGGCTGGATCAAAATCAAGCAATCCGGACAACAAGTTGTGAATGGAAAACCCACCTGCTGTTCCAGGGATCATTTCCCCTTTTTCACGGGCACATGATTCACAAATATGGAATTCCGTCTTCTCTCCATTTACGATCTTCGTAAAATGAAGTGTCGCCGGACGTTTATTGCATTCTTGGCACAGCATATTGATGTACCTCCTTTGACCCCGATAGTTTTCATTTACCGAGCAAAGATATTAACATCGCCTTCAACATTCTGGCACGAATTTGATCCCGGTAAGGAAGTTTGACTAATATAACCTCTCTAGATACAGCAGCTCGCATCAACCCGGCTTCCCGCTTGCTCAAGAAGCGTGCTTCTTCCAATTGATAGATCAGACCTTCGGCAGCTGTCTGCCCGATCTCTTCACCAATACTATGGTGCAAATGATTATGCAGAGCTGATTGGGCCGGTAATTCAATGCGCTGTATGCGAACATAACCACCACCGCCGCGTTTACTCTCTACCAGGTATCCCTTCTCGAGTGTAAAACGTGTGCTGATGACATAATTGATCTGGGAAGGTACACATGAGAATTGATCTGCCAGATCATTACGCTGAATTTCAACCATTCCTTCGGGACTTTCATGCAAAATACTCTTCAGATATCGTTCGATAATATCAGAGATATTACGCATCCAATCATCCTCCACTGTCTGAAACGTTAAGTCAATAAGGACCCACACGCCCCCACAGAGTACACCTTCTCTACCCATTTAACCAATCAGGAAAACAACGAATCTTGCTTCCACAGGTATCAACAGGAGAGCGAAGGAAGCACGAAGGTCCTTTAATATTCCCTTGATCCTCCGATGAAATGAATCCCGTATATTGGCGATCATGCATCAGATTGTTGAAAGAAAGCTACTTAAGTATTAAACCTTTAGTTGACTTTGACTTTCTTTGACTTTATAACCATTATAGCATATTTTGTGGTTTTGCCAAGTGGGGTCACTATTCATTTTTTACGATTTTACACGAAATATTCCCCAGACACAAAAAAACCTCCCCAAAATTGCTGGAGAAGTCCATTTGTCTTTCAATCACGCCGTATTTCTATATAAGCTAATCAAGTTAAATGGTGCAGTGGCAATAGTCATCAGAAGAAATCGAGCAAATAGGTTTCCCGTTCAGGAATCGCTTGTTCCAAAGCCTTGATTGCTGCTTCTGGTCCGTGAATTCTTCCGATCCGTGCCATTTCCGTTGGTCTGCGATACCCCATCAGCACTGCGGTAAGGGATTGAATATCCACCTTAATGGTCTGATCATCAGTAATAGGCTCCGATGTTTTCCATATGGACGCCGTTCCGTTCATTGCCACATTTAATTGCCATACCCCTTCATTCCATGGAGCGTGGGCATCTTCTACCTGAAGAACAATTTGCACCGGTGAGTCCTGGCTTGCAAAGGGATACTGGGATATAAACTGCTCCACACTAACGATACGCGCCATAAAATAAGGTACAATCTCCTGCTGAATTCGTGGATTATCCAATTGGAAAGCAAGCGTATCACTGGCAGGCGCCTGCAACGTAACTTCCTGGATCATGGAATCATGATTAGCAATGAAGGTCCACAGCCCTTGCCTAGCCTCTTCATTCAGATAAATGATCTCTTTAATGGTAAACTTATTTTCCTTAACCTCATATAAAAGATAACCTTGTGCTGCATCAGCTTCATCGTAATATACAGCCTTCTGGCTGCTTCCATTAACAAGAACTGAATTCTCCCACCTTGCATCATCCCGAACCAGAGTTCCGTTATAGCGCTCAGCATAAGCACTGTATACTTCCTTTAATATGCTGAGGCCCGGATCCCCACGCCGAATTGTTCCAGGTGTCGCTTTTTTCAGAGGCAAATGAGCTGTAGGTACTTTATAACGTTTAAATTCAACATACGTCTCCCATCCATACTTCCGATAGAAACCAAAAGAGAATGGATGCAAGAATGATATACTTTGTTTGTTACGATTCATTTCTTCCAACGCATGCTTCAGCAGACCCGCTACCCAGCCTTTGCGTCTATACTCTGGCCAGGTGGCTACACCCGCAATACCGCCCATCTCGAACGGTCTGCCATGAATATAGGTTTGAAAAGGGATTATGTGAAGTTTGGCTCCTAACTGCCCGTTCTCATATACACCCCATATATCTTGTGACGAAAACTGACTCCGCCGCTTTTCTTTTTGTTCATCATTCATTACCACCTGAAAAGCATATTCGGAGAGTGCCATCGCTGGTTCAAAATCATCTACCGTCAATTTCTGAATTTCCATGTCGTCCTACACCCCATTCGCTAGAGTTATTATATCAATCCAAATCATGGCCTGATATGTGATATATGTACCCCTTAGAGTGTGTCAGAGGACTCTTACAAAGTCAAATAAGAGATGCTTACGCATCCCCTTAAATAAACAAATAAAAACCACCACCGAATAACATCGGCAGTGGTTCTTCGCTTGGCGGCGTCCTACTCTCCCAGGACCCTGCGGTCCAAGTACCATCGGCGCTAGAGGGCTTAACGGTCGTGTTCGGGATGGGTACGTGTG
>NZ_JAVDTB010000014.1:0-68718 GCF_031455635.1 Paenibacillus sp. 2003 | reverse complement strand
CCACACGTACCCATCCCGAACACGACCGTTAAGCCCTCTAGCGCCGATGGTACTTGGACCGCAGGGTCCTGGGAGAGTAGGACGCCGCCAAGCAAAGAACCACTGCCGATGTTATTCGGTGGTGGTTTTTATTTGTTTATAAGGATTAAATATGATAAGTGGAAGCTCTGACATGATCGATACTGGAAGGTAACATTTTTGTTACGGATAACAGCAGCAAAACCAGTATAATAGGACTATGTTAAATATGCTAAAAGTACCTGACCACAGAGCTGGAATGTGCAGCTGTGAAAAGGAGGGTGTGTGTGTTAAGTTGGCGGAGACTTGGACTACAATCATTTCTGTTGCTTTGTTTGACCGTTGTTCTGGCAGGATGCGGTGAAGCATCAGGATCTGTATGGACTTCATATGAAGGTGCGGTGAACGAGAAGAGTTTTCCGGTGCCTAAAGTAGCGAATAAATCTGACCAGTCTGAAAATAATTCGGATATGGATTATGTTCGATATACGCTGTCTGGTATTAGTGAGAGTACTAGCTTGCCTGAGGTATATCTAGACGAGATTAAAAGCTGGGGTTGGACAGAGAGGCAAGCCAAGGGTACATCCAATGAATCCAGTACCTTGCGTGTATTTGCAAAGGAAGGACATACTGTGCATTTAGCAGTACATGATGGTTCCTTTACACTAATGGTTCCTAGAAATGATGCTACTCAAACGACAGTTAAATCATTGGCTGAAGACGATTGAGCTGTTGCGGGTAAGGTTGTATATGATTAATTAACGTTGTGATGTTCCTTATAATATAGTAAAGCTCCCGTGTACTTGATCGGGGGCTTTTTGTTATTTAGCGAAGTAGGTTTTAGTAATGATGGGAGAACCTATCACGTATGGTGGATCAGAACCCATAAAGGTACAGAAGGATTGGGGTAGTTTTCTTTCGTACACGTATATGTGGTATGTGTGCTTTAAGCATAGGGGAGTGTAGAGCGAGCGCTAAAAGTAGAGGGGAGAGATATAAGTTGTATAAAGGTATTGAAGTAATGAAAGGCTGATGGAATGCAGCTAGAAGACAGATAGAGCTCAGAGTGACAATAGATTTGCTCAAAGGTGTAAGATCTGCGAGATATCTGGAGCTATGAGGAAATGGAACGCCGGAGGAAAAGAGGAGAAAAATGGAGCCTCGAGTGGGGATAACTCATTTTACTATACCCATACTGTGGATAAGGGATAAGAAGGGGACGACAAATAAAGGTTATCCACTGTGGATAACCTTTATTTAAGCATGTGAGGCTGAGTCAACTGAACGATACACACGATCATGTTTTTGTATCAGATTATTCGAAGGGCTCAGCGGTTATGTATTACAGGTAAGTGAGGTACATTGAGTATTGCATAAATGAGGGAGCGTTATTGCAGATAGTATGAGACATCTTGTTCATTCAATTTGATGAGTCCATCTTTGCGCTCACGGGAGAGGACCATTACAACATATAAGCGAGGACCCAGCAACCACAAATGCCAGAAGATCAGCGAGAGGGTGAAGGACAACGGCGACCATATCAAACATACTGTAATGATACATAGTCCAATCCAGCTCATGTTAAGGTGTACCCGGACAAACATACGGAAGCTAAAATGCTGATCAGGGATATAACCTAACCAGGGCATACGCAGATTCCAGCGCCAGCGTTTGGCGTAAGAGGTACGGACCAGAAGTAATATGGTTCTGGCGATGACATAATGAATCCAGATGGTGATTGGACCTGCCAGTACAAAAAAGAAGAGGCCAGTCCAGGAGAATGCGAGTAGATTGAATAAGAGCATGATGACCGGCAGACACAGATAGCTGTAAATGACACTGCGGGCGATAGCCTTTTTTTTCAGGAGCCGGTATTGATAAAATGTTGCTTTATTCTCCGGTTCGGCGATCATACGATTATATATCCTCCTTCGGATTCACGTTTGTGTGGGGTAGGTATTCGTTTTTCTTACACGAGTAAAAGGGAATGAATCATGCATGTATGTATATGAACCTTGTATCTCACGCCATGACGATTGTACAAGATATTGAGATTCGACGGATCTTATCTCAGTATACTCCCGAATACACGGACTGTCAGGCTTTGATATCGTTATCATGTATTATATATCGGCTGGGATTCCAAGTTTTTTTAAGGAAATTGAATATAAGTTTGAGTCAGACCAAGAGATACGTGATGTAGAGGTAAATGCGATGGAATGTAGGATAACTGTACATACATAAGCAGGTGAATGTTCTTGTAGGGAGAATGAATGTATTTTTCGGTACAGACACCCAAGAGGGGGTGGGCGAATATATATATTTTATAGAAAGAAAGCACTATGAAAATGTTTAAAATAATAGAAACTGTGCAATACTGATAGTAAACGTAAAACAAGGTGGGATGGTTCATGGAAGAACATGCCGAACACACATGTATTATCTGCGAGCAAAGAAAAAGAGAAGGCATTTTTATTGTATCTGAATTCATATGTGACACTTGTGAAGCAGAAATGGTTCATACCGATGCGCAGGATGCCAAGTACAATTATTTTATTCATCAAATGAAGCAAATTTGGGTACAAAAAAACGCATAATGAATGTTGCTAATAGAAGTAGAAGCGAAACATCGCATTGCAATGATGCTGATGTGTATAGAGGCCCAATGGGCCTTTTTCTGTTTTTAAGAGAAGAGATTGTCTTGTTTGCCATCTTGGGAAGGCGTATGCTGATATAATGGTATAGATCATTTGCAGTAGAGCGTGTAGAGATGGGGAAGAAGGGCGTTCCTTGGATTAGGAAGCATTTTGGAGCGCATAGGGGGCACATTATATATGTACAGGATGGTTATTTCATGGAACATAAAAATAAATCAAGTAGAGCCCCTTTATATGAAGCGTTGCTTGCGTATCGTGATTCGAAGCAGCGTTCTTTTCATGTGCCTGGGCATAAGAATGGACAAGCTTACCGACATTTGCTGGAACAAGCAGAAGCAGGGCAATCTCCAGCTAAGGATATCGTTAATGAGGAACAACAGCACGGAGTGATTCAGAGCAATGCAGGAGGGAACGTTAACCGAAGGATAGAGCAATTCAGTTCAGTGGAGAAACATGGGGCTGACATGGGGAGTGGGGAACGATTTAGCGATGAAGGGGCTCTTTCGGAAATAGGATTGGTGCCGGATCGTTCATTTCTGGAGATGATGGAGATGGATGTTACGGAAATTACGGGCACCGACGATTTGCATCATCCAGAAGGTGTGATCCAGGAAGCACAGGAGCTTGCGGCAGATTGTTTTGGAGCGGAGGAGAGTTTCTTCCTTGTGGGAGGCAGTACTGCAGGTAATCTGTCCTTATTGCTCACCGTGTGTGATGAGCCGAACAGTATTGTGCTGGTGCAACGGAATATACACAAATCCGTTATTCACGGGTTAATGCTGGCCGGCGCAAGAGCTGTATTTCTGGAGCCGTGGGTCGATCCTGCGTCTGGACTTGCGGTCATGCCGTCGGTGGAGACGGTGCAGGCTGCTGTCCAGGCCTATCCTGAGGCAAAGGGCGTGTTGGTCACTTTGCCCAATTATTATGGCATGGGCGCAGATCTGACGCCCATAGCCGAGGTATGCCACGCTGCTGGCATGCCACTGCTCGTGGATGAAGCGCATGGCGCGCATTATGGGCAGCATCCGGAGCTGCCTGTCTCTGCACTGTCATGCGGAGCAGACGGTGTCGTGCAGTCAACGCATAAGATGCTGACAGCTTTCACCATGGGTGCCATGCTGCACATTCAGGGAACACGGTTAAACCGTTCCCTGTTAAGGCAGCGCCTGGCCATGGTGCAAAGCTCAAGCCCATCATACCCGGTGATGGCTTCGCTTGATCTTGCGCGCCGGCTGCTGCATGTGCAGGGCGCGAACACATTCACGGCGGGGCTCGCCGCCGTGAATGCTTTTAAGCGCGGCCTCGCGGAGCTGCCGCGCTTCCAGTTGCTGCAGCCTGCACAGCCGCTGCAGCCAGAACCGCCAGCCGGAACAGCGAAGCCGGCTGGCATGTCCGTGTCCGCTGCGCAGCAGACACGGGAGGGCCTGACCGCGGCGGCGATGCCATCTGCCGCGGGGTATACCGCTCAGGACCCATTCAAGGCCGTCATCTATGACGGCACAGGGGTGCTGAGCGGTTATGGGCTACAGCAGCAGCTGGAAGCATGCGGCTGTGTGCCTGAGATGAGCGACGAACGGTACGTCGTCTTGCTCTTCAGCCTGGGCTCAACGGTGCAAGATGCTCAGCACCTGTTGCAATCTTTACACCATATCAGCTCTGCCAAAGGGCATGAGCAGGTCCGATCTAATGCAGAGCCATCGCAACAGATTGTGAAAGGTTCTGCACATTATATTTCCACGTGGAACAATTTACAAGAAAACACTCGCTACTCCGAACCGATCTCCTTCACACTGCAACCGATTGTGGAGACGGATACGATCAATGTCCCGATAGAAGATAGCGCGGGTTGTCGATCAGCCGAGATGGTTATTCCATACCCTCCAGGGATACCGCTTGTATATTCTGGTGAACGTATTAGTACATCGATGGTGGCTCGTATACAACTCCTTCGGGATGAGGGTGCAAAGTTTCATGGGGTATCCGATGCATCTCTACAGGTATTGAAGGTTATGAAGGAATGAAGGGAACACATGAAGATCTGAATTGCATTCACCAATAGGTAGGCAATATGACCAATACGGATAGCGATACCGGACCCTACACATGTGAGGGTCTCTTGGTCATTAATCTAGTTGCTAGGGTGTGTCTTCAAACTCAGGCATGCAATACGTTGAAGGATGTCAGGGTCCAACATCTTGAAGTCAAGGATTGCTTATCCTGGCGAATTGTCCAGACGATTTTCTAAGGAACCGAGGATGTCTTATTTAACCTTCGAGTCCTCCTTTTATTTTGTAAGGAACCTGAGACACGTTATTAACCAAATTCACCTAACAAACACGCTGTAAACGGCTGGTTATTCCAATATAGCGTGTTTCAGATTCCTTAGATTGCTGCGGGCGCTTCAAATCGCTGAATAAGACGTCACAGGGTCGTTAGCGCTCCCGCTCCGTGCCCTACTCCAGACACGTTCAGTTTGAAGACACGCTCTAGTTCAACTTACAAAGATAGACATAAGAAAGAAGGGAACACTTTGGGTATTCCGCTAAAAAAATATACAGGAATAGTCCTGCAAGTTTTGTTGATGTACGGTTTTTACTGGATTGGCAACTTCATTCAAACTCTATTACATCTGCCGTTAACAGGAAGTATTGTGGGTATGCTGGTTTTGTTTATTGCCATTCAACTGGGATGGGTCAAAATGAGCTGGGGAGAAGAAGGGTCAACTTGGCTTCAATCCCATTTGCAATTATTGTTCATTCCACCTACTGTGGGCATCATTAATCATTTTGATTTTTTTAGAGCTAACACATTATTATTAGTTCTTGGTTTGATTGTTAGCACATTAATCACATGTCTGATATCTGCCAAATTAAGTGAGTGGCTTATGGCATGGAGATCGTCTCATTCAGGCAAAAAGGAGGCGATCACTTGTCAGCATTCATCCTCGGAATTGGAATGATCGCGCTAACCATCGCTGTATACATTCCAGCCACTCGTCTATATAAAAGGCTGAGATGGCCAATACTTATGCCTGTACTCACAACGACTGCCATACTGATCCTGATTTTGGTGATTTCCGGTATAAAGCTGGATACGTACATGCTGGGTGGCAAATGGATACAGGAGCTCTTGGGTCCAGCAGTTGTATCTCTCGCTTTTCCCTTGTCCAGACATCTGCATGTGCTGAAGCAAAATATCATTCCAATTGTGGGTGGAACAATCGGAGGCAGTATTACAGGTGTCTCCACAGGGGCTTTGATCGCCATTCTGCTTGGCTATCCTCAAGAGATGGTCATCGCTTTATTGCCAAAATCAGTGACAACTCCTGTGGCTATTCAACTCGCTAATCAGGTTGGAGGGAATGCCTCATTCACATCGCTGTTTGTGATGATTGCAGGATTCTCAGGGATATTATTGGGGCCGATGCTCTTGAAATGGGCCAAAGTCCGCAGTAAACATGCCTATGGGATTGGACTGGGTTCAGCATCTCATGCCCTCGGCATGGCAAGGTCTTTTGAATATGGAGAGAATGCGGTAGCCCTCAGTTCAGTTTCCATGATTGTCAGTGCCATTGCCGGATCAATTATGCTTCCATTATGGGTATGGATTATCTACGGTTGAACGCTTTACTTTGTTGTTCATGTTGGAGTAACCGCTGACCTATAGTATTATAGAAAGAAACAAACAAGCTTGTATGATCTTGGTGTTATTAATACGTACCGATATAGCTGTAGCTATACACCTCTGGGCGGGGGATATCATATCTTGTAGCAAGAGGGTCTAAGCATATTCAATTACAGCAGCAATAGATGCAATTATCGACATAGAAAGCAGGGAAGCATATGCAGGGCAGAGGTAAATTCATTACGCTGGAAGGAGGAGAGGGTTCCGGTAAAACAACAATGATCGGTAGAATAGGTTCTTATTTTGAAGAACGGGGTATACCTTACGTAGTTACGCGAGAGCCTGGCGGAATTGAGATTGCGGAGAAAATACGTTCAATTATTCTGGACCCTCTTCATACGGCAATGGATGCTCGAACAGAAGCGCTATTGTATGCAGCTGCACGCAGCCAGCATCTGGCGGAGAAAGTAGAGCCTGCGCTGAGAGCTGGAAAAGCGGTCATCTGTGACCGATTTGTCGATAGCAGTCTGGTCTATCAAGGATACGCCCGTGGACTCGGGATAGAGAATGTATGGGCCATAAATCGTTTTGCGATTGGTGATCTCATGCCGGATGTGACCTTATATCTGGACATTGAGCCTGAAGTGGGGCTTGCCCGGATCGATTCTCATGATGGCCGTGAAGTGAACCGTCTGGATCTGGAAAATCTGGAGTTTCACCGTAAAGTGCGAGAGGGTTACTTCCTATTAAAAGAGCAGTTCCCGGAACGAATCAGAGTTATTGATGCTTCCATGAAGCAGGAGGATGTCTTGGCAGCAATGATTTTGTCGCTGGAGACAGGGATTTTGAAGGATTTTGACGAGTAATTGTCTAATATATAGACAGGGCATTTGATAAAGATGCTTATTCTAAAGGAGGTTATGCAGGATGAAACTGATTGTTGCGATTATACAGGATAAAGACAGCAACCGATTATCCAGCGCATTGGTCAAAGCAAACTTTCGGGCAACGAAGCTTGCCAGTACGGGCGGATTTTTGAAGGCAGGCAACACGACGTTTATGATCGGTGTCGATGATGGTCAAGTCGAATCCGTAATGAACGTCATTCGCAGCAGCTGTAAGGTTCGTGAACAGCTCGTGACTCCGGTCACACCAATGAGTGGAACAACCGACTCTTACCTGCCGCTACCTGTTGAAGTTCAAGTAGGCGGAGCTACTGTATTTGTTCTCCCGGTAGATCGCTTCGAACATTTCTAATTTAAACGTTTTGCATGGAACCCATGAGGGTCTTTCATGATCAATAGCATGTTGGAAACGATGGATGCAAGCAGATTTAAAAGAAGTTCGTGTGTGCCACTTATGGAACCGCCTTTCTTGATCAGAAGAATTGGCACACTCTTTCCGAATGAACATTTTCTAGCTGGGGAATGCTCATTCGGAAAGAGGTTGACTACAAACAACAAGTCCTTAATGGTGATGTATATCTACCATTTATATAGAGTGTGATCAGCATATATAGAAGCCTCATCCTCACGCACAGGCGCAACGCGCACTGTGCTGATGGGCGATTAGCTAACTTTGATAGAAAGCGGGCGTACCCATGAAAATCAATCCTGGATTCAGACCGATTCAGAGCGGGATCAGTTCAACTGATTCAGGTTCCAAACCGGTTCAATCCAAAAATTTCTCTGATATGATGAATCACCAGGGGGAACGGGCCTCACAAGCTGAACTGAATCGCCGGTTTAGTGAAATCCAGCTTCAGGGCGATCGCTTGGCACGTTCCATGACGATTCGTGAACTGAAGGCGTATAAGCAACTTGTTAAAAGGTTCCTGGAAGAGACCGTTCGTCGCGGTGTATCCATGAAAGAGACAAGGGGTTGGGATCGTCGTGGCAGAGGCAAGCGTTATAAGCTGATTGATGAAATTGACTCCGCTCTGTTATCCATGGCTGATGAACTGCTGGATACAGAAGAAGGAAAAATCTCTCTATTACAACAAGTAGGGGAAATTCGGGGGATGCTTATTAATTTAAGCTTCTGAGGAGGAAGTATGTCCTTTCAACAGATTATGGGTCAACAAGCGGCCAAGCAAATGTTACAAAGCAGTTTGAGACGTCATGCAATAAGCCATGCGTATTTGTTTAGCGGTCCAGCTGGTAGTGGGCAACGGAAGACGGCAATTACCTTTGCCAAGGCAATATTCTGTACAGAGCTTGAAGATGACGCTTGTGGGCAGTGTCTTGAATGCCGTAAGGTAGATCATGGTAACCATCCGGATCTAACCATGCTTGCGCCAGATGGAAACAACATTAAAATAGATCAAATCCGGGATCTGCAGCGTATTTTTTCATACCGATCAGAGGCAGGACATCCCAAAGTATATATTATAGAACAAGCCGAGAAAATGACGGTGCAGGCAGCAAACAGTTTGCTCAAATTTCTGGAGGAACCGCAGGTACCAGCAGTCGGCATCCTGATTACAGATAATGGACAGGCCATGTTGCCAACGATCCGCTCACGCTCCCAATTGGTGCCGTTCAGCGCACTGAATCCGGAAGAGATGCTGCAATCCCTGATCGAGGAAGGGCACCCTGCCAATCTGGCTCGCTCTGCCGTCCATTTAGCGTCAGGATTGGAAGCATGTAGAGAAATTCTCCAGCAGAATTGGTTTGCAGAAATTAGAAACGTAATGTTACAATTAGGGAAGGAGTCCCTGGGTAGAGGAAGTACATCATTGATCTCTGCACAGCAGAAGCTTTTTAAAACCGGACTCTCTGAACATCTGGACATGTTGCTTAGTTTGTTCCATCTATGGTTTAGGGACATGCTGTATGTTCAGTACGATAGGCATGAACATATCGTTTTTATAGATCAGTTAGACATGTTATCTCAGTTGGCACATACCCGCAGCACAGAGCAGTGGGTCTCCTATATGGATATGGCCGCAGCATGCAGAAAAAAATTGCGTTTCAACGTCAATGGCCAGCTTTGTCTGGAGCAATTTTTGATCGGTTTGGCATAAGACTGGGAGAGGGCAGAGTAAGCTCCAATCATATGCAAACGGTTATAACTTCGGCCGGTTCCCTAAGAAGACGGGGCTTCAGACGAAGTGGGGTTGGCTTACAAGGGGGTTAATTTTTTGTACAGTGTAGTGGGTGTCCGTTTCAAAAAAGCGGGCAAAATTTATTACTTCGATCCCCTGGACCTTCCCATTGAGAAAGAAAACTGCGTTATCGTGGAGACAGCGCGGGGGGTTGAGTACGGTAAGGTTGTCGTAGGTAAGAAGGAAGTGGGCGAGTCCGATGTGGTGTTGCCGCTGAAGAAAGTCATCCGCGTTGCGGGCGAGACAGATGCCCGTGTGGTTGATGAGAACAAGCGTGCAGCCAAAGAAGCATTCGGTACTTGTTTAAATAAAATCAAAGACCATGGCCTCAAAATGAAGCTGGTCGATGTGGAATTTACGTTTGATCGCAATAAAATTATATTTTATTTTACAGCTGAAGGAAGAGTTGATTTCCGGGAGCTGGTCAAGGATCTGGCAAGCATATTCCGGACACGAATCGAGCTGAGACAGATTGGTGTACGTGATGAAGCGAAGATGCTTGGCGGAATCGGACCTTGCGGCCGTGTGTTGTGTTGTTCTTCCTGGCTGGGAGACTTTGAGCCGGTATCAATCAAGATGGCTAAAGATCAGAGCCTGTCACTGAATCCGACGAAAATTTCAGGGTTGTGCGGAAGACTCATGTGCTGTCTGAAATTTGAGCATGATAACTATGAAAGTGTGAGAGAAGAACTGCCAGCTGTAGGCAAATTGGTCGTCACCTCATTGGGTGAAGGAAAAGTTGTCGGAATTAATGCCGGTAGCCGCACAGTCCATGTTCAACTGTTCGACATCAGTAAAGTCAAAGAACTTCCGCTGGATGACGTCGTTATCAAGTAAACCATAAAGGTTGCTTCGGGGTGGAAACTTGGAAAAGAAAAATCTGTTTACGCACATTCATGAAATGGAAACCCAACTGGGTCAGTTGCACGGTGATTTAGGAGAGTTAAAAATGATTGTGAAGGAGCTGCTTGAGGATAATCAGCGGCTTACCATCGAGAATGAGCAGTTGCGCAAACTGCTCAAACGTGAGGCTCCGGCAGATCTGCCGATCTCCTCAGCACTCGCTCCTGTAGCAAGGCCAGCAGGTCCGGCTACAGGCGAGGATGTTGTGGGTGAAGGGTATGATAATCTGGCTCGGTTGTATCACGAAGGCTTCCATATCTGCAACGTCTATTATGGACATTTGCGGACGGAAGGCGATTGTCTGTTCTGCCTGTCTTTTTTGAATAAATGAAGTGACCGTAGGGATCCCCTACGGTTTTTTTTCAAGGTTATAAACTTAAACTAAACGAACATGAGATATAGAGTACCGGAGGATGAGCGTAACATATGAAAGCAAATGAAGTTGTGTTACATGAGTCAGAGCGGATTGATGATCTGCTCTCTCATGATCTGAGAATTATTCAAAGTGATGAAGTGTTTAGTTTTTCGATGGATGCCGTATTATTAGCCCGGTTTGCTTCCGTACCTAAACGGGGTCGTGTACTTGATTTGTGTACAGGTAACGGGGTAGTTCCCATTTTGCTTACAACGCGTACGCAGGCTAGTTTGGAAGGGATCGAGATTCAACCACGTTTGGCTGATATGGCGCGTCGCAGTGTGCAATTAAATACACTGGATGAGTCGATTATGATTCGTGAAGGTGATTTGCGAGAACTGGTGAAAGAAACAGGACATGCTGTATACGATGCAATAACGGTTAATCCTCCATACATGCCTCTGAATGGCAGTGATCTTAAAATGAACACACATCAGGCAATGGCACGTCATGAGATCGGATGTACTCTGGAAGAAGTGATACAAGCTTGCAGTCGACTTGTACGTAATGGCGGCAAAGTATCGATGGTTCATCGTCCACAGCGCCTTGCAGAGATTATCTCGCTCATGCGCGAATATAAGCTGGAACCTAAACGGATTCGGTTGGTACATCCCCGTGCTCATCTGGAAGCCAACATGGTGTTAATTGAAGGAATGAAAGATGGCAAACCGGAAGTAAGGATGCTTCCTCCACTCATTGTCTACAATGAGGAGGGGAAATACTGCGAAGAGATTATGGATATTTACTATGGTCAGCAACATGCTGAGCGTACTACGAAAGGAGGGCTTTAGATGACTTTGCATATTCAAAAAAGCTATGCGGAGCAGCCTGAAGGATCAGGCAAGCTCTATCTGGTTGGAACACCCATTGGTAATCTGGAGGATATGACCTTCCGGGCCATCAAGACATTGCAGAGTTGTGACATCATTGCAGCAGAAGATACACGTCAGACCCGAAAGCTGCTTACCCATTTTGAAATTACACCTTCGATGCTGTTTAGTTATCATGAGCATAATAAGGGGGCGAGTGGACCTGAACTGATACGCTATATAATAGAAGGAAAAAATTTGGCACTTGTCAGCGATGCTGGTTTGCCAGCTATTTCGGACCCTGGTTCTGACCTTGTACAGCTTGCACTGGAGGCCGGAATAACGGTCATTCCCATCCCTGGACCCAACGCTGCGTTGTCTGCTCTGATCGTGTCCGGATTACCGACCGAGCGTTTTACATTCGGCGGTTTTTTGCCGCGGGAGAAAAAGGATATGCGAAAAGTGCTGGAGGCTTTTGACGAATCCAACGGGACTTTGTTATTTTATGAATCGCCTCACCGTATTCGGAAAACATTAGTCCACCTCGAAGAAATTCTGGGTGATCGCTCGATTGTCCTGGCTCGTGAACTAACCAAGCGTCATGAGGAATTCGCAAGGGGCACCGTGAAGGAATGTATAGACTGGCTTGAAGAACATCCGCCTCTTGGCGAGTACTGTTTGCTGGTAGAAGGCATTAAGGAAGAGGAGCGTAAGGCTGAGCGCGAAGCATGGTGGCAGCTCATGTCACTCGCGGATCATGTCAGCCATTATGAGGGTGAAGGACATAACCGCAAAGATGCAATGAAAAAAACGGCTACCGATCGCGGTCTGACGAAACGGGATGTATATAATGCATTAATCGAGTAGTAATCTAACCAAATATCTTCTGTTGAATAACCTGAAAAGAAGCTTATATCCAACCTTAGTGGAATATTAAAAAGAGCAGAGTGGCTCAAAAAAAATTCCAAACAAATTTCATTCTCTTCCGGGCAAAAAAAATACCTTCCGCGGTGGGGTTCACACCGGGAAGGTCATTAAGGAATATTAAAAAGGTTAGAAATAACAATTTAGATAAGTCCAGTATACCTGGTTTTTCTTATTTTGTCACAGGTGCAGGGATTTCGGAAATACATTCGTTACAAACAATTTTACCTTTGAAGTAAGTAACGTTCTCTGCATTACCACAGAAGATACAAGCAGGCTCGTATTTTTTCAACATGATGCGCTCGCCGTCAACGTAGATTTCCAGAGCATCTTTTTCACCAATACCGAGCGTACGGCGCAATTCAATTGGAATAACTACCCGTCCCAGTTCGTCCACTTTTCTTACAATACCTGTTGATTTCATCATTATAATCAGTGCTCCTCTCAGCTAACTATCATTGTCATTATTCGACATTATTTTATGTTTTATGATACCCATCATACCAACGATTCCCAAATCAGTCAACCTTAAAATTAGCTTAAAATTAAGGATGTTTTTCACAAGGTTACTGGTGGTAAGGGATTGGCAGCCGTTTTTCGCATTTAAACCTCAATGTCAGCTTTGTCGATTTGGAAAACGACAAAACTACTTAATTCGACAAAGTTCGTCATATAGTGTCGAATCTTAGGTGAATCGCAGAGCTCAAAGCGTTAATATAAAAGAGATTAAAGGAGTGAGTCGACATGGAACAACGTTTAACGGAAGAGAAAGTATTCAAAGATCCGGTACATAATTATATCCACGTGCAAGATCCGGTTATATGGCAGTTAATTAACACCCCGGAATTTCAGCGTTTACGCCGGGTTCGTCAGCTGGGCACATCTTACCTTACCTTTCACGGAGCAGAGCATAGTCGGTTCTCACATTCACTAGGTGTTTATGAGATCACACGCAAGATCATTTCTCAATTTGAAAGAAGTCATTATTCGGATTGGCCGAAGGAAGAAAAGATTGTAGCTCTGTGTGCAGCTCTACTTCATGATCTCGGGCATGGGCCATTCTCTCACTCCATCGAGGAAGCTTTTGACATGAATCACGAAGAATGGACTTGTCGCATTATTACAGGTGATACCGAAGTAGGGGCGATCTTAAGACGGTATGCTCCTGATTTTCCTGAGAAAGTAGCGTCTGTCATTCAAAAAACGTATGAAAAGCCGATTGTGGTGAACTTGGTGACCAGTCCGCTTGATGCAGACCGAATGGACTATTTGCTCAGGGATGCCTATTTTACAGGTGTAAATTACGGCACGATTGACCTTGATCGTATCCTTCGGATGCTGCGTCCTTATCATGGGCGGATTGTAGTCAAGGAGTCAGGCATGCATGCTGTGGAGGATTACCTCATGTCTCGGTATCAGATGTATTGGCAGATTTACTTCCATCCGGTAACTCGTAGTTCTGAAATTATATTGCGGCAAATATTCAAGCGAGCAAAAACACTCATACAACATGGTTTTAAATTTCGCTTCATGATTGATCCACTCCCTCAATTATTTGCAGGAGAATTATCCGTAGATGAATATTTGCAGTTGGATGAAGCCTTAATTCAGACGGCATTTACGCAGTGGCGCAAGGAGGACGATACTGTTCTAAGTGAGTTATGCGAACGTTTTATGGATCGCAAGTTATATAAGTATGTAGAGCTTGAACAGGTCGACTTGACAATGATGGAAGAGATTCGGGAAGCTTTTGTACAGGCTGGTCTCGATCCCGAATATGATCTTGAAATTGATTTTCCCTCGGATAATCCGTATGATGTGTTTCGTCCGGATGAATCTACAGATAAGCAGATTCTTCTTCTGGATCGACAGGACAATTTACGTGAGTTGTCAGAAGTATCTGACATTGTCCGTTCCATCAGTGGGCTTCACCGAGGGAAACATCATTTGTATTACCCGCAAAACAAGGTGGATGCGATTATTCACGAATTACCGTCACATATACGCCCCTATTTCTTGTAATCGTGTGGGTATAATCCGATGAAGAATTTCGATATCAAAACACTTTCTAAAAGAGCTATTTTTCATGATACAGTAATCTGCTTTAATGGGGCGTATATGTAGATCGACATAATTTTGTAAATGCAAGCAGGAAGAATGAGCACAATTAGCAATATATAGATCAGAATATCCGTATATCTTCTATATATTGTAGTTGTGAAGAAACAAACGTAATGATGTAATACACAGATACCCAAAATGTTTTATGTATGAGTCATTGAATTATTGAATTTTACAAATTTGATTTTGAAAAAGAAGATAGTCGTTATTTCGACATGAAGGGAGATACAGACATGATGCTGTTCGACACACATACACATCTGGATGCACCACAATTCGACGAGGACCGCGAGGACATGATTCAGCGTGCTGTGGATGCAGGAGTTGGTCGCATGATCAACATTGGTTTTAACCGGGAGACAATTCCAACCACAATGAAACTCGCTGAAACATATGACTTTATATATGCAGCTGTAGGGTGGCATCCCGTAGATGCGATCACAATGCAGGAGGGCGATTTGGAGTGGATTGCATCTTTATGCAAACATGAAAAAGTGGTTGCGATCGGTGAGATTGGATTGGATTATCATTGGGATACATCACCAAAAGAAATACAGCATCGCGTATTACGACAACAAATTGCTTTGGCGCGTGAAGTGAACATGCCGATTGTCATCCATAATCGGGATGCACATGAGGATATCATAAGAATTTTGCGTGAAGAGAAGGCGGGTGAGGTTGGTGGTGTAATGCACTCGTTCTCGGGCAGCTGGGAAACAGCGAAAAGTTGTCTAGATATGGGCTTCCATCTCTCTTTCGGAGGACCGATCACATTCAAAAATGCAAAGCAGCCCAAAGAGGTGCTGGCGAAGGTTCCTATGGACCGGTTTTTCATTGAAACAGATGCTCCATATTTGACACCTCACCCTTATCGTGGGAAGCGAAATGAGACAGCGCATGTACGTCTGGTTGCAGAGGCAGCAGCGGAAATTAAAGGCATTTCGGTGGAGGAAATTGCTGCAATAACAACCAAAAATGCCATGGAACGATTTGGAATTCGTTAAAAAAACGAGCAAATGAGGTGAAAAAGGCAGGTAAGCGGAGGTAATTTGCCCTTTGATCCAAATAAATCAAGAATATTACAATATTTTAACCAAATATTCAGAAAAACGTACTTGATCAACGCTTTACAACATGCATCAAAACAGGATATCATCTTTTCAGTGAATTGTTGTGCGGAAAATTGGACAGATGTTCGGGGGATGAACAAAGGGACACTTTCCGATGAAACAACATTACTTTCATGAATCAGTCTCGCTGAGTCTCCGTTAACGGAGAGCGGGGGAACCAATAGGGCTTAAACATCGGTGTATTTGGCCGATGCGCAACGTTCGCTGACCCAAAAGCAGCGAAGGGAACTGCGAAGCCGTATTTGATTTCTTCTTTGGGTCTCGGGGTGAATTCAAGGGCGTCCGCCATGAGCGGGTGACCTAAGATAGGGCGGCTCTCTTTCGCCCGAACCCGACAGCTAACCTCGCAAGCGGAAAAAGAGAGGCAACCTCGTGCATGAATTTCCGATATTCAAAATCATTCGGAAGCCACGAAAGAGTTCCTCTTACACTCTTTCTTTGGCTTTTTTGTTTTTGAATAAAAGAAATATTGTCATCATACGGTAGGTATTCAGGAGGATGACATCATGTTGCGAAGATTGATTCATGGTGCAGAACCGGATTATGTTGGTCCAATCTGTGTTCTGTAGAAAATTTGGTATAGTCACGTCAAAGACATCATGCATTACTTTAGACGGCGAGGCTATGAAGGAGGACGGAGAAGTGGGCACATTCCAACCAGAAGAGACCCATGAGTCACGATCATCCAGTAAGTCTTTCGCGTTGCGGTGGAAGCATGAGAACATGCGTCAAATGGCATTGATCGCGATTTTCTCAATTGCGCTTACAATCATGATCTTGTTAGTCGTTTACGGTCAGGCCGGGAAACAAATTTCACTGGTTATTGATGGCAAAGCTCAGGTGGTAGAGACTCGTACAGGAATGCTTCAGGAAATGCTGGAGGAGCAGTCGATCACAGTCAGCCCTCACGATAAGGTATCCATGTCCATGAACGGGGCGATTACAGATGGAGACCGAATCGTTATTGAGCGGGCCGTTCCAGTCAACATTACGGCAGACGGAGACACCAAGACTCTGTATACAACCGATTCATCGGTAGAAGATGCAATTCAAAAATCAGGTATTCAAGTTGAAAGTAATGATAAAGTGTATCCGGCGCTTGGAACTTCGATCAAAGCGGATATGAAGATTCGTGTAGTGCGCGTAACAAAGCGTACAGTGGATGTAGAACATCCGATCGCTTACAAAGTAATTAAAACGGCTGACCCTAGCTTGTACAAAGGGGATAACCGTGTCGTTGTGAACGGCAAGGAAGGCAAACTTGTACAGCACATCGAAAAGGTATTTCAGGATGGGGAATTGGTCTCCAAAAAAATGGTCGGCAAATCTGTCGCGAATAATCGTGTAGATAAAGTGATTGCTGTCGGCACCAAAGCAAAACCGGTCGTGAAAGAACCAGAGATTCAGACCGTATCGGCTCAAACTTCAACAACCAAAAAGGCTACAACAACGAACTCGAAGAAAACATCTGCCTCGGGCAGCAAAGTAATTACCGTATCCGGGACTTCTTTTAAATACTCCAAAGTACTTAAAAATGTATCCATGACTGCCTACTCTTCCGAAGAGCCTGGCATTGGAACTAAAACAGCTTCCGGTACTCGTGTAACGGAAGGACGCACCATTGCGGTTGATCCCAAAGTCATTCCAATTGGCTGGTGGGTATATATCGAAGGTCTGGGATTCCGTCGTGCGGAAGATACAGGCGGTGCCATTAAAGGCAACAAAATTGATGTGTATTATGACAGTGTGAAGCATGCCCTGAATTTTGGACGTAAGAAAGGCAAGACGGTCTACGTGATCGGTCCGGTGAAGCCGGAAGCGAACTAAAATCGTTTTACTTTGAAATGGGAATGCTATAAAATAGTTGCATGAATGATTCATGCGGAATATGCGGCGGAGGAGTCTGAATTCAGTCTCCCCCGCCGTTTGGCAGAGAAGAGGATATTCCTCTTCTTTTTGCGTTAGAAAGGAAGAAATGGAACATGATAAAAGAAGTCATTGTGGTGGAAGGCCGTGACGATACGGTAGCCATCCGTCGTGCCGTTGAAGCCGATACAATAGAAACAGGTGGATCAGCCATCAACCAACGCATTCTGAAGCGGATTGCGCTTGCTCAGGAGAGACGGGGAGTCATTGTACTGACAGATCCGGATCATGCTGGCGAACGCATTCGTAAAATTATTGCGAATAAGGTCCCTGGCTGCAAACATGCCTTCATTCCGGAAGCCGATGCGACGCGCAAAGGAGACATTGGAGTGGAGAATGCCTCACCAGAGGCGATCCGTCATGCTCTGGCGCGTGTACATACTTCATACGAAGGTGCTCCGAGCCTGATCGATTGGGAGGACCTGATCGCGGCAGGACTTATTGTGCATCCGCAGGCTGCTGCACGTCGCATGGAGATGGGCAATCTGCTGGGCATCGGATATTGTAACGGGAAGCAGTTTCACAAACGTCTCAGTGTATTTCAGATTACACGGGAAGAGTTCTCTACAGCATTAGCGCAAATTGAACGTGAAGGATTGTGAGCATATGAAGGACATGGAAGAGACGATAGAAATTGCAACGCCCAAGCGAACCAAAGAAATTATTCAAAGACACGGATTCTCATTTAAGAAAAGTCTGGGCCAGAACTTTCTGATCGATCAAAATATACTGAACAAAATCGTTAATGCAGCCGATTTAGACCAGTCCAAGGGTGCACTGGAGATCGGTCCGGGTATTGGAGCCCTTACGGAACGACTCGCTCGGGTAGCTGGTCCTGTCACAGCCGTAGAGATTGATCAGCGCTTGATCCCCATCCTGGGAGAAGTGATGCAGCCTTATTCGAATGTACGTGTTCATCATGGGGACGTGCTGAAGCTTGATCTGGCTGAGTTGTTTAATACGGATTTTGCATCCGTGGACAAAGTCAGTGTCGTGGCTAACCTGCCTTATTATGTAACGACTCCAATCATGATGAAACTGTTGGAAGAGAAGCTGCCGGTAGACAGCATTGTTGTCATGATCCAAAAAGAAGTGGCTGAACGCATGGCTGCTGCACCAGGATCAAAAGACTACGGCAGTCTGAGCATCGCAGTTCAGTACTACAGTATGCCGGAGCTTGTGTGTATTGTGCCTCCTACAGTCTTCATTCCGCAACCTAATGTGGAATCAGCTGTTATTAAGCTGAAAGTGCGTGAGCAACCGCCAGTGGAGATTCCGGATGAAGCACACTACTTCGAAGTGGTACAGGCTTCTTTTGCCCAGCGGAGAAAAACAATCTCAAACAACTTGAAGGCACGCTTCTTCACAAAGGAGAACCGGGAACAGGCAGACATTCTGCTGGAGCAGGCAGGTATTCAACCGTCCCGACGCGGAGAGACATTGAGTCTGCAGGAGTACGCTACACTCAGCACCGTAATGTGGGAAGCAGGGGTACGTGCAGCGCTGTAAAATTTGAATGAACCAAACCGGGTCTTTGCCCATACGATGGGGTAGAGGTGATTACGTTGATGAATATCGGAGACTTGGTCGTTCGGAAGTCATACGGTGGCGATGTGACTTTTCGGGTGGAAGGCCTCCAGTTGGATGCTGCGGTCATTAAAGGGACTGAGTTCCGGCTGCTTGCCGATTCCCCAGTGGACGATTTGATACAGGTTCCCTATGAACCGCAAAGCGCCAAGACCAGACAGGCGCATGTTAAAGCACATCAGACCCTGTCTCGCCTGCAGCAGAATCGTATGGAACAGGCTGAGCGGAATCGTGAAGGTCTGGTACAGGATTGGTCTGCTCAGCAGGAACCGGCTTATTTTGAAATGCCTGGAAAGGTGCTTCATCTGGATGGAGATCCGAACTATTTGAAAAAAAGTATGGATCTCTATGAGCAACTTCGTGTGCCCGCAGAGGGACAATATGTCCATGAATCGGCAATGGCAGATACCTTATACCGCTTATTACCCAAAGTACGTCCGGATATCGTAGTTATTACGGGTCATGATGGGGTGCTAAAGACACGTCAGCCCTATGACTTATATAGTCTTGGTAGCTACAAGAACTCGCAAAATTTTGTGTCGGCCATTCAGGTGGCCAGACAATATGAACGCCATCTGGACGCACTCACTATTGTGGCAGGGGCCTGTCAGTCCCATTTTGAGGCACTGCTGCGCGCTGGAGCGAACTTTGCCAGTTCTCCAGGCAGAATTCTCATTCATGCACTTGACCCGGTCTATGTGGCAGCCAAGGCCTCCTTCACATCTGTGCGTGATACGGTCAATATGAGTGATGTTCTGCACAATACCATCAGTGGTAGCCAGGGTGTGGGTGGTGTCGAGACACGGGGGAGTTACCGGGTAGGTCTGCCTGGGCTGAATGATTTATCTACGTTAAAAGTGAACCCGTCGGCAGTCTGATGTAGGCCATTTAAAGTCCCAATTTGGGGCTTTTTTTGTTTGCAAAAAAATTCATTGACAACAACTTTTTGATGCTGATATAATAATTAGTTTTGATTTGACAATGACTGTAAAATCCGGTATAATGGACAAGAAAAGAGGTGGTCGTCGACAATGGCTAAAAACACGCTGTTGGATATCAAACGCAATCTCGATGCACATATTGGTCAGAAAATTATGTTGCGGGCTAATGGTGGCCGCCGTAAGACCATTGAGCGTACGGGTGTATTGGAAGAAACGTACCCTTCTGTTTTTATTGTTAAGCTTGATGAGGAGCAAGAAACCTTCAAGCGAGTATCTTATAGTTATGCGGATATACTTACGGAGTCGGTGGAAGTCATGGTTTATGACCCGGGCAGCCAGACGCATAGCTCCTATATGGAGACGTAAGTATCGATTTACAGGCGATTCGCCCCACAAGGCGGATCGCTTTTTTGTTTTTTTAAACACCAATTCGTCCTCTAACGTAACCCATACATACTCAGGAATGAGCGAGGAACGGTCGCGGCATACTATATGGACAGGTGAAGGGACAGTTTCTTAAAGCAATGCAGGAAACTGAATATAGCCTGATGACAAGATGTCCAAAACGTGAACGAACTCATCACATTATGAAGGATACTTTGGAGGAGGATGGTTCATGAGTCGCAGAAGAAGAAGTGTCATGTCAGAGGATCTGAAGAATGAGCTTGCGAAAGATCTTGGCTTCTATGATACGGTCCAAAAGGAAGGCTGGGGTGGAATCAAAGCCAAGGATGCAGGAAACATGGTGAAAAGAGCCATTCAACTTGCTGAGCAGGCTGCCCGCAAATCTTAATCCGGTTCAAGCAGACTGAAAAGCGGGGAAATCCGTCAGGAACAACCCCGCTTTTTCCCCTTAGATGCGGAATAGAAATGACTTGACAGCCCCATTTTGATATAATATGTTAAGTTGTCTTAGGGAAAAGGTGAGGACGGGTGAACGCCTTGAAAATTTACGAAAAAGCGCCTGCTAAAATTAATTTGATGCTGGACGTTTTACATAAAAGAAGCGATGGATTCCATGAAGTTGAAATGATCATGACCATGGTCGATCTGGCTGATCGGCTGGAAATGTCGGAGCTGCCGCGAGATACCATTTTCATCTCCAGTCAGGCGGGTTATATTCCGCTGGACGAGAAGAATCTGGCTTTCCAGGCAGCCAGACTCATTAAGGAGCGCTATAACGTGCGTACGGGCGTCCATATTCATCTGGATAAAAAGATTCCTGTTGCAGCCGGACTTGCCGGGGGCAGCAGTGATGCAGCAGCAGCGCTGCGTGGATTGAACCGTCTGTGGCGGTTGAATATACCGGATCACGAACTGCAGGAGCTTGGAGCTGAACTTGGGTCGGATGTTCCATTCTGTATCACAGGAGGGACTGCACTTGCTACAGGCCGTGGTGAGAAGTTAACTCCCATTCCTAATCCGCCGCAATGCTGGGTGATTCTGGCCAAACCTCCGATCAATGTGTCTACAGCCGATGTGTACGGACGGTTCCGCAGTGACAAGATTGTTCGTCATCCGAGTGCGGCTAAAATGGAGCAGGCTATTCGTAACCAATCATTTACGGAAGTATGTAACCAAATGGGCAATGTACTTGAAGATGTAACGTTGAAACTGTATCCGGAAGTTCAGCATCTGAAGGATGCCATGATTCGATTGGGTGCAGACGGCGTGTTAATGTCCGGTAGCGGTCCAACGGTATTTGGTCTGGTCTCCAAAGAATCAAAGGTTGCCCGGATATACAATGGTCTGCGTGGTTTCTGTAAAGAAGTGTACGCTGTACGTATGTTGACGTGAAATTCGCTTTTATAATGTACAAACACGTATAAAGGTGGTATATTTTTAAATAATTATTCGGATTTGGATGTTTCCGTGATCGTGAGGATGGATCTCTGTGAAGAAGTTAAAACGAAGCGCAAGGCTGGTTGAAATGACGCAATACTTATTGTCCAGACCGCATACGGTTATTCCGTTGACCACTTTTGCCGAACGTTATGGTGCCGCAAAGTCTTCAATTAGTGAAGATTTGGCTATTATCAAGGAAGTGTTCGAAGAAGGTGGGTCAGGAGAACTGCATACACTGGCTGGAGCAGCCGGGGGAGTAAGATGGATTCCGAAGGTATCCCGAGAACTGGCACTGGCATTTGCGGAGCGGCTCTCGACCCAGCTCGCGCAACCTGATCGGATCTTGCCTGGAGAATACCTGTACATGTCCGATTTGCTTGGTCAGCCCGCATTGATGAATGAAGCCGGCAAGATTTTTGCAACGGCCTTTGGCAATATGAATATTGATGTGGTTATGACGGTAGAAACCAAAGGAATTCCACTGGCTTATGCGACCGGAGCCCAGCTCAACCTGCCTGTCGTGCTCGTACGCAGGGACCATCAGGCTACAGAAGGATCGGCCGTAAGTATCAATTATGTATCCGGGTCCCATAAAAGTCTGCATACCATGTCCCTGTCTCGTAGGGCGATGCGTGAGCATTCCAGAGTACTTATTGTGGATGACTTCATGAAGGCCGGGGGTACGGTGCAAGGAATGATCGATCTTTTGGCCGAGTTTAATGCTACAGTTGCGGGGGTAGGGGTACTGGTGGAATCTGGTTCTGTAGATTCAGAAGAACGTCTGCTAACAGATTACGTATCTCTGGCGAAACTTACAGCGGTTGATGCCAAGAGCAGACAGATTTCCGTCAAGCCTGGTAACTATTTTGACCTGTAGAAAGATGACGAATGTTATGTCGTTAAAAGGTCTTTTCCATCGACCTGGCATGAACGTTGTCGAATTGTGTATTAAATAAAAAAATTCCTGAAATTAGGAAATTTTTGTGGTTATAAAAAGAAGGAGTTCGTATATGCTGTGTGGAATTATACACCAAGTTCTGATGGAAAAAGGTGGTGAACACACACATGCAAATTACGGATGTCAGACTCCGCCGTGTTAACTCGGAGGGGAGAATGAAGGCTATCGCATCCATTACCATCGATAACGAATTCGTCGTTCATGACATTCGTGTCATTGATGGTAACAACGGAATGTTTGTTGCTATGCCGAGCAAGCGTACTCCTGATGGAGAGTTCCGTGATATCGCCCACCCGATCTCTTCCGGTACGCGTGAGAAGATTCAGGCAGCAGTTTTGACTGAATACGATCGTGCGGCAACTGAGGAAGAAGTCATTGAAGAAGGTGCCTGAGAACATTATTGGGGTTCGAAGGAAAAGAGAGCCATGTCTTATGGCTCTCTTTTCTTTTTGACCGGAATAAGATATATTCAGTATTGAGTTTATTAGCAGAGAACAAAAAGCGCATCGTGCGCTTGGTGGCAGGGCGGCATCTTAGGAATCATTGGGATTCGGTTAAGCTCGCAGGTACACGGCGTATACATATAGGTCACGATTCGTTGGTGTCCGCGTTGTTACGTGTGATTACAGAGACAGCAGGCGATGAACAGGACCGGCTTGAAGCCGGCTGAACGATACTCATTGGATATAGATCAGCAATGCATTTCAATGGGATTTTCAGAACAGGAGGTCGTTAATTTTGAAACGAATGGCAATCGTTCTTGCCGCAGGGCAAGGCAAACGAATGAAATCAAAATTGTACAAAGTACTGCATCCCGTATGCGGTAAACCTATGGTTGGACATGTGCTGGATGCAGCACTCAGCGCAGGCGTTGAACGCAGTGTAGTTGTAGTCGGTCATGGTGCCGAAGCGGTGCAGTCATTTTTGGGTTCCAGAGCGGAGTATGCACTCCAGGCGGAACAACTGGGTACAGGTCATGCAGTGAAGCAGGTTAAATCTTTGCTTGGCGGAGAGACAGGTTCTACAATTGTGGTCTGTGGAGATACACCGCTTGTGACCAGTGAGACGTTGGAAGGTCTGATGAAGTTGCATGAGAGCAGCGGAGCAGCAGCGACAGTTCTTACGGCTCAGTTGGACAATCCCAAAGGTTATGGCCGCGTTATTCGCGGAGAAGATGGATCTGTACAACGGATTGTGGAACAAAAGGATTGCACAGAGCAGGAAGATGCTGTGAATGAGATTAACACGGGCACATACTGTTTCGATAATGCAAAATTGTTCGCTGCCCTGGAAAAAGTGACGAACCAGAACGCTCAGGGAGAGTATTATCTCACAGACGTGGTTGGCATTTTCCGCAATGATGGAGAAGTGGTTGAAGCTTACATGTCGGATGACATCGCAGAATCCATCGGGGTTAACGACCGACTTGCACTTTCGCAAGCCGAAGCCTTCATGCGTGAACGTCTTGCCGTACGCCATATGTTGAACGGTGTGACAATCATTGATCCGTCATCGACATATATCGGAGCGGATGTTACGATTGGATCAGATACAGTTTTGTATCCGGGGACGATCCTCAAAGGCACAACTTCCATCGGTGAAGCATGTCATATTGGTCCTCAGGCAGATGTGGAAGACAGCGTTATTCAGGACGGAGTTACAATTAAACATTCGGTAGTATCCAATGCCGAGGTTGGTTCTGATGCAACGGTAGGTCCATTTGCTAATTTGCGTCCAGGGACCAAACTGGGTCGCAACGTAAAAATTGGTGACTTTGTTGAAGTGAAAAATGCTACAATTGATGAAGGTTCCAAAGTATCTCATCTCAGCTATATTGGAGATGCCAAAGTAGGGAAAAACGTAAATGTTGGATGCGGGGCAATAACTGTCAATTATGATGGTTATAATAAAGCTGTGACAACGATTGAAGATGATGCTTTTGTAGGCAGCAACGTCAATCTGATTGCACCGATTACGGTAGGAAAAGGCGCTTATGTGGTTGCTGGTTCCACCGTTACCCATTCCGTTCCCGAGAATGATCTGGCCATTGCTCGTCCACGTCAGGAGAATAAACCTGGTTATGCGGAGAAGATTCGCGGACGTGCCAAAGCCAAGAAACAAAATGCCAAACCCCAATAAGGGGTTTTGATAACAAGATTGCCTCCCGAAGATCGGGGAGGTGCCGACATGTCGCAGACGCTTATTGATTCCAATGAACCAGCACGGAGGGTTTTTATTTTATGACTTATTTTGATTCGAAATTAAAAATATTTACTTGCAATTCTAACCCCAAGCTTGCCCATCAAATTGCTGATTATATCGGGATCCCTATGGGTGAATCTCACACAACCAGCTTTAGTGATGGCGAGATTCAAGTGAAACTCTCCGAGAGTGTTCGGGGTTGTCACGTTTATATCGTGCAGTCCACTTGCTTGCCGGTTAATGATAACCTGATGGAAATGCTCGTTATGATTGATGCACTCAAACGGGCATCTGCCAAGACGATTAACGTCGTTATTCCTTACTATGGCTATGCAAGACAGGATCGCAAGGCACGTTCGCGTGACCCGATTACAGCGAAACTGGTTGCTAACCTGATTGAAAAAGCGGGTGCAACCCGTGTCATCGCGATGGACTTGCATGCAATGCAAATTCAGGGATTCTTCGACATTCCGGTTGACCATTTGCTCGGCGTGCCAATTCTGGCTCAATATTTCCGGTCGAAACAGATCGAAAATCCAGTTGTCGTGTCGCCTGACCACGGTGGCGTAGTGCGCGCACGTAAACTGGCTGATTTCCTGAATGCACCCCTGGCGATTATCGATAAACGTCGTCCTGAGCCAAATGTGAGCGAAGTGATGAACATTATCGGTAACATCGAGGGTAAAACAGCCATCCTGATCGATGACATTATTGACACGGCGGGAACGATTGTACTGGGAGCGAATGCTCTGATGGAAGGCGGCGTAAAAGAAGTATACGCGTGCTGTACTCACCCGGTATTGTCCGGACCTGCGATGGAACGTTTGGAGAATGCACCATTGAAGGAAGTCATCGTAACGGATACCATTCCAATTACGCATGCTAATCCGACAAGCAAACTCAAAGTGTTGTCTGTAGCGCCTTTGCTCGGAGAAGCGATTATCCGGGTTCATGAGGAATTGTCAATCAGCAAGCTGTTTGAAATTGAATAAGGATGTCTGCATAAAGTAGTAGAGGGGTTACGTTTTCCGGTTCAATGGAAAATGTAACCCCTGTCGGCGTGCCGTTTTATTAAAAGTGAAACAGACGCTGGTCAGTCCATATAAGTTTGAACTACTAATTTACACCGGAAGATGTTTCTGCACGCGCAGTGATCCAGTGTAAAATGGTTCGTTCATCTTATATGGTTAATACCCGGGGCGGGAGATAAATCGGAAACGACGCCGATGAAAAAGCGTGTCGGCAATTTCGACGAATTGATTATCGAAACGTGTGATTAGACCAATCTCAATATGGGTGTCGCGGTCGTATACCTGTACAGGTACGTGATATTCGAGATGATAGATAAAATCGCTATGTTGAGTCAGTTGTCCATTGTCTTCGCGCAAAACCCGCTCACCTTCCTGGGTCGATAAAATATGAACTGTAAATACTACAGTAAATCGATCTTTACTTTCCTGATATTATATGAAATATAAGATTCGAAGTCTATGCCTCACCTCAGGCTAATCCGAAGGAGGGAACAAGATGAAGTGGATTGTCGGACTTGGAAATCCAGGCTCGAACTATGCCAAAACCCGTCATAATATCGGTTTTATGGCACTGGATCGGTTGGCTGATCGTCATAATATCTCCATTACACAGAATAAATGTAAAGCGCTGATTGGAGAAGGCAATATTGGCGGCGTGAAAACTGTATTGATCAAACCAATGACCTATATGAACTTGTCTGGTGAATCGGTTCGAGCATATATGGATTTTTATAAAGTTAGTCTTGAAGATCTGATTGTTGTGTACGACGACATGGATACAGAGATTGGCAAAGTCAGATTGCGTTACCAAGGTAGTGCAGGCGGACATAATGGAATCAAGTCCATTATTCAGCATACCGGTACACAGCAGTTTAACCGGGTGCGCATGGGAATATCCCGACCTGAACCAGGACATGCCATTGTTGATTATGTACTGTCGACATTCATGAAGAAAGAAAAAGAAGCCCTTGATCAGACCATTGAGCAAACATGTGATGCTCTGGAGCATAGCTTGACTCACACGTTTGAACAAACAATGGCGAAGTTTAACGGTTAATTTTGTTAGACATACTGGTAAAATGATCATAAAAGACGGGTTCGATTCAGCCATACTGGACATACTGGATGTATAAACCATGTTCAGGAGGCATAAACATGTCAGTGAATTACGTATGTAGGCATTGCCGTACCTTTATTGGACGAATCGATTCTGCCCAGATAACGGAAGTAGAGCTCGGCTTTCATTTCTTGACCCCCGACGAGCGGAGGGATATAATAGCGTATAATTCCGGTGGTGACATTACCGTTCGGATTACATGTGATTACTGTAAGGAAGCCCTGGAGCACAATCCGGAGCTTAGCCTGCTCGCGAGTCCGCTTCAATAGACATCGCCTGTACAGGATCGAATGACAGTTGAGGGCGGTTGCGTAATAACGCTCCACCTTTTATAGCCTTGGCAGCCTGCTGAGGCTTCTTTTCAGTTGGCATGAAAGCCATCGCTATCTCGAAATCAGGCTCAGCCGCATCAACAGATGTGGCAATGTTGCGAGTAATCCGATATGATGAAACAGGACAAAAAGGAATTTGTATCCATTTTAATAGTGATGCTACGCGTATGCGTGAGATAATCAAGTAAGTTATAAGAGAGGTGCCCCTTTTGTTACAAGCACTTATACAGGCTTTTTCCAAAGATCCGGACTTCGGGTCCATTACAGCCGGAATCAAGTCCGGCATGAAGGAACAATTGGTTTCGGGTCTATCCGGCTCGGCGCGTCAGATTATGCTGGCTGCCTTGCATCAGGAAATGAACCGACCATTGCTCGTAGTAACACATAATATGTTTTCAGCTCAAAAAATTGCAGAAGATTTACAGGAAGCGCTTTCACCTGATCAGGTGTTGATTTATCCTGCCAACGAACTTGTCGCTGCGGAAGCTGCTGTTTCCAGCCCGGAAACATTGGGTCAGCGTATTGATGTGTTGGTCCGCTGCGCCCAGGGATTCAGGGGCGTTGTTGTTATTCCCTTTTCTGGCGTAAGACGTTATGTTCCGCTTCCGGAAGTGATGGCCAATGCTCGAATTTTGATTAAACAGGGCAACACACTTCAACTGGACTCCTTCCTGCTGGAGATGGTAAAGCTCGGATATGAGCGTGTGGAACGCGTGGAATCTCGTGGTGAGATGAGTGTACGCGGAGGTATCATCGACTTCTATCCGGTTACTTCATCGATCGCATATCGGGTGGAGTTATTTGATGATGAGATCGACTCCATTCGGACATTTGATCCAGCGGATCAGCGTTCGATTGAACGGATTGAGGAAATTACGGTTTTACCATGCAAGGAGTTAATTGCAGATCGTGAACGTATGGAAAAGGCTGCCGATGCGGCTGCTCTTTTGCTGGAGCAACAGCTGGAGAAAATGACGGATCGGCAGGCGAAGCTGCGTCTTCGTGAAGAAATTCACCGGGAGATCGAGCTTTTGCGGGAGCACGTGTATTTCTCCGAAATGTATAAATATATTTCTCCGCTCTATCCGGAGAACAAAACGATCTACGACTATATGCCGGAAGATACCCTGCTGGTTCTTGATGAGCCTGCCAGACTATCGGAGACATCGAAACAGCTTGACCGTGATGAATCGGAGTGGAATCTGCATTTGATGCAAAACGGAAAAACACTTCCGGATCTTCCTTTATCCGCAGACGGTGATGAACTCTTGTATGAGCGTCCATTCCAGACGCTGTTTATGTCAATCTTTTTGCGCCAAGTTCCACACACCCAACCACAGAACATTCTGAACTTCATCAGTCGTGGCATGCAGGATTTCCATGGACAGATGAACGTACTGAAGGCAGAGATGGAGCGTTGGCATAAGGCCGGAGTCCAAGTGCTCATGCTGGCGAACGGTGAGGAGCGACTCGAGCGGATGCGCCGGGTACTGATGGACTATGATATTCCAGAGCCAGAGATGATGATCGGTAATTTGCAAACGGGATTTGAAATGCCGTCCATTCATTTGGCTGTCGTGACCGAGGGCGAGATGTTCTCGCAAAAACAGCGTAAAGTACGCAAACCAATTCGGAATGTAGACAATGCTGAACGGATCAAATCCTATAGCGAGCTAAAAGTGGGCGATTATGTCGTTCATCAGAACCACGGGATTGGTAAGTACCTTGGGATCGGCACCCTCGAGGTAGGCGGTATTCATAAGGACTACATGCATATTCTCTATGCGGGTGGAGACAAATTGTCTGTACCTATTGAGCAGATTGATTTGATTCAGAAATATGTTGGTTCCGAAGAAAAAGAACCGAAAATATACAAGCTGGGCGGCAATGAGTGGACACGGGTTAAAAATAAAGTCCGCACATCCGTACAGGATATTGCTGATGATCTAATTAAGCTGTATGCAGAGCGTCAGACCTCCAAAGGGTTTGGATTCGACAAAGATTCTGCGGAGCAGCAGGAATTTGAGGACATGTTCCCTTACGATGAGACACGTGATCAGGTGCGTGCGATCGAAGAAATCAAGAAGGACATGGAACAAAACCGTCCAATGGATCGTTTATTGTGTGGGGATGTTGGTTACGGCAAAACCGAGGTGGCTATTCGGGCTGCATTTAAAGCAGCTATTGAAGGCAAACAGGTGGCTGTACTCGTGCCAACAACCATTTTGGCACAGCAGCATTTTGAGACGTTCCGTGAGCGCTTCTCCGGTTATCCGTTCAACATTCATGTGCTTAGCCGGTTCCGCTCCCGTAAAGAGCAGAATGAAACAGCCAAAGGCATCAAGGCAGGCACAGTGGATATTGTCATCGGGACGCATCGATTGCTGTCGCAGGACCTGGTGTTTAAGGACCTGGGACTGCTCATTGTTGATGAGGAACAGCGCTTCGGAGTAACTCATAAGGAAAAACTGAAGAAGCTGAAAACCAATGTGGACGTGCTGACGCTGACGGCAACGCCGATTCCGCGTACGCTTCATATGTCCATGCTGGGTGTGCGTGATCTGTCCGTTATCGAGACTCCACCAGAGAATCGTTTCCCGGTGCAGACCTATGTGGTTGAACACAGCCAGGCGCTTGTTCGTGAAGCCATTGAGCGTGAGCTTGCCCGTGGTGGGCAAGTATATTACCTCTACAACCGTGTTCAGGGAATTCAGGAGATGGCTGCCGAAATTTCTGAGCTTGTGCCTGAAGCCAAAGTTGGTGTGGGACATGGTCAGATGTCGGAAACAGAGCTGGAGAAAACCATTCTGGACTTCCTGGATGGTGAATATGACGTGCTTGTGAGCACAAGTATCATCGAGACCGGGGTAGATATTCCGAACGTAAATACACTGATCGTACATGATGCGGATAAAATGGGACTTTCCCAGCTGTATCAGCTGCGCGGACGTGTGGGTCGTTCCAACCGTATTGCGTATGCCTATTTTACGTACCAACGGGATAAAGTGCTTACTGAAGTTGCTGAGAAACGTCTGCAATCAATCAAAGAATTCACCGAACTGGGTTCAGGATTCAAAATCGCCATGCGTGACTTGTCGATTCGTGGTGCGGGAAATCTGCTAGGAGCGGAGCAGCATGGTTTCATCGCTTCCGTCGGGTTTGATCTGTATTCCCAGATGCTCGCAGAGGAGATCAACAAACGCAAAGTTACGATGCTTGGTGAAGAGCCGGTACCTTCAGACCAGTGGAACACAACCCTGGATCTCAGTATCGATGCCTACTTGCCGTCCGATTATATCTATGACAGTATTCAGAAGATTGAGATCTACAAAAAAGTGGCGGTCATTGCATCCTTCGACGATGCGATGGAGCTGGAAGACGAATTGGTTGACCGATTCGGTGATCTTCCGGAAGCCGTCATTAACTTGCTGGCTGTTGCGCGGATGAAAGTATACGGCAAAATCTACGGTATTGAGTCCATCTCCCAACGTGGTGAGGACATTACCGTGAAGTTCTATGAAGGGCGTGAACATGCCTTTGAACTCTCAAAAATCGCGCACATTGGAAATCAGTTCGAAAGACGTGTACAATTTGAACAAGGACCCCATATGCTGATTCACGCTAAAGGCAAGGGGCTTGGGGATAAGCAACTGATGGAGCTGGTAGAGAATATTCTGGAGTCCATGAAGACGGCTTTTAAATCAAAGGGGGAACTAAAGGATGTTACCAAAGTATAAAAAAGTAGGAAAAGTACTGTCTGTGAGCATGGTCGCAGTACTATCCTTATCACTGCTTGCTGCATGTGGCAAGAAGGAAGAAGCAAAAACACCGGAATCGACGGATACAAGTGCTGTAGTCGCTACGTATGATGGTGGTACTATTACAGCCAATGAATTTGACATGGAGCAACGTGTCATGAAATTCCTCTATCCGGAGTATGCACAAATGATGGATATGGACGATTTCAAAGAGTATCTGGTGAAACAGGAAGTTGCTTATGAATATCTGAGTGGCAAAGCAAGCGAAGATGCCAAAACAGCCGGTACAAAAGCGGCAACTGAGCAATTCGATAAAATGAAAGCTTCTGTTCAGGCAGATCAGTGGACAGAAATGCTGAAAGCTCAGAACCTGACTGACGATAACATTAAAGGCTACATGACTCGAATCATGACAGTTATCAAAGATAAAGAAACAGGCGTTACGGACGATGCAATCAAGGCTGAGTTTGAGAAAAACAAAGATCAGTTCACAACAGCTTCCGTTCGTCACGTGCTGATTAACTTCACAGATCCAAAAACGCAAAAAGAGCGTAAAAAAGAAGATGCACTGAAGATTGCAAAAGAAGTAAAAACCAAGTTGGATGGCGGAGCTGATTTTGCTGAAATTGCAAAAAAATATTCCGAAGATCCAGGTTCTGCTGAAAAGGGTGGACTGTATGAAAATACACCTGTAGGCAGCTGGGTAGAGGCATTTAAGGAAGCTGCAAAAACATTGCCACTGAACAAAATCAGTGATCCAGTAGAGACAGAGTACGGTTACCACGTCATGAAAGTGGAAGCTCGTACAGAAGCTGACTTTGCTAAATTGACGGCTGAACAAAAAGAAAGTCTGAAGAGCCAATTGGCAGCTGCTGAGATCGATACGTTCATGCAAAATGAGTTGGACAAAATCGTAAAAGAAGTTAAGTTGCCAAAAACAGAAAAAGCTGAAGAAGGCAAAACTGAAGGTACAACGGGTACAGGAACTGAAGGAGAGAAAACAACCGAACCAAAAACGGATGACTCCACAGGTACGGATACCAAGACTGACCAAGGTACGACTGGAACAGACAAAGATGCAACTACAGATGAAGGTACAAGCAGCAAGTAAGCTGGTAAAATTGCTGTGTTAGCATACGTTCAGGGTTGAATTCGCCCGAAATGAATGCCTTGTACTACGTAAATATGGACAACCATACAGAGAAGCAAGGGGAGGACTTAGGACCTCCTTCTTGCTTTTTCTTTTATATATTCAAGCCGTATGGGTACATGGTCGCCTTCTTCAAAAGTTACACAACTATATTCTCCGAAGCATGTATAAGGAAATGGGAACAGATGAATACTATGGTCAAGATATCACACTAAACGTTCTGGGACTTTCCTCTACCCATTAAGGAACAGTAGTTGAAAAATCTTCTCGAGAAAGTGGGGCAACATGTGAAATGAAAGCTACTGGTATTGTCCGCCGTATAGATGACCTTGGTCGTGTGGTCATTCCAAAAGAAATCCGCCGTACGTTACGTATTCGTGAAGGTGATCCACTGGAAATTTTTGTGGATCGTGATGGAGAAGTTATCCTTAAAAAATATTCGCCAATTGGCGAACTTGGTGATTTTGCCAAAGAATATGCAGAATCCCTGTATGAGAGTACAGGACATGTAACAATGATTTCTGACCGGGATACCATTATCACGGTGGCAGGCGGCTCCAAGAAAGAATATTTGGACAAGCAGGTGGGTCAACTGTTGGAGGGTTGTATGGAAAACAGAAAGACCATTTTGGAAACAAACAATGGTTCTTATGAACTTAGCAAAGATCATGACGAGACGTTATCTTCTTTTGTTATTGCGCCGATTATTTCAGGTGGTGACCCCATCGGAACGGTTATCCTGTTCAATAAGGATGAATCGGTGAAGATGTCTCAGATGGAAGTGAAGATGTCCGAGACGGCTGCTGGTTTCCTTGGCAAGCAAATGGAACAATAGACCGCAGATCAACTCCTGGTGCCCTGTCTTGGGCATACGGGAGTTTTTGCATTCTAAGGGACAACGAAGTTAATCCGGATGATTGTGATGGGGGAGGGTTAGTCTGTGTGCCTTCAGGCAGTTATAATAGCAAGGTATGCTTAAAAGGATTACGCGGGAGGGACTTATGAAACAGCCGTCTACAGGCTCAAGGCTGCTACAGGGTGCATTTGTTCTTGGGCTTGCCGCCATTATTTCCAAAATCATTGGTGCTTTTCAAAAGATTCCGTTGCAGAATCTGGGGGGAGACGGTGTTTTTGGCATTTACAATACGGTGTATCCGTTATATATGCTCATTGTTACGCTTGCTGCTGCCGGGCTGCCTCTGGCCGTATCCAAATTCGTAGCAGAGCAGAATGCACTTGGAAGACCGGACGAGAGCAGAAGGATTATTCGGTTATCTTCTGTGCTGCTTGGAGGAATTGGACTTATTATGGCGCTCTTGATGTATGCAGGTGCGCCGCTGATCGCTGACATGATTGGCAACCGCCATGTGGTTCCATCGATTCGTGCTGCTTCATGGGCTTTATTGTTCGTACCGGTGATGACAGGGCTGCGTGGATATTTTCAGGGATTACAGCAGATGGTTCCAACAGCGGTATCACAAGTGGTGGAGCAGACGATACGTGTCACCGTCATGATTGTTCTGCTTCTGTGGTTGATGAGACGGGACGCTTCGCTTGAGACTATTGCCGCTGGTGCAATGATGGGCTCCGTTGCTGGTGGAATGGTTGGGCTGTTAACCATGTTAGGCTACATGGTGCGTCATCGGCGGAAAGACAGGGAAGTGGTCACGGGGCAATTGGATTCGGAATGGAGCAGTAATGGCGGAGAGGTTGGATCAGAACGTCAGGAGCATCAAGAGCATAGACCGGTTACGCCACAGAGGAAAATGGTGAGTGCTGTTAGCCCCGCTCTGGCAGAACGATCACGATCCAATGGTGAGTGGATCAAGACGCTGCTCATGTACGCCATTCCCGTCTGTCTCGGATCGCTGGCTGTACCGCTGATGAATCTGGTAGATACCTTCACCGTGCCCCGGTTGCTGCGGGGAGAAGGACTGGATGAGCTTCAGTCGATGGTTTCCTTCGGGATCTACAACCGTGGATTGCCGTTGGTTCAACTGGTGACGATGCTGGCTACGTCACTGTCTGTGCTGTTTATTCCGGCGATGGCGGAAGCCCGGTTAAAGGGCGGGCCAGAAGCCGTCCGGCAGCAAGCAGGCCTCGCGCTGCGCTGGTTCTGGTTAATCGGCCTGGCGGCATCCGCGGGTCTCGCGGTGCTGGCGGAGCCGATTAACCGCATGCTGTACGGAGATGCCGCAGGCACCGAAGCACTGCGGTACATGGCGCTGACGGCTGCGGGCAGCACCGTCAGCATTATTGCGGCGGCGCTGCTGCAAGGTCTCGGCGCCGTGCGCGCACCCGCGTTCAGCATGCTGGCCGCCGCAGGCGTCAAGGCGCTGCTGAACGTCATGTTTGTGCCGGCGCTGGGCATCAGCGGCGCGGCTCTGGCAGGCGCAGTCGCCTACATGCTGGCGGCTGGCCTGAATGTGGCGCTGCTGGCGCGACTTGTCGCCCTGCGCCCTGCCCCTGGCGCCGTCCTGGCGAAGCCGGCGCTGGTGATCGCCGCCATGAGTCTGGCGGCGGTAGGCACGGCCTGGGCCGCCGAAGCGGTACTCGGCGGCATGGGTGTCGCGGCCGATCGCAGGCTGGCCGCGATGGGCGTGAGCCTGCTGGGCATTGCCGCAGGCTCGGCCGTGTTCTTGCTGGCGGCGGCCCGGACAGGACTACTGACCGCCGCAGAGCTGGCGGCCGTGCCCAAGTTAGGGCCTCGCCTTGCCAAGCTGCTGCGCAGACTGCGTGTACTGCGCTAGCTCCATGCTCACGGTGCTTCTACACCCAGCACCACCAATATGCAATTATAGGATATCGAATGATTCTGGTATAATACATGTAATTAGTCCTGTTCAGACACGATGATTATGAGCCTGGACAGGGTAGTCCGGATGGAGGTTTATGTAATGAGTGCAGCTCTAACAGTAGTGGGTCTTGGATCTGGAGATGCAGACCAACTGACCGTAGGTATTATCAAAAAAATGAAACAGGCAGCTACGCTGTATGTACGTACCCTGGATCATCCCGTATTGAATGATCTGAAGCAAGAGGGACTAGAGGTGACATCATTTGATGGCATCTATGAGGCGAAGTCCTCCTTCCCCGAGGTGTATGATGAGATCGCGAATCAACTGATAGAAGCCGCTCGCAAGGGTGAGGCCGGAACGGAGATTGTGTATGCCGTACCCGGTCATCCGATGGTAGCAGAAGCAAGTGTACGCCTGCTCAAAGAACGTTGTCCGCAGAAGGGTATCTCATTGCGTGTCATGGGCGGGGAGAGCTTTCTGGATGAAGCTTTTATACGACTTGGATTCGATCCAATCGAAGGGTTTCAACTCCTGGATGCCAGCAGCCTGAACACAGAACTGGTACAACCACAGCTACATACGTTGATCGGACAAGTCTACGATGTGTTCACTGCTTCGGATGTGAAGCTATGCCTGATGGAGGTTTACCCGGATGATTATCCGGTATTTGTTGGTCACGCGTTGGGTGTACAGGGCCAGGAGGTCATTCACAAGATTCCATTGCACGAACTGGACCGGATCGAAGGGTACGGCAATCTGTCACTGATCTATTTGCCGAAGAACACTGATGATGCCCTGCGTCGCAGATCCTTTGCGCGTTTGCATGAGATCGTCAATATTCTTCGCAGTCCGGGTGGCTGTCCATGGGATCAGGAGCAGACACATCAGTCCATTCGCAAAAACCTGATTGAAGAGACCTATGAGGTCATTGAGACGATCGATGAGGATGACCCCGACCATATGAAAGAAGAGCTGGGTGATCTGCTGCTGCAGATTTTATTGCACTCCCAGATGGAAGAAGAAGTGGGCACATTTAATGTGTATGATGTCATCGAAGGTTTGAATGATAAGTTAATCTTCCGCCATCCACATGTTTTTGGAGATAATCAGGCAGAAGATGCGAATGAAGCTCTTCAGAACTGGGAACAGATGAAGGCAGAGGAGAAGAAGCGAAAAGGCCAGGATCAGCAGAAGGTTTCCGTGTTGGATGGTATACCGCGTGACTTGCCTGCATTGATGAAGGGATACAAGTTACAGAAGAAAGCAGCCAAAGTAGGCTTTGACTGGGATGATGTTGAAGGCGTGTTTGCCAAGATCGAGGAAGAACTGGCGGAGTTGAAAGAAGCGGTGCAACAAGGCCAGTCTGCGGAAGAACGGAAGCTCGAACTGGGTGATTTATTATTCGCAGCCGCGAACGTTGCAAGATTCATCGATACGGACCCGGAAGAGGCGCTTGCTGCGACCAACCGCAAGTTCGTCGGGCGGTTCCAGTACATCGAGGAGCGTTTGCGTGAACAGGGAAGAACACCAGCAGATAGCAATGTAGAAGAGATGGAGCAATTCTGGCAGGATGCGAAGAAGGCAGGATTATAACGGGTTCAATTTTCTGGGAAAAGCCAGATAACTTTATTCCATTCATGCTATGCAGTGTGTTATGATAATACGAACATGTGTTCATCTGTGTAAACTGGAGTTGGTGTTTAGCGACAGATGGTTTCGGGTACTGGTCTTAGACTGTTGCCTGCGGACCATCGACAAAAAGCTAAAAAAAGTCGCGGACCAAGGCAGGATTTCAGATACCAAGCCAGAATACATGTGTAGTGACCTAACGCGAATCAGCGGCAATCGATGCATTGTCAGGAATCGCAGATACTTTTTTTTCAATTTGGGAGGCTTTTAAAAATGAACAAAACAGATCTGATTAACAACATTTCAACCAAAAGTGGTTTGACTAAAAAAGACGTTGAGTCCGTATTGAACGGCTTTTTGGGAGAAATTACAGATGCACTTGCCAGCGGAGACAAAGTACAATTGATCGGCTTTGGCACTTTTGAGACCCGCAAACGTTCCGGTCGTACCGGACGTAACCCACAAACAGGGAATGAAATCGTGATTCCTGAGTCCACTGTTCCTGCATTCAAAGCAGGCAACAAACTTAAAGAAGCCGTAAAATAATGCGTCTTGATAAATTCCTTAAGGTCTCCCGGCTAATCAAACGCCGCACTGTGGCCAAGGACGTCTCTGAACAGGGACGTGTTCTGGTGAACGGACGTGAAGCAAAGCCCAGCGCCGCTGTCAAAGTGGGCGATGAGCTGACGGTTCAGTTCGGTCAGAAACTGGTCACCGTGAGGGTGGAACGAATTGCCGAGAGTACCAAGAAGGATGAGGCGAGTAGCCTCTACACCTTGGTGAAGGAAGAGCCGATCGCCAAGGATAACGGAATGAACTGGTAACAGTACATCTGGTATTAAATATTCATTCAATGCAAGTTGAATCGAAACGTCCTCCTGTAACAGGGAAGGGCGTTTTTGTTTTTTACTGGATACCGGGTTATTTGTTCAACAACGCTGGTTCTATTCCAACCTCCTCATCCATAAGCTAGGTGTAAGAAGGAGGGGTACATGCCATGGTTGAGCACGGTAAGGCCAAACAGCATCATCTGAGCATGCAGAATCGGAAACTGTTGGATCTGACGGGTGTCTCCAACGTGGAGAGCTTCGACAGTGAGGAATTTTTGCTGCAGACTGAACTTGGGCATCTGACCATCCGGGGGCACAATTTACATATCAAAAACCTGAGCCTGGAGGAAGGTCTCTTATCCATTGAAGGCACAGTCAGTTCTCTGCAATATCTGGACCCCGGTTCCCAGAACAAGAATAGTAAAGGCCTGTTTGGCAAGATGTTCCGATGAGTCCGGATACTCAATGGATCACATTGATGTGGATGCTTACTTCGGGGGTCGTGATGGGAATGGCCTACGACAGTTACCGGGTACTGTCCGGACAGCTGCGGTTTCCGAGATGGAGTATTCACACGCTCGATCTGTTGTACTGGGTTGCTTCCGCGCTGTTCGTTTTTCGGATGCTATACGCCGGAAACCACGGACAGTTGCGGTTTTATGTCTTTTTGGGGCTGATTATAGGGGTTTGCTTCTATTTTTGGCTTTTAAGTGTTACAACCCAGCGTTTTGTGGTAATGTTAATTAAACTCGCAAGAACGCTGATTCATTGGTGTGGACATATCCTTAACATCCTGATCGTTATGCCGGTTAAAGGAATTTATAAGTTCATTCGCGTATTATTCGGTTTTGTAATTGCGATACTATTATTCCTGGGCAGGCTGGTACTGCAGTGTTTGGTACCTTTCGGCAAGTTGTTCCGCTGGATGTTTAGGCCGCTCCTGAAACATTGGGTAACGCCACGCTTCATGATCCGTGTGGGTACAAGAATTGCAGCGATGTGGAAACGCTGGTTTTAAGGAGGTCCGTAATGGGTAAAACACCTGTGGGCAGATCAAAGGCTCCAACTAACCAAGGAAAATCTGCCGGTGCAAAAAGGCGCCTCATGCTTTGGATGACGTTTATGATTGTATTTGTAATATGGGCAGGATATACATTCCTTGTGCAGAATGCACAAATTTCGGACAAGAGTTCTCATCTGGCCACTCAGCAAGCTTCAAAGGAAGATACGTTGAAGAAGCTGGAACAGTTGAAGTACGAAGTCAGCCGGTTGAATGACCCTGAATACATAGGACAGCTGGCACGGAAAAAAGGATATTATCTTCCTGAGGAAACGCCGATCCAGGTTGAAGAGTCAGGGAACTGATGGAATTCGGTCTATTACCGAGCTAGGTTTGTTATCCGTGTGTCTGAAGCCGTTAAACCGGAAAAAATAGGCTCTCTGATGGGGTAGTGTTCAGTTGACCTTGGTTTACGGCATAAGGTATAATTACATTAGCGCAGCATTGATTTTGGCATTCAAAAAATCGGGTTGTATATTTTTAAGGGAGGATCATTTTATTCTATGGCAATTGAAGTGGGCACCAAGTTAGAGGGCAAGGTGACAGGAATCACGCATTTTGGAGCATTTGTGGATCTGTCAGGAGGTGTCACGGGTCTCGTTCACATCTCGGAAATCGCCGACAATTACGTCAAAGATGTCAACGACCACCTGAAGCTGAATGACCTCGTTACAGTGAAGGTTATCAACGTTGACAAGGATGGCAAGATCGGACTTTCCATTAAGCAAGCTGTTGACAAACCGGTTGAGCAACAAACCCAATCTAGACCCCCGAGAGCTCCTAGACCGGAACGCAGTGGAGGAGATCGCGAACGATTCAGCGGCGGAGGCCCAAGTGGTGGCCAAGGTCGTGGTGGTGGCGGCGGTGGATTTAACCGTGGTGACCGCGGAGGCCGTTCTTTCAAGCCCGCAGCAGGCAAACCTTCATTTGAGGATAAAATGTCACGCTTCCTGAAAGATAGTGAAGAGCGGATCTCTTCGCTTAAGAAGAACACAGAAGGCAAACGCGGAGGCCGTGGAGCCAAGCGTGTGTAATCTGTCACAACCTGATCTAAACATATAAGTAAAACCGTTAGCCTATGGGCTAACGGTTTTTTTGCGTTTCTTTCACAGATGAGTAGTTGAATAGCTTTTTTTGTAAGGTGAAGCTCCATATCCCCAGTTTTTCTGCACGGCAAAATGGAACCATAAGAACATTTGTCGTATACCATTTTTTACCGACAGGTTTCCGTGGCATTCCACAGTTATCCTGCTCAAATGGTGGCGAGACCAAACCATCTCCGGTTCAAAATCAGACATTCCGATTGTCGGAATCAAGTAGGAGAATGAATGAAACTACAATAAGGCCGGGGGTTTCGCTCCACCGCGCCAGGCTCGTTTCTTTTGTCGTAAACTTTTTGGACCATGCCCACCTATTCTGACAAACTACGTCTTCTAATCTATCTATAATCAGAACCATCGAGAACGAAACACGAAAATTTAAATTAATCGAATGGGGTGCCTTGAGGATGATGGAAAAGTGGAATGTCATTCAATTTCCGGGAATGAAAGCAGGTAAAGGAGGTACGGAAGCTCGGGAGGAGCTGTCGGTACGTCTGAAACAATGGCTTGGCTCCCGCAAGGCTGTCCAGATGGTTGCTTCCCGCAAATGGGTACTGCTGCTTACGTTTATGGGGTTCCTGCTCGGAAAGGCGATGATTCTGAATGAGTTATCTCCCTTTGCCATTGCTTACTTCGCCGTAATTGCTTTCATGCGCAGGGATTACATCATTCCGGTAGGCGCCGCTCTACTCGCAGGGAGTCTCTTTGCACCGTTTCCGGTACCACTTATTGTTGCATCGGAGATCGCCATCTTTTATCTGCTCTTCCGTGGTCTAGAGTCATATGGTCGTGCTGAATTATCTTATGCGCCAACGATGGTGTTTACGACTACATTTATGGTCAAATTATTCGCGGTTGTGATCGGGCCATCCTTCAGTTGGTACGCCATGCTGATGCTCACGATGGATTCCGTACTAAGCTTTGTGCTCACCCTTGTTTTTATACAAGCCATACCGATCTTCACTTACCGCAAAAAAAAGTTCAGCCTAAAGAACGAGGAGATCCTCTGCCTGATCATATTGCTCGCTTCCGTTATGACGGGAGCCGTAGGGTGGACCATTCAGTCCTTATCCGTGGAGCATATGCTCTCCCGTTATCTCATATTAATCTTTGCGCTGGTGGGCGGAGCCCCCCTCGGAGCCTCAGTTGGGGTCATTACCGGCTTGATTCTGAGTCTGGCTGACATGTCAGCAGTGTATCAGATGAGCCTGCTTGCTTTTGCCGGGATGCTGGCGGGTATGCTTCGAGAGGGCAAACGTGCGGCGGTTGCACTGGGCATGCTGCTGGGTTCGTCCATTCTATCCATATATCTGGGCGGACCGGGCGATGTTATGAACTCGTTATGGGAGACGTGTGCAGCTATCGTACTATTCATGTTGACACCTAAAAGCCTGATGACGGCGATATCCAAATATGTACCGGGTACGCAGGATCATACGAAATCCCAGCATGAGTATGCCAAACGGATACGGGATATCACGGCAGAACGGGTAACCCGGTTCTCGCAGGTATTCCGTCAATTGTCACGCAGCTTTGATCAGATGTCCGGTGCAGGGGAGCAGGTACAGAAAGAAGGTGGAATGGACCATTTCATGAATGCGGTTGCCGAGGGCACATGTGCCAGCTGCTTCAAGCGCACACAATGCTGGGATGCGAAGTTTATTCAAACCTACAAATATATGACGGACGTGATGAGTACAATTGAAGGAAACCCGGAGATCTCAGGCAAGCAGATTCCAGTGGACTGGAACAGGGTGTGTGCGAAACCGGAAGAGGTCCTTGAAGTCATGCGTGCCCAGTATGGACTGCATCAACATAACATGCAATGGAAGCGCCAAATTATCGATAGTCGGCAGCTGGTTGCAGAGCAATTGTCCGGTGTATCTCAGGTCATGGAGGACCTGGCCAAAGAAATTCAGCGGGAAAGTGAGGAGATGGTACAGCAGGAGGAGCAGATTAGGGACGCACTGGAGTCACTGGGCTTGTCCATTCACTCCATTGAGATCATCAATCTGGAAGCGGGCAACGTAGAGATTGAAATTGTACATGCATATACACGTGGATTCGATGAGTGCCGGAAAATGATAGCTCCGCTGATCTCGGATGTACTGGACGAGCATATTGCCGTCTTGCATGAGACCATGACCGATCCTCGTCAGGGACTGGCAACCGTCACGTTTGGTTCGGCCAAAACTTTCGAGGTTACCACGGGTGTTGCCGCCGCCGCCAAAGGAGGAGATGTGATGTCAGGCGACAGCTTCAGTACGGTTGAGTTAGGCAACGGTACATTTGCGGTGGCGCTCAGTGATGGAATGGGCAACGGAGAACGGGCACGGATGGAGAGCAGCGCAGCGCTGAACATACTGGAACAGTTGCTACAGTCCGGCATGGACGAGAAACTGGCGATCAAATCCGTGAACTCCGTTCTGATGCTGCGCTCCCCTGAAGAGATGTATGCCACAGTGGATATGGCACTGATTGATGAATATACGGCAGAGACAACGTTTATGAAAATCGGATCGACGCCAAGTTTTATCAAACGAGGACAGGAGGTTATTCAGGTTTCGGCCAGCAATTTGCCAATCGGTATTATTAAAGATATTGAAGTGGATCTGGTGACGGTACAGCTTCAGCCGGGGGATATCCTCATTATGATGACGGATGGCATCTATGATGCACCGGGGTATGCGGTGAACAAAGAGTTATGGATGAAACGGCTCATTCAAGAGATTGATACAGATGATCCGCAAGATTTGGCCGATTGCCTGCTTGAAAGTGTCATAAGATATCAGCAGCATGAGATATTGGATGATATGACCGTCGTTGTTGGAAAAGTAGAGCATTTCCGCCCTGAATGGGCCACACTGCGTGTGCCTGGCATCAACCGAATGGAGCGTCCACGGACCGTCAGTTAATTGCATATTCTTCTGTTTGAAGTCTCTTCATTCTGGCAATGCTAGTCATAGAGTTGGAGAGTAACGAATAACGGAGGGATATCGGATGAAGCAAATCTTATTGATCACCGACGGTTGTTCCAATGTAGGACCAAGTCCGGTGCTGGCAGCGGCCGAAGCACGGGAAGAGGGGATTACGGTTAATGTGGTTGGCGTAATTGATTATGGAACCATTGGTGAGCTGGGCAGCCGGGAGATTGAGGATATTGCCAGAGCCGGAGGTGGAATCAGCCAAATTGTAGGTACACGGCAGCTTGCCCATACCATGCAGATGATGACAAGGAAAACGGTGGTTCAGACCATTCAGCAGGCGGTTAATAGAGAGTTAACACAAATTTTGGGAGAGAAGGAGCCCAAAACGGTAACCGATCTGGAGCCTGCACAACGCGCCCGGGTCGTGGAAGTGATGGATGATATGGCTGAAACTACAGCCTTACAGGTTATATTGCTAATAGACGTCAGTGCCAGCATGAAGCCCAAACTGGCTGCGGTGGAAGAAGGCATTCGTGATTTAATGTTAAGTTTGCAGGCGCGTATAGGTCAGAGCAAGCTTTCCGTATTTCATTTTCCGGGGCGACACAGTGGAGAAGATGCGGTAATGGATATTGACTGGACAACGGATCCAGGCCGTGTTCGGTCCCTGTTTGGAAGGTTGCAGATGAAGGGTGCAACGCCGACAGGTCCTGCAATTCAGAAGGTGATTGATTTTTACCGTTATGGTACACTGGAGAAACAGCAGGAAATAGAAGGGAACTATCGCATTGAAAGAGAAGGGATGCTCGGTGACAACGTTGTCTGACGCCTCTTTCCCGCCAGGAACCGTGGTTACAGGGAAATGGAATCGCAGTCGTTACACGATTCGGAAGCTACTGGGCAAAGGAGCTAATGGCATCGTTTTTCTTGTCCAACGGGGTGAAAATGGCAAACACTACGCGCTAAAAATGGGATTTGATCCGGTTGATCTGCAATCGGAAGTCAATGTGCTCAAATCTTTTCAACTACAGCGTAATCATGAGGCCCTTCGGCAGAGCGGCATTCCTTCCTATCTTAAAGATGTGGATGATTATGCCGTTCGTGGCCGGGATATTCCCTTTTATGTGATGCGTTACGTTCGAGGTGAGGCACTCCATCACTTCATTCGGCGTCAGGGGACAGACTGGACACTTCTGGTGGGACTTAGACTCTTGCAGAAGCTGGCACAATTGCATCAGGCGGGATGGGTGTTTGGTGATCTCAAACCTCAGAATGTGTTGGTATCCGACTATGGGCAGGTGGAATTGATCGACTATGGCGGAGTTACGTCTATTGGTCGAAGCGTCAAACAGTTCACCGAATGGTATGATCGGGGCTTCTGGAATGCAGGCAGCCGTACGGCAGATGGTACATATGATGTATTTGCATTTGCACTATTGTTGATTCATGTACTTGAAGCAGACGCGCTCAAGGCACTGGCAGCCGAAGGATTACCGCAACTGCGAAGTGTGAATCAGCTTGTAGCGCTGGTGGAACGCAGTGAACGACTGGGTCCTTTTCGCAATTGGACGAATCAGGCTTTACGAGGTCAGTTTCGTGATGCAGGTCATGCGGCACACGGGTGGAAGGAAATGATGGCACGCCCCACGCCTCTCCGCCGTCGTTCCAAAAGTACAACACCGCGCTGGCTTAAAAACGCATTTGCTGTATCTGTGATATTACTTATTGGAGTGCTCATCTATGCACTACTTTTCTGATCTGTGAGAGTGCATATACATAACGCAAGGAATGAGGAACAGGTATGGAGGCTTTACGCTGGAACATGCTGGTGAAGAACGTGCTGGATGCAGCGGAAGAGCATCAGTTATGGGTTCCCGGGGATCGGATTGTCGTCGCAGTATCGGGCGGGCCGGACTCGGTAGCTTTTTTGCATATCATGCACGAGATCAGCAAGCGGCATGTGCCACTTGAATTGATCTGTGCCCACGTGCATCATGGCTTCCGGAGTGAATCTGATGACGAAGCGGAGAAAATGATGGAACTGGCACAGCAGCTTGGTATTACATTTGAATGGACCAAGGCCGATGTACCTTCATATATGGAGCTTACGGGTCAAGGACCACAGGAAGCAGCCCGCAACAAGCGATATGCCTTTTTGCACGAAGTCGCTTCCAAATATAATGCGGCAAGCATCGCTTTGGCACATCATGCCGATGATCAGGCGGAGACGGTTATGCTTCATTTGCTTCGTGGAACCGGCTTGTCGGGACTCTCAGGAATGAAGTTTAAAAGACGAGAAAAAAATGTGGAACTTATTCGTCCATGCCTTCGTATAAACAAGACAGACCTTGTAGAAGCTTGTAATACCCAGGGTTTTATGTATTTCAATGATGAGAGCAACGCCCTGCGTAAATATCGGCGTAATGCCATTCGCTTGGATGTGCTTCCTTTTTTGGGGCAGTATAATGGACAACTCACGCCGTCATTGAATCGGCTTGCCGAAATTGTGGGTGATGAAGACGATTTCATGGAGCAGAGTGCATATGACACATACAGGTGTCTAGTGCAGGTGAACGGCGGAAGGCAAACCTTTGAGGTGCCTTCCTTCTTGAAGTTACATGTCGCTTTACAACGAAGGTTGATTAAACTAATATTGAATTATCTGCCTTTGGACAGTGATTTTGTCGACTTTACCCGTATAGAAACCATTCGGCACAAGGTCATGGAGACCCATGTGACGACCTGGAGCCTGGATATAGGACAGACACTCGCCTGCACTCGGGAGTATAATCTGATTTCTTTTGGCATACGGACGGACGTACAGGATCAATCTTACGAGTATCGTCTTGCGCAATGGAGTGGAACTTATGAGCTTTCACTCACCCCAATTAACCGGTATATTCGGTTGATGAAGGTGAGTCCCGAGGACTATCATGTACCGGAATCGGCGGATCAAGCCGCGTTTGATGCGGATCAACTGCTTATGCCGCTGGTTGTGCGTTCACGGTTACCTGGAGATACCATGAAAGTGATGGGATTAAACGGAAGCAAAAAGGTGAAAAATATTTTCATCGATGAGAAAATCCCCCCATCTGTCCGTCCACGTATTCCTGTGGTATGTGATGGAGCAGGTCATATCATCTGGTTACCGGGTGTTCGACGGTCCAATGTGGCTCCTGTCAGGGAGGGCACTTCCGCAATCCTGTACATGACTGTAGGCGATTCAGCGATTCAGGGGTAGTGGTTATGGTTCAGGTAAGGCTTTCATAGTATAACTTAGGAGGTTCGCACAGTTGCAGAACGACATTCAGGAAGTATTGATCAGTGAAGAAGAAATTCAGAGTAAAGTCAAGGAATTAGGCGCAACACTAAGTGCCGAATATGCAAATCGCAATCCTTTGGTCATTTGTGTGCTCAAGGGTGCGTTTATATTTATGGCTGATTTGGTTAAAAACATAACGGTACCTGTTGAAATGGATTTTATGGCGGTATCCAGTTACGGCGCTTCCACCAAGTCATCAGGTGTTGTCAAAATCATTAAGGATCTGGATGTATCCGTTGAAGGACGGGAAGTTCTGATTGTCGAAGATATTATCGACAGCGGACTTACACTCAGCTATCTGATTGAACTGCTAGAAAACCGCGGTGCCGAGTCGGTGCGTGTGGTTACGCTGTTCGACAAGCCTTCAGGCCGTAAAGTTGAGTTGGAAGCTCATTACACAGGCTTTGACATTCCTGACGCGTTCATCGTTGGTTACGGTTTGGATTTTGCGGAGAAGTACCGGAACCTGCCCTATATCGGGATTTTGAAGCCGGAAGTCTATAGTAGCTAATATCCTGCCCGACCCAAGCCTTGAGCTGTTCTTGGCTTCTGTTGAGAAGCCATGTCGGGCTATGTTAAAATAATTAAAGTGTCTCGAGAGGAGGTAGGGGATGAATCGGTTCATCCGGAATTCTGGTTTTTATTTGATTCTTTTTTTAGTTGTGGTGGGGATAGTCCAGTTCGTCAGCAATGGCGGCGAAGCCACCGATAATCCTAGATATGATCAGTTGCGTGCAGCGATCAAAGCCAACAATGTCTCTGAATTGACGGTTCAATTCAACGGTCAAACGTATCTCGTGACCGGTCAATACAAGAAGGCACCTGATGGCGCCAAATCAGAAAATTTCTCAACGTATATTCCTCCTACGGATGAGGCAATTAGTGAGCTTGTAGCTGCAAGTGAAACTAACAATTTCCAATATCATCAGGAGCCAATGAAAGGTGACAGCATCTGGTTGACGTTGCTGACTTCCTTTATTCCTTTGATCATTATGTTCCTGCTGTTCTTCTTCCTGTTTAATCAGGCTCAAGGCGGCGGCGGTAAAGTAATGAACTTTGGTAAAAGCCGTGCTCGTCTCTACAACGAAGAGAAGAAGCGGGTTACATTTGAAGATGTTGCAGGTGCTGACGAAGAGAAACAGGAACTTGTTGAGGTTGTAGACTTCCTCAAGGACCCTCGTAAATTCGCAGCAGTAGGTGCGCGGATTCCTAAGGGCGTATTGCTCGTAGGGCCTCCAGGTACCGGTAAAACATTGCTCGCTCGTGCCGTAGCCGGTGAAGCGGGTGTACCATTCTTCACTATTTCAGGTTCCGACTTCGTGGAAATGTTTGTCGGTGTCGGTGCATCACGTGTTCGTGATTTGTTTGAAAATGCGAAGAAAAATGCCCCATGTATCATCTTTATCGATGAGATTGATGCTGTAGGACGTCAGCGTGGTGCTGGTCTCGGTGGTGGTCACGATGAACGTGAACAGACACTCAACCAGTTGCTCGTTGAGATGGACGGATTCGGAGTTAACGAAGGTATTATCATCATTGCCGCAACGAACCGTGCAGATATTTTGGACCCTGCCTTGCTGCGTCCAGGACGTTTTGACCGTCAAATTACGGTTGACCGCCCTGATGTAAGAGGTCGTGAAGCTGTCCTGAAAGTACATTCCCGTAATAAACCACTGACCAAAGATGTGAAGATGGATATTATCGCGAAGCGTACAACAGGTTTCTCTGGTGCGGATTTGGAGAATCTCTTGAACGAAGCGGCATTGCTTGCAGCGCGTCGTAACCGTAAAGACATTTCCATGAAGGAAGTTGACGAAGCGATTGACCGTGTCATCGTTGGTACGGAGAAGAAAAGCCGTGTCATCAGTGATCGCGAGAAACGAATCGTTGCTTATCACGAAGCAGGTCATACCATTGTAGGATACTTCCTCGAACATGCTGATATGGTACATAAAGTGACCATTATTCCGCGCGGACGTGCGGGTGGATATGTAATCATGTTGCCAAAAGAAGACCGTATGCTGGTTACCAAGCAGGAATTGCTGGATAAAGTAACCGGACTTCTCGGGGGTCGTGTAGCTGAAGAATTGTTCATCGGAGAAATTGGTACTGGTGCATACAGTGACTTCCAGCAAGCGACAGGTATTGTTCGCAGCATGGTTATGGAATACGGTATGAGTGAGAAATTGGGACCTATGCAATTCGGAAGTTCACAAGGACAGGTATTCCTTGGTCGGGATATCGGTCATGAACAGAATTACTCGGATTCCATTGCTTATGAGATTGATCAGGAAATGCAACGCTTTATCAATGACTGTTATGAGAAGTGTAAGGACTTGCTTGTTAAACATTCAAAAGAGATGCACCTGATCGCTCAAACTTTGCTTGAGGTAGAGACTTTGGAAATGGATCAGATCAAGCAATTGATCGAAACAGGTTCTTTGACTCCAAAAGCAGAGAATGACAATGATGGTGAAGGCACACCAACTGAAGGCGGAGAGCCAATCATCGACACCATCGGTGATGTGCGTGTTCGTATTCAAGGTAAAGATGAAACGCCTGAGCCACCAGCCGGAGATATTCCAAACGAAGCTCCGAATCTGGAAAAGGGTAATAACAATAACCCGGATGATGGCGGAACGAAGCCAACGTCTTAATGACAATACATCTGGCTATGATAGCAGGTAAAATCAAGAGAGCCCTCGGGCTCTCTTTTTTTATCCATTATTTTAAAAGAGGATAGATAAAGATAAACGGGAGTTAGATGGCGAACCAGTTAGCAAACAGGTGGTTACAGCGCTGTTCCGGGCCTTTTTCATTTATTGACAGAGTCGTGAACGTTGTGTAAATTAGTTGTTAAACCGCTTGTGATTCGTTTCTCAAGCGAAGATAACGACTTAGGTTAGCCCACGAAACAGCGCATGACGCTGTCCCGATAAAGGAGAGGATCACAGGTGGAAGCTCTGGCTTTAGAGCGCAAGGCTGAGATGAACCGCGAGCTGCGTGAGCGGCTTATGGAGTTGAAGAAGGAACGTAATGCCATTATTCTTGCCCATTATTATCAACGTGACGAAGTACAGGAGGTTGCCGACTTCCGTGGAGATTCATTTCTGTTAGCCCAGAAGGCAGCACAGACAGATGCGGATGTGATCGTTTTCTGTGGTGTTCATTTTATGGGTGAAAGCGCTAAAATTCTGGCGCCAAATAAAACAGTTATTATCCCGGACGAACGTGCGGGCTGCCCAATGGCAGATATGGTGAATGTGGATGGACTACGCAAATTGAAAGCACAACATCCTAATGCCAAGGTGGTTACGTATATCAATTCCTCGGCTGAGATCAAAGCAGAGACTGACATCTGTTGTACATCAGCGAACGCAGTCCGGGTTATTCAATCGGTGGATTCCGACGAAATTATCTGGGTACCGGATAAAAACCTGGGACATTATGTGCAGCAGCATACAGACAAGAAAATGATTATCTGGGAAGGTTACTGCAACACTCACGATATGCTTACAGTCAAAGATGTGGTGGAGATGAGAGCCAAGCATCCAAATGCAGAGTTTGTTGTCCATCCAGAGTGTCGCCCTGAGGTTGTAGAAATGGGTGATTTTGTAGGCAGCACAACAGCTATTCTGGAGTATTGCAAAAATTCATCAGCGAAGGAATTTATCGTAGGTACCGAAGATGGTACAGGATATCAGCTTCGTCTGGATAGTCCGGATAAACAGTTCCACTTTGCTACCAAGTTCCTCGTATGTCCCAACATGAAGGTGAACAACTTGAAGAAACTGGTGAAATGCCTGGAAACGATGAAGCCGCAAATCTACGTGCCACCGGCCGTTGCCGACAAAGCCAGAGAATCACTAGAGCGCATGTTGTTGGTAAAGTAGGATGCGCTACTCTTGCTCCAAGACAGGTGAATAACATGATACCGCAATATTTAGTTGATTTTGATCTGTCTGCGCTACCCATGGTAGAGACGGATGTGCTGGTTATAGGCTCAGGGATTGCTGGTTTGTTTACTGCCATTAAGGCAAGTGAACAACAACGTGTATTAATGATCACAAAGAAGTCATTACTTGAAAGTAACACCAGATATGCGCAGGGAGGCATCGCTGCGGTTATTGCTGAGGATGATTCACCTGCGTACCACTTGCAGGACACACTTGTAGCAGGAGCGGGCTTATGCCGCTCCGAAGCGGTAGAGGTATTGGTGAATGAGGGGCCGGACGGAGTGAAGGAACTGATTCGTTTGGGTACTTTATTTGATCTGGAGAACGGCGAGTTGGCGTTGACGCAGGAAGGTGCGCATAGCCACCGCCGTATTTTGCATGCCAACGGAGATGCAACAGGATATGAGATTGTACGTGCGCTTGCTGTTGAAGTGAATGAGCATCCCGGGATTGAAGTATGGGATGAGCATTTTGTTGTTGACCTGATTACAGATCGAGATCGAGGGGAATGCATTGGCGCTCTGGTTCAGAAGGATGACGGATCGCAAGTGTTCGTGAAGGCACAGGCAACCGTTCTTTGCTCTGGTGGGGCAGGACAACTGTACCGATACACGACGAATCCCGATGTAGCTACTGCCGATGGTGTAGCCATGGCTTATCGGGCTGGGGCTATTGTTCGTGATATGGAATTTATCCAATTCCACCCCACCTCTCTTTGTTACCCTGGAGCCCCGCGTTTCCTTGTGTCAGAAGCCGTACGCGGCGAAGGAGCATATTTGCGCAATGTGAAGGGCGAGCGCTTCATGGATCGTTATCATGCCCAGCTTGAACTGGCCCCACGCGATATCGTGGCACGAGCGATTGTTAGTGAGATGGAGTCCACCAACAGTACCTTTGTGTACTTGGACATTACGCATGAACAGCCAGAGATGATCAAGCATCGGTTCCCTACCATATATGAAACTTGTATGCGTTATGGATTGGACATGACAACGGACTGGATTCCCGTTGCACCTGCTGCCCATTACATGATGGGTGGAGTGAAAACGGATTTAAGTGGAGAGAGCAGCATCTCCCGATTATTTGCTTGTGGTGAGGTGTCTTCTACAGGAGTGCACGGAGCTAACCGTCTGGCAAGCAACTCTTTATCAGAAGCGATTGTATTTGGGCGGAGAATTGTTGATCGTATTCAATCTCTCCCTCCGCTTGGTTTATTACAAGCAAGAGGGGGGGCGCCTTCGTCTGTGGGCATGAATAACAAGATCAACAAGATCACGGAAGAGCACAGGCCGGTATCCGAAAGACGCTTACGATTACAGAAAATGATGGTTCGTCAGGTAGGCTTGCGCCGGAATGGTGAGGACCTGCAGAAGGCCATGATCAAGCTGCAACAGGAATTGCAATTTTTTGATCAGACTCTCACTCATAAGGAAGAGCTGGAGTATGCCAACCTTCTGACCTGTGCCTGGTTAGTTACCAGCGGAGCATTACACCGCGAGGAGAGTCGGGGGGCTCACTATCGTGAGGATTTCCCGGCACGTGATGATATCGTGTGGCAGAAGCATAGTCTGCAGCAGCGAGAACAAGCGATTGTGGAGGAATTGATGTCATGATACTAAACGGATACAATGAAGGGCTTATCGAATCAATCAAAAACTGGCTTCGTGAAGATGTCGGTGCAGGTGACGTTACAACGAGTGTGACGATCCCGGCAGGCAACCAATCCAAGGCCATTATACACGCCAAAGACAATGGTATTATTGCAGGCATGACCGTAGCCGAACTTGTATTTCAGGTCGTTGATCCTGATCTAGTATTTACACCGAAGGTAACAGACGGAGACAAGGTTACCCATGGCACGATTTTGGCCGAGGTAGAGGGAAGTACACATTCACTGCTTACAGGGGAACGACTGGCACTTAACTTGCTGCAACGTATGTCCGGAATAGCTACGCGTACGCGTGCCTACGTGGATGTTCTGGATGGTCTTGAGACCAGACTTGTGGATACACGTAAGACAACGCCGGGCCACCGATTACTTGAGAAATATGCAGTGCGCGTGGGTGGCGGAGCGAATCATCGATTTGGACTGTACGATGCCGTTATGATTAAGGATAACCACATCAAGGGTGCAGGCGGAATCACCGAGGCGGTACAGCGTGCGCGAACCGTTATCCCACATACGATGACGATTGAAGTGGAGACTGAAAATTTGGAGCAGGTGAGAGAAGCCTTGCAAGCCGGGGCAGATATCATTATGCTGGATAACATGCATCCAGAGCGGATGCGTGAAGCAGTTGAGCTTATTCGTGAACAGGCTCCTCATGTGAAGGTTGAAGCATCCGGTAACGTGTCCCTTCAGACCATTCGCGGTATTGCAGAGAGTGGTGTGGATGTAATTTCGGTTGGCAGGTTAACCTATTCCTTTGAGAGCCTGGATATTAGTCTGGATTTATATGAAAAGAAAGAGGGGTGAACCTCTTTGATTTTAGTTGTAGACGTGGGGAACAGCAATATGGTGCTCGGCGTATATCAAGGCCGGGAATTGCTGCACCACTTTCGTCTGAGTACATCACGTCAGTCAACAGTGGATGAATACGGCGTATTGATTTATAATTTATTTCATATGTCCGGCATCAGGGCAAGTGACATCGAAGGTGTCATCATCTCATCTGTGGTTCCGCCACTGGTGAATGTTATCGAAGCGATGTGCGAGAAGTATGTAGGCAAAAAAGCTTTGCTCGTTGGGCCTGGTATCAAAACTGGCTTGAATCTGCGATACGAGAACCCTCGTGAAGTGGGTGCAGATCGTATTGTTAATGCAGTGGCAGCCGTTGAGAAGTATGGCGGCCCTCTCGTCGTGGTCGATTTCGGTACTGCAACGACCTTTGACTGTATTGACGAGAAAGGCCACTACTTGGGGGGAGCTATTGTACCTGGCATTCAGATTGCCACTGAAGCGCTCTATGAGCGGGCATCCAAGTTGCCTCGTATAGAGCTGGAGAAACCTAAAAAGGTCATTGGTCGTAATACTATTCATGCCATGCAAGCGGGTATTATATTTGGCTATGCGGGCCAGGTAGATGGTATTGTAGAACGTATTCGCGAGGAGATGGGAGCGAAGCCCCGAGTTATCGCGACGGGTGGTCTCGCTACACTTATCGCAGAAGAAACCCGTAGTATAGAGGAAGTTGATCCGCTGCTTACGCTTGAAGGGCTGCGTATTATATATGAGCGGAACCGGGAAAGGTGAGCATAGAGACGGCATACAGCGGGCTGAGATTACAGCTTAAGTGTTGTGCCGTTTTTTCTGTGTAATACTATTATGGCGATACGCCAAAGGAGGCTGAATGACTTGGAAAACAATAAGAAGCATGACCGGTTAATTCGTGGTACAGCAATGAATGGAAAGGTAAGAGCCTTTGCTATCCAGACTACGGAACTGGTTGAGGAACTACGCAGAAGACACGATACGTTTCCCACGGCTACAGCTGCCATGGGGCGTACGGTTACAACAGCAGCCATTATGGGTGCAATGCTCAAAGGTGAAGAGAAGTTAACGGTACAAGTCAACGGTGATGGGCCCATTGGACAGATTGTAGCTGATGCCAATGCGAAAGGCGAAGTACGAGGATATGTTTCTAATCCGCATGTACATTTGCCAAGCAATAGTGTGGGTAAACTGGACGTTGCAGGCGCGGTTGGAACGGAAGGTTTCATCAACATAACGAAGGATTTGGGACTGAAAGAACCATATCGTGGCAGTGTGCCTATTATTTCAGGAGAACTGGGCGAAGACTTCACGTACTACTTTGCGCAATCGGAGCAAACACCTTCTGCTGTAGGCGTTGGTGTGCTCGTTGATACGGATAATTCCGTTATTGTCTCAGGTGGATTCATTATGCAGCTGTTGCCGGGATTGACAGATCCAGAGATCACGGCGATCGAAAACGCCATTAGTACGTTGCCGCCAGTGACGACGTTGCTGGAGCAGGGACTTGAATTGGAAGAGTTGCTTCGCCGATTGTTGCCAGATGTACAAGTGATGGAAGGATTGGATATTCATTTTAGCTGTGAGTGTTCACGTGAGCGGGTAGAGAAGACACTAATCAGCCTGGGCCAAACGGAGATGGAGCAATTAATTGAAGAAGAGGGCCAGGCTGAAGTGGTCTGCCAATTCTGTAATGAAGCCTATGACTTTAACAAAGAACAACTTGAGACCATCCTAGAGCAAGCCAAGAACTGATCTATGCGGGGACGGGATGCGGAATGACAAGACAGGAAAAAGGATTGTGGACGGCTGTAATTGTCTTGACGCTAGGTATGCTGGTCATGGGTAGTGTGATGGCTATGCATGGTCTCAGACAGGGCAAAGACGAGGCAGATGCGTCTCATGATGCCAATACGGAAGAAGGAAGCACCGTAGCGACGATCAACGGAGAAGTTATCACGGACAAAGAGTGGACCGATGCGCTGAAACGACGTTACGGCAGTGAGTTATTACTCCAGATGTTAAACCGTAAAGCAGTTTATGCCGAAGCAATTGAACGCAAGCTGATCGTCACTCCCCAAGAGATTGCAAGAGAACTTGCCGCCGCGATGGATGGGTACGATTCAGAGAAATCATATTTTGACGAAATGAAGTCTCAATTGGGCCTGTCAAAACAGGAACTTGAATTGGAAGCCGGCTACAGGCTACTGCTTGAGAAAATCGCAACGATTGGCATACAGATCAAGGATGCAGATATTGAGCATTACTGGACTGAACACCGTGAGGATTACGTTTCCCCCGAGAAATATGACTTGTCCATCATCGTAGTGAAGGAAGAAGAGGAAGCCGATTCCTTACTGGATGCGTTGGAGAAGGGGGAGGACTTTGAAGAAGCTGCTCGCAAGCAATCGACAGACAGCTTCTCTCGTGATGCTGGTGGGAGGCTGGGATGGATTGAGCGGAATGATCCATTCCAGTCAGAAGAAATCCTTCAACTTGCTGCAGGGCTGGATGTAGGCGATATTGCCGGACCGGTTCGAGTGGAAGAAGGTTATGTTATTATCAGACTTAATGATAAAGAAGAACGCCAGGTGCAATCGGTCGAAGAAGTCCGTGAGGAGATTCGAATGGAACTGGCTCTGAGTCAGGCTGATCCGTTGCCGCAGGTAGAGCAAATGCTACGTAACAAGTATGAAGCCGTAATCCTGTCCGAGATTCCTGCCTCCTGAATGCAATGGAAAAGATTGTATCGTACTGCTGCATCTTGATAAAAATACTCTGTCTGCGGTCTTAGGGCCGAAGGCAGAGTATTTTTTTTGAGTACTCATATTGACAATGAGGGTTAACGTTGATAAGATGAAAATAATAAATACCTACTCGTTTACTCGGATATAAAAGATTTACTTATGAACAAAGAAACTTTCGGAAACCTCCGCCCTGTCTAGAAATCTTAGCAGTAAGGGATAGGATCAACAGGATTTCCGCAGTTCTTCTATAACAGCTAGAGGCTACCGGCCGCACAGTATAGGTTAACAGGACTTAAGTTTTATTCATCCACTAAGGAGGGCATTCATATGGCTAAAGTAGTTAATAACGTAACAGAACTCATCGGAGGTACTCCGCTTGTTCGTCTGAACCGTATCGTACCTGAAGGCAGTGCTGAAGTATTCGTGAAGCTGGAGTACCAGAATCCAGGTTCAAGCGTGAAAGACCGTATCGCAATTAGCATTGTGGAAGAAGCGGAAAAAGAAGGCAAGCTAAAACCAGGTGATACCATTATTGAAGCAACAAGTGGTAACACGGGAATTGGACTCGCGATGGTGGCTGCAGCCAAAGGCTACAAGTCCGTTATTGTAATGCCTGAGACGATGAGCTTGGAGCGTCGCAACTTGCTTCGTGCGTATGGTGCTGAGCTTGTGCTTACACCTGGAGCTGAAGGTATGAATGGTGCTGTTAAAAAAGCCGAAGAACTGCTGAAAGAAAACCCTTCCTATTTCATGGCTGAGCAATTTAAAAATAAAGCCAACGTGAAGATCCACCGTGAAACGACTGGCCCTGAGATTGTTGAAGCAATTCAATCTGTAGGCGGTACGTTGGATGCTTTCGTTGCGGGAATCGGTACAGGTGGAACAATTACAGGTACAGGCGAAGTGCTGAAAGAAGCTTTCGCTGGTATTAAAATTGTTGCGGTTGAGCCAGCAGCTTCGCCAATTCTGGCGGGCGGCAAACCAGGACCACATAAGATCCAGGGGATTGGTGCCAACTTTATCCCTGAGATTCTGGATCAGGAAATCTATGATGAGATCATTCACATTGAGAATGATGATGCATTCGAGACGGCTCGTCAGGTAGCGAAGGAAGAGGGCATTCTGTCTGGGATTTCTTCCGGTGCGGCGATCCGTGCAGGTCTTCAGGTAGCGAAACAGTTGGGTGAAGGCAAGCGCGTTGTCGTAATCGTGCCGAGTAACGGCGAACGTTACCTCAGCACACCTCTTTACAACTTCGAAGGCTAAGTCTACAAATGACAAAACCAATCCTCCTTGCCCGTATGACGGGTATGGAGGATTTTTGGCGTAATGCTTTTAAAAGGGGCGGCGCTTTAGTATACTATCAGACAATAGAACTAGCGACAGATGGAGGGCGGCACACCGCAATGACACACCTGATGACAACATACGCCGACTGGATGGAGTGGGCTGAACAAGGCTGGACCATGATGCCCTATATCACGAAGTCGGATGAGGGACCGTATCATGGCGGTTTACCGTTATCGTGGGAGGTAGCCTGGGAGCAGGCGTCACCATACGCAATTGTGCTGGAGAATGGCAAAGGCGGGAGATATACATTTCTGGGGTTAGACCCCGTATCCGTAATTTCAGGTAAAGGTCAAGAAGCGGTTATTCATGATGTGACGCAAGGAACCACCTCGACGGACAGCGGCAAGCCACTTGATGTATTGAAGAGATGGACTGCCTCGTATAGCGCACCCAAGGTTAATGGGGCTCCAGACTTTGGGGGTGGATACGCAGGTTATCTCAGCTACGATGTAGCAAGATCATTGGAGAAGCTTCCAGCCTTGGCTGAAGATAATCCTTCTCTGCCGGATTATTGGTGGATGCGCTTTGAAGAAATATGGGCGTATGACCATGAGCAGCAGGCGCTTTTCTGCATGGTTCATCTGGATATAGAGCCTAACCGGAACGAAACTGATATCCATAGCCTATATGCAACGGCCGAAGCACGAGCGACAGCGATGCAGCAAAGATGGCTTCACATTATGGGGGCTGCACAGGCTGAGGAACAACAACAGGCACTGGAACGCCGCAACAAGCAGGTCAATCGTACCCCGCAGCCTGAAGATGCGGAAAGGGAATTGGAAGGATGGGAAACCTCCTTTCCCCAGGAGGACTTTGAACAGGCTGTACGTACGGTACAGGAATATATCAGGCAGGGCGATGTGTTCCAGGTGAATCTGTCCTTGAGACAGGAGAAGAGGCTTCATTCGAGCGCTGAGCATATTTATGAATGGCTGCGCCTTGTGAATCCATCACCGTATATGGGTATGCTGCGTAGTCCAGACTTTCAACTGGTAAGCGGATCTCCCGAACTTCTGGTCAAAGTGGAGAATGGCAAAGTCAGTGCACGTCCCATTGCAGGGACCCGAAGAAGGGGCCGTGATGCAGCAGAAGATAATGCTATGGCGGATGAACTGCTCAGCAGTGAGAAGGAACGGGCGGAGCATATTATGCTCGTTGATCTGGAACGTAATGATATTGGACGGATTGCGGCCTATGGTTCGGTTCATGTGCCTGAATTGATGACCATCGAGAAGTATTCCCATGTCATGCATCTCGTTTCCCAGGTGGAAGGCAGGCTGGCAGAAGGGTTATCGGTATTTGATGTGATCGCTGCGACATTCCCGGGTGGAACAATTACTGGAGCCCCGAAAGTCCGCACCATGGAGATTATCGAGGAACTTGAGCCTGTTCGTCGTGGACCTTATACGGGTTCCGTCGGGTGGATGGATTACAGTGGAAATATGGAATTGAACATCGTCATTCGTACGCTTGCCATTAAGGAAGGTATTGGTTATGTACAGGCCGGTGCAGGAATTGTCATTGATTCCGATCCATATCGGGAATACAAGGAATGCCGCAACAAAGCAAGAGCCATGATGAGAGCTGTGAATTACAGCGAAAAGGCGGAAGCTGTTAAACTAAAATAAAACGAAGCAACCGTCACTTGCATTGACGGAAGATGAGGAGGAGCAGGCATATGATACTGGTTATCGATAATTACGATTCCTTCACGTACAACCTGGTTCAATATTTGGGTGAACTGGGTGAGACGGTGGAAGTTCGCCGCAACGACGAGATTGATCTGGCAGGCATAGAGGCACTGGCACCTGATCATATTCTGATCTCTCCGGGCCCGTGTACACCGAATGAAGCAGGCATTAGCTTGGCAGTCATTAATCATTTCAAGGGAAGCATTCCGATCTTTGGTGTTTGTCTGGGACATCAGTCCATTGGACAAGCGTTTGGTGGCAATGTCATTCGTGCGGAGCGCATGATGCACGGCAAAACATCTGAGATGCACCACAATGGGACATCGGTCTTTGCCGGATTGCCATCTCCATTCACAGCTACCCGTTACCACTCCCTGATTGTCGAGCGCAGCAGCTTGCCTGACTGCCTGGAGATTACAGCGGAGACAGCTGAAGGTGAAATTATGGGTCTGCGCCACAAAGAATATGCGATTGAAGGTGTTCAATTCCACCCGGAATCCATTATTACAGACCATGGTCATCAGATGCTTCGTAACTTTTTGTCCCAACAAGTGAAGGTATAACATGCAATATGCCGTGATAAACGGAGAGTTGGTCAATATGGCGGCGGCCGTGGTTCCTGTAACGGATCACGGCTTTTTGTACGGACTTGGACTGTTTGAGACGTTCCGGACGTATCGAGGTGTCCCATATCTTTTGGAACGGCATTTGGAGCGCATGGCTTCGGGGTGCAAGGAACTTGGCATTCCTTTTACAACGACTGCGGCAGAGGTGACAGATTGGATTCAACGTTTGATGGATGCGAACGGACTTCTGGATGCGTATGTACGTTATACGGTATCAGCCGGTGAAGCACCGCTAGGCTTACCTTCTGGTGATTATTCGAAGCCAAATCATATTTTACTGGCAAAAGCATTACCTGAACCTTCTCCCTCTTTATATGAGAGCGGCAAAATGCTCCAACGGTTGTCTACACCTCGCAACACGCCCGAAGGAGAAGTTCGGTTCAAGTCGCTACATTACATGAACAGCATTCTGGCGAAACGGGAGCTTAATGGATACGGGCAGCATGTGCAGGGTGCGGAAGGGTTACAATTAACCCGGGATGGTCATATAGCGGAAGGGATCGTCAGCAATGTATTTTGGGTACGGGAAAAAGTAATCTACACGCCAGCACTCTCAACGGGCATTCTGCCGGGTATCACAAGAGCTGTGGTAATGGAGATTGCCTCGCAGCAAGGAATCCCCTACATAGAAACGCTAGCGGCTTGGGAGGACCTCCTTCAAGCAGATGAAATATTTCTAACCGGCTCGGTGGCCGAACTGGTTCCGGTGACGACTCTGCGGGATCAGGACGGAGCCGAAACGATAATTAGCAACCGACATATTGGCCCGGTTACAGCAGTCCTTCTGGGTATGTACCGGCAGAAAGCGGGGTATACTTCATGACACTTACACCTGTCATCTATGAACGGAACTATGCATGGGGGCCAGCTGAATTGAAGCTGGGTACAAGAACACAGATTATGGGCATTCTTAATGTCACGCCTGACTCGTTTTCAGATGGGGGACGTTATACCAACGTGGAGCGGGCGGTTGCTCATGCCAAACAGATGATGGAGGACGGGGCGGACCTGATTGATATCGGCGGGGAGTCCACCCGGCCAGGTTCAGATGTCGTGGGCGCCGATGAAGAGCTCAGCAGGATTATTCCGGTTATTGAAGCATTGCATCAGCAAGCCCCGCATATTCCGATATCGGTAGACACGTATAAGGCCGATGTTGCACGTCAGGCTATTCTGGCAGGTGCTCATATTATTAATGATGTGTGGGGTGCCAAGGCAGATGCAGATATGGCCCGCACGGCAGCAGAGCTGGGGTGTCCCATCATTCTGATGCATAATCGGCAGGAGCGAAACTATACCGATTATCTGAGTGATGTTGTCAGTGATTTGCAGGAGAGTATACAGATTGCATTAACAGCCGGCGTGAAAGCAGAGCAAATTATCCTGGACCCGGGCATTGGTTTTGTGAAGGATCTCGGAGAAAATCTGAAGCTCATGTCATCGCTCGGTTTGCTCAATGAAATGGGATATCCCGTTCTGTTAGCCACCTCACGTAAAAGATTCATCCAGAATACCCTGAATGTCGGGGCGGATGATGCGCTGGAAGGAACCGCTGCGACCGTAGCATTTGGCATTGCCCAAGGCTGCCAAATGGTTCGGGTTCATGATGTGAAGCCGATTCGGCGGACGGCAGACATGTGTGATGCCATGTTATATGCTTCTCCGGGTCTACGGAGGAAATAATGCTGGCGGGTCCCGAGTGACCCGGCCAGTGGAAGCGTAGCGTTTTTCAAAGGCAAAGCAAAAGGATATCTTCAAATAGATTAGGATTTCAATATATATATAGAGGGCAGGCGGATCGTATGGATAGAATGGTTATGCATCGAATGGAGTATTACGGATATCACGGTGTATTTGCCGAGGAGCGGAAGCTAGGGGCACGTTATTATATTGATCTGGAGATTGACATGGACCTGGGTGAGGCTGGGCGTAACGATGATCTGACCAAAACGATCAATTATGCGGAGATCCATGAGCTGGTAAAACAGATTGTTGAGAATAAATCGTTCCAGTTAATTGAAGCTTTGGGCGAACATATTGCATCTTCTTTACTAGACACTTATACTATTATCAATGCATTGACAGTCAAGGTGACGAAGCCACATCCGCCATTCGATATTCATTTTGAGGGCGTAACGGTAGAGCTTCGCCGCACAAGAAAGTGAGAACCGATCATGATTGCACATTCGACCTCTGAATCTTCAGAGGCTTATATTGCTTTAGGGGCCAATTTGGGTGACCGGGAACAGACGCTGCTTGAAGCATTGTCTTTGCTGGATGAACACCCTCATATATCCGTTCTGCGTTGTTCTGCACTATATGAGACGGAGCCTGTAGGATATGTAGATCAGCCTGCATTTCTGAATATGGCAGTCGCCGTACAGGTGATGCTGACACCGGAACAGTTGCTCACGGAATTACTGGATATCGAGAACCGGCTTGGACGTGTTCGTGATATTCGCTGGGGACCGCGCACCGTTGATCTGGATCTGCTCTGGATGCAAGGTGAGACGCGAGATACCGAATTGCTTCAATTGCCTCATCCCCGTATGGGAGAACGGGCTTTTGTACTGGTACCATTGTCGGATATCGTACCGGAGGGCGAGATTTCAGGTTTGTATACCTTTGTACACTCATCGTTGTCTGTACTGGATGGAAAGGATGGAATACAGCTTTGGAAAACATGCAATTGGCCAATCGAATCCGGGCATTCCGGAAGCTGAAAGGTTTAACACAACATGAACTTGCGGCCGAGACCGGCATCTCGCTGGCCATTCTGGGAACCATTGAACGGGGAAACCGTAAGGTATCACAGCAAGAGCTCGATCGAATTGCTGGTGTGCTGGCAATCAGTATCGAGGAGTTGCGGGGCAACTAGGACTGTTTCGGTTTCGTCATGTTACAACAACCAAGATATCAATCGAACTTAATATCGTGATATATACAGAATTAAAAAAGGAGTGGAACGACTACCGTGCTTAACATTGGTGGCATTGAAATGAAAAACCAGGTCGTACTTGCGCCGATGGCTGGCGTATGTAATCCGGCTTTTCGTTTGATCGCAAAAGAATTCGGAACAGGCCTCGTATGCGCGGAGATGGTGAGTGGCAAAGCCATTGTCCATGGCAACCAGCGTACACGTGAGATGTTATTTGTAGATGAGCGTGAGAAACCGCTGAGCCTTCAAATTTTTGGGGGAGATCGTGATTCCCTTGTAGAAGCAGCCAAAATCGTGGATCAAGAAACCAATGCAGACATTATCGACATTAACATGGGATGCCCTGTGCCTAAGGTAACGAAATGTGATGCAGGTGCACGTTGGTTGCTAGATCCGAACAAGATCTATGAGATGGTATCCGCTGTAGTAGATGCGGTTGAGAAGCCGGTAACGGTCAAGATGCGTATTGGCTGGGATAACGAGCATATCTTCGCGGTGGAGAATGCGCTCGCGGTTGAACGTGCGGGTGGACAGGCGGTAAGTGTGCACGGCCGTACGCGTGAGCAACTCTACACAGGCACAGCTGACTGGTCACACATCAAAGATGTAAAAGAGGCTGTCTCTATTCCAGTGATCGGCAATGGTGATGTCCATACACCAGAGGATGCTCGCCGTATGCTGGATGAAACGGGTTGTGACGGAGTTATGATTGGTCGTGCTGCCCTGGGTAACCCATGGATGCTGTATCGTACCATTCAATACTTAAGCACGGGGGAATTGCTTCCTGACCCGAATGGCGAAGAGAAGATCCGTGTTGCCATCCTGCATATGGATCGCCTGATTGCACTGAAGAATGAGACGGTTGCTGTACGCGAGATGCGTAAACATCTGGCTTGGTATTTGAAAGGCTTGAAAGGATCTGCTCGCATCAAGGACGTTATTATGGAAGGTACCAAGCGTGATGAGATGGTACAGATTCTGGAGAACTTTGTGAGTCAGCTGAAACGCGAAGGCAATTTGGAGTCAGAACCGGTAATTGCCGGAAGTGCATCGTAATTAAGACTGTAAAACGTTTACAGCTATAGAGGACGTAACATTGACTTTTCGAGATCGTTCCCCTATACTTTCACAGTATAAATTCGCCATGTGCGTTAATTAAAGGCTAGTCATCAGGAGGAATATTCTATTTCTCTGGAGAACTTCATATAGTTTTGAAGATGTATGCGGGCGGAGCTATGTAATTAGCACTGATTCCGTTGCCGTACAATCCAAATTATTCCCATGACAGGAGAATCGGTTGAGATGAGCGACAAGGAAGTTATCCTTACACCAGAGGGACTTAAGAAGCTGGAAGAAGAACTGGAAACATTGAAATCAGTGAAGCGCCGCGAAGTGGCTGAACGGATTAAGGTAGCCATCGGGTATGGAGATATCAGTGAGAACTCTGAATACGAAGATGCCAAGAACGAACAGGCCTTCATTGAAGGTCGTATTATTACTTTGGAGAAAATGCTTCGGAACGCACGCATTATTAACAGTGATGAGATTGACACCGATGTTGTGAGTGTAGGTGCAACAGTCACTGTGGAAGATTTGGAATTCGGCGACATCACAGAGTATACAATTGTAGGTTCTGCTGAATCAAACCCGCTTCAGAACAAGATTTCTAACGAAAGCCCTGTCGGTAAAGCGATCTTGGGCAAGAAAAATGGTACAGTTGTTGATGTAAGTGTGCCTGCTGGCGTAATTCAATATAAAATTGTAGATATTAAAAAGCTATAGTAACGAAGCAGTTGGGCACGGTAAACAAAAGCTTCCTTAGGGAAGCTTTTTCAACATTGAGGAAGAGTGTCCTCACGCGATGCCTGCAATGTAAATAAGGAGATGAATACAGATCATGACGGATGAAGTCTTGAATCAGGAAACCGAACTTAGCGAGCTTTTACAAATTCGCCGTGACAAATTGGACGAGCTCCGCAAATTGGGAATCGACCCTTTTGGCCAAAAATACGTACGTACCGAAGAAGCCGGCTCCATTCTGAAGAAGTATGAAGAACTGACCAAGGAAGAGCTGGAAGAGAAGCACATCGAAGTCAGTATTGCCGGACGGATTATGGCGAAGCGGGGAATGGGTAAAGCAAGCTTCGCACATATTCAGGACCTGAGCGGCAGAATCCAGATCTATGTTCGTCAGGATAGCGTGCCTGAAGACAAGTATGCGGCATTTAGCCTGCTGGACCTTGGCGATATCGTTGGGGTAACGGGTGTGATCTTTAAGACCAAAACAGGTGAAACTTCTGTCAAAGTGAAAGATCTTGAAGTGCTGTCCAAATCGCTCTATCCGCTTCCGGATAAATTCCATGGTCTCACCGACGTAGAGTTGCGTTACCGCCAGCGTTATGTTGACCTGATTATGAGCCCGGACGTACAACAGACCTTTATCGCACGTTCCAAAATCATTCAATCGATGCGCCGTTACCTGGATTCCCTTGGATATTTGGAAGTGGAAACACCTACGTTGCATACGATCGCAGGAGGAGCTGCAGCACGTCCGTTTATTACGCATCACAATGCGCTGGATATGGAACTGTACATGCGGATTGCGATTGAACTTCACCTGAAACGTCTGATTGTTGGCGGACTGGAGAAGGTATATGAGATCGGCCGTGTATATCGGAACGAAGGTATGTCCACACGTCACAATCCGGAATTCACAATGATTGAATTGTATGAGGCATATGCCGACTACAAAGATATCATGCATTTGACGGAGAACCTGGTTGCTCATATTGCACAGGAAGTACTGGGTACGCAAGTGATCCAGTATGGAGATTATGAAGTAGATCTTACGCCGCAGTGGCGCCGTGTTACGATGGTGGATGCAGTTAAGGAAGTTGTGGGCGTGGACTTCTCCGTACATATGACGGATGAGGAAGCACATAACTTGGCGAAGGAACATAAGGTTCCGGTTGAAAAACATATGACATTTGGTCATATTCTGAACGCGTTCTTTGAGGAATTTGTGGAAGAGACGTTAATTCAACCGACATTCATCACGGGTCATCCTCTTGAAATCTCACCGCTGGCGAAGAAAAATGATGTAGATCCGCGCTTCACGGATCGTTTCGAATTGTTCATCGTTGGACGCGAGCATGCCAATGCCTTCACGGAGCTGAATGATCCAATCGATCAACGTCAGCGCTTTGAAGCACAGATGCTGGAGAAAGAACATGGGAACGACGAAGCTCATGAGATGGATGACGACTTCATCCGTGCGCTCGAATATGGTATGCCACCAACAGGCGGATTGGGAATCGGGGTTGATCGTCTGATCATGCTGCTTACCAACTCCCCGTCGATTCGTGACGTACTGCTCTTCCCGCACATGCGTCCTCGTACGCAAGATTAAATAAGGAACGTAGGATACGTTCATAATAGAAGAGGAACCTGCCGTTCAGTATCATGCTGGGGCAAGTTCCTCTTTAGGTTTACATAGACGCTAAAAATAAAGTTTTTCAGAAGGCCCTTGCTCGCAGCAACCATTAGGGTAGCACCGCGTCTTGAATTTGTTAGATTAACCTGTTCGTATTTTTGTTAAAAGAGGTACCCTTCATGAAGTTCAGGCTTCACTTTGCCAAATTCTTATCTCCTCCGTTAATTCTGGTCGGTGGTTTTCTGCTTATCATTGCGATTGGAACCGTGCTTCTCATGTTGCCAATCTCCAACCAAAGCGGTAAACATTTGGCGTTTATTGACGCGCTCTTTACATCAACCTCTGCCGCATGTGTGACTGGATTGGTTGTTGTGGATGTAGGGACAACGTTTAATTTGTTTGGTCAGATCGTCATTATGGTATTAATGCAGCTTGGTGGACTCGGCTTCATGACCATGGCTACCCTCTTTGCGCTTGTATTGGGCAAGCGAATCTCCCTCAAGGACAGGCTATTACTCAAAGAAGCCATTAATGCAGACAGCATGGAAGGGATTGTACGCATTATCCGCAAGGTGTTGATTTTCTCCTTTACCATTGAAGGGGTGGCTGCTGTAATACTGGCGCTGCGCTGGGCAACGGAGATGCCATTGGGTCAGGCTGTATACTATGGAATATTTCATTCCGTTTCATTGTTTAATAACGGCGGATTTGATCTGTTTGGTAACAGCTTTCAATACTACACTGGAGATTGGATATTCAATGTGACCGCTTCTGTGCTCGTTGTCTCTGGTGGACTTGGATTTGTTGTATTGAATGACCTGTTTGAGTATCGCAAACGCCGCCGTCTATCTCTTCAGTCCAAACTGGTGCTGTCTGTATCTGGAGCGTTGATCGGTATAGGAGCGATTGTGTTGTTTGTTTTCGAATTCACCAATGGACATACACTGGCTTCGCTCACCTGGAGCGAGAAGATCTATGCGTCCTTCTTCCAGTCTGTCTCTACACGTTCGTCGGGAACAAGTACAATCGATATCACGGAGATGAGGCAGGCTACCCAATTCTTCTTCATTCTGCTGATGTTTATCGGGGCTTCCCCGGGATCGACCGGGGGCGGGATCAAGACAACTACATTCCTGATCATGATTGGTGCAGTGTATGCCATGATTCGGGGAAATAAGGATATTGTATTTTTCCGCCAGCGTGTTCCGAAAGAACTGCTGATGAGGGCGTTGACCATTATTATGGTTTCTCTGATCATATTCATGATCGTGGTGATGCTTCTGCTTACGACAGAGGATGCGCCATTCCTTTCACTGATGTTTGAAGCTGCATCGGCTATTGGCACCGTGGGTCTTTCTGTGGGAGTGACTGATGAGTTGACCAATTGGGGAAAAATCATTATTACCTTTACCATGTTTGTAGGTCGGATTGGGCCATTAACCATCGCGTATGCCCTTCGTCCGCGCAAAGAGAAGAAACTGTATCGTCATCCGGAAGGCCGGATCATTATCGGATAAAAAGAAAAACCGTCAGACATTCAGAACTAACTCCTGTTATCGTAACGGGCCTTAGTCACACGAATGTGCTGCGGTTTTTTTGGTTTAACGGCACAAGGAAGCAAGATGCAAAGTGAGAACATCGTCCATAAGTTTGGCATTCATCTGATCCGGTCTAAGCACGGTATGTATGCCTAAGCCATCCACGAGTGCATACAATCTTTCAATCTCCAGTTCTTTGTCCAGATCGGTTCTGGAGAGGTCGAGCTTTATCAGGTAGGTGATAACAGAGCCTACAGCTTGTCTGAATTCATCATATACGGTATTAGCAAGTTCTTTGAGTGTAGGATCGGTTTTCGATCTGGCTGTAAAAGCGTACCACACCTCCATTTCGGCCAGTTTTTCTTCCGTGTTTGGTAAGAATTCGAGCAATAGGCATTTCATATTGTCCATGGGAGAGCCGGTAAAGGACATTTTTTGGACTCGATGGGATACCCGTTCGGATACCAGATTCATGGCATATAGTAGTAGTTCCGACTGTGTAGAGAAGTAGTGACGCATCGAACCGACCGAAACTCCAGCTTCTTCAGCGATATTCCGAACAGAGGCTTGTTCCATGCCATCTCTTCGTATAATACGCCAAGCTGCCTCGGCCACGAGCACGCGCTGTTTATCATGATCAACAATTTTAGGCATAGGCATATTATATCACTATTGATTATTATAGTACATACGTGCTAAATTATATTTAATACATATGTATCAAAAAAGGAGGGGCTGAAATGATTGGTTATTTCATTATAGGTTGTGAGATTGCCTTTTGGGTGTTTGTGTTCACGGGTCTGAGTGTCAGGTATCACCTTGGCATGAAGCGGTTAGGCATCGGTTTGTTAATGGCAACACCGGTTATCGATCTGTTATTGCTGGTAGCTACAGTCATGGATCTACAGCGAGGAGCTACAGCAAGTATGATTCATGGTATAGCTGCGGTGTATATAGGAGCAAGCATTGCATATGGTCACCAGATGATCGCTTGGGCGGATCGATATTTCCTATATTGGTTCAAGGGTGGAGAGAATCCTCGCAGCAACAAGTTATATGGCAGAGAACATGCGAGTCGTGAACGTAGTGGATGGTTTAGACATCTATTGGCTTGGGCTATAGGAAGTGCTTTTTTATTCGCCATGATATGGTGGATTGGAGATGCTGAACGTACAGCTGCCTTCAATAATCTGATCAGAGTGTGGGGAATGATACTCGGAATCGATTTTCTGATAAGTTTTAGTTACAGTTTATGGCCAAGAAAGGTTCCTGCTAGGAATGTTAAACATTAAAGTGAAAATGGACGTGCGTATGAACTTGCTAAGTTGGGAGAGTACCATATGTACGTCTGTATTAGATCAAACCGCTTGTTAATGTAGTTTCAAAAAAAGACTTGCATTCAAAATCTGTACATGGTATATTCTAAGTCCGGCCAAGAAAACACGGTTTACACGGTGCGGCAAGCAAACGAAATAAGCTTCGAAAGAAACTTAAAAAAAGAGCTTGCAAAGTTGGTTCGGATGTGATAAGATATAAAAGTTGCTGAAGAGAACGACATTCGGTAATGAAATAAGTTTGATCTTTGAAAACTGAACAACGAGTGAGTAAAAATTCTGCTTGCAGAATGAACGCAAAAGTTTGAAACGAGCCTTGGCTTGGATCAACTGGAGCACAAATGAGATTTTTAATCTCGTCAGATTCAAAATGAGCTTATCGCTCTTTTCAATA
>NZ_JAVDTB010000013.1:0-114649 GCF_031455635.1 Paenibacillus sp. 2003 | reverse complement strand
ACCCATCCCGAACACGACCGTTAAGCCCTCTAGCGCCGATGGTACTTGGACCGCAGGGTCCTGGGAGAGTAGGACGCCGCCAAGCAATAGGAAGACACACTTGATTATATCGAGTGTGTCTTTTTTTGTTAATATGTTATACATTGCATATAAAGAATTGAGTGAAAGCCGATAGGTCTCCCCCCGCGCTGTATGACATTCCATAAGTAAACAAATACAGTGTGATTCCTACGATTTAGTATATTTTAATAGTGAATTTGGTAATCTCCTCCCCCACCATTAGGTGAGTACCCTACGATTTTATGGTAACCATATAGATTCCTTAAAGTGATAGTTTTCGTTCTCAAGTCTGATGCGATTACTCGTCCACTTCCCTTCAAATTTCCACTCATATCAACAACATTAAATACATATTCCCCAGTCGAACGAGGAAGAAAAGAAAACGTGACATTTCCACTCAAATAGATATCCGTTGAGTAACCTCCATCGAAATACTCTACTAAAAGGTTTTGGGCAAAGATAGTAGCTTCTTGTTCCTGTTTTATCTGTGCATCTTGTGAAGGGATTATAGGCATAGACATATCATCAGCAAATACCGCTGGAACAGATGCTAGGAGCAAAGCCATGGAAGAGAGAGTTGAAATTGCAGTTTTTTGATATTTCTTCACAATCGAACATCTCCTTTTCATATAAAAATTCGAGATTGATGATACTCGCAGTAGCTTTCCTCACAGTCATTTCCTAGGATAAAAGTGAGGGGAGGTCTGGCGCCGTATATAGTTTGACAAGACAACCATACTCCAATTAACAAATATATACAATTATATAAAGAGAGTTTTATATCCTATTTTTGTTAAATATATACTTTATTCATATATCATTCACATTTTCTATAGTTATACTATTCAAGCAACCGTTAATAGCACAATGGACGATACGATATTTGGTTCTGATTATATTTGCTTTAAGCATAACAAAGCCCTGCCCGATCTATGTAGACCGAGGAGGGCTATATCTTTTCTCTATACGTTCATTTAATCCATTATGACTACTCATCAGGATGCAACGCGTTTATTCGATCCGTAAGGGATCGTTTTCTATAGTACACGGCTATGGTTGCGAGAACCAGCATTTCGGACAGCGGTACGGCAAGCCACACACCCGTGACACCAAAGAATGAAGGCAGGACTGCAATCAACGCAATCATGATGATCATTTCACGCGCAGCTGTAATCCAGATGGCCATTTTGGCATTACCTACAGATTGGAAATAGGTGCTCATGACAAAGTTAACACCCATAAACACATAGGCAAATGTAAATATACGTAATCCGTAAACGGCATTATCCGTTACGCCACTACTGAAGTTTCCAAAAAATTGTACGAAATAAGGTGCACCGATCTGAACAACAACCAGTAACAATAGACCGCATGTGAGAGCCGTTTTGGTGGCTAACCGTATCGTTTGTTGTACACGTTTAACCTGACTTGCACCGTGATAATAGCTTATCAGAGGTTGGGCAGCGGATGCCAGACCTAGGAAAGCCAACAATACAACACCATGAATGTAGTTCAACACGGTAAAGGATGCTACACCATCCGTGCCCGCAATGCGGTCCATGGAGATATTGTGAGAGACAGAGAAGACCGACATGCCAAGTTCAGCCAGAAAGCTGGGGAAACCAATAAGCAGCAGGGAAGCCAGCAGTTTGTTGTTCCATTTGAACCGGGTGAACGTGAGATTATTTGTTTTTTTGAAAAAATGAGTGAACAGGACAAGTAGCGCAAGAGACGCCGATACAATTGTACCGAGGGCCACACCGCGTACACCCCATTCGAGTACATACAATGTTACATAATTAATGATGATATTGGCCACAGCAAACGTAATCTGAGCGTACATGGATGTGTTGGGATTCCCATCGTTTCGTACAAAGACAGAGAGTGCATTCTCAATGGTGAAAACGAACCCGAACAATAACATGATATTCATATAGTCCGAAGCAAACGGGAAGGTCTCGGCATTAGCACCGAGGGAGTATACCAGCTTGTCTTTGAACGTAAATGCAGTATATCCAATGGCCAACGTAACTAGCATAATGAGCATAATGGATTTGGTGAAAATTTGTTTGGCTGATGTGATATCTTTTCTACCCATAGCGTTAGAGTACAAAGTTGCCCCGCCCATACCAATCCATAGCGACATGGCAACAAAAAGCGTGTAGACAGGTGAGGCAATGCCGATCCCGGCCATCGCGGTAGAACCCAGTTTGTGTCCAACCATAATGCCGTCGATAATAAAATTAAAAGCAACTACCAGCATCCCCAATACAGAAGGCACGAGGTAGCTTATAAAAGCTTTGCCTACAGATTGCCCTTCCAATGGATGCGTCCAATTCGTATTCATAATGACCTCCGTTAGTAAACTGAATGTTCATTCTGTGTCTAATAATACTGAACGTTCGTTCTGTATGATAACACGCCATGAATTCTCTTGGCAACTTTTGCGTTTAAATATCGTTTATGTGATAGAGTAGGTGGATATTTATAAGGCGGGAGGAATCTCTTGATGAAACAAAATAAATACGATGAAGCTGAATTTTTCAATAACTACAGTAAGATGGCTCGTTCCGTTCAAGGGCTGGATGCAGCCGGGGAGTGGCATGAATTGCAGACTCTTTTGCCTGATTTGAAGGACAAACGTGTGCTGGATTTGGGATGTGGTTTTGGGTGGCATTGCCGGTATGCGCGTGAACAAAAAGCGAGTTCAGTGATCGGTGTAGATCTGTCTGAAAATATGCTTCAGCGTGCTCGTGAAATGACGGACGACCCGCAGATCCAGTACAAGCAGCTGGCGATTGAAGATATTGATTTTGCACCGGGACAATTTGATGTTGTGATCAGTTCACTTGCTTTGCATTATATTGAACGGTTAGACACGGTGTACGCGAAGATCAATGATTGTCTTATTGAAGGGGGCACATTTGTACTATCCTCCGAACATCCCATCTTCACCGCTCGCGCTGCGCAGGATTGGCATTACGGACCCGAAGGTGAGATCCTACACTGGCCCGTGGATGATTACCACGATGAAGGCAGACGTGTGGCGAACTTTTTGAGTCAGGATGTGGTCAAATATCATCGCACACTGGCAACACATCTCAATGAACTGATTAAGGCGGGGTTTGCTATTCAAAAGGTGGCGAATCCAAACCATCACCTGAGATGATTGAACAGTTTCCTGGCATGAGAGACGAGAATCGGAGACCGATGTTTCTGATGATTGCTGCGGTCAAAGTATCACGATGAAAATGATACGTTAGACTAGAGGGCAGAAAGAAACTGAGGAAGTGGAGCGTTCGCCTAAAAGCTTTCTGATAGAAATTTCTAACTAAGCAAACTTGAAGGAATCAGCGTGTTCAGTGATGTTGAACATGCTGTTTTTTATTTTGCTACAATAATAAAAAATAATGTCCAAAAGAGGGAACCAAACCACATTAGACTCAGTCATATTAAGTGAGGTGAACAACAGTTGGATGATCAATTACTGGCACAGGCTCAGACTATAGACAATTACACACTTAGCAGCATAATGGATGACTACGGAAATGACGTGTGGAATTACGCTTATTTTCTGACCAAAAGTGCCGAACAGGCAGATGAATTGTCACAGGAGGTATTTATTCGGGCGTACTCAGGGATCGCTCAATATCGTGGAGATTGCTCATTGAAAACATGGCTGTTGACGATTACTAGAAACACCACTTTTACATATCGAAAATCCAGATTTTTTCGTAGCAGTCTGTGGGGAGAGACGTTACCCATTGAGACAGAGCGTGAGGGTTCGAGCCATAGAGTCATGATTGCAGAGCAGCCTGCACATCCTTCGGCCGAGATGGAAGTGATGCGTAAGGAGCATATCCATGAAATCTGGGATATTGTTCTGGCGTTGCCAAAGAAGTTCCGGGAAATTCTTTTGCTGAATCTGAAATATGAGCTTACGACGAGTGAGATTGCTGAGATGTTGAAAATCAGCTCAGGCACAGTAAAATCCAGACTATCCCGAGGTAAGGATAAGGTACGAAAACATTGGGAGGAGCGAAGCAAATGAGACAAAAGGATGAGCAATGGGAAAAGGAAATCCGGAAGGGACCGTTTGCTTCGTCTCCTTTTACAGAGGATCACAAGCAAAAGGTGCTTCAACAGGTGGAGTGGATGAAGAAGTCGGAAGAGGGAAGCAAAGGAGATAAGCCAGAGAGCAGGTCCAGGTTGTCCAGGCCGTTTAGACCGCAAGTGAACAACGTGTCCCACAAGCGTCGCCCTAGAAGAGGGCCTCTTGTTGCCGGCACGGGTGCGTTGGTTATTGCTGCTGGATTGTTCCTATGGATCTGGGATGATGGACAGCTGGTGAAACCCGTGATCGAGCAGGTCTATCCGACAGCAGCATTACAGTTATCCGATGATTTGAACACGAATTTGCTAACCGACAAAATGAAAAGAAATGTTGCGACTACCATGCGAGACGATCTGGGTAAACAGCTGAAGATTACGAAAGTGGAAGACCTGCCTGTGTCCGGCAGAATATATGTAGAGGCTGGAAATGAAAGCGAGAAGGAGTATGCACAGATATGGCTCGATGCAACAACAGGAAATCTGCGTGAAGTGGGAATGAGACGTGAGATGCAGCCGAGCGAGTTGGAACACCGTTATCTGCGTCAAGTTCCATCGCTTTTGCAAAGTATAGGCAGTACGCCAACGCTTAAACCTGTAGCAGTACAACGTTATGTGAGTATGAAGCAAGGGGAATTGGAGCCGATATCACATACGACATTAGCGTTAGAGAATGAGACTGGCGATGGTTATGGGGAGATTGTATGGCAGCAGGATAAGGCTGTTTCGATCACAGGCGACCTTAGACCTGATCAAATATCACAGGCAGCACTGGCGGATGCCAGAAACGCGATTGAGGCTCTGTCTGGTAAAGCCAATCTTGATCTGGTAAGAGCAAGCCGAAGCAAAGATGATGAACTCGGCAAGGATACAGTCTCCTTTTCCTTTAAAGATAACTACTTTGTCCAAATGACCGACGGAAAAGAGGGCTTGGGTTATACGGTTGGGGATGCCAATCATTATGAGCAAGACTTTGCAGACTGGGAAGAAATAGAGGCTTATTATCAGGAACTATATAACATACAGGAGTCTCTTCTTAGACGAGAAGTAGAACCTATAATTAAAAAAATATTTAAAATGGATCTTCAAGCGTATAAACTTCACCGTAATCCTGACCATCCAGGCATGGTCACATTTGAACTGGAGTCGAGCACGGATATTTTTCAGGTTGAATACAGGGAAGATGGACGGATCAAGATGATCACCAGAGGCGAGTTATAGGGCTTGATCTTATATGTTACAATTTACTTCATAGATGGAATGAGTATAAGGAGATATCGATGAAATATTTGGTGAGTTCATGTCTGGCGGGGGTAGCTTGCCGTTACAATGGAACAGCGAGCCTGGATGAGAAGATTCAGGAGCTGGTGGAGCAGGAGCAGGCTAAGATGGTATGCCCGGAGCTGCTTGGCGGATTCTCCACTCCACGGGAACCGGCTGAAATTATCGGTGGCACGGGTAAGGATGTGCTGGCAGGCACTGCAAAAGTGATCGAGAAAAGTGGCAAGGATGTCACAGACCTATATATCAAGGGAGCCTATCAGACACTCGAATGGGCGCGAGAATTGAATGTATCGTGTGTGGTACTGAAGGAGTTTAGTCCGTCCTGTGGTACACAGATGATCTATGATGGGAATTTTGCCAATCACAAGGTAACTGGTGAAGGTGTCACATCAGCATTGCTGCGACAAGAAGGATATACCGTCATTTCTGAAAATGAATGGATGGAGCAACTATAGGTCGCACAGATATCGTTTCATATTCACAGAAAAGCCGCTGGATTATATCCTGGCGGCTTTTCTGTTGTCTACCATTACTTTTCTCATTAAATGAATAAAGTCGATTTTCCTGAAATGCTAACAAACAATATGGATACATACGATATAGATATAAGATATATAAGGCTATCTACTATTTAAAGTGGGGGAATAATCATGTCAATTCAGTCTAAGCCAAAAGATAAGAAAGGAAATAAACTCAAAAATATAAAATTAACAACAACGATGGTCATCATGACTGTAATTAGTCTAATCGGCTTGTTTACTGTCTTTCTGATTGGGATTTTGGGAATGAACGAAGCAAAAATGGGACAAGGTATCCTCTACAATGACCGCTTCCAGCATCAAACCAATGTTCTTGAATTGAAAAGTAATTTCTATAATATGCGCGCCAATTATACAAAGGTTCTTGATAATGCAGAGTATACCGACAAACAGTACGATCAGGTTCAGAAAGGTAAGAAGAGTATCACGGATGGCATGAATGAATTTTCAGCAAGAAACTTGGATACCAAAGAAAAAGAGATATTTGCAGATTTGGTAGCAAAGATGGATACATATTATCAGGATATTGAGCAAATCATGGATACCAAAAAGATGTCGGGCACCTACGATAGTGAAGAGAGAGGAAGAATTAACAAAAGCAGTACAGCGATTGTGGAGACGATCACCCTTTTGAGTGCGTATAACGAAGAAGAGTCAGCCAAGCTCTATGCGGATACACAGGAAGTAATTCAGCAGCGAGCATTGGTGCTTGGTTCGGTTCTTTTGCTTTCACTTGCAGCACTCATTCTTATTTCATTTGTAATGATTCGCAGTATACGTCAACGAATGAAAGCAATCACCCGTTATTGTGAAGAAATAACACAAGGCAACTTAACGGCATCCTTAGATCCGCATCTAACACAAGGAAACAATGAGATAAGTGTCATCGCACGAGCTATTCGTACAATGACCGATTCCACAACAAATGTCATTCGTGGTGTAATTCAGGAATCACATCATATCAACCAGGTTAGCGATCTTACCAACCAGAACATGGCTGGTCTGAATGAACGGATTCGTGAAGTATCAGCTACAGTTGAAGAGCTCTCGGCTGCAATGGAAGAGGCTTCAGCCCATACGGAAAATATGAATCATTCGGCTGCTGAGATGCAACAGGGAGCTGAATATATATCGGAACAGACATCTAAACAAGCAGAATCCGCCTATGTGACCAGCACGAAGGCTGAAAAGTTGAAGCAGGAAGCCCGCGAATCGAGCCGAGCAGCCATAGACATGTATGATCATACGAGTAAGAAAATGTCAGAAGCGCTGGAACGTGCAACAGCTGTAGATCAGATTGGTATATTATCCCAGTCTATTTTGGATGTTACAGCGCAGACTAATCTGCTTGCACTCAATGCATCCATTGAAGCTGCAAGAGCTGGAGAAGCAGGGAGAGGTTTTGCGGTTGTAGCAAGTGAGATTCGAAAGTTGGCTGATGATTCCAGACAGGCTGCCGATCAAATCCAACAGGTCACGGAAGAAGTTATGCAGTCTGTAACCAATCTGTCCTCGAATGCCAAAGAGTTGCTATCCTTTATGTTCAATCAGGTTGGCAAAGATTATAAATTATTGGAGGATACAGCTGAACAGTATTATGTCGATTCCCTTGATCATGCCAATGCAGTTAAAGATCTCAATGCAACTTCACAACAAGTGACTGCAAATATCAAAATACTAGTGGGCTCCATTCACGAGATTGCATCAGCCAGTGAACAATCAGCCGCATCCAGTCAGGAAATCGCAGGACACATGGTCGCCTCTGCTGCGCAATCTGTGGAAGTAGTTAAACAATCTGATCAAGTCAAGGATAGTGCATTAAATCTGAATAAGCTGGTTCAAGATTTCAAGATTTAAAAGGAAAAGAGTCGTAGATAATCTACTAGGGCCATGTAAGCGTCCTAGTGGATTATCGCTGCCTCTCATCCAATACTTACTTTTATAAACCAAGAAACAATAATGTGCGTACTTTTAATTTATGCGTATAGAACCTAAACTAATACTTGAGATGATACAACTTAAACATTATTGTTCAACATAAAAAATATATAAAAAGGACGTGGAGCTCCATGGAAGTTACAGCAAAGTCAAAGACAAAGGAAGACATTTTAAAGGCTTATCATTTCCGACATGCAACAAAGATATTTGATGATACCCGTAAAATCTCGGATGGGGATTTCCAATTTATATTGGAAACAGGCAGATTATCTCCAAGTTCCATTGGTCTTGAACCGTGGAAGTTTCTGATTGTACAAAATCCGGACCTGCGTAAGCGTCTGTCCGAAGTCTCTTCCGGCGCTCAAAAGCAATTGGCTACAGCAAGCCATTTTGTTGTTATTTTGGCCCGATCAGATGCCAGTTATAATTCTCCCTATGCGGAGTACATGTTGAAGGAAACAAAGGGAATGCCAAATAACTTATTTGAGCTAACAAGTGAGGCTTATGGAAAGTTCCAAAATAACCAGAAAATTCTGGATAATCCACGATCATTATTCGATTGGGCATCCAAACAGACTTATATTGCACTTGGCAACATGATGACGGCGGCAGCTCAGATCGAGATTGATTCTTGTCCAATCGAAGGTTTCAGCCGTGAGGATGTCCATCGGATTATGGAAGATGAGGGTTTGCTGGAGGATGGTGCATGGGACGTCTCGGTGATGGCAGCCTTCGGTTATCGGGTAGAGGAGCCCCAACGTGAGAAGTCCAGACAATCCGTTGAGAAAATTACCCAATGGATTAACTGAATACAGCATGAACTCAATATGAATCAAAAATGATGATCTAAGATCTAAAATCTAATTTACATTATAGGACAGGATCATAACAGAATCGAAACAGCCCGATATTTTCCACATGTTAAAAGGATGGAAAGGGCTGTTTTTTTTATAAAAAAGAACTTGAAAATACATAGATGTCTATGTATAATGAGGTCATGCCAAAATACAACGCAATTGCACTGATTGCAAGAATCAGGGATCATGTCAACAAACGGATTGTACACGAATTGGAACAGCATGAAGTGACAGGCATTGTACCTTCTCATGGAGATGTATTAATGTTCTTGTACCGGGAAGAGACGCTGTCGATCAAGATGTTGGCTGAACGTATTCAACGCACGCAACCAACGGTAACGGTACTGGTCAACAAGCTGGAGAAGCTCGGATATGTTGAACGCAGCAAGAGTGCCGAAGATAGCCGGGTGACGATGATTTGCCTAACCGAACAGGGGAAGCGACTCGAACCGATCTTTCATCAGGTATCAGAGCAGATTAATGACATCATCTATAGTGGCCTGTCCGATGAACAGTCGGAGCAATTGGAGAGCTTGCTGTCCATTATTGTTCGAAAGTTATAATGAATGAACTCTTCTGTCTGCAACCCTTCCAGATTTAACTGGGATGGAGGCAGAGGAGCCCAAATATTTTTTTACCCATATACATAGATATCTATGTATGTGGAACGTATCAATGTAACCCCATTTTCGCAACCTAACTCAAACCAAACCTGGAGGGATTCACACTATGAAACATCTTATCGTATATGCTCACCCGCACACAGACAGCTTGAATAACGCAATCCTCAATACTGCTGTAGAAGCTCTCGAAGCTCAAGGTCATGAAGTGGTTGTTCGTGATTTATATAAGCTTGGATTCCAACCCGTACTGACTGAAGCTGATACAGCTTCCATGCGCGCAGGGCAGACACCACAGGATATCGCTACAGAGCAGCAGTTTGTTACGGATGCAGAAGCTATTACATTCATCTATCCAATCTGGTGGACAGGTCTTCCTGCCATTATGAAAGGATATGTTGACCGTGTATTCGCCTATGGTTTTGCATATGCAGCGGGTGAAGCGGGAATTGAGAAATTGCTGACAGGCAAAAAAGGACTCATCATCAACACACATGGTACACCAAGTGAAATTTATGATCAGATTGGCATGACTGCTGGATTGAAAATAACTTCAGACGTAGGTATCTTCGATTTTGTAGGCATTGAAGCCGTAGATCATCTGCTCTTTGGAAGTATTGGATATCTGGATGCACCCGCATATCAAGCCATGTTGGATCAGGTTAAACAAACGGTTACAACCAAATTCTAATATGGATGTTGATTCTAAATTTGGATTCCATATGATTCCAGACCGACTCAATCATGAGTCGGTTTGTTTGTTCATGTGTTTGCAAAATGGATGAAAGGGGGTATAATCGTACCCATGGAACCTATACTTATATTCAAAGCGTTATCGAACGAGACACGTAGACAAATCCTGTTGTGGCTCAAAAACCCGGAGCAACACTTTCCACCGCTGGAACTATCTCAGCATCCGGATGGTGGCAAGAACGGAATCTGTGTTGGCACGATTCAACTGAAGGCTGGACTGGCTCAGTCGGTTATATCCAGTTATTTGCTGACCATGCTCAAGGCAGGGTTGCTGCTCTCCGAGCGAAGAGGACAATGGACGTATTATCGGCGCAACGAGGAGACGATCCGTCAGTTTGCCGAGTACGTGCAGAACGAGTTATAAGCCGGATGCCGGAACGGAAGCTAGGATGCACATGCAGGCAGGGATTCCGTCCGGATGTAAACGGCTAGTTCAGTATCACATCACCATATCCAGTTGTGATTTAATTAATCTATATATCTGGATATACAAAAATATAATCATCGAGGAGATTAAACGATAATGACTACAGAAAATACGGCTTCATCCCATAAAGAACACATCAATGACGTTAAGCTTTCCATCCTGGATCTGGCTCCTGTCGTAGTGGGTGCAACACCTGCTGATGCTTTGCGCAACAGCCTGGATCTGGCACAGCATGCTGAGCGTTGGGGATATCACCGTTACTGGGTAGCTGAACATCACAACATGCCGGGTATTGCTTCATCCGCAACTTCGGTTGTTATTGGATATCTGGCTGGTGGAACCAAAACGATTCGTCTGGGTTCAGGAGGCATCATGTTGCCTAACCATGCACCGCTTGTCATCGCTGAGCAGTTCGGCACACTGGAATCCTTGTATCCTGGCAGAATTGATCTGGGACTGGGTCGCGCACCAGGTAGTGACCGCCGTACATCGCTTGCACTGCGCAAAGATCTGAACAGTGGGGAAGATTTCCCTGAGCTGTTGGCAGAACTAAGAGCATACTTTGATGCTTCGGCGACATCTTATCATGCGCCTGTTCGCGCAGTTCCTGGAGAAGGATTGAATATTCCAATTTACCTCTTGGGGTCCAGTGATTTCAGCGCACGTTTGGCAGGTCAGCTGGGATTGCCGTTTGCTTTTGCCAGCCACTTCTCGCCCGATTACACCCGGATTGCATTAGAGACGTATCGAAACAACTTCCAACCATCTGAAAGCTTGAAGGAGCCACATGTGATTGTTGGTGTCAACGCTGTTGTTGCGGATACAGACGAAGAAGCAGCATGGCTGGGTACAACGATGCAACAGCAGTTCCTGAACATTATTCGTGGCACAACGGGATTGGTACAGCCTCCGGCAGAGATGGAAGGCAAATGGACGGATCGTGAGAAAGCTGGTGTTGAGCAGACACTGAAAGCAGCTGTTAACGGTTCGCCAGAAACAGTACGTGGACAGTTGGAATCCTTCATTCGGCAGACGCAGGCAGATGAGCTGATTATTACGTCGATGATCTATGATCATAAGGCACGTCTGCATTCCTATGAGTTAATCGCGCAATTGGCGGGAAGAGCCTAATCTTCATTTTCAGCATTAAAGCTGGCTTAATGGAAGGGTAGAGCTATAAATTTACGGTTCGTCTCCCAGTGAGGCGAGCCGTTTTTGAGTAGGGAAAATTTGCAAATGATTTGTATGGGGCAGAAGATTCATTTTGGGGTAAAATGACTTTATCGGTTTAATTTGAAACGGTTAATCAGCACCATACGTATAAATCCAGAGTGTTATACATATGTTGGCTTGTACAAGGTACTTTTTTATTCGTGTGTGGGGCATTTATCTAGCTTTATAGTTAAGTTTTGATTAAGGGTCATAAGAGAGGACGACACGCCTATGGAGCAACCTGAGCAACCCCGCGTTTGGCCGGAGCGGTTCAAGCGATTTTTTCTTAACAACAAGTTTGTGCTATTTCTGCTGATTCTGCTGTTGGTGGGACTGAACGTGATGGTTCTGACCAAAGTATCCTTTGTTCTTCATCCGCTCGCAGTACTCATCAAGACGATTGTGTTACCGATCATTCTGTCAGGCATACTCTACTATCTGCTGAATCCCATTGTGGATGTGATGGAGAGGTGGAAAATCAAGCGTGGCTGGTCCATTCTGATTCTTTATCTTGCAATTGGGGGCATTCTGACGGTCGTTGTGCTGGCAGTCATTCCAGTTGTGCGTAACCAGATTGTAGGACTAATTGAAAACTTTCCAACGTACAGTGAGACGGTAAAACAGCAGTTTGAGGAGCTTACGGGCAGTAAATTGTTCGGTCAGTTCCAGGAAACGGTGAACCTGAATTCGCAGGACTGGTGGGGAACAATCTCTCAAAAGGCTACTGAAATTCTGAACTCGACCTGGACCAAATTGGGCGGATTCCTTGGAGCCTTCACGGAGACCGTGCTGTCTATCGTAACGGTTCCGTTCATCCTGTTCTATCTGCTGAAAGACGGCAAGAAGCTTCCAGCGAAAATTCTGTCTTTCCTGCCAATCAAGAGCCGTACGGGCGCAATGCATGTACTGGAAGACATCAATCACCAGATCAGTTCATTCATTCGTGGACAGATTATCGTCAGCTTCTGCATCGGTATTCTGCTCTACATCGGTTATATGGTCATTGGTCTGGATTATGCACTGATTCTTGCAATTATCGCCTCGTTTACAAGTGTTGTTCCGTATTTGGGACCTGCAATTGCCATTACACCTGCGTTAATCGTGGCACTCGTCACTTCGCCGGTGATGCTGTTGAAGATGGTTGCCGTATGGACGATCGTACAGTTAATCGAAGGTAAATTCATCTCGCCACAGATCATGGGTAAAACGCTGAAGATTCATCCGATCACGATTATCTTTGTCATTCTGACTTCGGGTAATCTGTTTGGAGTCGTGGGCATTCTGCTTGCTGTTCCAGGATACGCGGTGCTGAAAGTATGTGTATCGCATATCTTCAACTGGTTCAAGGACAGATCCGGCCTGTATGATCCTAACAAGAACAATCTTTTATAACCAAAGTGGCAAGCTCCAATGGATAGTTTAATCAGACGATTTAGTCACTTTGTATCCTGTATAAAACGGTACCCTTACCAAGAAGAACCCCCGTCCATCGGCATACAGCCGAGAGGCGGGGGTTCTTCTGCATGAACAAGCTTGGCTGCTGCCCTAGCTGTGTTTAATATGTTGGAGCGTTTGCAGGAAAATCTGCTCAATATGAGCATCATCCAGAGAGTAGTACACGGTCTTGCCTTCCTTACGCCGTTTGACGATCCGCATGTTGCGGAGTGAACGTAGCTGGTGTGAAATGGCCGACTGTCCCATGTCGAGCAGAACCGTCAGGTCATGAACACATAATTCCTTCTGTAACAGCGCATCAATAATACGTAGACGTGTGGGGTCGCTGAATGCCTTGAACCAATCTGCCATCTCGGAAGACGTCTCCCGATCCATGAGTGAAGTGCGAATCTTCTGCACGTCGGCTTCAGTACCCGAGCAGGCTGCATCACATTCGCTTGGTGCTTTAACCGGTTGTTCCATTTCCTATCACCGCCTATGTTAACAACTATAGCTCTATTATATCCAAAACCCGCCTAAAGCGAAATGATTACTATTAGCATAATCTGTATGAAAAATCAACAACGATTGTTGACACTCATGTTTAGGCGTGCATATAATAGGGGTAACCAAACATATGAATGAGTGCTCATATATTGAATACAATTGAAATATAACATCGTTTTTGTACTGCAAAGGGGAGAATTCACATGGGAACCGGACAGGAACAGGTGAAAAGGGAACTGGTGCTTGATGGACTGGATTGTGCGAACTGCGCATTGAAGATTGAAAATGGCGTCAAAAAAATTAAGGGCATTAACGAATGCTCTGTAAATTTTGTTACCAAAACATTATCGCTGCACACCACTTCCGATATGGATGAACAGGTAGTGGAAGAAGCAAAGCGCAAAGTGCTTCGGCTGGAGCCTCATATTCGCATTTCGGAAAAAGGAAAACACGTGAACGGACATGTGCATACCCATACAGGGAGTGCAGTTGGTGCGCATAACCACAGTCATGACCATACCGGACATGATCATGGACATTCACATTCACATGGCAAACACTCGCATACGCATGATCAACATCAACATGGTCACGCACATGACCATGATCATACACATGAGCACGGGGGTCATGCTGGGCATGATCACAGCCATACCCATGATCACGATGCTCATGCAGGCCATTCGCATGAACATGGTGCAGGCCAGACCAAAGTATTGCTTGCTCGTCTTGCTGCCGGTTCTGTATTGCTCGCAGCTGCGATCTGGTCGCCGCCGGAGGGTTGGGCACAGTTTACTTTATATGCACTCGCTTATCTGATTGCCGGGGGAGATATCGTGCTCCAGGCGTCCAAAAACATCATCCGCGGTCAGGTGTTCGATGAATACTTCCTCATGTCCGTCGCTACCTTGGGTGCCTTTGCCATTGGAGAGTATCCGGAAGGGGTAGCGGTCATGCTCTTCTATCAGCTCGGAGAGCTGTTTCAGGGCATGGCGGTTAATCGGTCACGCAAGTCGATTCAGTCACTGATGGACATTCGCCCGGACTACGCGAATATTCTGACGGGTTCGGGTGACGAGACACGGCGTGTATCTCCGGAAGACGTACGGATCGGTGATCGTATTATCGTGAAGGCAGGAGAGCGAGTACCACTGGATGGTATCGTTCAAGCTGGGCGTTCCATGGTGGACACTTCTGCTCTGACAGGTGAATCCGTACCTCGTGAGCTGGAGTCCGGAAGTGATGTACTGAGTGGATTTGTGAACAAAAATGGTATGTTGACGATTGAAGTGACCAAAACGTTTGGTGAATCAACGGTATCCAAAATTTTGGATCTGGTGCAGAATGCAAGCAGTCGGAAGGCAAAAACAGAGCATTTTATTAGTAAATTCGCCCGTTATTACACCCCAGTTGTTGTGATCCTTGCAGCCCTGATTGCATTTGTTCCACCGTTGATACTTAGTGGTGCAACCTTTGCGGACTGGATCTATCGTGCATTGGTCTTCCTGGTTATCTCATGCCCTTGTGCGCTGGTGGTCTCTATTCCACTTGGATTCTTCGGTGGTATCGGAGCGGCTTCACGTAATGGGATTCTTGTCAAAGGCAGTAATTATCTTGAAGCATTAAACGATGTGAAAGTCGTTGTTTTTGATAAAACAGGTACACTAACCAAAGGTGTTTTCAAAGTAACAGCCATTCGTCCACAAGGCGGACGCACGGAAGAAGAACTAATGAAGCTGGCAGCCATTGCCGAAGCAAATTCCAATCATCCGATTGCCGAATCCATTCGCTCAGCCTGGGCCAAGGCCATTCCCACGCAAGGTGTGGAAGGTTATGATGAAGTTGCCGGACACGGGATCAAGGTGAGTGTGGATGGTCGGGAAGTGCTGGCAGGCAACGCTAAATTAATGAAGCAGGCTGGTATATCCTATACCACACCAGAGACGGCCGGAACGATAGTGCACGTTGCTGAAGCTGGCACGTATGTTGGTCATCTGATCATTGCCGATGAAGTAAAGGATGATGCAGCCGCTGCTATTCAGGCGCTGAAGAAGCTTGGCATTCGCAAAACGGTCATGCTGACAGGAGATGCCAAAGCCGTGGGTGAAGCGGTAGGACGCGAGCTGGGTGTGGATGAGGTCTATGCTGAATTGTTGCCACAGGATAAAGTCGAACGACTGGAGCAATTGGAAGCGGCCAAATCTCCGAAGGAAAAAATGGTGTTTGTTGGTGACGGCATCAACGATACACCTGTACTGGCGCGCGCCGATGTGGGCGTGGCCATGGGTGGGCTCGGCTCCGATGCCGCGATTGAAGCGGCTGATGTGGTCATTATGACCGATGAACCGTCGAAACTAGCGAGTGCAATCCGCATTGCTAAGCGTACACGCATGATTGTGTGGCAAAATATCGCGTTTGCTCTGGGGGTTAAAGCGATTTTCCTGCTACTGGGTGTGTTCGGCATTGCCACCATGTGGGAAGCGGTATTCTCGGATGTCGGTGTCACAGTACTGGCTGTCCTGAACGCCATGCGTGTACTTCGTGTGAAGAATATCTAAGTTTACGAAACGATCCAGGCGGCTCTTCGTATATACGTAGAGCCGTTTTTATATTTTTATGTAGATAAGTCTAACTAGACATTTACACGAGAACGGAGAGGTCAGAGATAACCTGAAGAAGTGAAGCTACATCGGCAGGTTATTCTATTATCGGAGGAGTCTCAGTGTAAGCAGGTCTATGGAAGACAACAGTGAAGGGGAGAACGTTTTGACAGGAGCAATAGTTGGGATCATCATTGGAGTGTGTTATTTCATTCTGGGGTTAATGGTGTTTAAAAAACCACCGAAAATGATTAACGGAATATATGGTTATCGGACCCCGCGTGCAATGAGTAATTCCGAGTTGTGGGACGAAGCGCAAAGTTATAGCGCAAATCTGATGATGCAATTTGGTGTGATTATCACGATATTCGGCATTATCGGTTTTTGGCTAACAGATGTACGAGCTTTGGTGCTGAGTTTGGTTGCTACAGGATTTTATACGTTCAGACTGTTTACCAGAGTTGAAGGTCGGTTGAAGCAAATGCAGCGTGCTCAACAGCAACAGAATGAGCAGAACGTTTAAGGTAAAATGAATGAATAGTTTACAGAGGAAGACTCGCGTGTGAAGCGGGTCTTTTTTTGTTGAAGATAGAGAATGGAAGGCGATGTTGAACTCGCTAAGGCTTTATGTTTAAAATCTAACGTTGACGTTAACGTTAATATTATATATAATTATGTACATAACATAATAGACATATGGAAGAGGTGGGGGAAATGAGTTTATATAAAATCGACGACGTAGCCAAGGAATGCGGTTTGACCAAGCGAACCATTCGGTATTATGAAGAGATTGGTGTCATGCCTTCACCTCAGCGGACAGATGGCGGGACGCGGTTGTACACTCGGGAGGATATCGATTATCTGAAGAAGGTGGTTCGCGCCAAAGAGGTACTTGGATTCTCTCTTCAGGAGCTACATACCTATGTGGCAACGGCAGATGCCTTGAACGAACAACGTTTTGACTACCAGCAGACGACCGAAGTGAGAGAACGGATCGAGAAGCTCACCACGATGGAAACAACGCTGGATGGGCAGTTGCAACTGATTGAGCAGAAACTTCAGAGCATACATGCCGTACAGACTGAACTGGAAGAGCTGCGTGAACGCGTTCGGAGCGGTATTCAGAAGTTACAGGCACATGATCCGAAGAGTGATGAAGACGGCTAACCGAATTACATCTATTGTTTAATAAACAAAACTGTATACACATAATCGCTACATGGAGTGAGCACCATAGTACCTGTGGCGATCCTGTACAAACACCGGATGTTTCGGTGTCATTTGTGCCGTTTTGTTACCTCTAATTCTGAAAATGCATAGAAATTTTCATGGTTTTTCACGTCATTTTCAAATATAAAGCTTTACCACATAAATTATTCACAGGGGGAATTACGTATGAAAAGAGAGCCATCATTACCGGACGAATTGCCGTCATCACGTGGGAGCCTGCTATCCCAACCGCGAGCGGTATGGGCGGTCGCCTTTGCATGTATCATATCCTTTATGGGTCTGGGTCTGGTTGACCCGATTCTGCCCGCAATTGCCGATCAGCTGCATGCTTCGAAAAGCCAGGTGTCACTGCTATTTACCAGTTATAACGCTGTAACCGGGGTAGCGATGCTGATTACAGGTGTTGTATCCAGCCGCATTGGTGTGAAGTGGACGTTGCTCAGCGGGATATTGCTGATTATTATCTTCTCGTTCCTTGGCGGTACCTCAGACACGGTAGGTGCACTGGTCGGTTACCGTGGCGGTTGGGGACTGGGTAATGCCTTGTTCATCGCAACGGCGTTATCCGCCATTGTGGGACTTTCCACGTCGGGGACAGCCAAAGCGATTATTTTGTACGAAGCAGCGCTTGGTCTCGGGATTGCGGTTGGACCGCTGCTTGGCGGTGAGCTAGGTTCCATCTCTTGGCGTGGCCCGTTCTATGGGGTGGCTGTCCTAATGGCGATTGCCTTTATCAGCATTACATTTATGTTGCCCAAGATGGCCAAACCGAAAACACGCAGTTCTTTGTCCGATCCGTTCAAAGCATTAAGTTATCCTTCACTGAAAACATTGGCGATTACCGCCTTCCTGTACAACTTTGGTTTCTTTACCTTGATGGCTTATTCACCATATGTCATGAATCTGGATGAGCACGGCCTGGGTTATGTATTCTTTGGCTGGGGACTGATGCTGGCGATTACGTCGGTATTCGTCGCACCAAGATTACAACGCCGATTTGGATCGGTGCCGTCCATGAGTGTCATGCTTACATTGTTCGCGATTGATTTGGTTGTTATGGCAGTAGGTACCGTGATGGGTTCACCAACTACCGTTATTGTTGCAGTCATTGTAGCGGGGATTTTCCTTGGAATTAACAACACGTTGATTACAACGGCTGTTATGGAAGCCGCACCTGTGGAGCGTTCTGTTGCTTCTGCTGCATACAGCTTCGTTCGTTTCCTGGGTGGTGCACTTGCTCCATGGCTTGCAGGTAAATTGTCCGAGTGGTTCCTGCCGGAAACGCCGTTTTATTTTGGCGCATTAATGGTTCTGATTGGTGTCGTGGTACTGCTGGTACGCCGTCATCATCTGCGGGATATTGATTCCGCTATTACATCTCATTAATTCACAGGAGGGATTGCAATGCTGAAACATATATTGGTTGCTGTTGATGGTTCAGAACATGCGCATAAAGCTTTGGAGCAAGCATTGATTCTGGCTGAAGATATGAAACATCCCGCAAGTCTGTTGATCGTGCATGTTAATCCGGCTATCTCTATCAATGAACCTGCATTGGGTGTTGATCTGGAAGCTCGGATTGCCGAAGAAGGGCAACATATTATAGAACCGGTGACCAGACAGTTGTCCGGACGGGACATTGCATATGAGACACTGCTGATTGCAGGTGATCGCGTTAATGAGATCTGCCGTGTGGCGCGTGAACGAGATTGTGGAATGATTGTGATGGGTACAGGCGGGAAAGGCATGCTCGCAGAGATGATCGTGGGCAGTGTCAGCCATGGCGTGTTAAAACATGCAGAGTGCCCCGTCCTGACGGTTAAATAGGTTGTGAAATCCTTTATAATGCAATAGCTAAAGATCGCCACAATGGCTCATCAGGTACGTTACAAGCTATGATTGCCAAATACCGTAGTGGGTTGATAGCATGGAAATAGTGTATTAATAGATTATATAAATTGAACTGAACTTTTACATGAGACAGCGATTGAATGGTTGTTCTGTCATCGAAGTGGCAGTGTAACATTCTTAAGTTCAATAGGTTCTAAAAGGATGGAGGATGCAGCATATGAAAAAACAACATCTGTTTATCGGGGGCAAACCGACCGAATCTGTAGATTATAAAACACTTCAAGCACCATACTCCGGGGAAACGCTGGCAGAAGTCTCGTCGGCTTCAGCCGAGGAAGCGGAGGCTGCTGTTGCAGCTGCGGTTCAAGCTGGGAAGGAAATGCGCCAGATGCCTGCACATCAGCGTGCAGATATTCTGTACAAGTTGTCCTCCATGCTTGAAGAACGCAAGGAAGAAGCAGCGCGAATCATAGCTCTTGAAGCGGCGAAGCCAATTACCGCAGCACTGGCAGAGGTTGACCGGACGGTGGAAACGTATCGTTTTGCCGCCGAAGAAGCCAAACGGCTGACCGGAGAGACGGTTCCGATGGATGCAGCCAAAGGTGGAGAAGGGCGCATCGGATATACGATGCGGCAACCTCTAGGTGTCATCGGTGCGATAACGCCGTTTAATTTTCCAATGAACCTGGTAGCCCACAAGGTAGGCCCAGCGCTGGCAGCAGGCAATACGATTGTGCTCAAACCTGCAGAGCAGACGCCTCTGTCTTCCTATTACATCGCTAATCTGCTTCAGGAAGCCGGACTGCCGGATGGTGCACTGAACGTGGTGAGCGGTGATGGCAAAACGATTGGTGATTTGCTTGTGGAGCACCCCCATGTTGCTCATATTACGTTTACAGGCAGTCCAGCGGTAGGCACGAGCATTCGTAGCAAAGCAGGACTCAAACGCGTGACACTGGAGCTTGGATCGAATGCAGCGGTTATCGTGGATAAGGACGCAGACCTGGACAAAGTGGTTCCTCGATGTGTGACCGGTGCTTTCACGTATCAGGGACAGGTATGTATCTCGCTGCAGCGAATCTACGTACATCGTGACATCTCGGAAGAATTCATCCGGCGTTTCGCTGAAGCGGCCAAACAAGTGGTGGTCGGAGACCCGCTGAGCCCGGATACGGTGGTATCTGCGCTGATTACCTCCAAGGATGTACAGCGTACACTCGACTGGATTGAAGAAGCCAAACAGGCCGGGGCTGAAGTGGAAGCAGGCGGTCAAGCTGAAGGAGGCGCTCTGCGTCCAACGGTACTGATTAACGTTCCGCGTGATGCCAAGGTATCCTGTCAGGAAGTGTTTGCACCCATCGTTGTGATCAATACGGTAGATTCCGTTGAAGAGGGTATTGAACATGTTAACGATTCCATATACGGGCTTCAGGCAGGCGTATTTACAAATGATATTCATACCGCCCTCCATGCTGTGGATCAGATCGAAGCAGGCGGAGTTATGATTAATGATATTCCGACGTTCCGAGTTGATCACATGCCCTATGGTGGAGTGAAACAAAGTGGGATTGGGCGTGAAGGTGTAAAATATGCTGTAGAGGAAATGACGGAATTGAAGTTTGTTATGTTTAACAAAGGGTGAGTCTCTTCCATTCTTTTACTCAATATACCGTATGCGAATGGAAATATAACTACACGCTCCTGTGCCGGAATAATGGCACAGGATTTTTAATTGAAGATCATGGAAAAACTTTAAAAAATACATACGGATTCTTCACTGACTGCGGGTTCACATCTGATGAGACGGGTATAACATACTTAACAAACCGTAACTTAACTGTCTAAACGCCGCTCATATCACCGAAGCATGATGTACCCATCCATAGCACGAGCGGAATGAAGCGGTACAGCACTGCCGAAAGTCTTATATTCTCTCATTATTCAAATAAAATGCAGTATGAAATAAGCCTGAACTTTGGAGTTGCAGGACAGGCAGGAGGTGTATTCAAATGGCATATTCCATGGTTGACGTATCGGGGATGTCAGGCGTAAGCCTGAACGAACTGAGCCAGTATGCAGAGACAGGTCTTCTGAATCCGGCCTTTGGGGATTTGGATGAAGCTATCTATTATGAAAAGCAGGAATTACTGAGACTCCAGCAAATCCTTTTCTGTAAGGAAGTAGGTATGGAGGAAAATGAGATTGGCCCTATGCTAAGAGATGATCCTCAGGATGTCATCCGCATCATGAAACAGCATCGCATTGATATTCTGGAGAAGGCACTCCGTCTGCATGGATTGATTCAGACACTGGACAAAACGATCTCTCATTTGCAAGGTGAACAGGAACTTGATGAACATGAGCTGTATAACGGTTTTGTAAATAAGGGGCGTCACCAGTTGCTGAATGAATCGGGTTTTGACCCTGTAGTCAATAAAAATATGAACCATGTGCAGACAGAGGGTGTTCAGAAGTCTGACCAGGAGATGAAGTCGAAAGAAGATTATCTGGATTCCCAGGCGAAAATTGATCAGGTTCATCTGGACTTGCAACAGGCCATTGAGGATGGATTGGAACCCGGTAGTGCGAAAGTACAACGGATTATTGGCAGGCATCTTGAATGGATCAAAGGTTATTATACACCCACCGCTGAGATCTATCGGGATTTGGCCAATCTGTATGTAGAGCATAAAAATTTCCGTCAGATGTATGATGGTTACCACCCGAGGCTGGCTGAATTCCTGCGGGACGGGATGATGATTAAAGCGGAACATGATTTATCCTAGATGCATAAAGTAACATGGGCGAGCAAGAACATGGGTGTGAATCATAATGGATAACAAAGAGCACAGACCTCTGAGAGGACTGCGCTCTTTGTTATTACGGTTTCTTCATCGTGTGTGATGAGACTCCGATCACCTTAATCATCATTTCCTATAGGGGTATGGTTGCCTCCAACTGCTCTGTGAGCAGGTTTACGGCTTTCTCCAGGAAGACGCGGTCTTCGTCGTCAAAACGGTTTTTGATCGGGCTGTCGATATCCAGCACGCCGTACAGTTCGCCGTTTATGATAATAGGTACGACAATCTCGCTGTTCGATGCTGCATCACAGGCAATGTGGCCTGGGAAGGCATGAACATCGTCAACGACCAGGGTACGTTTTTCCGCAGCAGATGTGCCGCATACACCACGTCCCAGTGGAATTCGGATACAGGCAGGCAGTCCTTGGAATGGCCCGAGGACCAGTTCTTTTCCATCATACAGATAGAAGCCAACCCAATTGGTGTCGGTCATAAATACATTGAGCAGCGCAGCAGCGTTCGCCAGATTGGCAATCGCACTAGGTTCATCGCGGATCAGAGCACTTAACTGTCCCAGGACGGCGGTGTGCTGCTCACTTCGTGTTCCTTCATAGGAAACAGCTTGAAACATGGTAAATCACCCTCCCGAGCAAAATGGTACTTATTTTCAAGATAGTGCAGAGGATGCGGTTAGTCAAGCGGAGGATTTCGGAAAGGGAAGGGAATACCTGAAGAATCCTCCTGTTTCTCAGCTTCTTACGTGGGGTAATTACTTAGCAACCACGGAGGGCTATAACCCGGGAAGGAGCTTGGCTTATGCATGCAGAGGTACAGAATCTTTTTGTACGGATTCATCTACTATATTTCGCGCAAAATCAGGATTTGAACGTTAGCGAGGCACTGCCCCTATTGGAAGAACGGGGATATCGCGTTGGAGAGCGGGAGATCAAGCAGGAGCTTGAACACCTGACACAGGAGAATTTCCTGACCGCCCACGGGGACCAATGGAGCCTAACCGGGACTGGCATCGAAGAATTCAAGGAAATCACGGCTGTGTTTGGCCGGGTTAGCGATGAATTACTGGGGAAGGGCAAGAAAACGTCCAAAGCTTAAATTTCATTTGGACAAGCCATGATTCCGTAATTCACTCAAACTTGAATTGATCCATACGTACAACAAGACCGGGAGCGAAATTGGCCCGGTTTTTTGACGTGTATCCATGACTGAACAGTTGCCATTCGGCGCAGGTTATGATTAGATGACTAGTGAATATTATGGTCTGCGGAGATAGATCGGATCGGAGTGTCTTTATATGTATAAATGCAAAGGAAGAATTCCCGAAATGGAGACTGCGCGGCTTCGTCTGCGTAAAATGCGTCGCCGGGATGCGGCCCAGATGTTCGCATGCTGGTCAGATCGCGAGGTGACCCGTTACATGAATCTTGCACCGATGATTGGGACAAGCGAAGCGGCGGACATGATTGGACTGCTTAACCAAATGGCAGGAGAAGAGGATGCGATCCGGTGGGGGATCGAACTCAAAGAAACAGGCAAGCTCATCGGCAGTTGTGGCTTTAACACATGGCAGCTTGAAGGCGCATTCCGGGGTGAGATCGGTTATGAGCTGGGACGTGATTATTGGCGCCACGGTTATATGACGGAGGCATTCTCTGCATTGCTGCCCTTTGGGTATGAGACCATGGGTCTTAATCGAATCGAAGCGCTGGTTGATCCGCGTAATCTGGCGTCTGGCGAGTTCCTGACGAACCGCGGCTTCACGCGTGAAGGATTGCTGCGACAGGTGCAACATACGTCCACCGGATACAAGGATATGGTGATGTATTCCATGTTGTATGATGAGTTCCTTCGCAAGCGAGGTAAATAAAAGAGACAATATATGATTTTTTTTAAATTTACACGTAAACGAAGAAACAGAACAAAGCTGGAGAAGCACCAATTATATAGAGAACAAAGAGAGAAGGGTTTGTGTGAATGCAACTGGAGGTTTGAAGCGCAGTTTCATCTTGACGGGGCTGTTGCTCGCGACATTTCTGTCAGCGATTGAAGGCACCGTAATTGGTCCGGCGGGACCGACCATTGTCAGTGAGCTGGGGAGTGTACAGCTGCTGAGCTGGATTTTCACCGCATACCTGTTGACGATGGCAGTGAGTACGCCCATTTTCGGTAAAATCAGTGACTTGTATGGACGAAAGCCTGTATTTCTGATTGGCTGTGCGTTATTTTTACTGGGTTCACTCCTGTGCTGTCTGTCGCAGAACATGGAGCAATTGATTATTTTCCGTGCTATTCAAGGGATTGGTGCGGGTGCGGTAGTTCCTGTTACATTTACGATTATTGGGGACATCTACGCTATTGAAGAACGTGGCAAAATCCAGGGATGGATTAGCTCCGTGTGGGGCATTTCCTCTCTGGCGGGACCGCTGCTTGGCGGTTATTTTGTAGATAATCTCGGCTGGCAGTGGATCTTTGGTTTTAATGTGCCGTTTGGTCTGCTTGCGATGTGGTTTGTATTTCGTTATCTGAAGGAAGATATCTCTCCACGTACGGCCAAGATTGATTATGTCGGTGCACTGACCTTCACGGTGGGTATTACCGCATTGTTGTTTGTCCTGTCGGCGGGTGGGCAGTATTATGCCTGGAGTTCTCCGTTGATTGTTGTACTGAGTGTGGTCGCCGCTCTGTTTATTATTTTATTTTTTGTGGTGGAAAAAAGAGCTCAGGCCCCTATGGTTCCACTACATTTGTTCCGAATTCGAGACATCCGTGTGGCGAATATCGCCGGACTGCTGACCAGTACTCTGATGATCGGCCTAACCAGTTATTTGCCGCTCTGGGTGCAGGGGGTTCGGGGAGGTAATGCGACGGAATCCGGGCTGCTGCTCGCGCCGATGTCGGTGGGTTGGCTCATTGGTAGTGTGTTGGCAGGCCGCCTGTTGATGAAAATTGGGTCACGTATGACCGCATTGATTGGATTAACCGGAATTGCGATTGGATCGGGTGGACTCTTTCTGGTGGGCGGGACATCCCCGCAGGCTGTGCTATTTATATTGACCTTTATTTATGGTCTCGGCTTCGGGTTTGCATTCACGATCTTCACCATTATTGCGCAGTCGTCTGTAGGGTATAAGGAACGTGGCTCCTCTACGGCACTGCATACATTCATGCGTACATTGGGACAGACGATTGGTGCAGCGGCCTTTGGCACTTGGTTGAACTATCGAATCTCGACGTTATCCAGTGAGCAGAATCTGGCTGAGGCTGGAATATCGGAGAGTGATCTGAACGAACTGCTTGCACCACATACGGATGTAGCCCTATCAGATGATAAATGGGCGCTGCTGCGTAACGTGCTGGAAGGAAGCTTGCATTCCTTGTTTGTCATTATGTTTGTCATTGCACTGGTCTCGTGGGTAACCACGCTTGCTCTACGCAAACGTTTAATCGTACCCGAAGATGCAGATGCTCCACCGCAGCCACAAGGCTCAAAGTAAAAAGAAGATATATATATATTACAAACATATGAAAAACCGGATTCGCCGATGTCAGGCAAATCCGGTTATTTTTGTTGATGGCACCCATGCAAAGAATGGTCTAGCTGCTTGCAGATAAACGGTCTGCAGAATGTGCAAGCCTTCCCAAGAGTTCGGACAGCAATTCCTTGTCTTCCTCACTTAGTCCACTTACAGCCCGATCAATCTTCAACGCATAGCCTGGATAGATGTCATCCATGGTGCGCTGTCCTTCTTCGGTCAGTTCCACAAAGATGATACGTCTGTCTTGCGGACAATGTTTGCGGTGTAACAATCCTTTTTGCTCCAACTTATCAATCACATAGGTCACATTACCACTTTGCAGCAGAAGTTGTGCACCAACCTGTTGAATCGGCTGAGCTCCTTTCATATATAACACTTCGAGCACCCCATATGCGGTGGGGTTGAAGCCATGCACTTTGCTTCCGGATACAGCGTGTTCATTCACGCTCTTGAATGTCTGGGCCAAGGTGCGGTACAGATGAAGTGAACGTTCGGTTCCGATTTCTTGTAATTCCAGCATGCTGATCCCGCCTTTTCAGATTAGTTTATAAGTTGAAATGATGAGAGGGGTCCTCTCCGATATGCTGTTCATGTAAAAGAGTATTTCAACTTATATGAGTTGGTTAGTTATGTTGACGATTCAGGTTGTCGCCATGGTTTAATTGTAAACTTCTATTTCTACGAAAAACATGCGATATGTCACAAGATTTGCATTTTTAGCATTTAAAATTTGATCATTCATCATACCGAAAAATCATCCTTCAGATGTCGCTTCTTCTCCTCCTCTGGCAGGAGGTTGAGTCAAGGGCTGCTCTATATAATGAGTTCATATTATGAATTCGGAAAGTAATGGAGGAGAAGAAGGATGACAAGTGATTTAACGTTTGAAGGACAACGACCGCTGAAGAATAACCGTTCTTTTGTAACATTGATGGTGGCACAGGCCATTTCCAATCTGGGTGATTGGCTGCATCTGCTCGCAATCCTGACCCTCGTAGGTATCCGCTGGAATGCAACGCCTTGGGAGATTACATTTGTCACACTTTCGGCAGCACTCCCCATTCTGTTGACAGGGCCATTCGCAGGCACGCTTGCAGATCGCCTGAACCGTAAATGGCTGATGATTGTAGCTGATGGTGCAAGAATTATCATCGTGGGTGCGTTAATTTTTGCTGACCAGATCTGGCACGTCTACATACTGCTTGTCCTCAAATCCCTGTTCGATGTCATATTCTCTCCGGCCAAAAACGGAAAGCTGAAGGAAATTGTACCTCGAGAACAACTTGCGCAAGCTGTATCCATCAGCTCGGTGATCGAACAGATGTCCAAAATTATTGGTCCAGCACTTGGTGGACTGCTGGTAGCCGCTTTTGGCATTACCTGGTGTTTTGTTCTCGATTCAGCGTCTTTTCTGATCTCCGGCATCATTTTATTGTGGATTCCTGGAACTCGGGTGATCCAATCTGCAATTCATAACGTAACAGAAGTAGAGGAAGAGACAGCTGGGGGTGTTCATAACCGCTCAAAAGGCTCTTTTTGGAAAGAAACACTGGAGGGTATCCGAATGCTCGCATCTCTCCCTTATGTAGGAACGTCTCTGATTTTGCTTGCTTCAGCCATACTTTTTCTGCAATTTGCCGATTCACAGACTGTGGTGTTATTCAGACAGCTTCCCGGAGTTTCAAGTGATCTGCTGGGATGGTGCGTGGCAGCAAGTGGTGTAGGCACATTAATTGCAGCGATGAGTGTACGGAAGTGGAAGCATGCAGGACATGTTTTGAAAATGGGTCTGGGTACCATACTCATGGGTCTGGTTATCGGCGGAGCCGGAGTTATTGTTGGGATTTGGCCGCACGCCGGGCTAGGTGCCAATCTGTTGTTAGTATCCCTCTTTGCCTTGGCAGGTGTAGGAATTGGGTTTGCGATTGTACCCTTTCAGATCCTGTTGCAGGAACAGACACCTGAGGCGATGACAGGCAGGGTATTTGGAACGGTAGGCAGCGTGATGACTGCCAGTAATATTATGGGACCGGTGGTAGGCGGGTTCATGGTCACCTCATTTGGTGTAGTGCCGGCTTTTGTCTGTTCAGGCATATTGCTGACCCTGCTTGGGTTAATTTATTTGATGAAACGTAGCGGGGAAAAAACCGATCTGAATGGCTCCATTGCAGCCAAGACCATGATTGCAGGCGACTGAAAACATGCCGGATCAGCTCAGGTTAGAACATTTGAAATGAAGGTTTGAATTTACTTCAAATTTTAAGTTTTTGATTGGAAAGCGTTTGAGTAAACGCCTTCACGTTTAATGTCCTGGAGAGAAGATTGGAGTTAAAGATTCTGGTCTGCTTGAGTCTGCGGTTGTAAGAGCACAATCATCAGCTTTTGGTAACGAAGCCTACCCATCTATATATGAAAAATCTGCTGCGATCTTTCAATCTTTGGGTCAAAACCATCCTTTTCATAATGCTAATAAAAGAACGGCTTTTACCGCATTGGTAATCTTTCTGCGTTATAACAATGTGTATCTTAAGATGGATCAAACGTTTGCTGAGGACTTTACTGTTGATATGGGGAACCACAAGTTCACATTTGAAGAACTAGTCTCGATTATTCGTACATACTGTGTTACCGAAAACGAAGAATAATAAACAAAGCAATAAATCATACATTACTATGATTTATTGCTTTGTTTATTTGCCATCTATATAGAAATGCTTAAAATGATCAAACATACAACCCGCAACTCGATTACAATAAAACATAAAGAATGAAATAAACGCCTGATCAGAACAGGGAGTGAATGATATGGGAACGGAATATAACAGTAAGGAAGTACACGAGTCCATATTGGACGTACATATTACAGAGGCAGGATACGAGCCAGGACAATCGACAATACGCAATATTCGAATGAATGTGGCGCGAGGAGAGCTGGTAGGTATTATCGGACCAAATGGTGCGGGCAAAAGTACCACAATCAAAACGCTTCTTGGTCTGCTGGAACATGCGAACTATGAAGTGACGATTGGGGGAGATGGTCGTTATGCCTATATCCCGGAACAACCGGTTTTTTATGAATATATGACGCTATGGGAACATCTTGATCTGGCTGCAGCGGCGTATGAAATGGAGGAAGAAGCTTTTGTTGCCCGAGCGGAGGAACTGTTGGTTCGTTTCGGTATGGACCACGTTCGAAATGATCTTCCAGCCAGTTTCTCAAAGGGCATGCGGCAGAAAATGATGTTGATGATCGGATTTCTGTCTTCACCGGATATCTATATTGTGGACGAGCCATTCATCGGACTGGACCCTCGTGCAACCAAGGATTTTCTAAAATTACTTGATGATGAACGTCGCCGCGGTGCGGGTGTGCTCATGTCTACGCATGTACTGGATACCGCTGAACGAATCTGCGACCGGTTTATTCTGATTGCTTCGGGCAGATCTGCTGCCGAGGGAACATTGGATGAGATCCGTGAAGTGGCAGGATTGCCGGAAGCCTCTTTGTTTGACTGTTTTGATATACTGACGTCTTAGATAGAGAGAGGGTGAGAGAGAATGGAAACTTCCCAGCGTTATACACCACTTCGTTTATACAGGCGAAGACGCAAAGAGCACTTCAGGGAACAGATGAAAAATCTCAGACTCGTCGTGGATTGGACGGTGTGGGTATACCTGCTTGTTCCGGGTCTGCTCTATCTGGTTGGATGGTACACGAGTCTGTGGACCAAACCACTGCCTGTATGGGCGACAGGATTACCTCTCCCCGTACTGACTGGGCTGATCGACGTGGTTATGCTTACCGGTGGTGTGTTGATATTTGTGGAGGAAGCGGATGTATTGTTTCTGAAATCAAGGCCGTTATGGATACGAACGTTAATGAGGCATGGGCTCTACCGATCCTGTCTGCAACATCTGGGCAAAATGATCCTGATTACAGCGCTGACCGCACCCCTGTGGTCCCGTGTCTATGAGATGTCGAATCTCCAGATTGCACTTATGGCTGTCTGGTTTGGTGCAGTAGCTTCATTCCAAGCCATAACACTACATATGACGAAGGTTCGACATACAGGATGGCGGCGCTGGATTCAGATGATCCCTCTCGTCATTGGCATAGGTTACATGACCATTCATGCGACATCATGGATGTATGGACAGACGTGGAAAATCATATTTGGAATCGTAATTATCATGCTTCTTCTAATTACAGTTGGACAGATGAGGCTATTGATGAAGGGAACGTTTGAAGGTGATGTGCGGGAGGATCTGCGGAGCAGGCTGCAGCTTACAGCTATAATGTTAAGCCGGGCGGTGAGCAAGCCGAAAGCCCCACGAACACGGTCCATCATCTTCCGCAAACCGCGTAAACTGTTACGCAATCGTTCCATTGCGAATCGGACAGCGGAGATTGCATTCAAGGCATTTTTCAGGAACTCGGCCACGATGAAATTATATCTGCAGCTTGGCGGACTATCCATCGCAGCAGTTGCATTACCACCTTTTCCGGTCAATGTCATTGTGTGTGCGTTATTAATCATCATGTTGACGGTGATGTTTTATCGTTCCTGGGATGTTTTTGCCACGTCCGACTATGTTCAGCTTATAACGTATGACTCGGAGGCGCTGCATCTTGCAGGTTCAATGATGGTTCGGATGTTGTTCATCCCGATTGGCATTCTTATGGGATTCACGCTGGGATTGGCCTGGCTCGGCTGGATCGTCGGTATTCTGACAGCTGCAGGTGCGGTAGCCTTTGGACTCTGTGTGTTATCTATTGCCGGATGGGTTCGGCTGACCAGGGCCTAAAGGAATTCCTTTCTAATTCGGAGCATATCGTGCGCTATATCTGCCCATGCTATAGAAGAAGAATCTCATCCATGGATGATGAGAGATTAGCTGTAGCAAGGAGGAAGAAACGATGATGGATAATAGCGAACTACAGGTGCATTTTTCAGACGATTCAGCGTTGAATGCCGCAAGGGCAACCTTGGAGGAATTGGGATATAAGCCGTATCAGTCCGGCCCGCTGGAATTGTACATCCCCACAGATCGCCAAGATCCTCAGTCTGCCGTAGAGATTGTACAATCTCATGGAGGAAGTGCCGTATTTGCCTCGCAAACGGAAGAGCTGGATCAGTTTCAGAATATATCGATTCCTGCTCATCTCGTGAATGAGGACTGGAATGAGGGTTATGCGAGCGGAAACCAAGGAAGCCAGACGGAGCAAGGCAGACATAACTATAGCGATGACCCGACATACGATGATTCGGCTGATGGATTTTCAGGCAGTGTGAAAGCATAGAAGTATCACAAGCTAAGAGCAGTTCGAGCCAATTTTTCTAAAATGGAACAATGCCCAAAAACCCCGATCGTCCACAGATGTGGATATCGGGGTTTTTGGCATCTGAAGCAATTCATCGCTGATGATGCCAGTAGGCATGATTCGTAATCAAAAGCGAACTTTTTGAACAACCTCTATTATAGTTTAGCGTGTTTATATTCTGCCGCATGCATACCAGCCGTATATCCTGTGGAGAATGCAGCGGTGATATTATACCCTCCGGTGTAGCCGTGAATATCCAAAACTTCACCGCAAAAGAATAGTCCAGGCAGCAGCTTGGATTCCATTGTTTTTGGGTATATCTCCTTTAAGTGGATTCCTCCCCCAGTAACAAAGGCTTCTTTGAGCGATCTCGTTCCGTCTGCACGGAAGGTAAAAGCCTTCATTAGCCCGCACAAGTTGCTTAACATACCTTTGGGAAAATGGTGGAACGTAAGGTCATCGCTGATCTCTGCCCGTTTCATCATTAAGGGAATCATGCGTTCAGGAACCCATGTTTTTAAAATGTTTTTGACAGCCTTGCGGGATTCTTGTTCCAATACCTGTTGCACCTGTGCTTCCAATGCACCTAGGGACAGCTCCGGGAACAGATCAATGCTCATAATGACCTGTGGGTTTCCAGACTTCATCTGAACCTTGCGGATAAATTGGCTGCAACGCAGTGCGACGGGTCCGGACACTCCAAAATGCGTGAAGATCATATCCCCGCGATGAGAGATGACTGTTTTTCCTTTGGCATCCACTACGGATAGAGCAATATCCCTCAAAGACAAACCTTGCAGTTCTTTGGACTGAATCCAACTCTCTCCAGACACAATGGGCACTTCGGTCGGATATAACTCCGTTATCGTGTGGCCCGCAGCCTCAGCCCAAGGATAACCGTCTCCGGTAGATCCGGTTTGGGGTACGGACTTGCCGCCGGTAGCGATGATGACAGAGCGCCCAAGAATAGTTTTACCGGATATCAATTTAACACCCTGTACCTGCTGACCATTCTGAATAATTTCCTTGACTGGTTCTTTGGTGCGAATCTCAACGCCGAGGGAGACAATCTTGCCTACCAGCGCATCCACAACTGTTTTCGCTTTATCGGTTACAGGGAACATTCTGCCGTTGTCTTCTTCTTTCAGGGCAATTCCGAGATTCTCGAAGAAACGCATGATTCCCTGGTTGTCCAGATTCTGAAACGAACTATATAAAAAGCGTCCATTGCCCGGAATATGTCGGATGAGTTCATCCGTTTCCTTGGCATTGGTTACATTGCATCGACCTCCGCCAGAGATGCCTAGTTTACGACCCAGTTGATCTCCTTTATCCAGCAGAAGCACGGAGGCTCCATGCTCGGCAGCAGCAACGCAAGCCATCAGGCCCGCAGATCCACCACCAATTACAATGACATCATACATATGTTATTACCCTCTTTTTTCATTGATTTTGTCTGTTTTACGTAAAATGTGTCTACTCCTGGCTTTTTCTGAAATATAATGGAGTTATGAGCAGTTCTATTGTGCAGTCTTAAGGGGTATATTGTAATATACTGTCGCCTATGTTTTAATCAGAAATACATGAGGGAATGTGCAGGCAGAGGAGGAGATGGCATTGTGGTTGCGTTAAAGGACATGCTTTTACAAGTACTGCTGGCAGGGTCGGCGGTATTTCTGATTCCCTTATTCCGTCTGGTACTCTCCAAGCGGGCTATTGCCAGAATGGAACATGCAGGAACCGTTCATACCAGTTTTGCTGTGACAAGTGCCCTGAGCATGTTATTGTGTCTGCTGTTTGCGCTCTATGCAAGCCCGGTGGCCGTATCCATATCATTAAGCATCGTACCTGTGATACTTGTTATTTTGTATTGTAAGTCCGCTATAGGCGTAACGCTGTCCATTCTACATATTCTCTTCTATTTTCTTATTGCGCATCCCTATAATCTGTACGGATTTCTCCTTCATACGGGCATTCTTCTCTATCCCATTGTATGGTTGTCTGCCAAACGATTCAAGCATAATACACCTTCACGCAAAATGGCGATCCTCATCATCCTGATTACAATGGAACTGATTGTAACGAGTCTGTTATGGTTCGCATCCCTCCAGAATGAATCCACATACTCTGCGACCTACATGATACTTACAGCACTTGGATATACCGCTGGAGCCATTGTTGCGGGCAGTCTGAGTCTGCTATGGCTGGAAAGGATGAAGCAATATCGCGGGCTGGAGCAGCATCTCTCGGAAGTCCACCACCGATACATAGCTGAAACGGAGAAACTTCATCAGATTCTGAATGCAGTGCCTCTCTCCATTGCCACCGTAGATAAACAAGGCACAGTCATGTTTGTCAATGAGATGATGGAGCAGACCGCAAGGGAGCAGCTACCTTGTACCTCCACGCCTGATCTCATTGGACAGCCTGCCAGTCAATTTGTTGAACAAGGTCAGGCGGAAAAGATGGATAAAAGCATTCGCAGAGCCATCGTTCATGGTGAGATTAGTGGGTTGACCGTTCGTTACGGTGCATACGTATTTCAGTCCCGAACCGTACCGATGTATGCCTTTTCAACAGAGTCTGCGAGAGAAGTTACAGGAGCCATGCTGATCATTCAGGATATCACGGAGCTTGAGATGTTGCGAAGTGAACTGGATAATGTGGATCGTCTCAGTCTGGTGGGGCAGATGGCTGCAAGCATTACGCATGAGGTGCGTAATCCAATGGCGGTTGTGCGGGGTTTTCTTCAACTTATGCAGGAAAAGAGTCCTGACTCCCTCGATCACTATTACCGGATCGTTCTGGAAGAGCTGGACCGGGCCAACAGTATCATTAATGATTTCTTGTCTTTGGCTCAGAATCGTATTGCCGAGAAAGAAGAATCCCAGTTGCACGATATCATACATGAACTGAGTCCGTTGTTATGGGCGGATGCGAACCTGCGTGGTCAGAGTATTGAACTCATGTTGGCCCATAATGTGCCGAAGCTGCATCTCAATTCTAAGGAAATCAAACAGGTGGTGTTGAACCTGGCCCGTAACGGGATGGAAGCCATGAATGAGAAGGGCGTGCTTACGCTGGAGACACGGATAGTGGATGATAAAGTGGAACTGTGTGTACGTGACACAGGACCTGGTCTACCCAGAGTGAAGAAGGAAAAGCTGTTTGAACCTTTCTATACGACAAAAGCCAAGGGAACCGGACTTGGATTGTCCATGTGCTTAAGTATTGTGGAACGACATAATGGAACCATTACTGTGGAATCGGAGGAAGGCCAGGGCACGACCTTCAAGGTGGCATTTGAACGTTAGTCATTCAGCATATTTTGCCAGACATTGAGACATAATATTATGGAAGAGGCCTTTCCGCAGGCGGTTTCTGAATCTTGCTTTCATTGCTTATGGATGTATAATAGGAATAGCACATCATTACATCCATAATGTTCGATATGAATGTAACGTTGTTTTGGAGAGTTATTCGCCTTTAATTCTATCGAGATCATAGAACAACCATTTATAAGGAGTGAAACCGAATGTCGATGTCATTTGATCAATACATGAAAGATATGGTTCAACCCATGCGGGATGAGTTAACTCGTCTAGGAATCCAGGAGTTGCGTACTCCTGAAGAAGTGGAAGCAAGTCTTCCGGATGCAAAAGGAACAGCGCTGGTTGTCATTAACTCTGTCTGCGGATGTGCCGCAGGTCAATGTCGCCCAGGTGTGTCCCAAGCACTTCAGCACGATATTACACCGGATCACCTGTACACTGTATTTGCTGGTCAGGACAAAGAAGCAACTGCAAAAGCACGTGAATTCTTTGCACCGTATCCTCCATCTTCACCGTCCATCGCTCTGATGAAAGACGGAGAACTCGTTCACTTTATCGAGCGTCATCAAGTGGAAGACCGTTCTGCAGAGGATATTGCGGCTGATCTCAAAAGTGCATTTGACCGTTACTGCCGTTAATTCGCTCCATAGAACGCCCCGCCCTTCGGATCACCGATGCCGGGGCGTTTCATTTTGGATAGATAAGGTTATTGAACCATTCGGACCTTTCAAGCTGGACATCAAATTTCATTCATTTAGAAACGGGGTGTGTGAACGATGAGTTTGCAACAACAGATCATCGCTGAATTGAAGGTTAAACCAAGCATTAATGAGGAAGAGGAAGTACGCAAGCGTGTTGATTTTCTGAAGACGTATGTGAAAAATGCGGGTGCCAAGGGTTTGCTGATTGCGATCAGTGGCGGTATTGACAGTGCAGTGGCTACGGCGCTTTGCAAAAAAGCGACGGACGAGCTCACGCAAGAGAACAACCAAGAGTACAAAACGCTTGGTGTGTTCCAACCTTATGGTGAACAATCCGATATCGATCACAGCTACGCGGTAGCCAAAGCATACGATCTGAAGCATGTCGTGGAAACCAATATCGAAGATGCAGTTAACGAGATTGCGCTGGAAGTAGAGCAAGGTTTCAAATCTTTGGGCAGCCCACGCCATATGACTCACCAAGGCAAAGGTAATGTTAAGGCGAGAACTCGTATGGTTATGCAATATGCGCTTTCGTTTGAAGAAAACCTGCTCGTTGTAGGTACGGATCATGCGTCCGAAGCCATCACAGGCTTCTATACCAAATGGGGCGACGGTGCTGTGGATATCACACCATTGAGCACCCTGAACAAACGTCAGGTACGCCAGCTGGCAGCATATCTGAACGTGCCACAGGCTATTTTGGACAAAGCACCATCGGCAGGGCTGTGGGAAGGTCAGACGGACGAAGATGAGCTGGGAATTTCGTATGAAGCGAACAGCGACTATCTCGAAGGCAAACAGATCGATCCGGCTGCACAAGAGCGCCTCGAAGCGTTCTATACGCGCACACATCACAAACGCAATGCCATTCCTGGTATCTAATACGGGTGGATGTGCATAATCGTTATAGGCTGTTAACACCAACATTGAAATACCGTCCCTCTTAGGGAATGCAAAAAGAGTCACTGCTCACACAGTGACTCTTTTTGTTATGTGGAACGAGAAACCGCAAAAATCCAGGTGACTACTATATTAAAGATGAGTTAGCTACTCCAGTCTTTGATCTGTTGCAGGGTTTGGGTGATGGCTTGCTCCAGTTGCGGAGTGGTTTCTTTAAATGGATGTACCGTATTAAAGGTGTGGTTCCCTTCAGGTATCTGGTGCCATGAGATATCAGGGCGTGCTTGAACAAGTGCGGCAGAACCGTCACGCAGACGTTGGGGATCTTCTGTTCCCTGAATGAGTGCAACTCGCAAAGTTGAAGAAGCCAAGCGATCAATGATAGCGTAACGTTTGCTATGCTTGTCCAGGTCTTCCAGAATAGCCATGTCCAGTGGCATCTGCTGGCCTGTTCGTCCGTTAACGACATGGCTGCGGCCATGCGTACGCATTTCTTCTTTTTGCTCCGCTGTGAAGAGATCCAGATTGGTTACGCCATTCCAGGAGATGACACCTGCCACCTGCTCGGGATGATCGAGTGCATAGACGAGACTTACGCCCGCACCGCGGCTATGGCCAACCAGGTATACAGGAAGTCCAGTGAGTTCAGGTTGTGTAGCCACATGTTCCAGTACCAGGGCCAGATCGGCAAGCTCCCGGCTGTAGGTATTCACTGCGAACTTTTCAAGTTCAGAGAATTGCTCCAGATATTCACCGATACCGTTGTGAGAGAAATTAAAGGTCAGCACATGATGTGTCTGGCTTAGCTGTGAAGCTGCGTAAGGGAACATGCCCCAGTCTTTGAAGCCTTTGTATCCGTGAGCCAGAATGATGACGCCTTGAGCAGGTTGTTGTGCAGGGAAAAAGTCCCCGCGAATGATCGCATCTACGTCAGTGGGCAACTCAAAAGTTATGGGCATTATTCAGACCTCCTAAGAATTTCAGACGATTCCTGATTCATATTTTAGCATATATGGTAATGCGGATAGGTACTCGCTTCTGATCGCCCCTCCTGCTACAATAGAATACGTGTTCGGAGAGTTACGGATCATGTGATTGAATGGAGATATTTTACAATGCATGTTCAAAAAGAGCGGTTTTCAGTACCAAGAAGATGGAACTTTTGAACAACCTCTTACAGTATAAAAGATTAAGCGGGTGAAGCGTTGATGATATATGGCATAGGCAATGATGTGCTGGAGATTGGACGTATGCGGAAGCTGCTGTCCGGTCGCCATGCGGAAGCATTTCTGAAACGAATTTTAACGCCAGCAGAGCGGGAGATCGCGGTTCGTCGAGGGAAGCGGATGACGGAGTTTGTATCCGGTCGATTTGCAGCGAAAGAAGCGGTGTCCAAGGCATTTGGCTGCGGTATTGGTGGTGTCATGGGCTTCACTGACATTGAGGTGCTGCCTGATGGGACAGGACGTCCCGTGGCCTCGCTGTCCAGTCAAGCCTGGGAACGTCTACAGCTGCCATATGATAAACAATATGACATTCATTTGAGTATTACACATCAGACGGAACTGGCAGCGGCCTTTGCGATCGTAGAACAGATGGAAAAGTAGCTAGCTTGGCAATAGGAGAGGACGGAAATATGGGTTTACAGGAACAGAAACAACATTTCAGCGTGAATTTGCTGGATTGGTATATGATCAACCGACGGGATTTACCGTGGCGGCGCCACAACAATCCGTATTTTACATGGGTATCAGAGATTATGCTTCAGCAGACGCGGGTAGATACGGTAATTCCGTATTTCAATCGTTTTATCGGGAACTTCCCGACCGTGCAGGCACTGGCGGAAGCACCGGAGGAAGATGTTCTGAAAAATTGGGAGGGACTCGGTTATTACTCCCGTGCACGTAATCTTCAGGCAGCCGCGAGACAAGTCATGGAGCTGCACGGAGGCGAGATGCCGCAGGACAAGCAGGCTGTCTTCGCATTAAAAGGGGTGGGCCCGTATACTGCCGGGGCCATTCTCAGCATTGCCTTCAACCAGCCGCAGCCTGCGGTAGATGGCAATGTCATGCGGGTCCTGTCCCGATACTTCCTCATCGATGAGGACATTATGAAGGGCAGCACCCGGGTGTTGATGGAAGAGCTCGCAGGAGAGCTCATTCCGGAAGGACGAGCGCGTGATTTCAACCAGGCGCTGATGGAACTTGGCGCGCTGGTGTGTACACCCAAAGCGCCGCAATGCCTGACTTGCCCGGTCATGGAGCAATGTTCCGGCCGCATCGCCGGAAGAGAGCTTACGCTGCCGGTCAAGACCAAGGCGAAGCCGCCGCGCCCTGAGCAGCGGCTGGTCGCGATTGTGGAGGGCCGCGGGGATCACCGCGGCCAAGTGCTTGTGCGCCAGCGCCCAGACACGGGCCTATTGGCCCGCATGTGGGAGCTGCCGCATGTGCTCGCGGCGCCCGCCGCAGCCAGCAAGAAGGCGGCGCCGCTGGCGGATGAGCCGGCCATGGCATTGCTGGCCGGCAGTCTGTGGGCGGAAGGCTTCGCTGCCCGCCCGGAAGGGCTGGCTACCCATGCGGAGCATGTGTTCAGCCACATTGTCTGGAGCCTGCAGGTGTACAAGTGTACCGAGCAGGACCAGAGCAGTGAGCTTCCGCTGATCGCAGCGGAAGCCAGAGCCGCCTACGATGCACAGGCGGCAACAAGGGAGGGCACAGCCTCATTATCAGCTGTGTCACCTGAGTCAGACATAACGCATTCATCGGAGCCAGGCACGCCTAATGCTCAGAACATATCAACATCGCTTAACGATGGAGAGATGTTGGCACCATCTGATGTTAGTGACCTAGCGCTGAGCACGCTGACACTGACAGGTAAAGGCGATGGCTTGACCTACCGCTGGATCGGTCCGGAAGATATGGACAAGATGGCATTCCCCAACATATTTCTGAAGTTGATCAGCAGTTATTTTGCCGGTGCATATGATAAAAATTGAAAGATTTAATGTCAGTTATAGCAAATTGAAGACCTAAGTAAAGTTTCATACTACCTATAAAGGATCAATAACACCATCCTCACCATTTATTGGATGGTGTTTCCTTTTGTATAAAAGTTACTTTTTTTATAAACTTTGAATAATATGTTTCATTACGATCATTTGACATTATGCTAGGAACTGAACTGGATGCAAATGCTATAATAAGAATAGGGAGAGATATCTAAATCTTTTATAGCACTAGCAAGAAAGGATGGTTTTGGTGAATAGGTCTCAGCATTTTGATTACATAGAAGATAAATTGTCTCATTTAGCAACAAGAATCAGTGTGAGAGGGAGATTGAATATTTTGGATCTTCATTTGCACTCTGAAGATTTCTACATGCATTTTGTAAATTTACTTTTTGGTTGGAAACTGAAAAATTTGAATGTTTCTGAACAAAATGTTGAAGGGATTGATTTACTCGATGAAGATAATAAAATTGTAGTTCAAGTCTCTGCAACATGTACTCCCGCGAAAGTTAGAAATTCACTAAATAAAGAGTACTTGAAAAATCATTCATCTTATCGTTTTAAGTTTATTTCTATTTCTAAAGATGCATCTAATTTAAGAAAACAGACATTTGATAATCCGTATGGTCTTGAATTTTCTCCAACAAAAGATATTCTAGATATTGTAAGTATCTTAAAATACTTTTCTTCAATTGATATTGATGAACAGGCTCATGTATATGAATTTATAAAAAAAGAATTAGGACAGGAGCCCAGCATTATTAAGTTAGATTCGAATTTGGCGACCATAATTAATGTATTGTCAAAGGAAGACCTCAATAGTACCGATATTTCTGTGAAGAAAAGCTTTGATGTCGAAAGTAAGATCCAATTTAATGAGCTTAATACTGCTGGTATGATTATCCATGATTATGTTATTCATCACGTGAAATTAGATACCAAATACAAGCAGTATGATCTGGAAGGTAAAAACAAGAGTTTATCTGTTCTTCAATTTATTCGAGGTAGATATATGAGATTGTGTAACGAGGGGAAATATAGCTCAGATCAAATTTTTTTTGGTGTAATTGATGAAATCCATAAGTATTTAAAAAGCAACAATGAGTGTAATGACATACCATATGAGGAATTAGACGTTTGTATAAATATTTTGGTAGTGGATGCATTCGTTCGTTGTAAAATTTTTAAGAATCCGGAGGGATATTTTTATGTTACTTCCTGACAACATTCATCCTGACCATAGCATATATTATATCTCTTCCTTTTTATTAGAACAGTTACACAAAAACTCAACTCAAAGTATTCTTGATTTATATGAGAATGTAATTAATCGTAAAAAAATATCTTTTCCAGTCTATATTTTATGTTTGGATTGGCTATATCTAATAGGAGTAGCGGAGCTAAACAGTAGGGGAGATGTACAGTTATGTTCTTAAAGACATTGATAATCTCTTCTTTTGGTGAGATTATACGTAATATTGAATTTCATATGGGACTCAATTTAATTGTGGATGAGACACCGAGTGATGACTCGAAAAGCACTGGAAATAACGTTGGTAAGACAACGGTTCTAAAACTAATTGATGTTTGTTTAGGAGCAAAACCGGCTATTGTTTATTCTGATACCGAGTCTAAGAAGGATACCTACGCAGTCGTTAAAGACTTTTTAGTTGACAATGAAGTGATAGTAACGCTGGTTTTAAAAGAAGACTTAAATAAAAAAAATTCAAAAGAAATAAAAATTGAGAGGAATTTTCTGCAAAGAAACAAACTTATACGCCGGATAGATGGAAAACAATTAACAGAAGATGAATTTTTTAATAAATTAATGGAACTTTTATTCCCACATCACAAACATAGTAAACCGACGTTTAGACAGATTATTTCTCATAATATTAGATATAGTGACCATAGCATTAATAACACCACTAAGACGTTAGACCGCTATACAACAGATGCTGAATACGAAACTCTATATCTGTTCTTATTAGGTTGTGATTTTGAAGGGGGAGAGGATAAACAATTACTCCTTCATAAGCTTAAGCAAGAAGAGACTTATAAGAACCGGCTAGAAAAATTTCAAACTAAAAATGCTTACGAGGCAGCTCTTTCTTTAATTGACTCTGAGATTAATGATTTAAATGATGCTAAAAAAAAGTTTAATATTAATGAGAATTATGAGAGGGATTTCGAGGAACTTAATAATATAAAATATCGGATTAATCGAACAAGTTCTATCCTGGGAAATCATAAAATTCGGAAAGAATTAATTATAGAAACAATCGAGGAACTTGATACAGATGTTTCAAAAATTGATGTTCAACAGCTCAAATTTATTTATGATCAGGCCACCGATCTTATTGGTCCAATTCAAAGGTCATTTGAAGAGTTACTAACTTATCATAATAAGATGATATTTGAAAAGAAAAAATTTGTAACAAAAGAACTTCCGGATCTTCAGTTGAAAATTGATCAAGAAACAAAAAAAATGCAGGATTTACTAACAAAGGAGCAAAAACTAACTGAGGTTGTTGCGAAAAGTGATTCGTTTTCAGAATTGGAGAAATTACTTAATGAACTTAATGAAATGTATAGAAGGAAAGGTGAGTACGAAAGCATAATTTCACAAATTGAGGAAGTGGAATCTAATATAGAAAATTATAATACTAGATTAAAATCTCTTGATGGAATGATATTCTCTCAAGATTTTGAGAAGTTTGTAAAAAATCAAATGAATAAGTTTAACAAATTCTTTGCTGCAATTTCGAATGAATTGTATGGAGAAAAATATGCATTAAAACATGACATTGTTAATAATAAGAACAATCAACCACTATATAAATTCACTGCTTTTAATGCCAATTTGAGTTCTGGGAAAAAGCAAGGTGAGATACTATGTTTTGACTTAGCTTATATAATGTTTGCTGACTCAGAGAGCATACCAACTTTACATTTTTTACTCAATGATAAAAAAGAACTTATGCATGATAATCAGTTATTAAATGTTTCTAAATATATTGAGGATAAAAATATGCAGATGGTTACTTCAATTCTTAAAGATAAACTACCACCAGCACTTAAGGATGAACGATATTTCGTGGTTCAGTTGTCACAGAGTGAAAAACTCTTCAAAATAGAGAAAGAGAAAACATAAGTGGTTTAAATATCCAGTTTATTTTTTATTACTGTGAGATTCATGGACTAATGGATATTAGGCAGTAAATAAGCCCAACATGGTAAATATACCATGTTGGGCTTATTTAAAATCTATGCAAACAGTCTTATTTTGCAGAAGCGTAACGTTTGTTCACTTCATCCCAGTTGATTACATTCCAGAAAGCGCCGATGTAATCAGGACGTTTGTTTTGATATTTCAGGTAGTAAGCGTGCTCCCATACATCCAGGCCCAGAACCGGAGTCAGACCTTCGAAGAGAGGGCTGTCTTGGTTAGGTGTGCTAGTGATGGACAACTTACCATCTTTGCCAACTACGAGCCAAGCCCAGCCGGAACCGAAGCGAGTTGTAGCTGCTTTAGCGAAATCTTCTTTGAATTTATCAAAGCCACCCAGTTCGCTATCGATTGCTGCTGCGATATCACCTGTAGGAGCGCCGCCGCCGTTAGGTCCAATGATTTCCCAGAACAAGCTGTGGTTAGCATGTCCGCCACCATTGTTGCGAACCGCTGTGCGGATGCCTTCAGGTACGCTGTCAAGGTTAGCAATCAGATCTTCCAAACTTTTTTCTTGCAGTTCAGGAGCACTTTCCAGAGCTGCGTTCAAGTTGGTTACATAAGTATTGTGATGGCGATCGTGGTGGATTTCCATCGTTTGTGCATCGATATGTGGTTCCAGTGCGTCGTTAGCGTAAGGAAGTGCCGGTAATTGAAAAGCCATAATGAAATACCTCCTGAGATTTTAGGTTTTTTTGAAATCAGGTACATATGTAATAATACCCTTGCCACTATTATTAAACCGCATTCGGGCTAATTAAGCAACATTTTTGTTTATTAAGTCCCCCGAGGCGTTGATCTAATGATGGGCCAGAGATAACAAACATATTTTACCCTTTATGCAACTATTTATGTGTTTTCAGGCGTTAAAATGGATGTGAAGTTTAATATTCGTATGTAAACGGTTACAATTAAGCGCTTTCAAAAGAAAATGCGTGTTTTATGGAGAAAAGTATGGTTTAATTGACGAAGAAGCGGTATTTTCTCGTTTTTTGTCATTATATGAACATTGGGTTTTTGGTAAAAAGGGATTCCCTTTTTGTAAAAAACCTCATCTAAGCTAACGAAAAGGGAGATTTAAGACATGCACGTTCGTTCCTTTCAGTTGAGTGATGCAAGCCAGATGACGGAGCTTCTCCAGGTTGCACTATCGGAAGAGTGTTATGAGAATACGATGGGCCCGTTTGCCCGTCAATTGTCATGGGATTCTGACCTGATCATGGTTGCGGAAGAAGAGGGAGACCTCGTAGGCGCTTTGATCGGTACGATTGATCACAACCAGGGTTGTATCTACCGTATTGCGGTACATCCAGACTATCGTCGCCGTGGAGTCGGCAAAACACTTGTCGAGGCTATGGAACAGCGGTTCCAGCAGCGTAAAGTCAGCCAGGTATGGGTGGCGGGTGATGAGCACAACAAAGTAGCCATGCCTCTATATGAAGCAATGGGGTACGGTGCCAATCAGATTATGAGCGCTTTCCAGACTCTTAGTATTTTGTCCAAAGCTTAGTTTGCATGTTTAAAAAGAAATAAAAAAAGATGTTCATTTCATATTAGGCATATCTCTTTAACGTGTAAGAACGTGAGGGATGTGCCTTTCTATTTATATGAGTGTTCTTCACGTCATATTCCTCTGGTTTCCTCATTTTCTAACATACTTCGGAGTCTCCGAATTCTATTTAAATTAACGCGATTATCCCGGCTGTATTCACGATAACGAAGGTATTGGTGCTCATAACCAATTGTTTCACTCTCCCAAATGAAGTAGACTGAAAGGGAGTATGGTTACCATGTTACAAGTTTAATTCAACTATTTAATAAATGAGGTGTCCCTTTGAATTCCAATAATCATTCAATGGAACATGTGACTTCCGAGCAACGTAATGAACCGTCAAAGCCTGAACAACCGGGGAAATCATGGGTTGTCGAGCTGTGGGACTGGGTCAAAACGATTGTTGTTGCTTTTGTAATCATGATGCTGCTGAACCTGTTTGTGTTTAATCTGTCAATGGTCAAGGGACAGTCCATGCAGCCGACACTGGTTGAGCGAGATCGCCTTTTCGTCAACAAAATCGTATACCATCTGGGTACTCCTTCCCGATCAGATGTGATCGTACTTCGTGATCCAAGTGAAGGTGTAGAGAAGAAGGATTTTCTGGTGAAACGGATCGTTGGACTTCCGGGAGATACAATTGAAGTTAGGGATCACCATCTATATGTGAACGGCGAGCAACAAGCGGAAACGTACACCGATATTGAGGTGCAGGACCCTGATTTTGGCCCAATCACACTGGAGCCGGATCATTTCTTCGTGATGGGGGATAATCGTCATGAAGGCAAAAGTAAGGATAGCCGCGTGTTTGGCAGTATTACATCCGACCAGATTGTAGGTAAGGCTGAATTTATTTTCTGGCCGTTTTCTGAATTGAAGAAATTGTAAAATGCTGACAGGACAACAACTTCAGACTGCATTTTGCGTTAAACCATATAGACTCGTTCCGTTTGAATTCAAGTATGCAAGGCATATATAGAAATTAACGCCTGTCCTCTTACCGTGAGGCGGGCGTTCACTATTTACGGAATAAGTGTCGGAAGAAGGGAGGGAAGAGAAATGACGAGCGTACAGACCGGGGCAGCACAGGATGCCTCCGTATGGGAGAAGTTAAAACAGGAGATCAAGGCAGCTGGCCCCGGACTGGGCATTGATGATATCGGATTTGCTTCTGCTGATCCCTTTGTTTCCCTGAAGTCGCTGCTGGAGCAGTCGCGGGATAAGGGGTATGCTTCAGGCTTTGAAGAGCCGGATATTGAAAAAAGGGTGCACCCCGCCTTAAAGGATGGCGAGCCCGCTTCACTTATCGCTATAGCTGTGGCATACCCATCCAAGATGGTAAATCCACCGAAGTCGGAGCCAGGGGCCTACCGGGGGATTTTTGCCCGTTCGGCTTGGGGTCAGGACTATCATCAGGTCCTGCGTGCAGCGATGGACAAGCTGGTAAACTTTATACGTGAACGTGTACCTGAGGCCATGATCGAAAGTATGGTAGACACCGGAGCATTGGTGGATCGTGCGGTGTCCCAGCGTGCGGGGATTGGTTTTAGCGCCAAAAACTGTGCCATTATATCACCCAAATTCGGTTCATGGATTTTTCTCGGGGAACTGGTAACGAATATTCCTTTTCAACCAGACACACCTGTGACCGAGGACTGCGGTGAATGTACAAAATGTATTGATGCCTGCCCTACAGGAGCATTGGTGGGGCCGGGACAGCTGAATGCACAGCGTTGTATTTCTTTTGTAACCCAGACGAAAGGGTTCGTGGATGAAGAATTTATGCTGAAAATAGGCAACCGTCTGTACGGTTGTGACACGTGTCAGATTGTTTGTCCGAAGAACCGGGGCAAGAACTGGGATCACCATCCCGAATTTCACCCTGATCCGGAGATTGTGAAGCCGTTGTTGCTACCACTACTGGACATCGGTAACCGGGAATTCAAGGAACGTTTCGGTCAGAGTTCCGCCGCTTGGCGGGGCAAGAAGCCGATTCAACGCAACGCCGTTATTGCCCTGGGCAATTTCAAAGACAAAAGTGCTGTACCCAAACTTACAGAAGTATTAAAACGTGATCCACGCCCCGAGTTGCGGGGAACCGCAGCTTGGGCGTTAAGCAGAATTGGAGGAGAAGACGCCATGAGAGCAATTGGGGAAGCTGCCGCTAACGAACAAGATGGGAACGTACTAAGCATGCTGCAGAAGGCCGAGGAGCGACTGAGTTCGTCCGAGACCTTACCCAAACAGCCACAGGCTGGGCAAGTGAGTGAGAAGCAGCCAGAGGAACAGAACAACGAGCACAATGCCTTACGTGCGTTACAACAGGATTTGAAAATGGAAGCTGGGATTGAACCGGGTAGTGAGCAGTCTGCACAGCCTGCCAAACCGGAAGCCGCAGCGTGGAAACCTTCAGCCGTTACGGGTCTTCATGGCAAGCCCGTATACTACGATGAGGTACTAACACCGATTGGTACTCTTACGATATGCGCGACGGATGAAGGGCTGTGTCATATAGATTTTGGCGCCTTTCACGTACGGGAAGCTCATCTGCAACAATGGGCCCGCATCTGGATTGGCGAGTATCGATATGAGAAGAATGAAGAGAAGCTCAGCGAAGCTGCAAAGCAGATAAAGGAGTATTTTGCAGGGGAGAGAAAAACGTTCGACTTGCAGCTTGATCGGCTTGGAACACCATTCCAGCTACAAGTATGGCAAGTTCTGTCCGATATATCTTATGGAGAGGCCTCATCACACCAACAGGTTGCGGAAATCATCGGCAGACCCAAGGCTGTTCGTGCAGTTCTGGACGCCATTAGCAAGAATCCGATTCCGATTATTATTCCCTGTCACCGTATCAGTGGTAAAGACGGTACCCTGGTGGGTTATGTAGGCGGTCTGCAAACCAAGGAGCAATTGCTCGCATTGGAGCAGCTATCGTAAGAGCGGGGGACGTTCATGAAGTATGTAAACGTGGAGAGCGTGGAAGCGGGGGAGCTTCTGGGCAAGACGGTATATTCCAGTAACGGCACGGTATTGCTGTCTGCCGGAGTCCAGCTCACCGTATACATGGTCAATACGCTGAAGCGTATTGGCGTGACCATGTTATACATCCAGGATGAAGCGTATAAAGATGTGGATACAGAAGACATTCTGGATGAAACCACAAAACGGGCAATAATTAACGAAATGAGTGTCACACTCGAGTCCATTCGCTCCGGGAAAGACTGGAGTCCGAAAAAGGTTGCCCTTAGTATAGAGAAGTTGCTGAATGATGTACTGAACGGGCGTGAACTGTTAGTGCAGCTCACCGATATTCGTACCAAAGACAATGCACAGTATGTTCATGCGATGAATGTATGTTTGTTGTCTTCGGTCATCGGACTGAATATGGGACTCAATTATAATCAACTGAAGGACCTTGCTGTGGGGGCATTATTGCATGATATTGGCAAAGTGGGGGAACCTCCGGGCAGTGGCTCTGCTGCGAATTCTTCGCTGCACCATACATGGCGTGGATTCGAAGTGATTAAGAACAAACGGGAGTTCAGTCTGTTGGTCGCCCATACAGCCCTGCAACATCATGAGCATGTAGATGGTACAGGCATGCCGAGAGGGATCAAGGGGAGTGACATTCATCTGTTTGCGAGAATCGTTAGTGTGGCTAATATCTATGATAATCTCATTAATGGTTTATCCAAGGACAGTTTGATGCCACATGAGGCCTGTGAAGAGATGATGGCGTTGTCTGGTACAAAGCTGGACCGGGACATTCTGATTGAGTTCAACAAGAGTGTATCCGTGTATCCCAATGGTACAGCGGTACGACTATCCACCAAAGAGACTGGAGTCATTGTGCGTCAACATCGGGGATTGCCCGGCAGACCTGTAATCAGGGTGGCGCGCGGGAGTACGCGTTATTCTCTGGATGTGGTTGAAATCGATCTGGCTCAGCATACAACCGTTTTCATTGAAGCTGTCATGACGTAGCTTGTGTGCGGTTCAACTGGAAAATCCGTTTGCTCAAGGCGTGCGGAAATGCTATGATACTTTCAGGAAATCCGGTCTGTGTCAGGTTTACAGCATGTGTGTTGAACATCATGAAGTGACACGGATTATCAGGCTTTTTAGAATGCATACAGAGGTGTCTAAGAGATGGATATTGTTATACCGATTATCACATTGATTGTTGGTCTGGTCGGGGGATTTTTCATCGGGGTGTTCTACTTGCGTAAACAACTTGAGAAAATGCAAAGCAATCCGGACATGCTTCAGAAAATGGCGAAGCAAATGGGCTACAACCTGAATGGCAAGCAAATGCAGCGTGCCCAGCAGATGATGAAGAATCAGCAGCCAGGAGCGAAAATGCCTCAGCCGCAACAGCATCCTGCGCGTAAAAGTTCGGGCCGCCGAAAATAATAGCAGTGAAGTGAATAACTGCTTACCTTATTGTGGTTCGAAAGGAGGCGTTTGGCAGTGGCTGGCGTTAAAGATTATTTGAATTCAAAAGTATCCGACAATCGGGAAAAGATCGAGTATCATGTAGAGCAGATCCTGAAATTGATCGGAGAAGATAGTACACGTGAAGGGCTGCTTGAAACGCCTGCACGTGTGACCCGAATGTATGAAGAAATTTTTGGTGGATATGAAGTGGACCCGCGCGATGTGCTCGGTGTCACGTTTGACGAGAACCATGAAGAACTGGTTATCGTTAAGGATATTGTCTATTACAGTCAATGTGAGCACCATATGGCACCGTTCTTCGGTAAGGTGCACATTGGATATGTACCAAGCGGCAAGATCGTTGGTCTGAGCAAAATGGCTCGTCTGGTCGAAGCAGTAACACGTCGCCTGCAGGTTCAGGAACGTATTACTTCACAGATCGCTGACATTCTGACAGAGGCCGTTGAACCTCATGGAGTTATGGTCGTTGTGGAAGGCGAGCACTTGTGCATGTGTTCCCGCGGTGTGAAGAAACCGGGAAGCAAGACGGTAACGTCTGCTGTACGTGGTTCTTTCCGTGAGAATCCGGCACAACGTGCGGAGTTCTTGTCTTTGGTGAAAGATTAAGATCAGGTATGTCCACTCGCTGGACAAGCCGGGTGAGTAAGTTCCTCTGGTTTTGGAAGCAGCAGTTTCTAAGCCATAGGATGTGATATAAATAAGCCGTGTTCCCTGGGAACCGGCTTATTTATATATGCGTTGTCAATCCTATATACTGGATACATATGAATTCGTTAAGCCGGAGGTAATTGAACGATGAGTGTACCTTCCCATTCAGATCAACCGGTTCAGCCGGAAAAGGGACTACAGGCAGATAAGCAGGCTTCATTGCGTCTGCAAATCTGGGAGACACCACTCATGCGACAAGGCAGTAGTGTACTCGAAGCTTTTGCTTGGGAAGAAGTCATGTGCAGGCGGGTTGGGGCAGGGCATCTGCCTGTTGCACATATATGGAGACACCCAGATGCCTTTGTAGCGGGTCTGCGTGACCGCAGGTTGCCACAGGCTGTAGAAGCGATGGAACGGATAAGAAGCCAAGGGACAGCGGTCTGTGTTCGGCCTTCCGGTGGAGCGGCAGTACCCTTGAACCCAGGGATAGTTAATGTGTCGCTGATTCTGCCTAATCCCGGACATGCCATCAATATTCATGATGATTTCCGGGAGATGGCTTCGATTATTGCCGAGTCGCTAACGCCGTGGTCGAATCAGGCGCAAACTGGTGAGGTTCAGGGTGCTTTTTGCCCGGGAGACTATGATGTCAGTGTAGGTGGGCTGAAATTCTGTGGTATTGCCCAGCGCAGGCAGGCAAAGGCGTATATTATTACTGCTTTTATCATCGTGGAAGGTCAGGGAGATCAACTGGCAGCGGACGTGCGTCAATTTTATCAGCATGCAGCAGGTGGGGCGAGTGAAGGGTATCCGGATGTTCAACCTGGCACGATGGCAAGTCTGAAGGAGTTGGCAGGTGTCCCTTCGGCAGCAGCATATACCGCCTCTTTGGTTCGAACTCTGCGTGATCGCTATCCACAGGCGGAAGCCAGCAGGGTGCTTAGCGTTGGCTCTGAAGAAGTACGTCTGACAGCTGAGCAGATGAAACTGCGCTATGATTGAGTTCTTGATAATTGGACTTGGAATTGGGTAATAGAGATGATATGATGTGATTTCGGAAGGAGAGTGTTAGGATGGAAACGTTGAGATATACGTACTTATATGAGGTTGTATCTACAGGCGAAAAGTCTGAGTTCAGCCAAATGGCAACAAGCAAGGAAGAGGCTGCTGCACTGATCGTTGCTCGTATTGCCGATCTGGAGTTTACCGATGAGGCTGATATCAAGTTGGGCGATCTGATTGCCATTAGCAAACAGGTTGGCGACAACTATGTGGCGTGCGAGGGCTGTGCTTCTTAAGTGAACATTTTTGCAATAGGAAGTCTCTCAAAATACAAGCAAGTCTCTTTTTAAAAGAGGCTTGCTTTTTTGTCTACACCATAAGAGATATCTTTCAGTCATTCGGCTGGAGATATCTCTTTTTTTCTCTAATCCATCTAACCCCAAGCTTAATAAGGCGGCCACAACAACTTGCGTGCCGTTTCGTAACGCTCGGCAACAGCGGGCCAGTAGACAACGTTCCACCAATCCTCGATATACTTTTTGCGTTCGTTTTGATGTTTCAGATAGTAGGCGTGTTCCCACACATCTAGGGGCAGGAGCGGTACGATATCGGACTGGGACAGGTTCTGGTGTTTTTCCGCCTGCAAAATCTCCAAACGGTGTGCTCTCGGGCTCCAGACAAGCATCGCCCAGCCACTGCCTTCCACTTTGTTCGCAGCTTCTGTGAACTGATTCTTAAACGCTTCATAACTTCCAAAATCCCGCTTGATCTGCTCCGCCAGCATACCGGAAGGTTTGCCGCCGCCAGCAGGATTCATAATTGTCCAGAAGATCGTATGCAGGTAGTGGCCTGCGCCGTTGAAGGCGAGTTCACGTTCCCAATGTTTGATGAGTTCGAAGTTATTCTTTTTTCGCGATTCCGCCAGCTTCTTCTCTGCTACATTTAGTCCGTCCACATAAGATTGATGGTGTTTGTCATGATGGATACGCATTGTCAGCTCATCAATATGTGGCTCCAGCGCATTGTACGCATAGGGAAGGGGAGGCAGTGTGTGTCCTCCAATGGGAACCGGCTTTTCTTTTACAGGAGGTGTTGTAGAACTGGGCGTGGCTTGTGTTGTTCCGGTAGAAGGCGGTTGAACGGTTGCGGATTGGATCTGAGTTGAAGCGGCAGGTGCATTTACATTCCCCTCTGGAGAAGTTGGAGCTTCTGAAGCTTGGCGATGGATGTTTCCTGACCCCGACGTATGCAGCGCATTTTCCAGAAAAAGTGATGGCTCCGAATCCGTTTCGCGCAAGATGCCAGGTTGGCCAAGCGTATCCAATACGCCCAGAAAATATTCTGATTCGCGGATAAAATGCAAAATAAGTACTTTGGCAAGCGGAACAGCTTGCACCGCAGCACTTTGCTCCAGAAGAACATACAGCTGTTTGATGAACTCTCTCGATTGCTGCCGAGCTGCCAACACAAGTTGATCGATACAACGAACGATGTAGGGAGCAGGTGGATGGGTTGCGGGCAATAGTTGTTTTAAAAGCTGATTGGCTACTCGCTCACTGTTTGCAAAGGTAGCCTCCCATTCCTCCAGTAGCTTGACGTATGGGGGCTCCAGATCAGGAACCAGGGCACGAATGACGAGTGTATGTTCTTTCTCCTGCTCTTTCCAGAAACGGATTTCCTCCAATGTCCGCAGAGGCAGCAGGTGACCATATCCATACCAGTTCATCTATGTTGAACCTCCTTCAGATGAAATTCATTGCATGCAGACTGTCTGTTCATGCGTCTCAAGAGTATATTCCGCGAGCTTGTTGTCCTATGAGTGCAAAAAAAGAGCCCCTGAGGGCTCTGGAAAAAATTCGATGATTGAAATTTGGTTATTCTCCATTATTCGTGTTCTGTACATCGTCACTGCTTGTCTTCGTTACATGACTCAGGAAAGTTGAGACACGGCGCAGATATTCCTTTGGATGCTCCCGGAAGATCAACTCATGATGCGCATCCTGGACAATCCATACATCGGAGTACGGATTGGTCTGGTTGGCGGCGAGTTGCTCCGCAATTGGATAAGGCGCCTTCTCGTCCTCTGTACCATGGATGAAGAAAATCGGGAACGGATAATCTTCCCTTTTCACTTCCTGATACGGGATCTGTTGCAATCCGGTACCATTCAGAACAGGGAACAACAGCTTCATGATCTCCAGTGTAGGCTGACGCGGGAGATCGATCTGGTTGTGAATGTTGTGGTACAGCGTATCTGGCTCCAGCAGGAACGCACTGTCCAGAATCATTGCATCCACTTCCTTCGTAATAAGTCCAGTTTGTAGCGCCGTACCGGCACCCATGGAGAAACCCCAGACAACCAGTTCCTGCGCACCGCGCTGCTTGGCGAACTGGATGGCACCCAGCAATTGCTGTGACTCAGCTTTGCCACCTGTGGCTACAGCTTTGTTCACCTGTGAGGCGAAGCCATAATCGAACATGACCACGTTAAACCCAAGTTGATGGGCATAGTGTGCCAGGTCATACATGGGTACCCATGTTTCTTCACGATTGGCACCATAGCCGTGACTGAAAATAATCGTTTTGCTTGCAGCATTGTCAGCAGGTATATACCAACCCTGCATCGTCCGGCTGCCATCTGCTGCCGGGAACGTGATGTCTTCGTACTTCATGTTCTTGGCCTGCATCGGATTGGAGAAGACCGGTGCTACCGTTGGATTGGATAATACCCATGCGATGTAACCATGCAGTGCAATAAAACAAAACAGTAGAAAAAATACAACGGAGAGCAGCAACGCTACGATAATATGTTTGAACCGAATCAGCCTCGGTGATAGGGAAGAGGGCAGATCGGACACTTTTGTTTGCAGCGGGGCTTCGCTCTGGGATGTTTGATACATGAATGCCCCTCCTTTGAAGTTCAGTTGAAGATAACAACGACATGAAAAGAGAATTGCGTCGATTTCAGAGCCTGCTTCAGAGCGATATCCTAATGTAATATATCTTTATCGTATGTTCCAGTATAGTCAAAGTCAATTGATTGAGGGCATTTGTTACGCAATTGTTATATAGTTCTTAAGATATATGGGTAACATTACCTTAGTGTGTAAATTACAGGGGATTAAGTCTTATAAAAAGGAAAAATTTACACGTTGGCCTATTTCGATTTTGGCTCTTTTTGGTTTACAGATGAGACCGTTTCTCATATAATTTATGTAACCAAGTTTCATGTGATGAAACATGAGGAGGGCATCATGCCATGGAAGATCGCAAGTTAACCGTCCGGGCTGTAGAACGGGCGCTGGATATATTATTATGTTTTACCACGCGCAGTGATCTGGGACTCACCGAAATTGCCAGTCAGATCGGCCTGCACAAAAGTACAGTACATCGTTTGATGGCTACGCTGGAGGATCGAGGGTTCGTGATCCGCGATGCAGCAACAGAGAAGTACCGACTTGGCATCCGAATCTGGGAACTGTCGGCTCATATGTCCCGCAGTGATGATCCCGCTATTCTACTGTTGCCTGCGATGGAGCGACTAAGAGATCGATTGGGGGAGACCGTGAGTCTGTACCTGCGTGATGGCAGTGAACGGATACGGATTCAGGCTGTGCAAAGTGATCAGGCGATTCGTCGAGTCGCTCCCGTCGGTGTTAGACTCCCGCTGTCTGTCGGCGCTTCCAGCAAAGTCTTGATGGCGTTTGCCACGGACGAGGATCGTGAAGAACTGATGAACGGGCCGGAATGGCCGGTGTTTATCGATCCAGCAGTGTATTTGGCACAGATGGGAGACATCCGGGATAACGGATATGCCACGAGTTACGAGGAACGTGAGCCGGGAGCTGCGGCGGTATCGGTGCCGATTATGGATCGCAGAGGCAATATTGCAGCTGCGCTCTCGGTCTCAGGACCTGTCAGCCGACTTTCGCAGGAGACATTGCATGAATACGCACCTGTGTTGAAGGATGCTGCTACGCAGATGGGACTCATGTTATCCTGAGGCTGATGTAAGGTTTTTCTCCAAATGAGTTGGTGTTCTGGAATATAAAGGTTGTTTTTATGTTCCGGTTGCGCTACTCTGTAATGGACGGCCCAGCGGGGCCAGCTTCATTGAATATGAACGGCGGCATGTGTGTGCCGCAACTTGTTAACGTTACTGGGGGAGTCCGAACTGTCCGGACTGAGACGGAATCGCATGAGATTCCGGACCCTTTGCACCTGATCTGGATCATACCAGCGTAGGGAAGTAATCGGCGATATGACCACAACCACCACATGATGTGACCCTTGTAGGGCTCCGTTAAGGAGCCGCATGAAGGTGCATTATTGGTGATGGACATAAAAGTCGGTTCCTTCGGGGACCGGCTTTTTTATATACAGTGAACGGGCGATATAGCACGTACTCCATCGACTTCTTTTTCAATAACCTGCGAAAGTGGGCTTGGATGATGAGAGAGAAGTCACCATAGATCCATGATCTGTGCTGACTTCCGGTCTGTTGTTAACTGTACATAAAAAGTGTCTCTCCTGGTCTGACGTAGGATCGCTCTTTCTTCTCTGCGCTCTGCATGATTTGGGACAGGTACGTAAGTGAGCTAATGACGATACCAACCAAACAAGCGATGAACACTGAGGAGGAGACAAGCGAACATGAGTACAGGAAATCAAACGGGACAACAAGCGATGGAACAGGAACATAACGATCAGCAGGTGGAAAAAGAAACAGGAGCGGCCGGACGGGTTCAGCCCTTTCCGGGCAGCCGCAAAGTCTACATTCAGGGCTCACGGCCGGACATTGCTGTACCGGAGCGTGAGATAGCCCTTCATGACACGAATACTCCCCACGGGGTGGAGCATAACGAACCGCTGCGTGTCTACGATACGAGCGGCCCCATGACCGATCCCGCATTTCATGCGGATATCCGTGCTGGTCTGCCAGCCCTGCGCACCCGTTGGATCACAGAGCGTGGCGATGTCGAAGCTTATCAGGGCCGTACGGTTAAACCGGAGGATAACGGACTGAAGCCTGGAGGGAAGAGAGCCGGCGCCGAAGAGTACCCCGGATTACGTGGCAAACCCTTGCGGGCACAGCCAGGACGCTGTGTGACCCAGATGCACTACGCGAGACAGGGAGTCATTACGGCAGAGATGGAATTCGCCGCCATTCGTGAGGGCGTGGAACCGGAATTTGTACGTCAGGAGCTGGCGAGTGGACGGGCCATTCTGCCATCCAACATCAATCACCCGGAGAGTGAGCCGATGTTGATCGGTCGTCATTTTCACGTAAAGATCAATGCCAACATCGGCAACTCTGCGGTATCTTCCTCCATTGAGGAAGAGGTCGAGAAGATGACTTGGGCGGTACGCTGGGGATCGGACACCGTGATGGATCTATCCACAGGCAAAAACATTCATACCACCCGGGAATGGATTATCCGCAATTCACCTGTGCCGATTGGTACGGTGCCGCTGTATCAGGCGCTGGAGAAGGTGAATGGCGAGGCTGAAGCGCTGACCTGGGAGTTATACCGTGACACGCTCATTGAGCAGGCAGAGCAGGGCGTGGACTACTTTACGATTCATGCAGGCGTGCTGCTGCGTTATATCCCCATGACCGCCAAGCGGATGACAGGCATTGTGTCCCGGGGCGGTTCCATTATGGCAGCATGGTGCCTGGCGCATCATCGGGAGAATTTTTTGTACACCCATTTTGAAGAAATCTGCGAGATTATGAAAAGGTATGATGTGGCGTTTTCGCTGGGAGATGGACTTCGTCCAGGCAGTATCTACGATGCCAATGACGAAGCTCAGATGGCAGAACTGGCTACGCTTGGGGAACTGACGCAGATCGCATGGAAACATGATGTGCAGGTGATGATCGAAGGCCCGGGTCATGTGCCGATGCACAAGATCAAAGAGAATGTGGATCTACAGATGGAGATCTGTAAAGAGGCACCGTTCTACACACTTGGGCCGCTAACGACCGACATTGCGCCAGGATATGATCACATCACATCTGCCATTGGTGCGGCCATGATTGGCTGGTTTGGCACGTCGATGCTCTGTTATGTTACGCCAAAAGAACATTTGGGCCTGCCCAACAAGGATGATGTGCGGGAAGGGGTCATCGCCTACAAGATCGCGGCCCACGCCGCCGATCTGGCGAAAGGCCATCCACGTGCTCAACGCCGGGATGACGCATTGTCCAAGGCTCGCTTCGAGTTCCGCTGGCGTGACCAGTTCAACCTGTCATTGGACCCTGAACGTGCGCTGTCCTACCATGATGAGACGCTGCCAGCAGAAGGAGCCAAAGAAGCTCATTTCTGCTCCATGTGCGGACCAAAGTTCTGTAGTATGCGCATCACGCAGGACATTCGGGCCTTTGCGGCGGATAAGGGATTGTCCGAGAATGAGGCTGTAGCAGCGGGCATGCAGGAAAAGGCCGAGGAATATCGGACACGGTCCTAGGCGCCGTTACAGCGCAAGCTGGGCAGTCTGACATCGTTTGAAGGTGAGAATACTGCTATCATGTCGTCTTCTTCATCTTATTGATCAGCTTCCTGATACTTTTTATCAGCATTATGGTTGATTGTCTAGCAGATGTTTAATAAAATGAATGTAAGTAAACACCAATAAGAGTAGCCAGGCCAATGGCTACTCCTGCACAGCATTTGCGGTGGGTATTCCTCCGAGTGCAGCAAGTTCAGATGAAGTGACCCGTCAGGCCGTCAACCTGTGGCGGGTCACTTCTTTTTACGATCGATGTATGTCAGGAGCGCAATAATTAACATTGCGAACACGATTACGTCGTTAAAAGAGAAGTTCATAGGATCACCTCCCACTGGAGGCAAGCCTATTCCCCACCACAAATTGGCTGTACATAGTGATTATACCATTTGAAATGCCCTTCTTCGAGAGCGTTTTTATTTTGCAAAAGGAGCCAATATAGTAGGTTCACATTTTTTTAGTGAGTGTAATATGTCACTCCAAATCCGCTACTACTGTCGAACCACACCCAAATTCTTCTCCAAATACTCCGCAAGCAATGCCAGCGGACTATGGATCGGAATACCTCTGTCTATTGTAACTTGTGCAGCTGCGGGAGCCATAGATAGTTGGGCTGCAACTACCCTTTTACCCGGATACTGCTCAGCAATCTGCTGTAAGCCTTCACGTACCGCTTCGATATACCCTTGCCGATCTCCACGCATAATCAACTCAAATGTCCCAGGGATGCACACCGCTTCCGTCTGAGATGTCTTGGCAACGTGTAGTTGCCCATTCTCATCCTCTTGCTGTAATGCCTGATTCACCCGTGCCATCGTCCCATCAACGGTTGCCGGGTTGGTGAATGCGATTATGTAATCTCCCGGTACTCGCCGCATCTCCTGCAATAACGGATCATCTATGCCGATCACAGGCACAGGGACCTGTGTGGCTTCCTGCTCCAGTACTGTCGCAAACAGGGTACACGTGACCAGAATGGCATCGGCATGACACTCAGCGATCCATTGGAGCGTCTGGGCTACCTTCTCGTGAATGACGACCTCGGAAAAGTCAGCGTCATGTTTAAGGCGGTCCAGACCTGGATCGACGTAATGGACCAATTCAACTTCATAAGGAGCAAGCGTTTCTTCAATTAAGGCGATGTTGGAATAGTGTGCGTGAAAACAACCAATGGTGATCATAGGCTAAGTCCCCTTTTACAGTTCGTATAATGTGATGGAAATCGTAGATATTTAAACCATTATAGAAACATGCCTGAGAACTGTACAGGTGTTTGCTACTCAACGCCAATAACCGCCCTTCCGCCAAGCTGCGGAAAGACGGTTGATAACCTACTTGAATAGGGTCCGGTGTCCATTTTATCGAAGGGAAGGAGAAGTACTCTTCTTCGCCATTTTTTGCTGCAGAATTTCATGAAAGGATAGACCTTGAGTGTTCTCATTCTCCTTTTTAGGAGCAGTGGTCGCCGTGTTGCGCGGATATTGGTGGTGGTACGGGATCATTTGCTGAATAGGCATGCGGATCATCTTGGTTCCTCCTTTAATGCATTTTTTTAAATTATGTATTTCGACTGTTTACCATGCCAGGTGGGCATATAGGTACATGTGACTTGTTAGACGAAATAAAAGAGTTTAAAGCGTAATTCCAATTGGATTGTAGTGATTTTACCCGGTTTTAAGGAGATGTAAACGTTTTTAGGGAAATTCAGGAGTAAAGGACCTGATTTGAAAGGATTGATATGGGAGAAACGAATCTGTTGTTATGTGAATAGTCCCAATTTTAAGGAAGTCAATGGTACCCGCTTATGAGGCATATTATCTGGTTAAATGATGCAAAGCATGCTAACTAACTTGGTACCATGGTCGGGTTGTTTAGGGGTAATGTAGTTACGGATATAACAAAAAAACTGCCGAGTGTACTCGGCAGCTTGCGTGATATGAAGAAGGATGCGAGGAAATTTTGATCCTTTCTGAGGTGGTATCGTGTTGGTTTTATCTACTTTGGCGAACAGCGATGTATATATCCACTTGTACACTTTCGGGATTCAGGCTGCGTTCATCATACAATTCAAAATCCCCGGTGAACGTACGATCACTTTGTTTGTCCCATGCCCACACGGCTCCCCAAGCTTCGCCAACAACCTCTGCCATCGGTCCTTTTCTGGAAGTGAATACGGCGTAAGTTGCAGGAGGGAGTAGAATGTCATCCAATCCTTCAGGCAATGATTCGTTCTGACTGACCTCATGCCCTACCAGTATGGTGTATTCTCCGGTTATGCCATCGGTGTAATCCGTGTAACAGCCATAGCGAACAACTTCAGGTGCAGGGAGGTGCTCTGAGGCAAAATAATTGTTCCAGAGTCCCTGAATACAGCCTTTGCCACTGATCTCAATGGCGTTGGTTGTGCGGGCGGATACGCCGGCAAGACGTTTGCCTGGGAGCGTGACATAACGAACGGGCTGGGCAGAGAACGAATGATCTGTTGTTGCCTGACCAGGATTAGCAGAAGCAGTAGAGTTTTCAGCGAGAGATTCTGCATGTTGATCCGTTGTATTTGTGCGCCAACGCTTCAAAAAAGGAAGCTGGTTACGCAGCATCGAACGAGCGGATTCCTCATCCATGCCCTCTTCCTTCAGAATGGCAGTGCACATCTCCGTCATGCCTTCGAGTGAAATACCGGGCTGCTCGAACTTACCCTCTTTGTAACAATAAATACAGTACTCACGGGTTGTGCTTCCATCTGCTTCCGTTCCGAAGTGGGCAGGTGCTGTGAGCGGCATGCCGCAGCTTTGACATACAGTGACGTTCATGATTAGTTCCTCCTCAAATATGTACAGATTGTATATATCTGAAGTATACGGGGAGGAACTGGACAGCTGTCTGTCAGGTTTGAGTCGGAGGTATATAATTTTGAACAATTTGTTCGGCTATACGGCAGATCTCGTCTCGAATATGCTGCGGTTCCAATACTTCAATGTCCGCGCCGAAGCCCAGAATGAACCCATATAACCAGTTATCCTCGGGAAAAGCAACCTGGCTAATATAATACCCAGTCCCATCAGGCATGACGTTCTCGATCCCAAACCATTCTTCCGCAATATGACGGACGCGAGCATGGAATTTCAAGGTTAACCTAGCTTGATTGTCCGGACGGCTCCATTCCTGTTGCCAGGGTCTGTCCTGTGGGTTGATGACTTTACGCTTGAAGTGCTCATTAGCAAGCGTGACATCTTGCATACGCACAAGCTTGAACATGCGAAATTGATTCCGCTCGTGACAAAAAGCATACAGATACCAGGAATGTTTCTTGAGTACGATGGTATGAGGGTCGGCAGTTCGGTGAGTCTGGATACCTTCCGCACTGCAGTAGGTAAAGGTTACGGGACGGAGTTGATCCATACCCTGTTCGATAAGTTCAAGCTTGATTTTCAGCGCTTCGGGATGCGTCCAGGTTGAATAATCAACGATGAATCGATTGGTATTGGCCTGAAAATCGTCATTTTTGGATTCAGGTACGATACTGCTGAGTTTTTCGACCAGAAGCTCACGCGCCGCATTAGCATGGGAAGTGGATACACTGCGCAGTGCAGTGACGATGGAAGCGAGGTCCTTGTCTGTTAATACGTTTCGATCCAGACGGTAACCCTCTGCCAGACCAATCCCGCCGCTTGCCCCCTGATACGTCACTACAGGGATGCCTGCTTGACCTAATGTATCGATGTCCCGATAGATGGTCCGGATCGATACTTCGAACATATCTGCCAAGTCTTTGGCTTGTACCCGTCCACGATTGATTAGCAGCACTACGATGGCTAATAATCGCTCCAGTTTCATATCTATGGATTCCTTTCATTGGTTTATCTGTTGGATTCAAATATGTTATATTGTTGAGCATCACACATAGGAGTGGAATAAGCAATGAAGCGAATTACGATTCTGATCGCAGACGATGAAGTTGAGATCGCTGATCTGGTTGCTTTACATTTACAAAAAGAAGGATATCACACCATCAAGGCCTTTGACGGGAAGGCGGCGGTTCAAGTTGTTCAGACCCAAGCGATCGATTTGGCGATTCTGGACATTATGATGCCTGGCATGGATGGTTATGAGGTGACCCGTAAAATTCGGGAACAGCATCATTTACCGATCATTTTCCTGAGTGCCAAAACGTCAGATATGGACAAAATTACGGGACTCGTGATGGGCGCGGACGATTATATGACCAAACCGTTCAATCCGATGGAGCTTGTTGCCCGGGTGAACTCCCAGTTGCGTCGTTCTCTGCAATTCAGCCAGTCTGCGCCTGTTCAGAGGTCCATTCTGGAGAAGGGCGGGCTCATCATCACGCCAGATCAACATCGCGTTACACTTTACGGCAAACCAGTGGAACTAACACCGAAGGAGTTCGACATTTTGTATCTGCTCGCGAGCCACCCCAAGCAGGTGTTCAGTGCAGAAAGTATTTTTGAACAGGTCTGGGGAGAAGCCTATTACGAGAGCGGGAATACCGTGATGGTCCACATTCGGACCCTGCGCAAAAAGCTGGGGGAAGATGTGAACAAGAACAAGTTTATCAAAACGATCTGGGGCGTGGGGTACACGTTTAATGACTAAACGAAGAAGTTTTCGTACAACCATGATTATGTTGTTAGGGTTAAGCATGCTTGCCTCTGGCGCAATCACTTATGGGATTTACAAGCTTTTACAAGCCTATTATTCGGGTGTCCGTGCAGAGGATCAGCTCGCTGAATATCGTCATTTTATGAAAAGTATCGGAGATATCTATTTCTTCCTGATCTTATTTATTCCACTGGCCATTCTATTTTTCTTCTGGTTTACCAAGCCCTACGCGACGTATTTCAAGGACATTTCTACAGGGATCAGGCATTTGGCCAATGGCGACTTTCAGCATCGTGTGCAGATCTCCTCGAAGGACGAGTTAGGTACGATTGCGGAGGATGTGAACCTGGCAAGTGAGAAGTTAAGGGAAGCGGTGGAACGAGGGGATTTTGCTGAAAATAGTAAGGACCAGCTTGTCGTCAATCTGGCGCATGATCTGCGAACACCGCTGACCTCGGTGCTTGGATATTTGGATCTGCTCATGAAAGATGATCAGCTAACGGAGGAGCAGGTACGGCACTTTACGTCGATTGCATTCACCAAATCACAGCGTCTGGAGAAGCTGATTGATGATTTGTTCGAAATTACCCGTATGAATTATGGCATGCTGCCTATAAACAAGACACAGCTGGATCTTAGCGAACTGCTGAAGCAGATGAACGAAGAACTCTATCCTGTATTTGAAAAGAACCAACTAGTTGCCCGACTAAAAATAGACACTGACCTTATGGTCTCCGGTGATGGCGAGCTGCTGGCCCGTGTGTTCGAGAATCTGCTAATTAACGCTGCACGGCATGGCAAGGATGGCATGTACGTAGATATTAATGGATATCGGGATGCAGAACAGGTCATCATTCAGGTAATTAACTATGGTGGACATATTCGTCCGGAAGAATTGCCACATATCTTCGATATGTATTACACCGGAGATCGTGCCAGGACTCCTCAGGAGGGTGGGACAGGCCTCGGACTGTTTATCGCTCGCAATATTGTGGAGCAGCATGACGGTACAATCTCGGCCCAGAGCGATGTGGTACGGACGCAGTTCGAAGTTCGTTTGCCCGTGTTCCAATAAGGTTGACGTCAAAATTTAAGAAAAACTTTAAAATTGCCCTGCTTTTTCTTTAACTTGTGTTGTCTATCCTTGATGTATGAGGTAAAAGGAGGAACAAGCATGAAGAAGTGGGCCTTTTTGATATGTATTATTTTGATCGGATATATCGTTACACAATCACCAGGATGGCTTCAGCAGAAGGAGGAGTTGCCCATCGAGATTCAGAATACGCGCGAAAATCCGGCAGGTTATACGGTATCCGTCACGGGAAATATTCAGGATCAGGTATATAAGGGGAACTTGTTACTGGTTAATAAGCAATACCCCATTGGCGCGGAAGGGGTTAAATCCGATATTGTATATATAGCGGATGAGGATGAGCTGCTTCGTGGATATGGAATCATGGATCGGAAAATCATGTTATCCCGGCAGGTGGCGCAGGAGTTTCAGAAGATGGTGGAAGCAGCAGGCGAAGAGGGAGTTCGATATTTTCTCGTCAGCAGCGGGTACAGGGACTTTGAAAAGCAGGACGAGCTATATCAGGAAAAGGGTTCAGACTATGCACTTCCTGCGGGTCACAGTGAGCACAATCTCGGGTTATCCCTGGATATCGGCTCCAGCCTGGCTGCCATGAATGAAGCACCAGAGGGTGCCTGGCTGGAGAAGAATGCATGGAAATACGGATTTATTTTGCGATACCCGAAGGATAAAGTACGTATCACGGGTATTCAGTATGAACCATGGCACTTTCGATATGTAGGGCTGCCGCATAGTGCTATCATGCATAAGAATAATTTGGTGCTGGAGGAGTATCTTGATTTGTTAAAAGACAAAGAGAACATTACTGTTGAAGTAGAGGGTGAGGAGTATCATATCCGTTATTACCAGGCCACCCAAGATACGCCCGTTTACATACCTGAGCACGGCCAAACTGAAATATCGGGTGATAACATGGATGGCATCATCGTCACCGTAAAGAAATAGCAGGCAACACAAGGGGGGAAGAGCAGCATGAAGCAGAACAACCAGAAGAAAACCAAACATTACATCCTTTGGACTGCTGTTTTCATTATCTATTTATATCTGCTGACTAAGCTGATCCTGTTCAAAGGAAGCCCGGTGGATTTTGGCATCGTGAAGGATCGACTGATGGCGTTCTTGCAACAACCGGATCTGGTCCATACCCGAACCGTCAACCTGACACCATTTCAGGAAATCTCACGAGACTGGAACAGTCTGTCGTTACATCGTCCTGGCACCGCAATCCATCTGGTAGGCAATATACTGGCCTTTATCCCTCTGGGCATCTTCATCCCTGTGTTGACGGGCAACAAGTTATTCTCTGGAGTAAAGGTACTCATACTGTCTCTGCTGCTCAGTCTGGGCTATGAAGTGACACAGTTAGTGACCGGCATGGGCATATTTGATGTGGATGATCTGATGCTTAATACACTCGGCGGCTTGATTGGATATATCATTTATACCATGGCTATGGGTCTGAAAAAGGTGTTGTCGGGAGGAGAATCCCGCGTGACGACGAAAAAGTTAAATTCTAAGGAAAGTCATGTGTAAGGAGGGAAAGAACTTGATTATAATGGCTGTACTGTTCATTAGCGCAGGGCTAATGTTTCTCGTGTATCCACACAAGGTAACGGATGCTTCGGAAAAACAGATTACGGAGCGAGTGATCATGTCTAGATGGGTTGGAGGCTCGTTAATTGCTCTGTCGTGTTTGTTTCTGATCATGGGCACGATTCAACTGTTAGATCAAGCCTCACATCACATTGGGCATTAAAAGGCAGTTGGCCTTGAAGATTGATTTTTAACCATATCCCGATTATAAAAAGCAAAGCCAAAAAAGCTCCCCGCCACGTGCTGATTGCACGTAATGGGGGGCTTTTTTGTATAACTTCATCGCATTAATGATTTATATCATTAAGCTTTTTTCATCATTTGACGCAATACGGTTTGCAGGATACCGCCGTTATGGTAGTAATCCACGTCAACCATGCTGTCCAGACGAGCGATGACAGGGAATTCGAACTGTGTACCGTCTTCACGAGTTACGGTAACTTTCAACTCTTGTCCTGGCTTCACGTCATTGCTGAGGCCAGTAATGTCATACGTTTCACGTCCGTTCAGACCAAGGCTGGACCAGCCGTGACCTTCCTGGAATTGCAATGGCATTACGCCCATGCCGACCAAGTTACTACGGTGAATCCGCTCGAAGCTTTCTGCGATAACGGCTTTGACGCCGAGCAGGAATGTTCCTTTTGCCGCCCAGTCACGGGAGCTTCCTGTACCATACTCTTTACCAGCGATAACGATCAGGTTCTGTCCTTCATCCTGATACTTCATGGAAGCATCGTAGATGGACATTTCTTCGTCCGTTGGCAGGTACTTCGTGATACCGCCTTCTGTACCAGGAGCTACCTGGTTACGAATACGAATGTTGGCAAACGTACCACGCATCATGACTTCATGGTTACCACGACGTGAACCGTAGGAGTTGAAGTCTTTGCGCTCTACGCCATGCTCTTTCAGATACAGTCCAGCCGGGCTGGATACGGCAATATTACCTGCTGGCGAGATGTGATCCGTTGTTACGGAATCCGCAAGCAATGCCATAACGCGTGCAGAACGGATATCTGCGATATCGTTCAACTTGTCGCCAAGCTCTTGGAAGAACGGAGGATTCTGAATGTACGTGGAGTTCGGATCCCACTCGTACAATTCACCTTCCGGTACAGAAATTGAATTCCAACGCTCATTGGCTGTAAATACATTCTCGTACTTGTTGCGGAACATCTGAGCGTTCAGGGAACTAGCGATGGTATCCTTGATTTCCTCGGAGGTAGGCCAGAGGTCTTTCAGGAATACAGGCTCATTGTTCGTATCATAACCGATTGGATCGGTTTCAAAGTCAATATTCACTGTACCCGCAAGTGCGTATGCCACAACGAGTGGTGGTGATGCCAGATAGTTGGCTTTAACCTGTGCATGCACACGGCCTTCGAAGTTACGGTTACCGGACAATACAGCCGCTACGGTCATATCGTTCTCAGCAATAGCTTCGCTCACTTCGTCCGGCAGTGGGCCGGAGTTACCGATGCATGTTGCACAACCGTAGCCGGCAACGTTGAATCCGAGTTTGTCTAGATACGTGATCAGACCTGCTTTTTCCAGGTACTCGGTAACAACAAGGGAACCTGGTGTCAGACTGCTTTTCACATATCCTGGTTTGGTCAGGCCGCGTTCAACTGCTTTTTTCGCCAGTAGTCCCGCTCCAACCATAACACTTGGATTCGAAGTGTTCGTACAACTTGTGATCGCCGCGATCACAACAGCGCCTGCTTTCAGTTCACTGGTGGAACCGTTCGGGTGCTTCACAGGTACGGATTGTTCGATTTTCTCATCGCTCAGACCGTAGCCGCCTTTATCTACAGGTGTGCGAATGATGCTGTTGAAGCTTTCTTTCATTTGTGTCAGCTCGATGCGATCCTGTGGACGTTTTGGTCCTGCAAGACTTGGTACAACAGAGCCGAGATCCAGTTCAATGACATCTGTGAATTCAGGATCAACGGTGCTGGAAGTACGGAACATGCCTTGAGCTTTGTAATAAGCTTCAACCAATTCTACCTGTTCGTCAGGACGGCCAGTGTTACGCAGATAGTTCAACGTTTCACTATCAACAGGGAAGAAACCGATGGTAGCGCCATATTCTGGTGCCATGTTGGCTACTGTTGCACGGTCAGCCAGACCGATGTTGGCAAGACCTGGACCGTAGAACTCAACGAATTTACCAACAACGCCTTTTTTACGAAGCAATTGGGTAACAGTGAGTGCCAGATCCGTTGCTGTTGCGCCTTCGCTCAGGCTGCCAGTCAGTTTGAAACCGATAACGTCCGGTGTTACAAAATAAAGCGGTTGGCCCAGCATACCTGCTTCAGCCTCAATACCACCAACACCCCAACCAACAACGCCAAGTCCGTTGATCATGGTGGTGTGGGAGTCTGTACCTACGAGGGAATCCGGGAATACAACGGTTTCGCCGTCCACGGTTTTGGTTGCTGCCACGGAAGCCAGATACTCCAGGTTAACCTGGTGAACGATCCCTGTGGATGGTGGAACTGCACGGAAGTTGTTGAATGCCGTTTGCGCCCAACGCAAGAAGCGGTAACGCTCTTCATTACGCTCGAACTCGACTTTGATATTGTAATCAAGTGCATCGTTGGTACCAAAAGCATCAACCATGACGGAGTGGTCAATAACGAGATCGACCGGTACGAGCGGGTTGATCTGTTTTGGATCGCCGCCTGCTTTTTTCACAGTATCACGCATTGCAGCGAGGTCAACGACAACCGGTACACCGGTGAAATCCTGCAGAACGATACGTGCAGGGATGAATGGAATTTCCTTGTTATTATCACGGCCATCTGCCCAGCCGGTCAGTTGTTTTACGTGTTCTTCGGTGATGGCACGTCCGTCGAATTGACGAATTGCTGCTTCAAGCAACACTTTAATGGAGAAAGGAAGCCTGGAAAGATCGCCGTGGCCGTTTTCCTGAAGAGCATCGAGACTGTAGTAGCGGTAAGACTTGCCTCCAACCTCAAGACTGCGAGCGGCGGAGAAATGATTCTTTGCTGACATACATGTACCTCCTTGGGATGTGTCGGTGAGATGAAGAAAACGTTCATTTAGGTGAAGAACAGGCCTTCATCGTTCCGTGTTCTTGATTGTTAGTTTCATCAGATGAAACGTAATTTCATAATCATAACTTTAGTTTTAAGTATACCGTTTTCACCTCCGTACGTAAAGGTCTTTTTGCCTGATCAAGCAAGCTTTTGGAGCGATGAAGGCGTTTTCGTGAAGCGAGCAGGAATAAGATATCTTGTGTACCTGTATTTGCCGAATTTCGGATCTCTCTCCTGAGCCGTGCACATACAACCGAAGACCCTTTCATATGAATAGTAGGAGTTTATATACGCAATGCAATATTCCAGACAGAACTCATGCCAAAGGGGGACATAGGCTTGGAACGGGAATGGAAGAGTGCCTTATATACTTACGTGAACCAGTACAATCGCTGTGAGATCGACTACCGTCCACAGACCAGCGAACGGATCGTTACCGATCCTGACTTCGTGGTGGAACGGGGAGAGCGTATGGCAAGGCTGGACGAATGGTATCGTAAGCGGCGCGCCGTGCCTCTTCGCAGCGAGACCAGCGCCAAGCTTGTGCGCACGCTTATGGATGGCCAGGAAGAAGCGGTGGTGGATGTACAATTGTACAGCAGACTGTTCTACGAGAAGAGCGGGATCACCCACCGGGAGGACCGGATTGAGCGGGAGCGGTTAACCTTTCTGCGGCAGAGTGGTGGATGGATCATTGGACGGGTCGAGCGAGAAGTGCCGGAGCGTCGCCCTGCTGGGGAAGGGCGTCCGTTTCAACAAGCTGATTTTGTACAGGCGATGAATCGGCCGCTGCTGAATCGGGAAGTGTTGGGTCAAGGAAGAAGCTCACGGCAACAGTCATATCGCAGAGATCTGGCAGTTGCCTATGCAGATCGGTGGTGGAATGCGGGCAATCCGGCATTTGAGGAATTTGATGTGGATTGTACCAATTACGTGTCCCAATGTCTCTTTGCAGGGGGCGCACCCATCCACTATACTGGTAGAAGAGAAGCCGGCTGGTGGTATAAAGGGTATGTGAACGGCTCTGAAATGTGGAGTTACAGTTGGGCAGTTTCCAACAGTCTGGAGCGTTATTTGTCAGGCAGCAGCTGGGGTCTGACCGCGACAGAAGTGGAGCGTCCTGAGCAGCTGATGCTCGGCGATGTTATTCTCTACGATTGGGATGGAGATGGACGATTTCAGCACAGCACCGTTGTGACCGCGTTTGATGCGGGCGGTATGCCGCTTGTTAACGCACATACGGTTAGCAGCCGTCACCGCTTTTGGGATTACCGGGATTCTTACGCTTGGACGGAGCGGACGGTATACCGGCTTTTTCATATTGCAGATGAGTTTTGATGACGAAAGATTTTCGGGATGCGGTGACGCAGACATCCAGTTCCGTGTAAAATAAGACCAGATAACACAAGCAGAATAACAAGGGTGCTGAGCATGCAAACATGACAGCATCAGGCACAGATAATCGGAGGGTACACATGAGTATGGATAAATTAAAAGTAGGCGTCGTGTACGGCGGAAAATCGGGCGAGCATGAGGTGTCGCTGCAAACGGCGTTTGCTGTAACAAACGCATTTGATTATGAAAAGTATGAACTGGTTCCTTTTTATATCTCCAAGCAGGGGACGTGGAAAAAAGGACCTGTCATGCATGCGCCGTTCGCGCAGATTGAAGATCTGAAGCTGGATCAATCGGCGGGTGGAACGCAGGATGCGCTGAACGCCCTGTTTGGCCGTTTGTATGGCGGAGCAGAAGCGCTGGACGTGATGTTCCCTCTGCTGCATGGTACGTTTGGAGAGGATGGCACCATTCAGGGCATGTTCGAGATGGCGGATATGCCATATGTAGGTGCGGGTGTACTCGCTTCGGCTGGCGGCATGGACAAAGTGGTCATGAAAAAGCTGTTTGCACAGGCTGGCATTGACCAATGTGCTTTTACGTATTTTAACGCGACACAATGGAAGCAGACAGAGCACGAAATGATCGTACAGGTCGAAGATCAGCTGGGGTATCCTTGTTTTATCAAACCGGCAAATTTGGGCTCCAGTGTAGGCATCTCCAAAGCACGTAACCGCGATGAACTGAAGACAGCTGTTGAGTTCGCACTTCGGTATGATACGAAGGTTGTCATTGAGGAGTTCGTTGAAGCCCGCGAAGTTGAGGTCAGCGTCCTCGGCAATGATGAGCCGATGGCTTCCGTTCCAGGTGAGATCGTATCCTCCGGTGAGTATTATGACTATGCAGCCAAGTATATTGATGGTCAATCACAGATGCTGATTCCAGCTCCACTGGACCCAGAGGCCGCAGATCGCATTCGCGAGGCAGCTTTGCAGGCGTTCCGTGCGATTGAAGGTAACGGCATTTCACGTGCGGACTTCTTCATTCGGAAAAATGACGGCGCATTGCTTATTAATGAAGTCAACACCATGCCTGGTTTCACACCATACAGCATGTATCCACTTCTTTGGCGTGAGACAGGTGTATCGTATGCCGAACTGTTGGATCGCATGATTGAGCTGGCACTGGAGCGTTACAACCGTAAGCAGGCACTGAATTACGAGAACGGCGTACAGGCGTAGCCTGCGACCACAAGATCAGGAGGGATATGCATGGGATTTCAGACTGAATTCAATTCCGTATGCAAGTTCAAGAATGAGCAGGAGCTGTTCGAACTGCTTGAATACGGACGCGGCAAAATGGTCAAACAGGGCTTCCGGGTATTTCCTACCGGCCAGAAAGTGATTGCATACACACCGGATAACGTGGCTGTAGCCATCGTCAAGATCGTGGTTTCCATTGCAGAGATCAACTTCCAGGGGCAAGAGGTAACCGAGGTGGAGATGCAACTCATCCGCAAATTGACTGAGGAAGAATCACGCATTCAGACTGCCCTTGCAGATGAGATGTTCTTTGGAGAGCAAGCACAGGAGTAGTTGTTGACTGTAAGTGCGGGTCGGATAGACTGATTTGTCAGAATACGATTATGGTCACTCTTTTAGGGTAAAACTTGGTTATATACAGTGACGGTACATCCTGATGGCTGAATATGCCGTGCGGGTTTCCCGCCCTAATAGAGAGGAAGAGATTCATGCTCGTACGCTTTGGTTACGTGGCAATGTCCGTGCTTATAGAGAATGCCTCGCCTTCCCGGACCATGACCATGTCGAGTTTTAACAAAATCGATGACAGGGAAGCAGCGATCCGAAAGCTCGAACGGATTGCAGCCGAGAACCTGCACAATACATTACGTTTGCTCAGGCACAACAAGGGTAGCCATATTCATGTATATCGCTTCTCTTCCAAATTGATTCCACTGGCAACACACGAGGACCTGAATGACTGGGACCCGTTCCCGGCACTGAAGCAGGACTTTGCGGTCATTGGTGATTTTGTGAAGGAAAATCATATGCGTGTGTCCTTTCATCCGGATCATTTTACCGTACTTAGTACCCCCCGCGAGCAAGTTCTGCACAACTCGATTCGCGACCTTCGTCATCATGTTCGGATGCTGGATGCCATGGGGCTGAATGCCACTGCCAAGAACAATATACATATTGGTGGTGCATACGGGGACAAGCCTTCGGCGGCGCTTCGTTTTGAAGAAAACTTTTTGAAGCTGGATCGGGACATTCAGGAGCGGCTCACACTCGAAAATGATGACAAAACGTTCAATGCGCCTGAGACACTTGCCGTGTGCCAGCGCTTGGGATTGCCCATGGTACTGGATATCCATCACCATTGGGTGAACAACGAAGGAGAACAGGCATGGGATCTGTGGCCTGATATTCTAAAGACCTGGCAGTCACCGCTTGCCCAGGCAGATTCACCGGCTGATCAGCCATTGCCACCCAAAATCCATGTCTCCAGTCCAAAGAGTGAGAAGGATCTGCGAGGTCACGCCGATGGTGTAGAGGTAGAGCCTGTGCTCGACTTCTTGCGTCATATCGCAGCAGATACCCCAAGGATTGACGTGATGATCGAGGCTAAACGCAAAGATGAGGCACTTGTACAACTGATGCAGAAGCTGGCATTCTATCACGAAGAGGGTGTGGAGTGGGTGGACGAGTCTACCGTCATCATTCATCCGTAGTGCCAAAAGGGGCCTGGGCAACGAGAAACTTTACGACCTGTGGGGCGTATACTTTTAACAAGTATTTCAACTTTTCGTAGATTGATATAGAAAGTAGAGTGAACGCTTTGAATGAGAAGGAAAAGACACCTTATGTCGTGACAAGCAAAAGCTATACTGCCGTTGCCATTAATGCAGCTTCCAAAGCTGGCGAATGGATCAAAAGCCGTCTTGGGACGGTAGCTGAACTTGGCACCAAATATTCACCCCAAGATCTGGTGACCGAAGTGGATAAAGGAGCGGAACAGATGATCCGCCGCCTGATTCTTACGCATTTTCCCCACCATGCCATTCTGGGTGAAGAAGGCGTAGAACCGGGACCGGAAGCTTCGGCAAAAGCACTGAAAGAGGCCGAGGAAGAAGAGTTCCTGTGGATTGTTGATCCTGTGGACGGAACGACGAACTTTGTACACGGATTCCCGTTTTATTCGGTGTCCATCGCATTGGCTCACAATGGTGAAGTCATTGTTGGCGTGATCTACGACCCTTCCCGTGATGAAATGTTTGTTGCGGAAAAAGGGAAAGGAGCATATGTTCACGGAAACCGGATGCTTGTATCTGGTGAACAAGAACTGGCTCAGAGCCTGATTGCGGTTGGATTCCCGGCAGACACAACCTTTGCGTTGCCACTGAATATGGCCGCTGTGCAGGCGCTTGCTCCGCAAGTTCGTAACTTGCGTGCAGGCGGATCTGCCGCCCTTCATCTGGCATATGTTGCCGCAGGACGCCTCAGCGCCTACACCGAAGTTGGATTGAAACCGTGGGATATTGCCGCAGGTGCGCTGCTGGTTGAAGAATCCGGCGGCAAGGTGACCGATACCATCGGAACGCCTTACCAACTGTCTGTGAACCATGTCGTTGCCAGCAATGGCAAAATCCATGATGCACTGACGGATGTGCTGAAGGAAGCGAAGGCTACCGGGTTGGAGTGAGTTAGTTCAACTCATTGATGCTTTAATAACCTGTAATTGTACATTAACGGAGGGGACAGAAAGCATTTGAAGAAACGAAGTGCTCGCCTTTATCACCTGATTTCTTCCTTGGAAAAGGGAATCAAAGAAATCTGGGGATAACAGCGATCGGAAGATGATTCTGTACACGAAGTGGACGTCCAATAGTATAGGTAACGCATGTATGACTTTGATTAAAGGAGCGAAAACAATGGATGAATCCAAAGAACTGGAACGACGGCTCAGTGATATGCTGACGGAAGGGGACATGGAAGAGTCCGGCGACACCGATCAGCGTGAACGCCAGCTGATTCCTCCCAAGTATGAAGTGCGAATCCAGACAGAACGTGATCCAATTGTCGAGGAAACGTTAAAGTACCGGAAGATGGCACGCGAAGTGGATGATCGTTATGATCGATATCTGGAGCGAACTATCGGGAACAAACCGGAGAGCGACAAGGGTCATTCAAATTCTGAGGACTCGAATAAGCCGCAATCTTAACTAATCACTGAACGTCATAGCTGAGCTTAACCAATAACAGGCTCCCCATCAGGGAGTCTGTTATTTCATGTGTGCTCTCAGCAGAGAGGACAACACCTACTTTAAAATGATAGAATAGAGTAACACCAACTGATGTCATTGGAATGACCAATGTACTATACAATAGTGAGGTTGTTCAAAAAGTCCGCTTTTGATTACGAAGGATGCCTAGCTTCATCCCATCTTCTCGGTACTGAAAACCGACCTTTTTGAACACGTACATTTAGTGTAATTATAGATTCACGAGAAGGAGTGTTACCCTGAATGAAGCGTAAACGTATATGGGAAAATACTGCTGCCGGTTTAACGGTAAGCATGTTGGCAGGAATGCTGCTCTTTACATCATCCGCATTGCCTGCACACGCGGCTGATACCAAAACCGGTGTATTACCAGCAGGTACTAACGAGGCTTCGCTGACTGCGAAGAAAGATGCAGTAGCCGTAACCAAGGAGTTCCGCATTGTCACATTGGGAGATTCCATAACGGTAGGTTATGAGCCCAACACAAAAGAATTGCCTTATGGTTATGTAGAACGTCTGCATGAGCAAGGTTTGCTGCATGGACGTACACAAGTGGACAACTACGGGATTGCCGGATTGAAAACCAGTGGCCTGAAAAACTTCACTACTGCAATTAAGGATGGCAAAACGCTGACTTCTGAAGCTATTCAACCAAGTCTTCCTGATCCAAGAGCGGGACAGATCGGAGCCAATACTGCTGCAATCCGTGAGAGTGTAGCACAGGCCAATCTGGTTGCAATTACCATTGGGGGAAATGATGTATCTGAGCTTCTCGGTACAGCAGACAAACTGAGCGATCAGGATCTGCAAGCCAAGGTAAAAGAATTACTCGCAACATATACAGCCAATGTTAGTGCAACGATTAATGATATCCATGAAATTAATCCGACAGCTAAAATTGTCATCGCTGACCAGTATCAACCGATGCCAGAAGTAGCAGGCAAGGCACTGTATGCCAAACTGATGGAGGCATCCCAAGGTTTCACACAGACCATTGATGGCATTGCAGCACAATTCACTGCTCAAGGTACCGATGTCAAAGTCGCACACGTGGCCAAGGAGTTTGTTGGTGGTGAAGGTACGATGACACATATGATCAAAGATCGTGATTTCCACCCGAACCAATTTGGATATGCGGCCATTGCCGAAGTATTTGCCAAAACGATTTGGGGAGATTACACCAAGCTGACTGCACCTGCGACAGGTGAGCCAATGAATATTATTGTGAGTGGCAAAACATTAAATACTCCGTACAAACCGATTATCCGTAACGGCAAAAACTTTGTGGCGATTCAAGACATCGTAAACGCTGTGGGTGCTACTACGGTGTGGGATAACAAAACTTCAACCGCAACCATTACATATGGAGACCGAAAGGTTGCTGTGAAGATTGGTGCCAATGCTGTGAAGGTAAATGGAGCATCGGTTACTGTGGATACACCTGCATTCCTGAATAAGGTAGGCAAAGAGTCCAAAACATATGTACCACTTGCCATGGTGGCTGAAGGTCTTGGCTTTGATGTGCAATATGTAGCGAAGCTGAAAACTGTTTTTGTTAATCCGTAAATTGTATTTCATGTTTTAACATGATGTTATTCAAACAGCCAGAATACCTTGATCTGTTCAAGGTATTCTGGCTGTTTTGTGTTCTTTTTGCGTTGCTGACACAGATGTATACCTTCTCTAATGACCTGAAATGTTGCATAAATATATCTTGTCAGATGACCAATGGATGTGTAAATATGAAAATAACTTACAATAAAACCACTAACCTATAGCATGACAGGCACCCCTCGCAAGCCAAAGGAGCGCTTAGGATGAACAAAATTAAGAACGCTTTCACAACACTGCCGATTCATCACAAAACGATTCTTCTCATCGGAATTTTGATGTTAATCAGCTTTACGTTTTATGCGTCCGTACTCCGATATGTGTTCAGTATCTATGACCGTCAGATCTATGAGAAATCCTCGCAGGTCCTCAATATGTCTTCGGTAGGTATTGAGAATCAACTTCGTGAAATTTCTAATCTCTCCTTCAAGGTCATGTCGGACGAGCCGCTTCAGCAGTATCTGCTCCAACTGAAAAAGGTCGAAACGGGTTACGAGAAAAATGGATTACGTAAAAAAATTACCAACAGGTTAGTCGCCTATGCCGGTTCCGAAAAATACGTCTATTCCATGTTATTTATCGATAATGATAATAACGTTATGGCCGCAGGCAATCGGGAGGGAATTTCGGAGTCGAAGCAAAAGGAACTGGTTGCACTGGGACAGCAATACTCGGGATCCAATGCCTGGCATACCAGTGGGGATAAACAGTCCCGGCTCTTGTCGGTCCGACAGGTGAAATCCTTTATTGGCGGAGCATTTACATTGGAGGACCTCGGCACACTGATCATCCGCGTCCGGCTGGACCGAATTGTACAGGACCAGATGCAAGAACCGGCTGAGGACTCCCAATTACTGATTACTGATGGAAGAGAAGTGATCTATCCAACAGAATCAGCCGTCAGTGAAGCCGAGATTGAATCTGAACTGAAGCGCACCCAGCCCTATGGAATTGCCATGTTGGAGCAGGGGAGGCACTTTGTAGCTCGTGCTCATTCTTCCTATACGGATTGGACCTATTTGTACACAACCCCGTTTGACCAGATGTTTAAAAAGATCCAGTTTGTCAAACAGTTGGTCACGGTGATCTTCATTATGATTTTTCTGGCGGCGCTTATCATTGGAGCGAGATTCTCTCGCAGTATTACCCATCCAATTGCGCAGTTGATCAAAAAGATGCGTAATATCGAAAAAGGAGATCTGGATAAGTTGGAGGAGGCAGCACTTGGCAATGTTCCGATGTCTCCACAGAATGAGGTTGGACTGCTGCATCGCACATTCAAGATGATGCTTCAACGGATACGTGAATTAATTGATGAGAATTATGCCAAGCAACTGGTGATTCGTGAGACTGAGTTGAAAGCGCTTCAGGCGCAGATTAATCCACATTTTCTATACAACACGCTGGAATCGATTAACTGGCTGGCTAAAGTACAGAAGCAACGACAGATCTCGGAAATGGTTGAGGCTCTCGGATTTCTGCTGCGTAGCTCTGTGAATATGTCCGAGAAGTGGATCACGCTGGAAAGAGAGCTGGACATTGTCCGAAGTTACGTGACAATTCAGCGTACGCGTTTTGAGGAAAGATTGGATTTCGACATGGAAATTGCCCCAGAGGTAGGAACGGCGCGGATACCAAAGTTAACATTACAGCCTTTGGTGGAGAACGCCATACATTATGCACTCGAACCAAGCATTGACCCTTGCCGGATTCGTATTCGGGCGAGAGCAGATGGAGATAAGGTGATTATTGAAGTCGAGGACGACGGTCCGGGGATGACACCGGAATTCCTGGAACAACTACACGAAGGACGTATTCAGACAAGAGGACAGGGCATTGGGTTATCTAACATCCAGGAACGAATCAGACTGACCTTCGGTGATGAAGGTGGAATGGTGATGAGCAGCAAGCCCGGATCAGGAACTGTAGTATCGATCAGCATACCTTGGATCAGAGAGGACGATGACGATGTACAAAGTGATGCTCGTAGATGATGAACGTGTCATTCTGGAGGGGATTTCCCAAGTGGTCGATTGGGCCGCAGCAGGAACGGAATTGGTGGGTACGGCGAGGAACGGGATTGAAGCATTGGACAAAATTGGGCAGTCGAGACCCGATATTATTATTACGGATATTTCCATGCCAGGTCTTGATGGTCTCGGACTCATAGAGAAGGCATCTGAAGCATATCCGGGTGTACGTTTCATCATGTTATCCGGCTACAAGGAGTTCGAATATGCTCGCAGAGCGATGCAATACGGTGTGAAGCATTATTTGCTCAAACCCTGCAACGAGAATCAGATCCATGATGCATTAACTGAACTGTTGCAGGAACATCAGGATGCTCAGGTGAAGGAGCATGTTGCCGGTGAGATGAAACAGCGATTGCAGCGTGTCCTTCCACATGTGAAGGAGCAATTTCTGCTGGAGTTCATGACCAACCGAACCTATGGGCCGGTTGATCTGGAGTATTATCAGGAGCTGTTTGATCTGGAGCTTGAAGAGAACACAGTTCGGTTACTGCTGTTCCGAATTGTAGATGAACATGATTACAGTCATTTATTTGCGATCAAAAACATTGCCAGTGACCTGCTCCCACATGTCCTGTTAAGCACAACCATTGAAGGCAAACTCCTCATCCTGCTTGCGGATTCAGCTGATCAGGCCGGACTGAAGGAGAGCATTGAGGAGGTTCGGGCCGCGTTCACCAGACTATACAAATTAGAAGTGACCGCTGCGCTGAGTGAAGCAGATCGAATGATTCAGTCCAGGCGTTTGTTTCGTGAGGCATTGCAGTATCTGAACCATCGCTTTTTTATCGGTGAAGGCAAGCTGATTACGAAGAATGATCTGGTTCTAGCCGGAGAATGCGACGGCGTACATGTAGAACAGGATGCGGAGCAACTGTGTCAGTTGATCAAATCGGGCAATACCGAGGAAACAGCGGTAGAGGTGGATCGTCTGTTTGATCTATTATCGCGTCAGCAGCTGGAAATTGAAGTGACTCGCTCTTACGTAGTGCAGCTATATTCTGCGATGGTTCATGTCTGTCCGCCAGAGGAGGCAACGGAATTCACCCAGCGTATGGCAGAACTGCCGCATATCGATACGTTATCTGGTTTGAAGTCTTTTGTTGCAAGCAGTGCGGCCCGATTAACTTCCGGGTATTACAAAAACCATATCAGTCGTCAGTCTTCTGCCGTGGAGAAGATGATGGATATCGTGGATCGTCATTATGGAGAGGCGGATCTCTCTCTCAATGGAGTCGCCCATCAGATGTTGTATATGAATCCAGATTATTTGGGCAAAATTTTCAAAAAAGTCACAGGCGAGAATTTCTCCAATTACGTGAATCGTCTGCGCATTGAACGCGCATGTGACCATATTCGCAGAGGCGGGGATGTGAAAGTATTCGAGCTTGCTGAATTGTTCGGATTCGGCGGGAATTCACAATATTTCAGTCAGGTGTTCAAAAAGTGGACCGGTATGACACCTACGGAATTCCGCAGGATCGGCATATAACAATGGACTACCAATCATGTAATTCATGTCTGGGGAGGACGAACAGCGCCGAGAGGAGGCTGTTGTCCTCCTCTGTTTTTTGAACCAACAAGACGGTTTTGTGTATTCAACTCTGGTCGTACATTTGCGAAAATGACATTAACAAGTTTGTGAAAGCGTTATCAGAAATAAAAGGATAACTCGTTTCACATAACCATATCAACATAAAAGGGGAGATTGGCATGGTGAAAAAGGCAATATTCCTGATGATGGCTGCATTGCTCGTTTTTACAGCGGCGTGTAGTTCAGGTGGAGGTAGCGAACAGGGATCATCGGATGGATCGGTTACCCTGCGGATCGCTTGGTGGGGTTCGGATGCACGGCATGAATATACACAGAAGGTCATCGACCTGTACAAATCGAAAAACCCGAATGTCAAAATCGACGTGGAATATGCTTCATTTGATGACTACTGGAAAAAGCTCGCACCACAAGCAGCGGCAAATCAGTTGCCTGACATCGTTCAGATGGATATTTCCTACATCAGCCAATATGCACAGAATGGTCAGCTTGAGGATCTAGCGCCTTATCTGGGCAATCAGATCAAAGTGGACGATGTGTCCGAGAACGTTATTAGCACAGGTGTAATTAACGGTAAACAATACGGTGTACCTGCCGGTGTTAACGTTCTGGGCTTCCAATATGACCCTGCATTGCTTCAAAAAGCGGGAGCGGAAGCTATGCCTGAAAATATGACATGGGAATCATACGAAGCACTGGGTAAACAAGCCGCAGAGAAAGGCCTGTATTTGGATGGAGGGGTAGCTCCTGATATCTTCTTCCATTACTTCCTGCGTACCAAAGGACATTCGCTTTACAATGCAGAAGGAACTGGCCTTGGTTATGATGATGACCAATTGTTTGTGGAGTTCTTCGGACTTATGCGCCGCATGATCGAGCAAGGTGCAGCACCTACGCCGGATGTAGCCAACCAAACTAAAGGCATTATAGAGGAATCAGATCTCGTGAAGGAAAAAGGAATCGGCGTATGGCAATGGTCCAACCAGTTTGTAGCCTTGCAACAGGTAGCGAACCGTCCACTCGAAATCGCTCCAATGCCAGGACCAGATATGGAAAAAGGACTTTATATGCAACCAAGTATGTATTGGGGTGTAACGTCCAACTCCAAAGTGAAGGAAGAAGCGGCTAAATTCATTGATTTCTGGGTGAATGACGTGGAAGCCAATAAACTGATCAAAGGTGAGCGCGGTGTGCCAATTTCAGGAGCAATCAAAGAAGCTATCGCACCTGAGCTGAGTGACGCAACGAAACAAGTCTTTGAATTCGTAGCAGCCATGGAGCCAAAAGCTTCACCAATGAGTTCTCCGCCACCGGTTGGTTCACCTGAAGTAATCTCTGCTCTGGCAGATGTGGTTGAAGAGTTGAACTTTGGCAAAATTACACCTGAACAGGCAGCAGAAACATTCCGCAAGAACGCCGAATCTGTACTTGCGAACAATAAATAACAGTTGAATGATGGCTTGCTCGTCCCACTTCAGGGATGGTCGGGAATAAGGCTACTCGCGAATGCGAGGGCCTTTCCCCGTCCAGATGACCGAAGCAAGGATGAGGGAGCAAGCTGATCCATGAAGGAGGTTCGTTCCATTGAGGCAGTATTCGTCGTTACGTAGAAACTTAACTGGATATGCGTTTATAAGCCCGTTTATTATTGGATTCCTGGGCTTCACACTCATCCCCATGTTTGTGTCCTTATATATGTCGTTCACGAGTTATAACTTATTCACTTCTCCGCGGTGGATTGGGCTTGATAACTACACCAAAATGTTTTTTGATGACCCGAAATATTGGAACTCGGTCAAAGTGACGTTTCTGTATGTATTCATTGGGGTACCGTTAAGGTTGATCTTTGCCCTCTTCGTAGCGATGGTCCTAAACACTGGCTCTCGTATGATTGGAACGTACCGGACGCTGTATTACCTGCCATCCATTATCGGTGGTAGTGTGGCCGTATCCATTATGTGGCGTAACCTCTTCAGTAATGAGGGTGTTATCAACAGTGCTCTAACGGCAATCGGGATCGGGCCAATAAGCTGGTTTGGTGACCCGAATGCGTCCCTGGTTATGCTCATCTCACTGTCTGTGTGGCAGTTTGGTTCGTCCATGCTGATCTTCCTGGCTGGTCTCAAAAATATCCCTACTGAGATGTACGAGGCAGCAGGTGTGGATGGTGCGAATCCTATACGGAAATTTTTCAGCATCACCTTGCCACTGCTTAGCCCGATCGTCCTGTTCAATATGATTATGCAGACGATTGGAGCATTCATGACGTTTGTACCTGCCTATATTATCTCCAAAGGAGAAGGCGGTCCAATGGACGGTACGATGTTGTACTCCCTGTATCTGTTCCGTCAGGCGTTTATGTTTAACAACATGGGTTATGCTTCGGCCATGGCTTGGGTCATGCTCATCATGATTGGTATACTCACGGTAGCTGTGTTCCTGACATCCAAGTACTGGGTGTTCTACGAATCTGAAGGAGGGAAGTAACGATGGTTTGGAGAAATGTAAAATGGCCCGTTTATCACCTGTTCGTTGCAGCTCTTGCCCTCCTGATGCTCTATCCCGTCCTATGGATGCTATTCAGTTCATTCAAGGAAAGCCGTACGATTTTCGTCACAGCGGATACCCTGTTTCCTGCGGAGTGGATCTGGAGCAACTATGTGGATGGCTGGAAAGGCACAGCTGGAAGACCGTTTATGGATTACATCACCAACTCACTTGTAATCGTGGTTATTTCCACGATCGGTGCCGTAATATCGTCATCGCTGATCGCTTTTGGTTTTGCCAGACTTAACTTCAAGGGACGTACATTCTGGTTCTCCTTGATGATGTTAACACTGATGTTGCCACATGACGTGGTATTGGTTCCTCAGTACATCATTTTCACGAAGCTCGGCTGGCTGAATACTATCTTGCCAATCGTTGTACCTACATTCTTCGGAATGCCGTTTTTCATCTTCCTGATGGTACAGTTCATTCGAACGATTCCGAAGGAGTTGGATGAGGCTGCAACCATCGATGGATGTAACAAATTCAGACTGTATATCCAGATTATTATGCCGCTGATCAAGTCTTCTCTGGCGACTGCAGCCATCTTCTCCTTCTACTGGAGATGGGAGGATCTGCTCGGTCCGGTATTGTACCTGAACTCGCCTGATAAATACACCGTGTCGATGGCGCTGAAAATGTTCCTGGATAGTGAATCTGCTTCCAACTGGGGCGCAATGTTCGCGATGTCCATCGTCAGTCTGGTTCCGGTTGTAGCTGTGTTCTTCATCTTCCAAAAACAAATTGTTCAAGGGATGAGCACCAGCGGATTGAAAGGATAAGCCAGATTACTGTATCTTCGCCCGAATGAACGTTTACGAAAGTTAACCAAGGAGGTTATCGCTTTTGAATAAAGCTCAGGGTAGTCAGGCCGTTGCCATGGGGGCAGCGGCAGAGGGCCAGGCAGTTTCCGTGACCAGCTGGAAGTTTAACTTTGGACCGGACTCGGGAAGAGCAGATGAGACAGAGGATTATCTGAAAGTAACTGCAACAACCGCATATGAGGAACGGGGAGGATACGGATTCGAGGCAGGATCTCTGGTGTATGAGAAACAACGCATCGGAGATGACGATGTGCCGGATCCCACGAAACAACATCATAACAATTCGGGGCAGACAACCATGTCTGCCCGATTGCGTTCAGGCTTCTGTATTCCGCTCAAAGCATCGTTCATCGTGGATGTTCCCGACGGAACCTACCAAGTATTACTTGTTGCAGGTGATGAGTTGGCTGAGACAGTGACCCGCGTGAAAGCTGGTGAAGGCAGGCTTGTACTGCCAACCATTCGCACACTTCCCGGACAATGCGCAGAGGTTAGATTCTCGGTTGTTGTTCGCGGCGGCAGACTTCGTCTGTCATTCTCCGGTCCTGCACCGAGAATTAATGCTTTGGAGATTACTCTTGCGAATCAGACCATGACCGTATTTCTTGCCGGGGATTCAACCGTAACAGATCAGCCGGAAAGTGGATATCCGTATTGCGGTTGGGGCCAGTTATTGCCAGCACAGTTCAAACATGATGTGGCAGTAGATAATCACGCTCAGTCAGGGCGCAGTTCCCGCAGCTTTATTAATGAAGGCAGATTAAGCGCCATTCTGGAGCGAATCAAGCCTGAAGATTTTCTGTTTATTCAATTTGGACATAACGATGAGAAGCCGGACCCTGAACGTGGGACGGACCCATTCACAACATATAAGGAATATTTAAAAAAGTATATCGATGCTGCACGCGAAGCCAAGGCTCGTCCAGTGCTCATAACCCCGGTGCATCGTCGCTATTTTGCGGATGATGGCACATTGACCGATACCCACGGCGATTATATCATCGCCGTGAGTGAGTTGGCGGAAGAGGAAGATGTTCCGCTGATCGATCTGGCTGAGCGCAGCCGTCTTCTATTCGAGCAGGCAGGCGTAGAAGGCACCAAGGACGACTTTATGTGGGTGCTGCCAGGCGAGTATGTGAACTTCCCCTCAGGCGTGGAGGATAACACGCATTTTCAGGAACGAGGCGCCCGTCGCCTTGCCCAACAGGTGGCACAAGCCATCCGTGAGTTGCAATTGCAACCGCTGCAGATGTATCTGCGGTAGGTTCATGCCTTTAATAATTAAGCGAGTTAATTAAATAACGAGCCAGCAAAGTTGCCCAGCGAGTAGCGAAGGCAATAAACTTTTAAAAAAACAGGTGAGCGTAGCAGCGGAGGAGGGCGGAATCGGGTAGAGGGAGCGAAGCGTCCGCCTTTGGAGCGGGATTTCCCCTGCTGAGGGGAAAGGAATAGAAATCCCGAGCCAACAGCGGCCTACAGCCGATCCGTCCGCCGAAGCGACTGCCCCGCGAGCCCACCAGATTTTTAACCTATATTGCAATCGCAAAAAAAGGAGGATGTATTTCAATGACACCTGACCAGACAGAATCAGGCACATCTGCCCGTAAGAATGTTTCAGCAGCTACAGGTCACACCTACTGGGTCATTCCGGATGGTTACATTCCCCCGGAGAGCCGAGGTACACTTGAGAGTCATGAGAGTATCTGTGTACTGAACACTAGTAGCACGGATGCGGAGCTGCACATCACGATTTACTTTGAAGACAGAGAACCACTCGAAGGTGTGGTCGCTGAAGTGCCAGCGAGAAGGACAAAGCATATTCGCACTGCATCGCTTCGCTCCGGAGAGCAGTCAATTCCGCCGGGCGTACCTTATGCGATTACGGTTTCGAGCAACATCCCCGTCATCATCCAGTACAGCCGTTTGGATACGACTCAGCCTGAATTGGCTTTGATGAGTGTTATGGCGTATCCGCTGACGTGATACGAAATGCAAGATAACCAGCAAGAGGTAGAAGAGAAAATGGCCAGTAACCTTGCATTCACACTGCAGGTGACTGGCCCTCTTTGTGTATTACTCAGTGTATTTGTACGTGCTGGCATTAAGGATTTTTACACGAACCTCCACTTTGCCAAGTTTGAATCGTTTGATGGGATCAGCCCGTTGCTGAACCTGTTCTTTCCACACTGCAAGGTCATGACGATACAGATGTTCAGCTAGGCCATAGGAATCAATTTTCCGTGATTTGTTTTTTTCGAATGTTGTCCGAATTTCGGATTCGATCTGTTTCTCGGCTGATTTCTCCATTGTGCGAGGAGATTGGTGGGAGCCGTTATCCTCGACAATGACACCTTTTACCGAAGTGATCAGGTCGAAAATGACCCCATTTCCTTCTTTCCTTGATGAAATTTTCGTATGCGGGTTATGGAGGCGAAGTGTGAGATCAGGAGTTTGGCCCCCGTTCTTATAAACGTACAGTGGGTACTGGTAGACACGATTATAATTTACGAATCGAGTACCATCTGCGTCCTCCCCTGCCACTTTCCCTTCACTTCTGCCATTTGAAATGACAAAAAATCCATCCGTTTTAACCAAGGGGGGAGCTTCATCTCCATTGAACCAGGTTTGGTTCTTGTTGGTGATCGAGGGTAATAGGATAACCGAAGCAGGCTCACGAATACCGTCAAGAAGCTGATGAAGACGGATGGGTTCGAAGGCAGAATGCTGCTTGTACAGCTTAATCGGTTCAAATAGCTCAATGGTCTGGGTAGATTGGTTCAGCAGGGCAGAGGGGGCAAGCACATCGGGTATGCTTTGTTCCGTGCCGTAGATCCATGGTGTATATCTCAGCTGACCCGAATGCAGCAGTGTGTTAAAAATATCCCCCAGCCGCCCGCTCAGGGCATTTTTCGATATAACAATCGCCTTTACATGGGTCCACAGTGTTTGTTGCTGTGAAGTTTGATAGAGGTCATTAATAGCCATACTTAAGGTTTTGCCTTCGCCTCGCCCAATCCAGATATCGCTTTCTTCCCGCGAAGTCGGACCTTCTTGCTTGGCGATACTGGAGAAATCGATTAGTTGGGCGTAAGCAATATACTTGTCATCCTTATAATCTATCCCTATTCCCGTAATAAAGTTAATGCTCTGGACCTCTTTGGAATCCCAGCACCCCGTCAGCATGATCAGACTGCTCATAAGCAAGCACACCAATTGAATCCATCTGCTCACGGACGTTTCCTCCGACGGGTAGAATCCTGAGTATGGAGTGCGGCCGGACGCTTGGTTCTCTTCATGGAAGGGTACATGGATACGGCTTGGGTGAAGTCGCCGGGAATATAGGGAGAGACGGGGGACAGATAGGAGACGCCATAACACTCCAAGGATACAAGGTGTACCAACAGGGCAAATAGTCCAAGCATGAAACCGAATAATCCAAGGAGGGAAGAAACAATAAGCATCCCGATTCGCACATGAGCAGTAGCCCCACTGAGTACCGTATTGACTAGAATATAGCTGGAGATAACTGAAATCGCTACCGTTACAATGATGGTAGGAGAAGTAATCCCGGCACGAATAGCTGCATCTCCAATAATGAGTCCGCCTACCACACTGACAGTTTGGCCCAAAGCACGAGGAAGTCTGCGGCCAGCTTCATTGAATAACTCGAACATAAAAATCATTAAAAAGGCTTCCAGTGTTACAGGCATGGGCAGCCCCATACGAGTACCAGCAATCGTTGCCAGAAGCGGGAGAGGGATCTGCTCCACATTAAAACTGGTGAGGCCGATATAGAATCCAGGAAAAAAGCAAGCAATCAGCAAACCGGAAATCCGCAGGATGCGTTCAAAAGTCACAATGAAGAAAGGAGTGTTCTCATCTTCCGGTGATTTCAATTGATTGAATAGTGTAGTTGGAGCGATGATCGCAACAGGTGAACCTTCAATCAGAACAGCAAAACGCCCATTTAAGAGCGAGTCCACGACATAGTCAGGTCGCTCTGTATTATCAGTGAGAGGAAAGATACTGCGAATGCCTCCCATAACTGCTCCTTCCATAACAGAAGTCCCAATAATACCATCAACTTCAATTTTATCTATATTTTCACGTGCTTCTTTTAGGATCTCCGGATTTATAATGTCTTTTACATACAATAGGCCAATAGAGGTTTGAGTTCGCCCACCTTTAACATATTTTTCATAGCACATGGAAGAGGTTTTCATCCGTTTACGAATGAGTGCGATATTTACACTCAGCTCTTCGGTAAATCCATCACGAGGCCCCTTAATGGAAGACTCAATGGCTGATTCTTCAGGGTTGCGTCCAGGAATGCTCGCAATATCCAAACTGCAGGATTGATCGCCGTTGCCGAAGATCAACAGCAGTTGTCCACTAAAAAGCAATAGATTTAATTGATCCGTATCTTGAAGGTCTTCTATTGGATTTAATGTTAAGCCCAGTTCTTTCGGATACACATCTTCTTCAAGCAGGGAATGTTCCTCGAGCCGGGGAATGATAAACTGATTGATTTGTTTGGCATCCGTCAGACCATCGCAATATAGCATAATGATCGGCATATCAGCTTCATCTTTTGCTGGAAAAGTTTGAATGACAACATCCGCGCAGGGGTTGAATTGCTCTTTCAAAGAGGCAAGCAGTGTTTCATGGGACGTGTTGTCAATCGTTGGGTACTCCATGATGTTTCCTCCTCTGATGGCGTGAGCTGATGAGTGCAACCGTTGTTGCGATTATAGCAAGTCCGCTAAGATAGATGAGATTGAACGGGAATATGTAATCGACAAGCAGCTTTTCGAATGTGATATCGTCTAGACGGTACAGCATGGAGAGTATAAATAGAACGGCTAAAGAGACACAACTGATCCTCCTTTTAGAGGTGCTCTTAATATCCCAAATTTCCACCACAATATACATGGCAAGACTAATCCGGGTAAACGAGCCGGCGAGCCATTGGTAGATGGAAAAGAAGTCAGTTTGCGCGATGTATTTGCCCAAGGAGGCTATCCGCCACTCTTCAAAAGCGGGATAACGCATTTTGGCAGCCTCAAAAGGATTAAATTCCACGATAGCACCAATGAGTGGCCCCAGTGTCAGACCTGCAATGACGAGTGCGAGCATCACGTATTGCCATGGACGAATCCTTTTGGAGAGATGAGGTTGTATGTACCACAAGAGCAGCAGCTCGAACATGCCTGCAAGGCTGTAAACCATGCCATGAAGCACGGGAGGCCAGCCATGTTCAAGTACAGGAAGCAGACGACTGTAATCCTTGTATTGGGTATTGACGATCGCAACATAGAAGCCAAGCAGTACAACGAGAGGGAGGACCAGTCCTGCTGTAAAAGCCAGCGAACGAATACCTTTATAGGCTGCATAGGCACAGAGCGACATGAGCGCAATGCTTGTAAAAAATACGGGTGTCTCCGTCAGGTAACTGGTTTTGGCCCATGTGGTCGTGTCATGCAGGGTGAAGTAAATCACGGACAAGAAAAAGAGGCTGTTCCCAATCCGGAAAAGAAAGCCGAGGGGCTTGCCCAGATGTGAAGTCAGCCATTCATGCAGGGTTTGATGCTGGAGAAAACGAGATACATAGGCAAGCATTAGGGAAAATACAAGGTAGGGACCTACGGATAGCAGGACCGAGATCCATGAATCCCTTTTGGCTGCACTCAATAGGGCGGGAATGATCAGCACGTGGCTAATCAGGCCGACGGATAACATAATTAACATCATGGCTTGCAAAAAAGAAGGTTGTCTAGGTTTCATGCTGAGGAGGCCCCTTTTCGCGATAGACTGTCCTCAGCAGTGTTAACGTGATTTGTGCGCTTCATACAGGCAAGCCTGCAGATCATGTGGTGCGTCCCATCCTGTAATTCGGACTCCATCTCTGTGTTTAGAGATCAAAATAACGAATACCCATGGCTTCTCGCACTTCAAGCATCGTTTCCCGCGCGACTTTGCGAGCCTGGCGGGTACCTTCGACAAGAATCTCTTTCACCTCGTCTACTCGCTGTTCATATTGATTTCGCCGTTCACGAAAAGGAGTAAGCAGATCGTTAATCGCACTGCCTGCGATCTGTTTGCAGTCTTTACATCCGATCGAACCCTGACTGCAACTGGCATGTATTTCGTCTACATTCTCCTTGCGGAAAAGCTGATGATAGGCAAAAACAGGGCAGATATCCGGGTGTCCTGGATCAGAACGATGGATGCGGGCAGGATCAGTCTTGGCCTTGATCAATTTGGCTTTTACATCTTCAGGACTTGCATTTAATGAGATCGCATTCCCCATGCTTTTGCTCATCTTACCAACGCCATCCAGTCCTCCAAGCCGCTCTCCGGTCAAAATGCGGGGTTCGGGGAGAATGGGAGCGTATAACTCGTTGAACCGGCGAACCAATTTTCGTGCTGTCTCAATGTGAGGAATCTGATCTTCCCCTGCCGGAACAAGGGTGGCTTTACAGAATGCAATATCAGCAGCCTGACTGACCGGATATCCAAGAAATCCGTAGTACAGGTCGGTATATCCGCGATCACGTGCTTCGCTCTTGATGGTCGGATTATGCCGGAGTGTATTGACGGTAACAAACATGGAGAAGATCACAGTCAATTCCGCAATTTCCGGAATCATGGATTGAATGAACAGGGTAGCTTTGTTCGGATCAATGCCTACGGCGAGGTAATCAAGCGTGACTTGATGAACACTATCTGCAATCAGGCCAGGTTGATCATAGTGGGTGGTGAGTGCCTGAACATCTGCCAGTAAAATATAGGTTTTGTACTCTTCCTGCAATTGTACCCGACTGCGCAGGCTGCCTACGTAATGGCCGAGATGAAGTTGTCCGGTAGTCCGATCTCCTGTCAAAATAATATCCTTGTTTTTGTTCATGGTTTATTCTCCTTTGGTTTTGTGATTTTTCAACATTGAGCTGTCGCCACCAGCCGTCTTCCACGACCATCACCTCCTTTCAGCCTGCAAAAAAATCAAAAAAGCTTCGTCTTTTATCCCATTCCCCGGTTGGGAACAGAATAAAGGACGAAGCTTGTGCCTCGCGGTGCCACCTTCATTGGCCACTCTGTTGCGGCCCACTTGAGGGATACGGATGAGGTATCTACCAGGAGCTCTTTTATGAGCTTCCATGCCTATCGATATCCTGTCCATGGATAACGGCTGGACATGCCGCCTCGCCTACTGAAAGTGTGTATTCCTAGGAAAGGATACAGACTTTGTTCAACTTGGAACTCCGAAGCCCATTTCCACATATCCGATGCACCGACTCCCACCAGCCGCCGGCTCTCTGTAGCATCCTGACATATGTACTTCTCTTCATCATCGCGGATAACAAATGTTTACAATTTCCAGAATTATATCACGCTTTGATTCCACTGACCAGCCTATGTTTGCGACCGCTCATATTGGTGCCAAGCACACCAGCGATAATCAACAATGCACCAATATAGTGGTAGCTACCCACTGGTTCATGCAGTATCCATGCACCTCCTACGATGGAGATGAGTGTGGACAGGTTGCTGAATACACTCATTTGGGAAGCCTCCAGATGAGTCAGGGCATAACTCGCGAGCAGGGTGGAGATCATGGTGGAGAGGATCGCCAGATAAGCAAGGGCACCCAGATAGGATGTATCTCCAAGTGGTTTGATGTAGTCCATCATGGAACCGCTGGAAGCGTGTCGGATCAGTGAAGCGGCGTTAAACACAATACAACCAACCATCAGCGTGACCCATGTTAATTCCATGGGTTTATACTTCTGGGTTAATGGTCTCGCAAGTACACCATAACCTGCAAAACAGACCGTGGATAACAGCAATAATGCAATGCCCTTCAGGTTACCCACTGACACGCCATTTCCTTGCATCATGAAAATAAAAACGACTCCAGCGACAGACAGAAGCAGGAACAGCTTTTGTGTGGTGGATGTGCGCTCCTTCAGGAAAACTGAAGCGAGAACGAGTGTGAATACAGGGGCCATAGCCTGAATAATACCGGCTTCCGATGAGTTGGAAGATACGAGTCCAAAGGCTTGAAAGGCAAAAAATAAGACGGGAGATAACAGCCCCAGTGGAATGATTCTCCACAGATCACGAAGGCTAAGTCGGATTTTGATCCAACCAAAAATGACAGGAATGCTGACAACGATCAGCGACAGGGCGAATCGGTGGGCAAGCACATCAATGGGATGTGCAACAGTGACAGTCATTTTAACAAATAGAAAAGATAAACCGATAATAGCCGCGTACAATACAGCTGCGATATAAGCGTACCCCCGAGTGTGTGTTGTGTTCATAAAAGCTCCTCCAATACAGTAGTCATAGTGCTTTATCTTTCATTATCCTGAAATATGTCAGGTTCGAGGCACGTGCTGGCCTTATTCAATATACTGCCAGGTGCATCGTGCTACAATAGATAAAAGCATGAACTGTAGCGGTACAATTGTGGGAGAGGGGTGGGTGCAGTGAGGAAATACGAAGTGATTGCCGAAGCATTAAAGCAGTGGATTCAGGAACAGATGCAACAGCAGGATCGTCACCAGTGGGCAGATAAGGGCATCCGTCTTCCAGCCGTTCGAGTTGTAGCAGAACAATATCAATGCAGTGTAAGCACGGCTATTCGTGCATATGAGTGGCTGGAACAGCGGCATTTGGTGTATGCCATACCTCAATCCGGTTATTATGCCGTACAGAACGGGACAGGTGCTCAGGACATGGACTGGCAGGGAGCGTTGGACTTTGCTTCAGCTGCACCCGATCCAAGGGTGTTCCCTTATGCAGACTTTCGTCACTGTGTAGATCAGGCGATGGAGAAGAAGCAAGCAGAGTTATTTATGTATGGCACGGATCAGGGATTACCTTCGCTTATTCTGCTGTTGCAGAAGCAGTTTGCGGATTATCAGGTGTTTGCGAGAACAGAGCAGTTCTTTATCACATCAGGTGTGCAACAGGCACTGGCTGTACTTGCATTGATGCCTTTTCCCAATGGAAAGAGAAAAGTATTGCTTGAACTACCGACCTATCACAATATGCCCTCGCTACTGAGTGGATTGAATGTGCCGATTGCCGGTGTGAGACGTGCCCTGAATGGGCTGGACTGGGCATCGCTTGAACGTCAGTTCGCTGAGGAAGATATCAAGTTTTTCTATGTCATGCCGCGCTTTCACAATCCGATTGGCACATCGTTGACTGCTGCTGAGAAAAAGAAACTGATCCGGCTTGCACAGCGGTACGATGTCTATCTGGTAGAGGACGATTATCTGGCTGATCTGGAGGACAATACGAAACAGGACCCGCTATGGTCCTATGATACCGAAGGCCGGGTCATCTATCTGAAGAGTTACTCCAAAATTTTGTTTCCAGGTCTCCGCATTGGTGTAGCTGTTCTGCCCTCACCACTAATTCAATCTTTTGGGGCTTACAAAAAAATGCTCGATATCGACACTTCCGTTCTGTCTCAAGCTGCTCTGGAGATCTATGTCCACAGCGGAATGTTTGCTCATCACAGGAAAGTGATTCGTAACCGCTATGCTGCCCGGATGAACACGGTGCATGAGCAACTGGACACATATCCAGACTTTGCTCCATTTATGGAGGCTCCTCGAACAGGAGGGGAGCATACCGTATTACCTTTGGCGGGTGATATGCCGCTTCGTGTTCTACTGTCCCGGCTTCAAAAGCGCGGAGTCATCGTTGATACGACAGAACGGTATTATCCGGAGGGAACATATCAGGCGCATGAGGATCAAATGCTGCGATTGAACATCTCCAATGTGCCGAAGCAGCGAATCGAGGAAGGGATACAGAAGATCCGGGAGGAAATTTTGAAACTTCAGATCAGGCAGAAATAACTAGAAGAATCGGAAGCATAATTGATTCACAGGAAACAACGATCAGAGTGATGTCCGTAAACACCAAAAGGCGTCCACACAAGTTAATCACTTGTTGGACGCCTTTTCCTTGAGTTGTTATCCATCTACAATACAGCTTGTACGCTATATTGTAGATGGAAATAATCTAATTTATTCCTGAGCCATCGCTTTGAAGGAAGCTTCTGCGGCTTCCAATGTAGCCTGAACATCTTCATCTGTATGAGCCGTGGTCAGGAACCAGGCCTCATATTTGGATGGAGCGAGGTTAATGCCACGATCCAGCATGTGACGGAAGAAGGAAGCAAACAGCTCTCCGTCCGTGTCTTGGGCATGATCATAGTTCGTCACCGGATGATCACAGAAATGGGTGGAGAATGCACCACGAATCCGGTTGATCGTTAGTGCAATGCCATGACGGTCAGCAGAAGCTTGCAGACCTGCCGTCAGATCAATAGCAAGGCGTTCCATCTCTTCGTATACACCCGCGCCTTGCAGGACCTCCAGACATGCGATACCAGCCGAGATGGATGCAGGGTTACCAGCCATCGTTCCGGCTTGATAAGCCGGGCCGAGTGGAGCAACCTGCTCCATAACATGTTTGCGTCCGCCGTAAGCACCGATTGGCAGGCCGCCACCAATAATTTTACCAAGAGCCGTCAGATCGGGTTCAATCTCCGCATGGTTTTCGAGTCCGGCATACGTTTGAGTAGAACCGTAATGGAAACGGAAAGCCGTTATGACCTCGTCATAGATAACCAGTGAGCCGTTAGCACGTGTCATGGCACAGAGGCCTTCCAGGAAGCCAGGCTCCGGCATAACCATACCAAAGTTACCCACAATCGGTTCAACCATGACCGCGGCAACATCGTCACCCCAACGCTCCAGTGCAGCTTTGAGGCTGTCCAGATCATTGTAGGGCACGGTGATGACCTCTTGCGCAATACTGGTTGGAATGCCTGCACTATCCGGGATACCTAGCGTAGAAGGGCCAGAACCGGCAGCCACAAGCACCAGATCCGAGTGACCGTGGTAACATCCGGCGAATTTTACGATCTTGTTGCGTTTGGTGTAGGCACGAGCTACCCGAATCGTGGTCATGACTGCTTCCGTACCGGAGTTTACAAAACGCACTTTATCCATGGAAGGAATAGCTTCCTTCAGCATTTTGGCGAGCTTGATCTCAAGTTCTGTTGGGGTACCGTACAGTACACCATTTGCTGCTGCTTCCGTAATGGCCTGCGTAATATGCGGGTGGGCATGTCCTGTAACAATCGGACCGTAAGCGGCCAGATAATCAATATAACGGTTGTCATCGACATCCCAGAAGTGGGCGCCTTGGGCTTTTTTCATAAATACAGGTGCACCGCCACCAACGGCTTTGAACGAGCGTGAAGGGCTGTTAACACCTCCTACAATATGCTCAAGTGCTTCTGCGTATAGAAGTTCGGAACGGGAACGTGATGTATTCATAAGATAACTTCCTTTCGTAATTCAAAATATGATAAATTAACAAGCCACAGAAAGATATGATGATTTTCTCATAATAGTATAGCCGGGCACAACGAGAGGGCAGCGTAATGGCTGCCCTCTGCATGTTTAGATTACTGAGCCGGTTGTTCTGACTTTTGATCGTCACCACTGGCTGTTTTATCTTCGGTACTGGTCGTACTATCATCCGTTGTAGCAGGCGGGTGAATAATATCCTGAATATGCTGCTTCAATTTCTCTTCATTGGTAACCGTCAATACTTGCGCACCGCCTGCTGTACGTTCTTCTTTCAGCAGGTTCATTGGCGGAATCTGCTCACTGCCGTTCATGCTGCTCTGGTAACCGAGGCCACCCAGCTTCCACATATCGGAGAGTGTCAGATTCGTATCCACATAAGGATTAACCTGTTCCAGTATGGAAGGCAGTTTGGCAATGGTAGTTGTTGACTGCATTTTCGCTGTTACAGCTTTCAGCAACTCACGCTGACGCTCGGACCGAGCGAAATCAGACATTGCATCATGACGGAAACGAACGTACATGAGCGCTGTCTCGCCATCCAGATGCTGATATCCTTTTTTGAGATCAATATCGTATTCGTTATTGTCTGCTTTACTTGTATAGTGCATGTCTTTCTCCACATCAAAATCAACACCGCCAACGGCATCCACCAATTTGATGAATCCCTGGAAATCCGTATACACATAATACTGTACAGGAATGCCGAGCAGGTCGCCGGCAGCTTGCATCGCTGCATTAGGACCATGGGTGATGGCAGTGTTGATCCGTTCCTTGCCATATCCGTCAATATTGACGTAAGTGTCGCGCAGAATGGAGAACAGATTGATTTTTTTGGTAAGTGGGTCGAGCGATACAACCATCATGCTGTCGGAGCGGGGAACTTCACCTTTTTTCAATCCGCGCGCATCGACACCCATAACGAGAATATTTACCGTTTCTGTACCTTCCCATTTGGGTGGGTCAGGAGTATTTACTTTCTCCACATTCTCGATACCTGCGAATGGTGATTCGTCACCGTCTTTTGCCAAACCGTCCAACTGATTGAGAATAGAACCGAAATAATATGCCGCTGCTCCTCCAATAATTAACACGAAGGCGGCAAGAGAAATCCATATGGTTCTCTTCGTCTTTCTGGTCATGCTAGCTCTCCTTTGTATTTGAGATGAAATAAAAAAACGAGTTCGAGTATTCAAGTAAGATCTAGTCGGAGCTTTCCGTACACGTCTTTTCCTAACATAAGGGCATGACGCGGCTCCAGACTATTTTAAAGCTTGCTGAATTTTGACTGATACCATTATAATTTCTTTTTGGGCTACAAGCAATTTCAACAAAATCCAAGTGAGGTATAATCATGCTGGCGATTGATGTCAAAGATTTGCGCAAGTCGTTTAGCGTCCAGAAAAGCCGAGGTGGGCTGAAGGGCGCGTTCCAGGACCTGTTTGCACGTCAATACCAAGAGGTATTGGCTGTAAATGATATTTCATTTCAGATTCCCCAGGGCGAAATATGCGGATATATTGGGGAGAACGGTGCCGGTAAATCAACAACGATCAAGATGTTAACCGGCATTTTGGTGCCTACTTCAGGGCAAATATCGGTTGGTGGATATGTTCCGTATCAGGAACGGGAGAAGTTTGTACAGAATATTGGTGTTGTTTTTGGTCAGCGCAGTCAATTGTGGTGGGATATTGGCGTTATCGAATCCTTCCATTTATTGCGCAAAGTATATCGTGTAGGAGAGGTCGATTTCCGTAAACGGCTGGATGAACTGGTTGAGCGATTACAGCTTCAGGACCTGCTAAGTCGTCCGGTGCGGAAGCTCAGTCTTGGTCAGCGTATGCGCTGCGAGTTAGTGGCAGCCTTGTTGCATAATCCGAGTATTGTTTTCCTGGATGAGCCAACCATTGGTTTGGATATTGTGGTGAAGTCGGAAATTCGGGATTTTTTGAAAGACATGAACAAGGAGCATGGAACGACCATTCTGCTCACAACCCACGATTTGCAGGACATTGAGGCACTGTGTTCCCGGGTGATCATGCTTGATGCAGGCAACATCATCTATGATGGAGGTCTGGATCATCTCAAGTCCCAGTGGGGTAAGGAGCGCGAGATCCGCTTCAAGTTCGGTTCAGCTCACAACATCAGTCAGATGCAGGAGTGGACTGCTGCGTTGCCTGTACGTTGGACGGTTGAGAATGAATTGTCCGCATCCGTATGGATTCCGCTGGAACTGAACGTTTCGGATGTACTCGGACGTGTCGTTGGACAAGCGGATATTACCGATATTCAGATTATTGAGATCAACACGGATGAGATTGTGCGCAGTATTTACCAATCCGGTTCCGCCGAGCGTCCCGAGATTGTGGGAGCAGGGAAAGAAGCGGTGGGTGTATCCTGAGATGAATAGTGCATTTATTGATTTTATGCGCATCCGTTTTCTAACGATGCTGGCATACCGGGTGAATTATTACTCCGGCATTTTGATATATACGCTGAATATCGGCGTGTATTACTTTACCTGGCAAGCCATTTACGGTAGCAGTGGTGAACTGGGCGGCTTCACGGCAGCGCAGATGACCACTTACATCGCTGTATCCTGGATGGCACGTGCGTTTTACTTTAACAACCTGGACCGGGAGATTGCCGCAGATATACGGGATGGCTCCATTGCGATTCAATTCATCAGGCCGATCAATTACGTTATGGTCAAAATGATGCAAGGGCTTGGGGAAGGTATCTTCCGCTTCCTGCTCCTCATGATTCCGGGGATGCTCATCGCCATTCTGCTGTTCCCGGTTGAATTGCCTACGGCGCCATCGGCCTGGATTGGCTTTCTCGTCATGCTGTTCTTCAGTTTCCTCATTAACTCCCAGATTAATGTGATAACGGGACTGGCGGCATTCTTTGTGGAAAACAATGAAGGCATGATGCGTATGAAACGCGTCGTGGTTGATTTGTTCTCCGGTCTAATCATCCCGATCAGCCTGTATCCAGGCTGGATGTCCGCGGTGATGAAAGTATTGCCTTTTCAGGCCATTACGTATCTGCCCGGTTCCGTGTTCACTGGAAGAGTGGAAGGTACCGCCATCTGGAATGTACTCGGTATTCAGGTGTTCTGGTTTGCCGTGTTACTGCTTCCGATGGTATTGATCTGGCGTAAGGCGCGCAAGCGTCTGTTCGTGCAAGGGGGATAACAGATATGTACTATATGGGTCTGATCTGGGAATATTTGAAGAATTACATGAAAACACGACTCACGTACCGTGCCGATTTCTGGGTGGAGATCCTATCGGATCTGCTGTTCCAGGCAACCAACCTGATCTTTATTTTTGTGGTCTTTCGCCACACGGATAACCTGGGCGGCTGGAGTGAGAGTGAAGTGCTCTTTGTTTATGGATATTTTATGGTGCCCTATGGCATCTTCAGTTGTTTTATCAATCTGTGGGGATTCAGTGAGCGGTACATCGTCAAAGGTGAGATGGATCGGATCCTGACACGCCCTGCACATAATCTGTTCCAGATCTTGCTTGAAAATGTAGACCCGCCTGCACTGGTGGGCTCGTTTATCGGCTTGATCATCATGATCTTTAGCGGAGCAGAGATGGGCCTGGTGCTGGAGTGGTGGCATATTCCTGCCTTGATTATTTTGGCACTTAGCTCAGTAATGATCTATGCCGGCATCTACACCACCCTGACTTCATTGTCCTTTTATTCGGACGCGCCAACAGGTATCCTGCCGTTGATGTATAACATTCAAGGATATGGACGATACCCGGTAACGATCTATAACCGTGCCATTCAGGTGCTGTTAACCTGGATCATTCCGTTTGCCTTTGTCGGCATCTATCCCGCAGCCTTGTTCCTGGAAAGGTCCGAGATGCATCGCATGGCGCTGCTTACACCTGTGATGGGATTGGTGTTTGGTTCCATGGGCTTGCTTTTGTGGAATTTTGGCGTGAAGCGGTATCGCGGAGCAGGCTCATAATAACGCCCTATAGCAATTCATGGGGAAATTAGGGAGGAACTGACATGACGTTAAATGTAGGCGAATTGGCACCGGATTTTGAGCTTCCGTCCAGTACGGGAGAATCGGTAAAGCTTTCGGATTACCGCGGACAGCGGGTACTGCTTTATTTTTACCCCAAGGATATGACTTCGTCCTGTACGCAACAGGCTTGTGATTTCCGGGATCGACATGCTGAATTTGAAGGGCTGAACACAGTCATTCTCGGGATCAGTACCGATCCCATGAAACAGCATGACAAGTTTATCGCCAAATATGGACTGCCGTTCACCTTGTTATCGGATGAAGAACACCTTGTAGCCGAGCAATACGGTGTATGGCAGCTGAAGAAAATGTATGGCAAGGAATACATGGGTATGGTTCGCTCCACTTTTCTGATTGATGAAGAGGGGAAATTGATCAAGGACTGGTCCAAAGTTCGGGTCAAAGGACATATTGAGGCTGCTCTTGAGGCTGTGAAGGCTATATAGTAACTGCTTCCACATTATATGTACCCAAGCATATATTTCATAATAAAAAGGCCGCGTTCATGGAAATTGCCATGAACGCGGCCTTTTTATTATCCATTTATAATACAATTTGTTCGTCTGCTTCAGATGTTACCCGCTTCATGAGGGGATGGGTTTACTCTTCCGGGAACGAATGCGATAAACCAGCAAGAGGAACAGTGGGATGATGAAGCTGACAGTAATATCCCAGTCTACCCAAGCAGGCATGATCGTATCTGTATAGAAAATAACATTTGGAGCGATCAGCACACCTAAGGCGAATAACAACAAGGACGAAGGCAAAATGAGCGGCTTATATGTGTTTAATCGAAATAATTGTGCTGTTCCCAACACAAAGGCAAAGAGGTATAACAGACTTTTGAAATAGGTGGAAATTAACCAGGCGATAGCCATGAAGGCCTCAATTCGTTCAAAGAAATTACCTATATTAATTTTCTGTGAAAGGGCGTATGAGATATAGATGCTGTGCTGCGTAAGTGTGGGTCCCATCACCATAAGTGAGATGAGTAGCAGCAAACTTAACAGTAACCCTCCACAGAAGGTCGCTAGTAGGAAGTCCCGTTTGAAATGAGGCCCGGAGTTCACATACGGGAGAAACACGGAGAGAATGATAAGTTCGCCAAAGGAAGTGAACGCTGCGCGTATGCTAGACTCTACAAGATGTATCCAGGGCGTACTGAAGTATGGCTGCAGATTTGCACTTTTGGCTTGAGGCAGGAGCCCCAAAAAGAGAAAAAGAATAAATACCACAACGATTGGAGTTAATAGTTCCGCGCTTAGCCCCATCGTACGAAAACCATGGATAAGACCCCAGGCCAGGGAGCAAATGATCATCAGAATAATGACCCGAATGGGAGTTTTCAGATATATTTGCGTCGTCATGAAGTCACCGACTTCACGGACACATATGGCTGCACCTATGGCAAAATAAAATAAATAGGCAACTGATAGCATGGAACCTACCCAGGTCCCAAGTAATTGGTTACAGATTTCAAAAAGAGACATTTGAGGATGTGTTCGATGTAGTTTGTACAGAACCCACATGATGCCAACACCAATCGGCAGACCAATAAGAGAACAGAACCAGGCGTCTTGCTCGCCTACTGCGGTAACGAGTGAAGGGTAGATCAGAACCATATCTCCAATCATAACCAGGAAAGTGAGCAGGGTGAACTGCCGAATCGTGAGTTTTTCTTGCATCAACATGTTCTTCTGCTCCTTCTCGTGGATTAATACTAAAGCTCTTTCCGAATTATCTTTCAGTCGAGGGCTGGGGGTGTGAACTGGATTTTCTGCGCGACTTTACTAACGTTATGAGAACCAGCATACCCGGAAGAATGATACCTAGCGTGGTGTCCCAATCCACCCAGTACGGAACAATGGTGATGATAATAAATGTCAGGCTGGGCGCAACGAGATTGGCCATTCCATAAACGAGCAATGTTGATGGCAAAATAAGCATTTTAAATTGCTTTAACTTGAAGAGTTCCGCACACCCGACAATAAAGGCGTATAAGTAGATCATCGCTTTGAAATAGGTAGAAATAAGCCACGAGCAAGCCATGATGACCTCGATTCGTTCGAAGAAACCGCCAATGCTAATCTTCTGAGACAAAATAAATGAAGCATATATATTGTGTTGGGTAAGAAAGGGGCCGAGTACGAGCATGGATATGCTAACAAGAATGGCAAGGATCAAATTACCGAATCCTGCTGTGATGATGATGTCACGCATACGATGGCGACTGTTTGCGACATGGGGAAGAACCATCAAAATGGGAATGGTTTCTCCGACAGGATATATGATACTCACAAGGATCCCTTGCGATATGGAGACAACACCAGTATCCGATATGGGCTCCAGTTTACTGGTATCTAACTGTGGCAAAAGACAGAAGGCGAGTATCACGATAAACAGTACAACGAGGGGCATGAGCAGTTCACTTGTTCTCGCAATGGTCTCCAAGCCGTGATATACCCCCCATCCAATGGCAATCACAAAAATGAGGATGATGACGCGAATAGGGGTGTACTGAAATATTTGGGACGTCATGAAGTCGCCGACTTCCCGGGTATGTGTGGATGTGCCAATCATGAAAAAGAACAAGTAAAAGCACGAAAAAAGGGTACCTGGCCAAAACCCCAGAATACTTCGGGAGATTTGCACCAGGTTTTTCCCTGGATGCATCGTGCCCAATTTCAGTATCAATGCCATGAGAGCCATTCCGAGCGGAACGCCAATAAGAGCACATATCCACGCATCTTGTTTGGCATAGGATGTGATGACGGAAGGATAGATCAGCATCATATCCCCTACCACTAACATAAATGTAAGGGTGGACAATTGTCGTGTACCGATCCGTCCCTTTTCGAGCATGATATACCCTCCCTCTTCACCTAGGTTCCAGTCAAGCGTGCTAATAAATGGTTCACGGGATCATAGATCCACATAATGATATACAGAGGACTGGGGAACTCCCACAAATTGGACGCAATAACACCGAAGAATGTAGCTGTAAGAAGCATTGCACTGTATACAGCCGTTTCTCTCCACTCCTTCCGGCGAATGAGGCCAGGCAGATCAACCCAGCCAATAATTACTGCTACGAAGATAACCGCCAATGTAAGCAACATGCTTCCCTCACTCCTTCAGTTCATTTTTGAATGAATCATCCAGTGTACCGACACGTTTAATCTGCACATTGGCTTTGTACTTGATATCCAGTTCTTCGAAGTATTTATCCCAGTCATTCTCTATCTTCTTGAAAAACTTGGGATCTGCATGGTACACTTCCTGTCCAAAACCAAATATATCGACATGAAACTTGCGTTTTACTGAATGCACAGATTCCTGCATCAGTTCAATTAACCGTTCTTCACTATCGGATTCCAGTTCTTTGAGAACTTTCATTGAACCGATCCGTATTCCACATTCAACTGCACCTATGGAGGAGACATTCTTGATATCAATATTGATGACAGGCTTGCCATTTACGATTTTGGCTTTTCTCTTCGTTGTGGTGCGGAGTGCCTTAAATGTCACGTTGCCCTTCTTGCGGCAAGGCATGTGGCTGACAGTAGATTCTACATTATCACGAATGTAATTGTAGCCTTTGGATTCATCCTCCGTTAACCATCCAATCAGCTTGTCTTTCCGGAATACACTTAGTCCCGTTGTATTGAGGCGGGCTGGTGACCGGATGGTGGATATATTCTCTTTATAACCACTTTGTTCTTTGTTACCGAGGATCTCTACACCCGTAATGACAGGCTGGATGCCGGGAGATATCATGAAATCCATTAATTCATCCCCGGTTACCGTGGTAGTGGGGGACCAGGTCTTGGCGGATACATCCAGGGAATTAAACAATTTTTCCGCAGGAATATTCTCTAAAGGTGTAAGCACATCAAGGACATGGGAGGCCGTTGTATTCTTTGCCACCATAACGTAATAATCAGGTCGAGCCGTAGGTTCGCGCATTAGCGCTTCGATAACGTCGTATATTCCATCTTTGCGCGCATATTCCTCGCCAAATACCAGCACTCGGATATGCGCCATGAATATGCGGCGTGGACTGGTCTCCGTTAATTTCTGAATCGCTTCGAACAAAGTGGCGGCAGATGCTTGATACTGCGTAACCGGCGTACCTTTGCCTCCTCCTGCCTTGGAAGATACCTCATTCGGAACAACGACCTGAGCACTCACTTTGATCATATCGCCATCTTTGTCCACACCGAGACCCAGCATAATGCCAAGTTCATTCAGTTCCTGGCGATCCCAGCATCCGGTAAGGAGAGGAAGCAGAAGGGCAAAGGATAAAATTAAGCGTAAGCATCTGTTCATGGATGTGCACTCCTTACCGAATTTCTACCGCTTCGTTTTTTTGGTGGACTGTCTGACTTCATTAGTTGCATGAGTAGAGAGTGGGCGAGTTTTCATATGGGACCAAGGCACACGAAAGATCGTGTCTTTAAGATCTTTCTGAATAAAAGGTGCAAATGGAGACATGTAGGACACCCCGAAAGAACGCAAGCTGCAGAGGTGAGTTACGGTAATTAACAGCACGATCAGGATGCCATAGAAGCCAAAGGCAGCGGCCAGGATCATTAATACAAATCGTAGAATACGTACAGAGATGGACAGTCCATTTTCCGGAATTACATAACTGGAGATCGCAGTGATGGATACGATGATGACCATCGCAGCGGATACAACCCCAGCATCTACCGCTGCCTGACCAATGACAAGCGTACCGACAATGGATACGGCTTGACCCACCGTCTTGGGAATCCGTATGCCTGCTTCCCGCAAAATCTCATAGGTTAGCTCCATAAGTAAGGCTTCAATAAAAGCGGGGAAAGGTACGCCTTCTCGCTGTGCTGCCAGACTGATGAGAAGATTGGTAGGCAACATCTCCTGATGGAACGTGGTAATGGCAATATAAAAGGATGGGGCAAGCAGGGCGATAAAAAAGGCTAGATATCGGATCATTCGAATCAGCGTACTGATATCGGCTCGTTGATAATAGTCTTCTGGAGACTGAAAGAAATGAACAAACAAGGCAGGAACGAGCAGTACAAAAGGTGTCCCGTCCACAATGATTGCAACACGCCCTTCAAGCAAAGCGGCAGACACGGTATCAGGTCTTTCACTGTTGTAGACCGTGGGAAAGATCGTCCCCGTCTTGTCTTGTACCAGTTCCTCGATATAACCACTCTCAAGGATGCTATCGATATCGATTTCATCGAGTCTTCGACGCAGTTCTTTTACAATTTCCTGATCCACGATATGCTCCAGATAGAGCACGGCAACACGGGTCTTGGTAACCCTGCCGATTTCTCTTTCTTCAATCCAGAGATGAGGGTTGCGGATTCGTTTGCGAATTAATGAGGTATTGGTCCGCAGGTTTTCGTTGAATCCCTCCATTGGTCCGCGAACGACGGTTTGGGAGACTGGTTCTCCAACGGAACGATCTTCCCAGCCTGCTGCGCCAATCTTTAGTCCACGTACAGATCCTTCAAGCAGTAGGATAGCCGATCCCGAAAGAAGTGCATTCATTACCTCCTCCATATCGTTCACCAGCAATACATCACTGGCGATCAGAATATCATTCTGAAGGTAGCTGAGATGTTCATCGTCTGCGGAGAATTCAGGGAGATCACGCTTTTGCAACAACGATTCCATGATGGAGTGATTCAGAATGTTCACATCCACCAATCCATCGATGTACAACATGACAGCAGGCCATTTGTGCAAACATTGCAGAGGTCGGATCATCAAGTCGTTGCTGTTCCCCATCACTTGTTTGCAATATTCGGTATTGTCGTTCAGATTCGGAGAGATCTTTTTCTGGTCTTGATGGTTCTGCACCGATGCACTCATGCCTTCGCCTCCCTATATACCCTATATTTTCAAGTTAGTATGACCGGGATGAATTCGGATTATCACAAAAAAATAAAAGAATGATTCGTTCTTACACTGTTCGTATAAACGAAAAAAAAGGAGCTGCGAAGACTCGCAGCTCCTTACTTTTATAGGTGGACGTTTGTCCGAATTTACTTTTGTCTTTGTCGAACAGGGGCTGGCTTGGATACGGTGGATCTTGCTGTCCATGCTTTGCGGTAACGATAGAGCACGGCTACGATAAGCAATAGGCCGATTCCTCCCACGATATATGCTGCATATTGATGAGCCAGATGGAATACGGCGTTCCACTGAGGGCCAAATATTTTGCCAATGCCCAGAAACAGTACAACCCAGAACAGTGCGCCTGAATAGGCGTAGAGAGCGAATTTGCGAAAGGGAACAGCGGCTATGCCCGCAAAATATCCGGTGAAATGCCTTACACCCGGAATGAAATAACCGATGAAGATTAAGGCATTACCATACTTGGCAAACCACTTTTGCGTTTTATCGAGCTTGTCCTGCTTCAGCAGAAACCATTTTCCGTATCGTGTTATAAAGGGAAGTCCTGCTTTGGCTCCAATAAAATAAGTGATTGTCATGCCAATCGTTGTTCCCAGAAAAGCCAGTATGGTGAGGATTCCAAAGTCGAGATGCCCCTTGTAGGAGAGAAACCCTGCGTAAGCCATCGTTGTTTCACCAGGAAAGGGAAGTGCGATGAATTCAAGCAACAAGCCAAAAAACAATACGCTGTATCCGTAGGACCCAAACAGATGTTGGATCTTCTCAAGCAATTCCAATAGATTTCACTCTCCTGAATACGGGGTGGGAGCATGAATACTCTCCAAGGTGTTTTAATGTGTTCTGCCTGTCCATTATGCTACCTAATCTGAAGCGAAGAATCAATCAGGCTAGATAGCAAATTGTGAAAAAATATTAAACAAAATCACGTCTTTTTTCAATGTAGCCTCCATATAATTCTAACAAATCTGCTGAAGTCTATCAGCAAATTACTAGAGACGGTGGAGGTCGATTCGTAAATGGTACAGAGACCGGAATTCAGAATCAAGGAATTAGGGGGAAATTCTGCAACAACCATACATACGTTTTTATCTGGACAATGGTATGTCATTCTCGTGCGAATTACGATATTGTTATGTGCATTTGCTGTATATGCAGGCACGGCTTATGCATCTTCTGCTTCCGGCTCAGGTGATCCAATCTCGGAAGATAAGAATACTCAAGACAAGGTAGTCTATCTGAGTTTTGACGATGGACCGGGTAACCATACCCGTGAAGTATTGGATATTTTGCGTAAGGAGAAGGTGTTGGCTACATTTTTTGTGCTGGGTGAGCAGGCAGAGCGTTATCCCGAGTTAATCCGGGGGCTAGTGGAGGATGGACATGCTTTGGGCAATCATACGTTTAACCATCAATACGAACAATTGTACAGTGATTTTAAAGTGTTCTGGAAACAGATCAAGCAGACAGAGGAAGTGCTGGAGCGTATAACCGGTTTCCGCCCGAATCTGGTGCGGGCACCAGGCGGTACCTACGGGCATTTTGACCAGAGTTATTTTGATTTGCTCCAACTGGGTGGATACACCGTCATGGACTGGAACGTCGACAGTGGGGATTCCAAGCGTAAAGGTGTTCCGGCCAAAGAGATCCTCAGCAATTCGACCAAAGTACCTGCGGGAGCACGTTCGGTCATTGTCCTGATGCATGACGGTGGTGCACATGCTGAAACGGTAAAAGCACTTCCGGGTATTATCAAATATTATCGTGATCATGGATATCGTTTTGACACCATAAAGAGTACAGATCAACCAGTTCAATTCCGTGTACATCCAGATGGTAAGTATAAGGCCCGCAAGGCGCCGGGAAAGGCCTGGATCGCAGAGCATGTAGAAGCGAACGCGACGTTATGGCTTGCAAACAAGAAGCTGAAGGTAGAGGTGGGATTGGCTGCGGCTACCTTGCAACCGGGTGAGTTCCGCATGGAGGGTCAGCGAATCATGGTGCCTTTGCGTACTTTTATGAAAAAATTCGGGGGCAGCACTCGCTGGGACTCTGAAACAAGGACAGCCATAGCAGTATGGAAAGAAAGAACGATTCATGCAGACAGTGTGAGCGGAACACTGACAACAACAGGGGCAATTGAAACGGGGGCAGTACAGAGTCATGGTGGAACCATCTGGGTTCCATTACGTGAGTTACTGGAGCAGATGGGGTTGAGGGTGAATTCCTTAACCAGTAATGAAGCAGAGTGGACGGTAAAGGCGGGCGCTTCCAGATCCATTTCGGCAATGAATAACATATTTAAGTATAAAATGATCTGAAGAAAGTCATTCTTGCAGGACTATTCTCTCTACTTCCGGGCAACACTGAATCATAGATTACTATGGTTCAGGAATGCTGATGAACGGAAGGAGATCAGGAGAAATGTCTTATATCCGAATGGAACATGAACATGCTGTTGAATTGTTAAACAGGGTCATGAAGCGTGTTGAGAGTGTGATTATTGGCAAAAAAACAGAGATTCGTTATGTCCTCACTGCAATGCTCAGTGGGGGGCATGTACTTCTGGAAGATGTGCCGGGTACCGGGAAAACGATGCTGGTTCGTGCCGTTGCTTCTGCACTGGACTGCTCCATGGGCCGGATTCAATTCACGTCCGATGTCATGCCGGCAGATGTTACGGGCACTTCAATCTATAATCCACATACAGCTGAATTCAAGTTTCGGCCCGGACCTGTCATGTCCAACGTTGTCCTGGCTGATGAAATAAATCGCGCTTCACCACGCACTCAGTCTGCCCTGCTGGAGGCAATGGAGGAACGACGTATTACGGTTGATGGCACAACCTACGCCTTGCCACGCCCGTTCTTTCTGCTGGCGACACAGAACCCGTTACAGTTTGAGGGTACGTACCGTCTGCCTGAAGCGCAACTGGATCGATTTATCATGAGAATTGGACTGGGGTATCCCGATCCGGAACAGGAATTGGAATTGTTAACCCGCATGCAAGGTAGAGAAGCGCTTGATGAACTTCGCCCTGTCCTGCTTGCTGAAGAGGTCATAGCCATGCAGCGTGAAGTCAAACAGGTACATGTTGATCCCGTCGTCAAACAGTATCTGGTGGCCGTTGCTGTAGCCTCTCGCAGCCTTCCGGCGGTCAGACTGGGCATCAGTCCGCGTGGAACACTGGCCTGGATGGCTTCGGCGCAGTCATTTGCCTATCTTCAAGGACGCAGTTATGTCATTCCGGATGATGTGAAAGAGGTAGCTGTGCCTGTCCTTTCCCACCGTATTCAATTGAAGGCCCAGAACAGAGCGGAGGTTTGGGGGCAAGTACAAGTCATTGAAGAAGCATTGTCATCGGTCCCGGTACCTGTACAAATGGCATCACAGGGAAGGGGACGGAGGCAATGACTGCGCTTGGACAACGGATTGTGAGTGCTGTCTTGGTGGTGGCTTTTGCTTCCTTGTATCAGTGGCATGGGGGCAAAGCGGCGTTGTTTCTATCCGTTATAGCTTTCTTGATGTTCACAGGAGGTCTGCTTCTCCATTGGTTCAGACCACGGCGTATTCACATCCGTCGGAAAATACACGCGAACCGGATTGAGGCAGGCGAGCAGGTACGGGTTCTGGTGGAGCTGGAATTCAATTGCCGTATTCCATTGTTATGGATCATTCTGTGTGAGAACACACCTGCAGGTGTACATCGCAAATTGATTTTTCCGGGAACACGGCGACAATTTTCCTATCAATATGAATGTTCTGGGTTACGCAGAGGAGTCTACAGATGGGATACGGGCAGATTGTACTGGGGGGATATGTTTGGCTGGAATACCCTCTCCGCAGAGACCGCAGGAGGTACACCCCTGATTGTTGTTCCTCAAGCAACGGCTTGGGGGAAGGGTGATTCGATAGAATTCGCAGCGATGATCGAAGGGACTCTGTCGGATCGAAGAAATAGCCAGGGAAACCGTAGCCCTGAGTTTCGTGAATATCAGCAGGGTGACCCACTGGGACGAGTTCATTGGAAAAGTACAGCCAAAACGGGGAAACTTCAGACCTTTCTGCCCGATACCACGGATCTTGCCACACTGGGTATCCTTGTGTATGAGGGCGCGTCGGGGTATGACGTAAAACAACGGGAGAACATGGATGCACCTGCTTTTGAACGAGTGGTTCGTGCAGCTGCCCGCTGGATTCATACCGCTGAGCAGGATGACATTCCTTATCATCTGTGGATGGAAGGCGGCGATAAGAGCTATGATGAACAACATCAATGGCAACATGGGCCGTTCCATGCAGATGATGAGAATCATGGACTGGACAAGCTAGCGGGAGCGCGAATATCCAAAGCACAATCAGGCTCTGTTTCGCTCCGAACGGAGATGCTGGATGGACTGGCGAGCGGGTCACGAATTGTGGTTCTCACAGGCAAGATGGACCCGGTTCTGGCCGAATGGATCATAACTGCAATAGGGTCGGGTTATCGTGTAGAGGTGCAATTGACTGAAGCGAACCAGGACCAATTAGGATCAACGGATAGATTGATGAATGGATTGGGATATGACAGCTTAAGTTTGGAGCGGCTTCGTCACAGTGGGGTGCCGATCCACACGGTTACAGACGTTGCGTTATCTTCATTGGGAAAGGTGGAGGTAACGGATGTGGGAGCGTAATGGTAACCAGCAACCCAATTCCACTAAGGCCGACTTAGAGTCAACGGCCCGTACGAGAATGGAATTGGCCTATGCTGTACATCAAGCTGCGAACCAGAGTTCTGTGACGGATATAAAGGATGAGGGATATGTTAGCGTACCTGTCCTGTACAAAATTTTTATTTCGGCCATTTTACTTATACTGTCTCTGGAGTGGATATATCCTGTTACATCATCAGATCAGCAGGGCAGTGAACGGTTCTTGTCCGTAATGACGGGATTAACGGGAGCATTGTTGCTCGCGGGGTTAATTCGTACAGGATGGATCACCGGGGTACTGATCCGATTATTCATTGCACTCGCTGCTTTATGTCTGATGTACGGAGGAAGTGATCCTGCCCGTTGGGCTGTCGCTTATCCGGGAATATTTTCAGCGGATATGGACACTTTTATAAATAACTGGCGATTCCACTCGATTAGTACAGAAACGAGAGGGTTGTTCATGATGTGCGGCTGGAGCATGCTCATGGCTTCTGTGCAATCCCTCGTATTCTTACGTCGAAGCGTTATGCTGTTTGGCAGTGCAACACTGCTCTATTTGCTTTTGCTTGAATCTTTTGCGGGGCTGGATGTGTATGCTTCTGTAATACGGTCTGTCCTATGGACTTTTCTTATTCAGGCTCTGCTCCAGCTATTACGTCTCAATGCAGGAGTCACTACTCCGAGTTATCGCGGCAGCCCCTATGGCCGCTGGAGTGCAGTAACTATCGTTGCTTCTGCAGGTATGGTGCTTTTCTCAGCGGTACCTGGCCAGTTTGCTTCCATTCCTCAACCGGAACGCATATCTCTGGAACAGATGGGTGAACGCATAGCTCGCTGGGCAGGTTATACACAGCACAGTAGTATCCCTGCTGCAACAGCGGTCACGGGATATAGTACAGCGGACGCGCCTATGGGAGCGCCGTTGGTGCCGGGGAATTCCATCTTTTTTATAGCAAAGAGTCCGGAAGTGACGTATTGGCGAGGGGAGACCCGTTCATATTATAACGGTAGTACTTGGAGTGACCCGGGTCAGAGCTTTGAAACGGCAAGTCCATCCGGAATGCTGCGTGCTGATGGTTGGGAGAATCCAACCTATTGGAGTCGCATTCGCCAAACCGTCTCGATGCAGCGAGAGTGGAAAGGACCAAATCCACTCTTTACCGGGGGCATACCGGTCAACGTATCGTTCCAGGATAAGAACAAGGATAATCAGGAAAACATGTTTTCTTTGCTGTCTAATCGCGATTCGGCAACATTGTGGCTCGCAGGCTCCGGAAACGATAAGATGGTTAAACATTATTCGGCAGACGTCATGGTTCCTGTCGCAACAGCTGAACAGTTACGTCTGCTTGAGGAAACGAATAAAGGGAAAGATCCGGCAGCCATTCGGAGGACCTATCTGCAATTGCCTGCATCACTCCCCGGTCGAGTGCAGACGCTTGCCAAGGAAATCATTCAAGGCAGTGAGACCCGGTATGACGCTGTGCAAGCTGTAAAGACTTATCTGGCTGCTCATGCCGAGTATACGTTGGATACCCGTATGCCACCGCGAGGAACAGATTTTGTGGACGATTTTTTATTCGTCACCCGGCAGGGGTATTGCAATCATTTCTCCACAGCTATGATTGTGTTACTTCGTTCGGAAGGTATCCCCGCACGCTGGGTTAAAGGTTTTGGTCCTGGAGTTGCTGACCCGGATGTGCCCAGTCAGTATGTGATTTCACAGGGAGATGCACATTCCTGGGTAGAAGTGTATTTTCCGGGTGCAGGCTGGATGCCGTTTGAGGCCACGCCAGGCTTCACCATGGCTCAAGGCACGGGCGAAAGTGTCGCAGCGCTCGCCGAACCACAGCCTGTTGCGGAGAATCCGCCGTATATGAGCGGCGGATTGGCTAACGCGGGCGCATGGCTGCTCGCCCGCACACGGGCCATTGCCGCGGAGCCATGGCTCGCGGCAGCCCTTGTGGCAGCGGCCCTGTTGGGCGCCGTTGCTCTGGTCCGCATGCGGCGGCTACGCCCCGCGCTGCAGTTAGGGCTGCTGCTGGCGTGGCCGCGCAGCAGCTTTCCGGACCGCGAGCGGCTGCTGGGTGCCGCCGCTCCGGTCTGGGCCGCGCTCGCGCGCCGGTACGGCCCGCGGCCGCCGGGTATGACGCTGCGTGAATATGCAGCGTCACCAGCTTTGGCCGCAGGCGCGGACGGCGCGGACATCGCGCGGTTTGCAGCCGACTGGGAACGGCTGCTGTATGGGCCTGACCGTCCGCTGCGCGCGGACAGTCTGGACTTCCTGCGCCGGGCACTTCGTTTGGCCCGGCGGTTGCAGGCGTTGTAACACAAGGATGTTACAACGTTACACCAAAGCATACAATCGCTATCAATTTCCAATAAAGCTTGGCCGCTTGTGGGCAGATGAAGATCGCCATTGCTGGCGCACTGTTTTAAATGCAGCGTTTGGTTCATCGCCGCATGCCATACATAAGACGCCTTTCGCGCTGCGCTGCGAACGAGGCGTCTTTCCACGATCATACACTTGAACCAGCATCTTGCTGCCAAGTTTTTGTATTCGGAATTTCATATCTAAAGGCATTTGGTAATCCTGTTTTGATATGTCGAAAAAAGGAGTTTCGCCTTTCCTTGACGGTATGTTTTGTCGTTGCGTATAATTAGTTTCATTGAATTGAGGGAGGCACGGTTATGAATAAGCAGAATGAGATTGTGGTTGTCCTTGACTTTGGGGGCCAATACAATCAGTTAATCGCCAGAAGAATCCGGGATCTTGGCGTATACAGCGAGCTTTTGCCGTATAACACACCGGCGGAAAAGATCGCAGAAATGGCACCAAAAGGAATCGTATTTTCAGGTGGGCCGTCCAGCGTATACGCTGAGAATGCTCCCCACGTGGACCCAGGTGTCTATGACCTAGGCTTGCCAATCTTTGGTATCTGCTACGGAATGCAGCTTATGGCCCAACAGCTCGAAGGTAAAGTAGAACGTTCCGAGAAGCGAGAGTACGGTAAAGCAGACCTTGAGTTTGCTGCTGGATCTACACTGGCAAAAGGTATTGAAGGCGAACATACGGTATGGATGAGTCACGGTGACCATGTGGTTACACTTCCTCCAGGTTTCAAACTGGATGCAGGCACGGAAAGTGCGCCAATCGCTGCCATGAGTGACGATGAGCGTAAATTGTATGCTGTTCAGTTCCACCCTGAGGTACGTCACTCTGTTCGCGGTAACGACATGATTCGTAACTTCCTGTTCGAAATCTGTGGTTGCGAAGGTAACTGGACGATGGAGACATTCATCGATGACACCATCAAAGACATTCGTGAAAAAGTGGGCGACAGTAAAGTACTGTGTGCGCTTAGCGGCGGTGTGGATTCTTCCGTTGTAGCTGCATTGCTTCACAAAGCCATTGGTGATCAACTGACATGTATGTTTATCGACCACGGTCTGTTGCGTAAAGGTGAAGCAGAAAGTGTAATGGAGACGTTTGTCGGCAAATTCGACATGAAAGTTGTCAAAATTGATGCACAAGAGCGCTTCATGTCCAAACTGGCTGGCGTGGATGATCCAGAACAAAAACGTAAAATCATCGGTAACGAGTTTATTTACGTATTTGATGAAGAATCCAAGCAGTTCGATGATTTTGCATTCCTGGCGCAAGGTACACTGTACACGGACATCGTGGAAAGTGGTACAGCGACTGCACAAACGATCAAATCCCACCACAACGTGGGCGGTCTGCCTGAAGACATGAATTTCAAACTGATCGAACCGCTGAGCACGTTGTTCAAGGATGAAGTACGTAAAGTCGGTACCGAGTGTGGCCTGCCGGACGAAATTGTACACCGTCAGCCGTTCCCTGGTCCAGGTCTTGCGATCCGTGTTCTCGGTGAGGTTACCGAAGAGAAACTTAAAATTGTTCGTGACTCAGACTACATCCTGCGTGAAGAGATTGCCAAAGCCGGTCTCGACCGTGAAATCTGGCAGTACTTCACAGCCCTGCCTAACATGAAGAGTGTTGGCGTTATGGGTGATGCGCGTACGTATTCCTACACTGTAGGTATCCGTGCAGTAACATCCATCGACGGTATGACTGCGGACTGGGCACGTATTCCTTGGGATGTGCTGGAGAAAATCTCCGTACGGATCGTTAACGAAGTTGATAACGTAAACCGTATCGTCTATGATGTAACATCCAAACCACCTGCAACGATCGAGTGGGAGTAGGGTATAGACTCTGAACGATAGATTAAAAAAATGCTCTTTTATCTGCGGTATTTCGCAAATAAAAGGGCGTTTTTTTTATAAGATGAATATTGTGATCAAGTTTTCATTAGGGTACTTTTTTACAAATAGTACACTCTCAAAATTAATCCCATTTTAAAGCTCGCTTCATGATCCTTTCAGGTCCAGCCTGTACAATAAGTACATACTAAGAGCTATATGGCTACTGAAAGGAGAATTGAATGTATGCGTAAAACCGACTATATGAGCAAATGGAAGATGGGCATTGGAAGTGCGTTTCTGATGGTGATGCTGGCAGGATGCGGTTCAGGTATGCAAGACCTAGCTTCCGGTTCTGGAGACTTTCCATTTGTGAACTTAGAGGCAGCGGATGCTTCTTCCGATCAGACCAGAAACCAGGAGTTATCCTCTGACTCAACAACGAACGCGAATCAGGAACAACAAGAGATACAGGATACTCCGCAGACAGAGATATAATTAACATAGGACTGATCCGGCAAAAAAATGCTCTGGAACATGTCGCAAATTGCTCCATACACCTAATGAGTATATGCCTTCGGAATACGAGACATCGTTATTCCTAGATCATCATTCACCTGATTGCTAAAAACGCATCAGAAACATAAGCTAGCCTGATTAGAGCGCTTCTGCTCTTTGATCAGGTTAGCTTTTTATGTTATCCTGTGGAACTTTCAGCCTGAAAGAATGGACATATCCCATTGAGAATTCACCGAAAAAAGCGCATTCAATTGGGTTGTAAACCGCTGAACTGGTTCAATCTGTTAAATAATACGAACGATATTATACAAGGGTGAGATTAATATTCGTTTTTCTCATTGACAAAAACATACTGCCCTCCTAAAATAGTGATGGGAAACAAACAAATAGCGCATACTTATTCGTATAATCCTGGGGATTGGCCTGGGAGTCTCTACGAGATCACCCTAATGATCTGGCTACGAAGAGGAGAAGGCTAAGCACATGAATTCTACATGATTGCGGGGACATCACGCACATTAGAATTTTTTTTGTTCTTAGTAAAGGCATCATGCCACTCCTTGTCAGCTGAACCCTGGGTGAAGAATCTTCATCAGGGTCATTTGTCGTTTTTCAATATGGCTTCAACATCTCTAAGGGGGAGTTAGTAATTATGGATCGTTTCTTTAAATTAAAAGAAAACGGAACAAATGTTAGAACGGAGATTGTTGCGGGTCTCACTACGTTTATGACAATGGCTTACATTCTTTTTGTGAATACGTTGTTCTTGGGACAAGCCGGTGCGGGGATGTCGGATAATGCAGTATTCTTTGCAACAGCCGTCGGCGCCGGATTAATGACTATTATTATGGGATTGTTCGTGAATATTCCGATCGCGCTTGCACCAGGTATGGGATTGAATGCATACTTCATGACTGTCGTTCTAAGTTCGAATGGAGCAATTACTTGGCAAGCAGCTCTCGGAGCGGTTTTCCTTTCCGGTATCGTGTTCATTATTTTGACTGTGACGAAGATTCGGCAAATGCTGCTTGTTGCAGTTCCGCAGTCGATCAAAATGGCCATAACGGTTGGTATCGGTCTCTTTATTACCATTATCGGTTTCAAACTTGCTAATCTCGTGGCTGTAACAGTTAATGTTGCACCAGACGCAGATCTGAGTCAGCCGATTCCAGGTAGCAGTTTTAACCTGTCATTGGGCAACTTTGTAACACATCACGATGCATTGCTGGCTCTGATTGGTTTGCTCCTTATTGCTATACTGATGGTTATGCGCGTCAAAGGCGCTCTGCTGATCGGGATCGTAGCAACAACGCTGATTGGTATTCCGATGGGCGTTACGAATCTGAGTGGTCTTTCAGGCGCAAGCTGGTTGCCTAATTTCAGTGATCTGGCGGTTGGACAGCTAGATTTGAAAGGTGCTATCAGTCTCGGATTGTTCGAGATCATCTTCATCTTTACCTTCGTTGAATTGTTCGACACGTTTGGTACCATGGTAGGTACTGCAACACGTATGGGGATTATGAAGGATAAGAAAAAAGGCGAGAAAACGATCGGCAAAGCGATGCTCGTCGATGCAGTTGGTGTCAGCGCAGGTGCTGCACTCGGCACAAGTACCATTACGGCATACGTTGAAAGTGCTTCAGGTGTTGAGGCAGGTGGACGTACAGGACTGACTTCGGTAACGACAGGTTTGTTGTTCATTTTGGCTCTGTTTATCGCTCCGCTTGCGCTGGTTGTTCCATCCGCTGCGACGGCTCCGGCATTGATCATCGTGGGTGTGCTTATGATGAGTCAAGTGCGTAGCATCGAGTGGGATGATTTCCTACAAGCTTTCCCCGCGTTCCTTACGATTGTATTGATGCCTTTCACAGGCGGAATCGCAAACGGGATCTCCGCAGGTATTGTATCTTATGTGATTCTGGCGGTGTTCAGTAACTTGGTTACAGAGCGTAAAGTGAAAATTCACTGGCTTATGTGGATCTTGGCGCTCATTGTAGTCTGCCGATATGTATTTATTGGCGGGGAGTAAGCGTACATTAGGTTTAATGAAGAATACGGAGATAAGTTTGTTACCTTATATATGAAAAAAGCGGAAGCCACGGGATTAGCCCCTGAGCTTTCGCTTTTTTTGTATTCTTTTCTTGGGAAAAATGAATCTCAGAAATGTTTTTCTTCTATATAGAAGGAATGAATATAAAGATCTATGATTTGTTGGTTGTTTATCCAATGAAATCATCGGTTAATAAGTTTCTATAACGTGATGAGTCTGTACTGTATACAACATGTGTTTCTCTATAATTGAATTAGGGATCATGTGAAAAACTTTTTGCGTATGTAAGTTAATCACTCCGATCATTAAAGTTAGTGCGCAGATGTATCATTTGGCCGGCTATAAGGAGATACTTGTAAAAGGTCTACAGAGTACTCATTTATAAGAATTTATTGTTTATCGAAAAAAGACTTGCATTCCATAACTGTACATGGTATATTCTATTTCCGGCCAAAAAAACACGAGATACACGGTGCGGCAAGCAAATGAAATAAGCTTCGAAAGAACCTTGAAAAAAAGAGCTTGCAAAGTTGGTTCGGACATGGTATTATATAAGAGTTGCTGAAGAGAACGAAATTCGGTAACAAAACAAGTTTGATCTTTGAAAACTGAACAACGAGTGAGTAAACATTCTGCTTGCAGAATGAACGCGAAAGTTGAAAACAAGCCTTGGCTTGAATCGGCTGGAGCACAAATGAGATTTTTAATCTCGTCAGATTCAAAATGAGCTTATCGCTCTTTTCAATACTTTATTGGAGAGTTTGATCCTGGCTCAGGA
>NZ_JAVDTB010000012.1:0-140056 GCF_031455635.1 Paenibacillus sp. 2003 | reverse complement strand
GCGTTCATTCTGCAAGCAGAATGTTTACTCACTCGTTGTTCAGTTTTCAAAGATCAAACTTGTTTTGTTACCGAATGTCGTTCTCTTCAGCAACTCTTATATAATATCATGTCCGAACCAACTTTGCAAGCTCTTTTTTCAAGTTTCTTTCGAAGCTTATTTGATTCGCTTGCCGCACCAGTGTTAAACCGTGTTTTCTTGGCCGGACTAATAATATATCACGTATAAATATTAATTACAATACTTAATTTAATATAATTCATTTACTACAAACCAACTAACTTTACTGTGTTGCTCTCCTCTATCCCAGTGTAAAGTTTATTATAGCTTAAACGACATTTTTTCCATTCATACATCGCCATACATGTCTAATTGATTTTAAACGTATTAGCCTACATCTCCTCTCATATATTTTAGCTTCATTAATATGCTCAATTTAGGTTGTCCTTTTATCAAGGTCATGTAAAATTACTGGGGGTACTGTAAGTTACCACGAGTATAAGTAGAACTATTATAGAAGATACAAAAAAAAAGTGATGCACGCATATAACTATACGTGAACCACTTTCTTGTGTGTTATTACATTATATAGAAGGAAACTCTTAATGTTGTGCCTGTGCTGATGCTGGAGGCGTCATCGTCATTTGTCCATTACCTGCTTTTTGCATGCCAACTCGCAGCAACGTAATTCCCCACGTAATAATCGAGATCAACAGAAGATGAACCATGTATCCCCCCACTGCTTCTCCACTATAGATCAAACGCATAAATCCCTGTACTCCATTGGAAGCGGGCAGAAAGTTTCCTATATAACGGTAGAATGGCGCCAGCATCTCGGCTGGAATGATATTTCCTGCTGTCATCAACTGGAGCGGAACCATCGCTACATTAAATAGAGGTCCTGCATTGCCAAATAGGGCAAAACTCATTTGTGTAAAACAGATACAAGCCAGACTCACCAGCACATGATACAGATACAAAGCGCCGAAGGAGCTCGCAACATCCGTGAACTGAAGAGCTACTGTATCCACAATTAGGGGAACAATCACAGCTATACACAATAACAGCAATTGCCGTCCCCAGAAGATTTCCCATTTGGAATGGGTACGCTTCATGATATTCGACGTAATATTGAACTGAATGTTCATGGTCATCGAAGCAATGTAGGTGATAAAACCCAGAATCATGGGCAGCATCGATGTTGCAAAATCACTCACGCTGTTCGTTTTATTAATTTCAGCCTTCACAGGCCCTTCATTCATCTTCGCCATCGCTTGTCCAATAGCTGCACTCAGTTCATCGCTGTTTATACTATCATTATTGAGTGTCACTTGAACCTTGGATTCCAGAATCCCATGACCCATTTGTGCAGTCATTCCGGTCGCGGCATGTTCCACAATGGATTTGGCTACATCCGCATTTCCCTGATTGATATAAAAGGACAAACTCGCCTCTGTACCTCCTTCAATCTGGTCAGTGAATCCTTCCGGAATAACAATAACCATCGCATAGTTACCTGCATTCATCTGTTGCTCAGCTTCCTCGGCAGATCCCAGAACATTGACATGGAAAGGCGCGAGCGTTTCAATCTGCTTCTGCACCTCTGTTCCCTGTGTCCCGTCTTCGTTCACGAGAGCAACTTGAAGTTGATCCACTCTCTCCGTGGCTTGATGATAACCCGTCATCCAGATCACAACAAATAACAGCGGAACAATCAATGCAAAAACCAACCCTATTTTTGTCTGTGGCACTTTAAGAAAATCTTTGAAGCTTCTCATTCGTTCACGACTCCCGTTAGTTAAAATTAAAATAATTGCACTACATATATATGCACATGCACATATTTGGTCAAAAAAATTTATTTCATCTTTTCATAGATGCGATTCATCACATTCATGAATGCTTCAAGCTCTTCAGGGGAACATTCGGCGAGTGCCTCTTGCTCTTGCTGTTTTGCCTTTGGTGTAAGAACGTCATTCATTTCCAGTCCTTCCGCCGTCAAACAAAGCAAAACCGCTCTGCGGTCCTGTGGATCTTCTTCTCTTGTCACCAGACCTTTGCGAATCAACTTGTCTATAATTTTGCCTACAGTTGTCTGGTCCCGCACTGTTAATTCAGCCAGTTTTTTCTGTGATATATGGCTTCCAGCCTTGCTCAATTCATTCAGAACTGCAAATTGTTCCGGAGTAATATCCTGTTCGCTCAGATTTCTGGTTGTTGTTTTTTTGTATGCCAGATACGTCCGTGACAGAATCAGTCCAAGTGGATTTTCATCCATATTAACAGGCATGCTGTTGCTCCTTTCTCTATATAGTAGCACTACCATCTAATTTGCGTAAGCTCTATATTATTACCATATTTACAATACTGTCAATTTAATTTTTTATCTTTTCAAGCAAAAAGAGACCCACCCGTTAGTCAGGCAGCTCTCTCCTCTGGCATCGTCAAACCATACTTACTCGGGCTTGCCACTTGAAGTTTCGGTATCATCCTTCTTCTTTGTACCTTTACTTTTATAAGGCTTCGGGGCACTTTTTGCCCGGTTTGCAGCGGCTTGCCAACGGTTCCAGCCTTTTTTACCCGTACCACGGCCGGTGCCGCCTTTTCCTTTTGCATTGCTCATGTTATCACTCCAATAATCCTGTATATGCTTAAAAATGACCGTCCTCGGTAACTTATTATGCAACCCAGCCCATCTAATTCACTTCCAGCATTTCTTATTATACCAAAAATCCACGTCTTTACGTCCATTTCCAGAAATCATTGTATTGTTATTCTGTTATGAAAGCGGTATAGTGGACATAATTGAAAGAGGAAGCTGCGTCTTCTTCGGGATTGTTACTGGTAAGCAGGCGATACCCAAACCAAGGCTGTCTATTAAGCCTTAGTTTGGGTTTTTTGTTATTATTACGTCCAATTGAGGTGAAACACATATATGATCATCCGTCAGATTTTTAACAACAATGTCATCCGGGCTGAGAACCAGGTTGGTCACGAATTTGTTGTCATTGGCAACGGTCTTGGCTTCAAAAAGAAAAACGGGCAGCCCGTGGATGAGGATAAAATCGAAAAAACCTTTGTGCTGAAATCAGATAAAATACCGCAAAAACTCATTGATCTGATTGGGGAAACATCGGTTGAATATTTGAAGTTAGCAGACGAAATTGTGGGCCATGCCAAAAAGGAAATGGGCGATATTTTTAGTGATAATATCTATATATCATTGATCGATCATATTCAGTTTGCCATTACCCGGTACCGTAAATCCGTCGGGCTGAAGAATTCCCTTTTGTGGCAGATCAAGAAGTTTTACAAGAAGGAATTTGGGATTGGCATGAACGCTGTGGAGCTGATCCAGGAACAATTCGGCATCCAGATGGATGAACATGAGGCCAGCTTTATTGCAATGCATTTTGTAAACGCTCGTCAAGATGCTCAAGGCATGAAACAAACCGTTGAAATCACTGAAGTTATTGATGATATCTTCAACATTGTGACCAACCATTACCACATCGCCCTGGATGAAAATTCATTTAATTATTCCCGGTTTATTACCCATCTTCAATATTTTGTGCAGAGAATGTTGAGTAATGAACAGGAGCAATTTGCTTCAGGAGATAACTTTCTGTATGAGCAGGTGAAGGACAAATATAGCAAGGCATTTGAATGTACACAACGGATCAATCAGTACCTTGAAGAAAGGTTTGAAAGTGCCATGTCCATTGATGAAAAGGTGTATTTGACGATCCATATTCAACGTGTCACTTCTCGTAACGAGTTGCTTGACGCGGAATAAAAAAAGCTTGCAAACGATTACGGCGTCATATATAGTAGGTCTCACAACTTAACGACAAGGATTGTTACTGCTCAAGCAGGCGATACCTAAATGATTGGCAACAGGTCATCTTTCCGATGATCATAGCCATTCGTTTAGGTATTTTTTTGTTTTCAGGCAATCTTAACAACAAAGGAGAATGAACATGGATCATAAAAAAATGGGGGATGACATCGTTCGTCTCGTCGGCGGAGAAGCCAATATCAATGGTCTTGTCCACTGTGCGACCCGGCTGAGATTTGACCTGAAAGATTCGAAAAAGGCCGAACGCGAAACGCTTGAAAAACACGATGGTATTATTACCGTTGTCGAAAGCGGCGGCCAGTTCCAGGTTGTCATCGGTAGTAACGTGGCTCATGTATATGCGGAGATTATGAAAAACCGGGATTTTGGAGGAGATTCCTCCTCATCGGCTGAGTCCACAGGGGAAAAAACCTCGCTGTTATCCAAAGTTTTTGAAATTATATCCGGAAGTTTCTCGCCGTTAATCCCGGCTATGGCAGGATCAGGTATGCTAAAAGCTTTGCTGACTGTCCTGACCATGCTCGGATGGATGTCGGATACAAGTGACACATACTTGATTTTATCCGCTGCCGGCAACGCTGTATTTTATTTCTTGCCCATCTTCCTTGGGATCACACTGGGTATGAAGCTGAAAGCCAATCCTTATGTAGCTGGCGTAATTGGTGCCGCTCTGATGGAACCGAGCTTCACCGGGCTGATGGATAAGGGCTCAGATGTATCGTTCCTGGGTATACCGGTTGTGATGATGAATTATTCAGCCAGCGTATTCCCAATCTTCATATCGATTAGTATCTATGCTGTTCTTGATAAGTTACTCAAAAAAATCATTTTGAAAGACCTGCAATTGTTCCTTGTACCAATGATTGCTTTGATGATTATGGTTCCTCTGTCCGCAATGGCCTTTGGACCATTCGGCACCACGGTAGGTGACTGGATCTCCTCCGGCGTAACTTGGCTCATTGGTGTCAGCGGTATATTATCAGGGATTGTACTCGGTGGATTCATGACCTTCATGGTTGTCTTTGGACTCCACTGGGGCTTCACTCCAATCACGATACAGAATATCGGGGTTGGCGGCGATCCGATTGAAGCCATGGCTGCTGCAGCTGTATTTGCACAAATCGGTGTAGCCTTCGGTATTTTCCTGAAAGCCAAAAAGAACAAAACCCTGCGAACCCTTGCTGGCTCGACCAGCCTTACCGGTTTACTTGCAGGAGTAACTGAACCAATCGTATACGGTCTGATCTTGCGTTATAAACGTGTAATTCCTATCGTAGTCATCGCAGGTGCGATCGGCGGTGCCATTAATGGTCACTTTGGTGTTAAAATGACTGCTTATGTGTTCCACAATATATTTGCCATTCCCGTCTATACACCAACGGTTGTCTACGTAATTGCGATTGCCTGCTCCTTTGCGGTAGCAGCGGTATTAACGGTGATGTTTGGTTATGAAAGCAAAACCACAGTTTCCGAGACAAACGAATCTGTCTCCAGCACATCGGCTGAAAGTACGCCGGTAGAGCTTCCTGTCATACCTGAGACCAAAACAACGGAGATCAAGAAAGAACAAATTTATAGCCCACTTACAGGTAAAGCCGTAGCACTGAGCACCATTAATGACCCAGCCTTCTCGACTGGTGCTATGGGCAAAGGTTTGGCGATTGTCCCTGAGATTGGCGAAGTTGTCGCTCCGGTAGACGGTGTTGTCACTTCCCTCTTCCCAACAGGACATGCCATTGGATTAACAACCAACACGGGAACGGAAATCCTGATTCATATTGGCATCAATACAGTAGCGCTAAAAGGAAAACACTTCTCTCCTGTCGTTCAGGAAGGGGATATCGTCAGACAGGGCGATCTGTTGATCCAGTTTGACATCAATAAGATCAAGGAAGCCGGATACGAAACCGTAACCCCTGTCATTGTTACTCTTACGCAGCAGGAAGTGGATGTATTCGAAACAACTCAGGAACAGGTACAGAAAAATGATGTCCTGCTGACTCTCGTTGTCTGATCCAACTTATATTATATGAATTCAACTTAGGAGGAACTAACCATGAAACATACTCAACTGAAACCATTTCCTAAAGATTTCTTCTGGGGAGGTTCAACCTCTGCCTATCAGATTGAGGGAGCCTGGAATGAAGATGGTAAAGGCCCTTCTGTCATCGACATGGGCAATCATGTGGAAGGCGTAACCGACTTCAAGGTAACCAGTGATCACTATCATATGTACAAAGAAGATGTGGCGTTGCTGGCTGAAATGGGCTTCAAAGCCTATCGCTTCTCCATCGCATGGACACGCATCTATCCGCAAGGAGCGGGTGAAGTGAATCCAAAGGGGCTCGCCTTTTACGATTCTCTCATTAATGAGTTAATTAAATACGGTATTGAACCCATAGTGACGATGTATCACTTCGATCTTCCTTACGCGCTTGAAGAAAAAGGTGGCTGGTCCAACCGTGCAACAATTGATGCTTTTGAACAATATGCCAAGACCCTCTATGAGAACTACGGAGATCGGGTTAAATATTGGTTGACCATCAACGAACAAAATATGCTGATCCTGCATCCCGGCTCTCTGGGTACACTGGATACAACACTTGTTGATCCGCAAAAAACACTGTATCAGCAAAATCACCACATGCTGGTTGCTCAAGCTAAAGCCATGGTGCTATGTCATGAAATGCTGCCTGAAGCCAAAATTGGCCCAGCCCCTAATATCGGTGTAATTTACCCGGCGAGCTCCAAACCAGAAGACACACTCGCGGCTGATAACTATGCTGCCATTCGTAACTGGCTCTATCTCGATATGGCGGTATACGGGCGTTATAATCATATTGCCTGGAGTTATCTCGAAGAGAAAGGATATACTCCCATCATTGAAGACGGAGATATGGACATCCTGGCTCAAGGAAATCCTGACTTTATTGCTTTTAACTACTATACTTCCCAAACGGTTGGTGAAAGCCTCAACGATGGCAATGACTTCTCTCATACAGGAGATCAGCATGAAATCGTAGGTGAGCCAGGGGCATACAGAGGATCTGTGAATCCCAATCTGCAAAAAACAGAGTTTGGCTGGGAAATTGATCCGGTGGGCTTCCGCTCTACCCTTCGCCAGATCTACTCCCGTTATCATCTGCCATTGATTGTTACGGAAAACGGTCTGGGTGCATTTGATAAACTGGAGGAAGGCGACGTGGTTAACGATCCGTATCGTATTGAATTTTTTAATAAACATATCGAACAGATTCAACTGGCGATCACGGACGGCGTAGATGTATTTGGCTTCTGCCCTTGGTCTGCGATCGATCTGGTTAGCACACATCAAGGGTCAAGCAAACGTTATGGATTCATCTATGTGGATCGTGAGGAATTTGATATCAAGGAATTGAGACGTATCCGCAAACAGAGTTTCCACTGGTATCAAAAACTGATTGAAACGAATGGAGAAATTCGTTAATACCGTAATCCTTTAATATCATAATAAAAAACAGTCGACCACACGTTAGGTGTGATCGACTGTTTTTTGTGTTAATGTACTTCATTTCCAATTATAAAATTACATTTCAGCCTTCGGTTGTTTTACCGCTTTGGCACCTCTAAGTACCCGTAGGGATAACAGGAAACAGATCGCCAAAACCGCTGCTGCAGAAACATAAGGATAGTTAATATTCACATCGAACAATGCTCCAGCTACGATCGGGCCTGCGATATTCCCCAGACTGGTATACGCCGAGTTCAATCCGGCCACAAAGCCCTGTTGTTCTTGTGCCAGTTTGGACATCTGTGTACTGATCGCCGGACGCAAAATGTCCATACCCAGAAAGACGATAAACGTTACGACAAGAATCATCCAGTACGTACTTACAAACAAGGTCAATAGTACAAATACGGCTACAAATAACAGACAGACTGAAATGACCATCTTTTCACCAAACCGATTGAGCAACCAACCGATCAGGGATACTTGCACAACCGCACCCGCGATGGAACCAAATGTAATGATAAATGCAATGTCTTTGGTCGTGAAGCCAAACTTATGATCCACAAACAGTGAAAATACCGTCTCGTAGTTCGCCAGACCAAATGCCATAACAAATACAATAATCAAACTGAAAAAGTACGGTTCACGGTATGAATTCAGCAGTTGGGATACCATACCCGGAGCTTTGACCTTCTCTGCGCCAGCTACAGGTTTAGTTTGCTCTCCTGTGCTTCGCGTGGATTCAGGCAAAATAATCAATGTGATAATCGATGCCAGCAACCCGGCAACCCCTGCGGCGTAGAACGGAATTCGAATGCCAAAGTCAGCAATGTATCCACCAATTCCCGGTCCGATGATAAATCCGGTTGTAATGGCTGCATTAATCAATCCCATACCTTTGCCGCGTTCTTCCTCTGTTGTAATATCTGCGGTGTAAGCCATAACCGCCGGGAAGATCATCGCCGCACCAATACCACCAAGCATCCGGGCTGCGAAGAGCAAGACTGGTGCATTGACCGCACCAAACATAAACTCCGATACGGCAAAGATCAGCATGCCGCCAACGATAATTTTTTTACGTCCCCATGTATCCGACCATCGACCCGCAAGCGGGGAGAACAGAAACTGGGTGAAGGAGAATGCCGCGACCAGCAATCCAACTGTGAATCCAGTGATATGGAGAAGATCCATATACGCAGGCATAATCGGCACAACCAGACCAATACCCGTAAAAACAAGAAAAATATTAAACATTAACAGCAGCAGTGCGCCCCTGTTCCGTGTAAGTAATGCCATGATTCCATCCTCCGTAGTTGTCAAAATGTTGCTTAATCTTTATCTTTTGCAATCCCGTGCAAGAATACACTGGCAGCTTGGCGGTATAACGCAAGAGCCTGATCAGGCTCCATCCCCCGTGACATCTGACTAAGACCAATAATGGTACTCTCCAATATGAGCGCCAGATTATCTACATTGTCTGCTTTGAACTCACCGCTCTCAATGCCTTGCTCTATCATTTGTTTATTAAATTGAATATGCCGCTCAAACATTAAGGAGATTCGCTCCTCAATATCATTTTCTTTCTTTTCCCCTGTGAAGAACTCATCAGCTGCCTTCGTCAGGGGGTGATTCATATCGTCCAGAACTAATTGTTCCGCTAAACCATAAATCTTCTCCGTGGAGGTGCGATAGAGATGTTCTTTGGCCGCCCAGCTCTCTTCCCACTCCCGGTCCCACTCATCGATTAGATAGAGGAACAGACCTTCCTTACTTTTGAAATGATAGTATATATTGCCTTTGCTGCTGCCCGTCGCAGCTACAATATCCTCAATGGACGTTGCTTTATAGCCTTTTTGTACAAAAAGGGCTTTGGAAGCATCCGCAAGTTTCTTCTTGGTCTGCTCGGTTTGAAGTTGCTTTTTATTCATATTCATTCCATTTCACTCCGTCCCATGCATACTGAACATTCGTTCTGTATTTTAACAGATGCATCGAATATAAGCAATGAAAAAGGAGAGTGGCACATCAGCCAACTCTCCTTTGATGATTTATTTTATGTTATTTTCTTACCTTTACCATGCAATATTTTCAATTGACCATTCTCAGAAGCAACCTGATATGTAACCCTATACTTCGTCGTTACATATTCGCCGTCCCTGCGTTCATCGGCTGTAATCACTGCTGTCACTTCCATCCCATCATTGCCCTTGTCTATAGAAGAGACCTCTCCAATAGTCACATAACTGGTATTGAGGTAACCCTCACGAAATTTGGCATAACTTGTGCCGCTCTGCCATTCACTGCCGAGCAAAGCATAAGCTGTAACATAGTCACTTAGATTCAGATTGTTGTAAAACTCGGTCACCACCCCTTCTGCTTTTGCAGAAGCTGAGATCGATCCCGATCCATTACCACCAGCCGTCTGAACCGCCGATGTGCTGGATGGCTTCTTGGACCAGGCTTGCACCTGCTTCAGCACGCTGGTGATAGGGATACTGAACCCAATTCCGCCCTCCTGCTCCACAACGGCTGAGTTAATACCAAGTACTTCGCCCGTCTCTGCGTTGATTAGTGGTCCGCCACTGTTGCCATGGGTAATCGGCGCCGAGATCTGATACAGATTGCTGTAAATGTAAGGCGCAATTTCGAAACTGCGTCCAACACCGCTGATAATGCCTGTAGTTACCGTGTTCTCGAACCCGAGCGGGCTCCCCAGAGCTAGGATTTCATCTCCAGTCTCGGCTTTAGATTTGGCGATAGCCAGCGGTTTCACCTTTTTCAGATCAGGTACTCGAACGACAGCAATATCTGTTTCTTCCCCGATTCCGATTACTGTTCCTTTATATTCCTCATGATTCAGGGTACGTATCGTCACTTCCTTCGAACCTTCTACCACATGAGCATTGGTTACAACATCTCCCTGATCATTATATAGAAAACCGGAGCCTAGTCCGCTGCTGCTCTCGATCGTAACCACTTTCTTCTGACTCTCTTCAATAATCTGTTTACGTGTTTTCTTCACGACTGTCTTGGAGGACGGTTTGGATGCTGCGGTTTCTGTTTCCTTCGCATTAACAACAGCCAATCTGGGCTCAGCCTGCAACTGATCTGCTGTATAACTGTGAATCCAGAACACGCCTCCTGCTCCGACTCCTATAATGATTGCACTGGATATAATGGTGCTCCATATTCGTTTGCCCATTCCAACCTGTCCTCCTATTCCAGATACCACGTTGCATTCACAACAGATACTTCTGCTTCTTGGTATACACCATAGTAATACGTCTCAAAAAATCCTTCTTCACCCACTTCAATCCAGCTTGGATACACATCCACATAGGTTTGGCCCAAATAAGTACCGTCTGTACCATAAATATCGACCATGACGGTGACGGAAGAGATCGGCCGAGTTGCATTGTTAATGATTGAACCGCTAATATACAGGTCACCATACATATCAAGCGTTGCTTCGACATTCACAATGCTCACTGCCGACGTTCGATTCTTCAGATCTTCTTCTGCTGCCTGTTGTTCGGCAAGTTGAATCCGTTCGGCTTCCGCTTTCTCGAAACTCTTCTTCTCACTCAGCACCCGATCACGATACGCTGTCAGTTTATCATCCTCCGGCGCATAAGACAGCCCTTGATCGACCGTTTGCAATGCCGCTGTAAAATCCTTTGTCTTGACTTGCTGCTCAGCCTGCTTGTAGCTAATCCCTGCCAGCTTATCAACAATTTGCTTCTCTACTGCTTCGGCTTCCTCGCCCTTCAGATTCGATATCGTATCCAGCTTCTCAGCCAGCGCCTCTACTGTCGTCAAACTATCGATTTCTTTTTTCACCTTCAATACAGCCAGCGTAATCTTTCTATTACTTAATGTGGCACGTACTTTGGTGAAAACGAGCTCTTCTCGCTCTTTCAGTGCTTTCGCTACTGCCTGAATGGATTTGTCTCCTTCTGAGAGTTTTCCTGTTTTCAGACTTGTGGCAGCCTCATTCAACTGATTCATCAGATTGAACGCTTTCGCCGTAATTTGGCGATCCTGTACAAGTGCATTATAGTTTGGTCGTTTCACTAGAGCGGTGTCTAGCAACTGCAGTGCTTCTTTGTATTTACCTCCCAGGGCCGCTTGTTCCGCCTGTTGATGCAGAGAATTCACCTCCGCATTAATACCCATCTCCTGCTTATAGTAGAACGTTAGTAAAGCCCCCATCACGGCTGCCAGTAGCAGTGGAATGATCCAACTAAATGCGCGGACTTGACTGGTGTTGCCCTGTCTCGGTGCAGGCTGTTGCTGCCGGGATAATAATTTGGCTGATTCCTCTGTTCTTTTTTCCAAACCCACGGCTGTTTCCGCCCAGATCTGTTCCTCTGTGGAGCTTGCATCTTTCAGTTTTGTGTTACACGTTCTGCACTTACTATCCCCAGGACTACTTTTGGTCCCACATATGTGACAATACACCCTAATCCCTCCATCAAAAAGAAACGTATGTATACTTACCTTTTAACTTTCTAGTACATCAGCTTTTTGGCATCTTTCGATACAAAACGTCAACATGAATCGACACTTATCATATAGCAAAAAGGTAAAATACACCATATGTTATTAGGATAGAATCGGTGCGTGTTTCCACAAACCGAAAGGAGATACCGACAAGCGGTATCTCTTCCTGTTCAGCCCTGCTGTCCTGCGCGCACCCGGATGTTGCCCAGTTCGTTGGCATTGATCGCAAATGCGTTACCGCCCTGTCCAACCGATGCTTTGGCTGACTGTCGTGCCTGGAATTTCAAACGGCTTTTGTCCACGTCCACCCGGTTAACCTGTTTTGCTTTCTTTTTACGTGTACTCATCATTCATCCCCCTCCCCACTTCTCTTTTCTGCTGCCAGACTAACGTCTGCGAGAAGAACGGCGACCTTTCTGTTTCATGATCTGCACGTTAACTGCATTACTTGCAAGTACATTCCCTGAGTCGGCATAACCCTTCGCCGTTTGGTGAATCTGGATTACGATATATTGCTTTTTTCCAACACGATAGCGATAACTTTTCACGTTTGAACGAGTCATGGTCATCTCCCTGTGATCGTTTTTAACAAGCTCGGGTTATCCTATTCATGTCCATGTACATGTACATGGGGATGTGTGAATGCATACTCCCGATAATTAATGGATGCAGAAAAGATGCAAAAAAACCTTCCTATTATACTAGGAAGGTTCTACTTATTTTCATTTTGTCACGCCGAAGGAAAAGCACTTAGGTCCATATAGGAGACTTCCCAGAGGTGATCATCCAGATCTTGAAAACTCCATCCATACATGAATCCGTGATCCTGCGGTTCGTTGTATGGTTTCGCGCCTGCATCGAGGGCAGCTTGTACAATTACATCTACCTGCTCTCGGCTATCTACAGACAGGGCAACGATGACTTCGGTTGTATCGGCAGCATTGGAGATTTTTTTCGAGATGAAGGATTGGAAACGTTCCTCCACCAGAAGCATGGCGTAAATATTTTCCCCGATGATCATACAAGTAGCAGACTCGTCCGTAAAATTGGCGTCAAACTCAAATCCCACCTTGGTAAAAAACTCAACGGATTTCTTCAAATCTTGGACAGGTAAATTGACAAAAATCTGCTTAGCACGAATAGCCACCATCGATCACCTCGAACTCATAGAATACATTCCACCTCAAAATAACACCTCGCGAATACGCTGTCAATTGAATATAATGAAGACATTCCAACTTGTGAGGTGACACGGATGTTGCTCCGTATTGTTCGAAGTACATAGTTGTCGGGCTGGGTCAAAACGCGTACCAGCTATCAAGGGACACGTCTGTCCATTTGATCCCATTCGACAATTTACAATAGAACGATTCGGCACAACTCTCTTGTCCTGTTCAAACAAATCACATTGGAGGAGTATGAGAATGAAAAACAAAATAGATTACGCTGACTTTTATGAACGCGTAGGCCGGACGAATGGCTGGAACTTCAGCTCCATGAACGTTGTCTCGGAGAACATCGGATGGAACTTCTATGAGGAAGTTGTTCGCCATACACGATCGTCCGATCTGTTACTCGATATTGGAACAGGCGGTGGAGAAGCTGTTCTATCCATTGCAGAAGAAGCCTTGTTATTGGTGGGAATTGATCTCGCTCAAGGAATGATTGAAACTGCACAACAGAATCTTCTGGCTACGGAAGCTCATTCCGCGGGAACTCATTCCAATGTACGCTTTCTTCATATGGACGCAGAAAAACTGTATTTTCCAGACTGCTTCTTTAATGTGGTATCTTCCAGACACTCCGGATTCTCTGCTTCAGAAGTATTTAGAGTTCTTGCTCAGGGTGGGATATTTCTAACCCAGCAGGTCAGCGAACATGATAAATCCAACCTTTCAGAAGCTTTTGGACGTGGACAGAGCCTTGGCATTCAACCCGGCACATTGATGGAACGATACAAGCATGAACTTCAAATAGCAGGTTTCCATGACATTCAGGTCCGTGAATATAATGTGGTGGAGCATTACGCTACACCCGAAGACTTGATGTTTCTCCTAACCCATGCCCCCATTATTCCTGATTTCGGAAAGGTAGAAACGGACGTTGAACGATTCCAGAAGTTTGTGAGAGAACATTACGAAGAGAAGGGCATTCGTACCAACTCGGCACGCTTCATGATTACTGCAAGAAAATAATGGCTAACCTTATCTTAAAACTATTGGAGGAAACACAATGTCTAGTCCAGTTGAAATCTCTTATCGCTTCAATGCTCCACGCGAACTTGTGTTTAAAGCATTTACCGACTCAGAACATCTGCAGAACTGGTGGGGCCCAAAAGGTTGGTCGTTAAATGTTGCTGAATCAGATTTTCGTTCGGGCGGTGTCTTTCATTACAGCCAGAAACCTGCTGACGGTGACACCATGTGGGTCAAATTCGTATACAGTGAGATTATTGCATCAGAGAAAATTATATACACCAGTTTCTTTTCTGACGAGAAAGGTCACATTGTACGTGCACCCTTTGACCAAAGTTGGCCGATGAACACTCTAAATACTCTAACGTTCAGCGAAGAGGAAGGGGAAACAGCCATTACACTGACTGTTTCTCCCGCATCTCCAACGGAGGAAGAACTTCAAACTTTCGAGGCTGCAAAAGAGATGGTACAAGCGGGGTTTACCGGAACACTCAATCAATTAACCGAATACTTAACAAAGATATAATCCATTTCGTATACCCTTGGTATAACTGCAAATAAAAAAACACCGTTACCGGTGTTTTTTTTTTTATTTATAACTTCTCTCTACGTTCTTCACACACTTTATTCTTCTGCAATGTTTTCCCCGTCTGGCATCTCGAGCTTCTCCAAGAAAGGCTTCAACTTATCCACGACATAATGGCTGCCTCCTCGGCCGTTCACCTCTTCAATCACAGCGGATAACAGGAAGGTCGGAGAGTCGGTATCAAACACTACGAAAAATCCGTTTTCCTGTCCCTTCTCTCCCTTTTTTGCTTTCAGCTCGGCTGTTCCCGTCTTGCCCGCGAGTCCTCCAGGAATTGAATTCAAGGTGTGGGCCGTACCTCCCTGCCGGGAAACAACTTCTACCAAAGCATCCTTAACCGTATTTGCGGCTTCCGGAGTAATGATTACCTCAGGGTCAGTGCTTTCTTTTCCCTCGATTAGAACAGGTTTCACCAGCTTCCCTTCATTAATAAAAGGTGTAAATGACGATGCCAGATGTATCGGGGACATTAACATCTCCCCTTGCCCGTAGGACGTATCAGCGAGTAATACCTCGGAAGACAGATCCAGATGTGCTTCATTGGCATATTGGCTTGGCTTCAGATACAGTTCATCCAGTCCAAAGTTATCACCAAAACCAAACTTCTGGATCCCATCAATAAACTTGGCGCTGCCCATCTCGATCGCTTCCATGGCAAAGTAAATATTGTCCGAGTACACTAGTGCATCGACCATATCTACTGGAGATAAACTCTTCACACGCTTGACATAATAACCGCCCCAGCTATCGTCTTTACGCCATTGCAAGCCAGAGATATCATGTGTTTTGTCCGCTGTAGTCACCTTCTCCATCAGTCCCGCTGCGGCTGTAATCGCTTTGAAGGTTGATCCTGGTGCATACCGGGTAGTGACTCTGTTGATAAAAGGAAGCTTCTCATTCGCCGAATAAGCATCCCACTCTGCCTGTGTAAGTCCTGTAACCATCTTGTTCGGGTTATAGGAAGGTGCGCTCACCAACGCCAGCAAGTTGCCGTCCGTCGGATTCATCAGAACCATCGCACCAGCGTCTCCACCACCGGACAATGTCTGATACAATTTCTTCTGTTGTTTGGAGCTAATCGTCAGTTGAACATTCTGTCCATCTACAGCATCCTTGCGAATAAGCTCAGAACGGGAGTTGCCGGATTCATCCGTAATTTCAATCAATCCACCACGTTCACCACGCAGCTGTTTCTCCATGGACTGCTCCAAACCCGCTTTGCCAATCCAATCCTCTGCGCGATAATAGCCTTCTGTATCCTTATCCAGATCTTCCTTGGTGGCTTTGCGCACGTATCCAATCAGGTGCGCAGCCGCATTGCCGAGTGGATAATAGCGGATTTCCTTGCTTTGCATCGTAACCCCGCTTAAAGATTCTGGTACGTCAAACTCCTCCGTTGAACCAATCGGGACAAAGTACTCCGGCTTCACCCATGTCTGTGCAAGCGCCTTGTGAATGGCATCTTCCGAAACCTGATAATGACTTGCGATTCGGGTAATCATCTGGTCCGGGTTATCACCAAGTTTCCCAGGTACAATGCCCCACTCGTTCATCGTGCCCTTGGTAGCCAGTGGCAAGCCATCACGATCCACAATGTCTCCACGCTCAGGGAACAGTGTCCTCACGCGTACCTTACTGCCCTTAATCATGTCATTCAGGATCAGCGAGGGCTGCCAGTTAATTTTCCAATTTTTGCTTCCATCTTCAAGCTCCTGCCGTACCAGTTTCAATGTATGCGTCTCACTGACTTCTCCCAAAAAAGTTGTCAGCTCAAGGTTATAATCCACCTCATATGTATCCGGGTTTTGTTTCTCCGCATCGGTCTTACTGTCATCGGCCGCCGTTTCGGCAACATCCACTGGCTTAACCTCCGCCTTGACGGTGGATACTTCCATGCCCGAATAGATCGCATTGTATTTTTCAACAAATTGTTCCTTGTTCATGCCCGACTCTTGCAGCGAAGCAGGTGTCATCAAGGTATACAGCTGATCAAACTCTTTTTTTTGCAGATGCTCTATGTACTGATTCACGGTAGTCTGGGGCTTGGCTTCTGCTTCTTTGTTATTCTGCATGTATAGATACATTCCGATTCCACCTGCAAACAAGATGGGTAGCAGTCCGTACATTAATTTACGTTTGGATTTCATGGTTACATCACCTCTAATATACACTATAGATTTCCAGCGCCATTTAAACAATGAAACAAATCTGACGAATTTATCATTAAAAATAGCCGAAAGCTCACATAATATGTTTAAATAAGGATAGTGAGATTACATACTAAAGCTTTTTTGCTATGCAAAAGGCTGAAAAGGAGCCCGATGATGGAAATCAGCTATTTTTTACTCCCCAAAGCCGAAGTGGCCTATATCAAGTCTACCGCTTCCATGAAAGATGCTATTGAGCAATTGGAATCGCACCACTACACCGCCATTCCCGTGATTGACCAGGATGGAAAATATGTTGCTACCCTGTCCGAAGGCGATTTGTTATGGAAAATGCGAAATACACCCGGATTGACTTTTGATACGATGGATCAGGTTCAAGTCCATGAGATTAACAATCGGGTATATAATGAATGTGTATTCATTGAGGCTGAAATGGAGGATATGCTGACACTTGCAGCAGACCAAAATTTTGTGCCTGTGGTGGATGTCGATCGTGTCTTCCTCGGTATTATCCGTCGTAAGGATATTATTGAATACTATACGCGTAACATTTCGGATTAGATGAAGTCGAACATTCCGTAATAATTGAAAGGGTACTCCTGTGGTCATGTTTGGCCAAACCGGGGTACCCTTTTCGTTGCACGGTATCGTTGGAATTACCTCTACTTGCGCTTAGCCCGCTCTTCGTTGTAATAACTCAACACGTCCCTCGGGATTCCCTGAAATGCACGCTCTCTGCCGAACTCATACGCCTGATGCAGATACAAATACGCCTCGTCATGCTGTTCAAGTCTCATGCAGATCATGCCGAGATCGATCAATGGACTCGTACTTCTATCCGAACTCCGCGTACTTAACGATATCTCAGCCCACGGCTTCGCCAGTCCATACTGCTTCAGATCAATATGTGCATTCGCATGACAGGAAGCGATCCAGCTTGCAATCTCCCATTCCATCTTTGGCTCCGGCAACATGCCCCATGCCTGATCATAATAGATGAGGGCTTGTTCATGCTGCTGCGTCTCGTCCAGTACATTACCGGCTTCTACGGTTTCAATAATCTGTCGCTCCAGTTCGGCATGTTCCGGTGTCAGCTCTTTCATTGCACCGTCTCCTCCTCCAGGACGAAATACCATTCCAGAAAAGCATTGAAATCAGCCCACTGCGGTTTACTCTCGCCATTAAGAAACCGTTCGATGGACTCCCCCAGTTCCACCAGCACCACTTCTCCCGTCTGACGATTGTAGAAAAATCCACCTTCACCTTCAAAACTGTCCATTGGAATATATGCCTCGGGAAGTCCCAGTGTAAGCTGTGCTACATTCATGTCTTCCATATATACGGTGTTCTCCATAAACCAGCAGATCTGATACAACTCCTGATGCCTGCTGTAAAATGTTGGCCCATCCTCTGCATGTAAATAAAATTGTGCAAAATCCGAATGAAGATCAATCTCAAGCTTCCGTAATGCTTCTTCGTATGCCGCTGGAACATCTTCATGCCACCAGCCTTGCTCCTGGCAATGATCAATCACTTTGTTGGATAACATCGTCGGCCTCCTAATTCAATCTTGCTCACACAGATTTTACAGGTATCCAGACTTGGGGAGGTGTGCCGTGACCTCTATATACTTCAAGTTCCGGAATCCCTGCATGCTTATATGAAGTGGAAGGAAACCACTCTGTCATAATATGGTGCCACAACCGTTGTATTGCTTCCGGCTTTAATTCATCGGCCTCAAATACAACCCAACGGGACGCGGGAAGTTCGATGGACACCAAACCTTCAGGCACTTCACCTGAGTGAGAGCTAGCAATCCAATACTCCATTTGATTTTCATGCAGCTCTCGCTGATCTACACAGATGCCTACCAATCCGAGAATGGCTCCGTTATTGAACCCGTTTAAACGTTCCTCAATTCCGTCTGCCAAAGCATCCTGCCACATCTTAGGAATTCCTCTTAAATTCTCTCCATCCACACAAGAGAACGTTCGTTTGATGCCCACAAAGGTAAGGGACTGCTGTTCAATCACATGTTCATTCACATTCATTCGATGGACTCCTCTCCGAGAGCGATATGGGGCACGGTTCTCCATGACCCATTCATGAAAACATTGTTCCATATATGATATATACCTCCGATATGTCCTACAGTTACTGTATCAAAAGAGTAGGTAGATTGGAAATAGTGCCAGTACTCCTGTTCATATGAAAAGAAAATTTACCTACCACTCGTTCCTGCTCAATATTGGGAGAATGAAATGCCGAGTTTGCCCCCGGCCTTCTTTTCCTTATTCTGGTGCAACTTTATTCTTACTCGTTCGTCTAACTACTGACCAACAACGAAGGAGATGACTATGCGAATAACTTGCAGCCCCGGTTTCCCAGGAAGCATGATTGGATCGATTGATCTTCAGCCATCGAAGTATTACAGTGCACCATCCATGAATAGCAAGATCACAGATTATGTTGACCCCGAACTCGTTACCATTCCCTATGTGGAAAATCCGGAATTCGGATCACACTTTGACGCCATGAAGGTCATGAACGGAACTTATAAAGATGAAATGCATGTGAGCTATGATGTGGAGTTTACGATTGATGTAGATAAAAAAGGTTATATTACGCAATTTGAACATACGTTCCAGCTGGAACGTTATCTGGATCTGGTTCGCACACAGTCCTATAAAGTGATCAAGACAAACTGGCGCGGACAAACATTTCACGTGATGACGTACAGTTACGTGGAGGAAGTCATTCATCCGAAAAATGTTCTTTTTAAATGTAACCTCGCAGAAGACGTTTTTGTGGTAGCTGAACTTGTCTCCAATCGCTCAGATGAAAGTGCGACTGAGCACGGTATCAGGGATCTGCATTTCCGTGCATTAATCTCGGCACGAGATGATCTGTACCCATTAGATTATATGTGTGAGCCTGATTTCGACCTGAGTCTCGACTAAAAAGCAGATACATATGTAGAAAGAGCATAGGCTGTCCCGTATCAGTGGGGCTGGCCTGTGCTCTTTTTTTTCCACAAATGAACCATCAGTTCTACTCATTCAAACACCCTCCTTCGCACGCCTGGCCTTATGCTCCCATGCCTGGCTCTAAGCAAAACCAGCTGTAATGTCGATGAATATACCATAATGCTGAACATGCAGATGTTCTTCGTACGTTCAGATATGAGAGGGGTTGGAAACATGGTTTACCGGAAAAATAAAATGCATTCACTGTTCACCCTGCCCTTGGCAGGGCTGCTGTTTCTGTTATGGGGTGCTCAAGCGGCACATGCGGAACAGGTCGACAGTTTGTTACCTGAGCGAAGTCAGCAGGAGATTGTCCAAAAGTGGAATCAGTGGATGAATGGCAATGATACATCTCCCCTGTATACAAAGACACCTTCGACAAGTGCTCCCTACTCTGCTGGTGTGGTAAGTGACGCCTATCTGGAACAAGGGCTGAACGCAGTCAACTTTTATCGTTTTATCACGGGGCTACAGGGCGATCTTGTGCTTGACCCGACATTGAATCGTCAAGCCCAGCATGGGGCTGTTGTGGTCTCCACGGGTGGATACCTGTCCCATTATCCAGAGCAGCCAGGAGATATGCCAAAGGATTTCTTTGACACAGGTTCAAAGTCTGCCAGCAGCTCCAATCTTTACGTTACCAGCAGTGCCAAGAATAACGTCCTGACAAAAAGCATTCAGGCCTACATGAATGATTCAGATGCCTCCAATATTGATCGACTCGGTCATCGGCGCTGGATTTTGAGTCCACAACTGCAACGAATCGGTTTTGGACTTGCCACTCGTAGTGAAGCAGGCAAGACATATGATCAGTACTATAGTGCCATGCAGGTATTTGATAAAAGCAGAACGGGGGGAACTTCGTTCAACTACAGCCTGTTCCCGAATCAGGGAGCTTTTCCAATCGAAGCCTTTGGCAGTACACAGGCCTGGTCTGTTCAACTGAATACAGATGTATTTGCAAAGCCATCACTGTCTGAGGTACAGGTCGAGATGACTCGGACTTCCGATCAACGTACGTGGACCTTTAACGCCGAGAATCAGAACAGTGGCTTTCCAACCGGTTATTACAACGTGGACCCTGCGGATAAACAATGGTTTAATCAAGCCTATTTCAATGTAGAGACAGGTGGATATGGATATGGTTACGCCATCATCTTCCGTCCCGACGATGTGCAATTGTTAAAAAACGGCGATACGTTCAACATTCGAATTACAGGTCTGCAAAAGAAGAACGGTACAGCAGCGGAAATCTCATACGCCACACGTTTCTTCCATGTTGACGGTGTTCAAGATACAACACTTACCCGTATAACGCCAGGACAACCAAACCTGAAAGTCCGAGCAGGAGAACAGATTGATCTGCCTTCGATCACTGCCGTGAATGATAACGGAACATCCTATGTTCCACAGTCTAACGTTTCCTTCACCACCACGTCAGATCGCATTGCCATCAAGGATGGTAAAATCATTGGACTTCAGGCTGGTAAAGCCGAAATTCGGATTCGTTTTGAAGGGAAAGAAGCGGTTGTCTCTGTTACGGTAACGGGAATCCCCCAATTAACTGATATCCGCACACATTGGGCGAAAGATGCCATTCAATGGGCCGTTCAACAGGAGATGGTCAGTGGATACGAGGATGGAACGTTCAAACCCAACAATCAGGTGAGTGAAGCCGAATTCCTCTCCATGTTGTTTAAGCTGTATGCGAATTCCCATGTCATTCAGAGCATCGATGCTGCAGAGGGACAAGCTATCAAAGGAAACATCTGGAGTGATCGTTATTATACCTATGCTTCCGCGTTGAATCTGAATCTGGATGCCAGCAAACAGAATCCGAAGATGCGCAATCATGCCTTGAACCGAACAGAAGTAGCCTTAATCGTGGCGGGGCTTGGTGGTAAAAATTATACCCAGGATGAAGATGCCATCCGGTATCTGCTGAACATGGGATACTCTTCAGGCAAAACTGCAGCTACGGTGCAAGGTTATGCGGGACAAGAATCCTTGACCCGGGCAGAGGCCGTTGTTTTTCTCCAGAACCTGAAGGAAAAAGGCTTCGAACTATGGAGCAGACCGAAGAATGCCACTGAAGCTACCGAGAATGAAAAGAACGGCGGACTACCGGATCAGACCATGAAAGCAGTATATTCTGCCGATCACACACTGGTCCTTCAAGGTACGTTCCCGGCGTATGCCAACCAGACGATGCCGATCAAAATCCATGGTCCTTCGCCTGCTGTAGAGCACATCCAGACGCAGCAGGTTACCACAGATGCCTATGGCAATTTTAAACTAACGGTAAGTAACCTTGACGCGAAGGAACTTAACCTCTATGTGGACGTGCGCGAAGATTATTCCTACTGGATCAGTGTAGAAGCAGGGCGTACTGCGATAAGTGATTATACCGAGTAACATGTAAAAACCAGCTTAGGAATTCTACATTGAATTCCCAGCTGGTTTGTTTTTTCTCGAAACATATTATTTTTGGTGTGAACATGACATATTTTTATGGAATTGAAGAAGCGTCTGGCTGCATTAGAAATTAAATCGGATGACCGAATTGCTCTGCCTTTTCTGTCATTATCCTCTCTAACCTCGCTCTTAGTCCGCTCATCCACTCCGGCTCATGTGACCACTGCTCTGCAACAGATCGAAGCATACGCACATAACCGTACAAGTTGGCAAAACGGCGACAAGCGGGGAACATACTCCCCAGATCATAACGTTCTCCCGCCTTGGACCAATACCCGTTCAGGAACAATTGCCTCTTCTGCCCCCATTGTTCAGGCTCGATCTCCTCACGTAAACTATCCAGACTCTGTTCCACGTCCATTGCGTACCAGTGATACATCGAGTCATCAAAATCAATGGCATAACAAGACTGGCTACCTTCATCATAGAAGACATTATCCAATTCAAAATCGTAGTGGATGAGTCCGAAATTTTGCTGGGTCATCGGCCAAGTCGCAAAATATGTTCGGAGAAACTCCACCTCGTTCAGAGCAGCCCTTTCACCAGGAAAACCCTTCAGGATCTCCTGCATCCAATCCAAAACATCCGTATAGGTCCAGCGTTTCTCCTTCTGCTCAGGCATGAATGTACGTGATAAATGATGCAGCTCACCCAGCGCCTGACCATAGCTGTACAGGATGGAGTCATTCAAATCAATACTTCCTAACTGTGATCCGGGGACTCGCTTGAATACGGAAGCATAGTACGTTCCCCATGGCGTATGAACTTCTACAAGTTCTGTTCCTGAATGAGAAGGTACCACCTCCATGGCTCCATACTGATTCGTTCGAAGATAACGGAGGAACTCCAATTCCGCGCTAAGGTTGACTTGATTTTTTTCCTCTACCGGAGCAAATCGAAGTAATCTCACTTCCCCCTGATCTCTGAACGGATACACGGCATTGGAGGATATACGATAATACTGAAACATGTCCAGCGACTCAGGATCATAACTCCACTTCTTTAGAATCATCTCGGCAAGATCATTATTTTGAAATAAATATTTTAAATTTAACATGGGCATTTCTCCTTTGGTCTTTTCATGGGTATTGCTTCTAGGCATCGAATGTCTATTTTTGCGCGCAAAAAGCCGCAGGCTATGCCTGCGGCTTTTAAAGATTCTGAGTGTATGAGAAATTTGCACAAGCAAATAAACCTCACATACGCCAGAAAAAATGAGCAGTTATATCCCTATATATCAGCAGATCTCAGATCGACTGGGAAACTGGATGTGTCCCACACTGTATCTGAATGATCTGCCGGAATTATTCAGTTTATGCTTACCTTCATTGTAGTAATAGAACATACCATCTTAGACCGTCGTTTCATGACGCTCACTCCCTTCAAAAAACCAGTTGTTACCATAATAGCCGATAAGCCAAATGTAAGCAATTACAAAATGATAATACTCCCATCATTTTTTACTGGACAACCATCACCCGTTCAACCGTCTCGGTGTTGTCCTTATACCACACCATAACGATGTTTTCTTTTTGAAGATCAGACACTTGAATGGACGAATTCGCACTTGGGCTGGAATTGCCCGAGCGCGGCGTCCCCATGCCTTCCGTGATAGCAACAACATCACCTATATTCAATTTCATCTCCATTCCGGTATCCTTCCATTCCATGCTTGGGGATGAGTTGGCCTGCACCTCAAGTAACGCCAGCGTAACTGTGTTTCCATTCACGGAGATGACTCTACCCGTAATGTCGGCATTCATCATCCCTTGCGTCATTCCAGGACTGCCTGTTCGATCATTCATGCCCGGGGTGCCCCTTCCACCTCTCGGTGTTCCTACATTCATGCCCGGGCCACCACCATTCGGCATAGCGCCACCGTTCATACCTTGCACAGAACTGGTCTTGGTAATATTCTGGGCGGTTATCACATCGCAGGCCGTAAACATAACCGAGCACCCCAGCAAAAGGAGTATTGTAACCGATGTGAAATATTTATTTTTTCGCATATGATCACCTTTTTCTCAGGGGATATCTCTCCAAGGTACTTTACGATGGAATATGAAGTCATACGTATCTTTGAACCCCATATAGGACAGCACAACCAACATTGGATATACAGGGTAGATGTATCTGGACTTAATTTCCCAGAGAATATAAAACCCGATGAATCCGAGAATGACCAGGATTAAGGAGACTTCATCATACCGTTTACGACGAATTCCACCGGCCAACCGGAAGAAAATAAAACAGTACATCAAGAAATTCATCACATATACGATCCAGAGTAAACCCGTCCGATAAGCCGAATCCCCTTGCAACAGTTCTGTTATCGCATTGTTATAACTATAGGAGCCTGCGATTCCACCTCCCCTTCCTCTTCCGGCACCGATGGAACTTTCATTGCCGATTCCGTAGCGGTCCATCTGGTATGTCCCTTCGGTCCAGGTCCATATAATCTTTTTGTAATACATCTGCACCAATTCACTCGCACTTGCTTCAGACAGCTTGTTGCCAATCTCTTGTTTGAACAAATCTGCGCTTTCAGCCTTATTGTAGTTGGCCTGCCTCTGATAGATCTGATAACTCTCCATATTGTCCCAGAAGCCAAAGCGCTCCAGATTAATCCCCATATTCAGCCACATATAGACCGGTGCCGCATTCTCTCCAACAGGTTCGCTCACTGCACCGGAGGATTCAAGAACCGCATTCTGAGTCCAGGTTGGTACATTAAACAACATACCTAGCACACCGATGGAAATGATGACTTTCTTCATTCCGATGCTCCACATATTCAACAGGATATACATAATGGCAGCGATTAGCACGATTACGCCGATGCTTCGGAAGTAGTGGCCCATTGCCAGAAAAACGGCGGCAATGACGATTGTTTTCCAAGACTTTTCACGTACAAAACGAATTAAGAAGTATAGGCATGATGTCAGAAATGCTGTGGCAATCACATCGTTATAGATCAGGTTGTTCAGGAACAGGGAAGGCAGGTACGTCGCTGCAAAGATCAACACACCGTAATCACGTTCCATGGATCTGTCATTCACTTGTTTATAAATAAGATAAATCATGAACGTTGTTAACGTTGAAAACAAAATATTAAATAGTTTGATGACCAGATAGTTATCCGGGAACAGGTACAGCAGCGTTTTCAGGTACAACACGATCGAGTAGTTAAACGGGAACATGTGCAGATAACCACCCGTTTCAAACGAAGAGTAGTCTTGGTCATACAGCATGTTCATGGCAAGTGACAGAACGGTCTGCGAATCATCGGTGGGTACTCTCGGAAATACAAAAATGATGATGATCTGAAGGGCCAGAGAGCAGAACAGCACAATCGGAATGACAACCTTTGGGCTGTATATGTTCAGTTTCAGGCATAGAGCATATAACCCGACACCTGAACCAAGAAGCAAAAGAGTGACCGGGAGAAAAACACTCCACTGCTGCATGCCCAAAATAGGATTGTCCCCATACAAGGCATAGTTGTACTGTGCCCGAACCAACAAGGACGAAACAATAAACACCGCAACAAACACGAGCAAAATGAGATAAAACGACTTATGCAGCATCTTAGACATGCCAAAACTCCTTTTCCATTACAGGATTCCGTGAGTATTATAATCGCTCTGGCTGAAAAATCGCTGAAAGGAAGTATCATTTGCAATCGGTACAGATCGGCATGTGTATACAGACAGAAAAAGACCGTCCCTTCGATAAGGTAACGGTCTATATGTCCATTCTTTTGAAAGTATAGGGTAGGGTATTAGCTAATTGTTGAAGATCAATTCTCGGCCTTTTTAATTTTGCGTTTCTTTTCCAGCGCGATTTCCACATTTTCTTTCACCCGAAACTCCACAATCCGGCGAATCAGATCCTCCGGCAATGGCTGATCCAGCGGAAACTGCACAGATCCCTTGGCGCCTTTATACTTGGAGAGCTCCTCCTTGAAAGCCAGAATTCCACTTGGAGCAGGATAAAACCCGATATGATGCTGGTATGCAGCAAAATGAACCAGATTCCCATGCTGCGCATACGTGGGCATCTTGTAGCTGATCTTCTCTTCGGCGTTCGGAGCCGACTCGCGAATAATCTGTCTTAACGCCTGTAATCTCACCTGTACATCGGGTGCAAACTCCGAGATATATTCATCTACCAGCACCGAATAATGGTTACTTTCAGCCATTTTGGACTCCTTCCACCACGGATATAGCAATGAATTCGTGGTACGGGCATATTTGCTTATATTGTACTTCAAATGGACGAGCGGGACAGCTATTTTCATGCAATTTGAAATGTTAATCCCATCACTTGAAAGTACTGTATCGATAGACACAACAAAAATCCGCGAAGCACTCACTGCAACAGTGGGACTCTCGCTGATTTCACGAATGATAATGAGGAAACTATCGTATCCAAGTGAAAGCTTAAGCCTGAAATTACAACGTCATGGCCCGTCCATTTCGCATCAGGTAATCTTCTTTTGTTTTGTAATCCGGCATGATACTGCCAATACGCCGCCAGAAGGAGCGATCATGATTCATGTGGTGAATATGGCAAAGTTCATGAATAATGACATAATCCATCACTTCCAGTGGCGCCATCGCCAGGCGATAATTGAACGTAAGCTTTTTATCCCAGCTGCAACTGCCCCATTTGGTGGGGGAATCTACAATCTCTATCGACTTTGGCTTCACTTTCAACTCCTGCTGATAACGTCCAATGCGCTCCCCAATCATGCGTTTACACTCGGCAAAATAAAACTTCTTCAGATTCGCTCGCAGCTCTTCTTCTGTAAGTCCCTCTACAGAAATTAATTCATGTAATGCGTGTTCCTTGCCAAAAAGCAAAAACTTCCCTTTGCCTTCGTCTTCGTATTCCTTGGCTTGAGGACCATCGAGCGCCCGCTGCATCAGAGCGGATTTCTTCAAAATTACATCTCCATGCTGCTCCACAAGTTGCCGGATCATGTCTTCACTGGTACCATTGGGTGCTTTGATCGTTACCATATAAGGCAAGTCCATCGTGATGGAAACTTTCTTGCGTTTGCCGTATTCGATATGACAGTTAATGTTATGACCTTGCATCTCTATCGTTAACATAATGCGCTCCGCTTCTGAAGTTATTCATTCAACCAAATCAAATTGTATACCATCTCCGACCATAATGCATACTGTTTGGCGATATATCTATCCGCGTTGTATTTTTATACATTATTATGTATTATTATTTAATCATAAAGTCGGAGGTTGGATATGACGCATACCATAGATTCAGAATACAAAACCATTGAAGAACTATCCCTTAATCACTGGCAGCCCTTGTCCACCTTACTGTATGACGGGTGGGTACTCCGTTTTGCCAAAGGATATACCAAACGTGCCAACTCCGTTCAACCTATCCACTATTCAACTCTGGATGTGCATGAAAAGATTGAGGAATGTGAGCGTATCTATGCTTCCAATCAGTTAAGTACGATTTTCAAAATCACGCCGTTTATTCAGCCGGATCATCTCGACCAGCTTTTGCAAGAAAAAGGGTATGGCGTTGTCGATCTGACCCGTATCCAGACTCGGAGTCTGGAAGAGATCAAAGAGCCTGTGCACCAAGCTGTACAGATTGACGAACAGTTGACCACAGCGTGGCTGGATCACTTTTGCCGACTGAACAAGGTGAATGATCTGCAACGGGAAACGACGAAACTTATGTTGAACAATATCCGGACAAAGGCAGGTTTCATCTCGCTGTTAATTGACGGGCAAGTCGTCGCTTGTGGATTTGGTGTCATCGAACGTGGCTATATTGGATTGTATGACATCATTACAGACGCTAACTTTCGCAATCAGGGACTTGCTGAACAGATGATCCTTCACCTCCTGCATTGGGCAAAAGAGAATGGCGCCACGTCCAGTTATCTGCAAGTTGTTGCGAATAATGTACCTGCGTTAAAGCTCTACGCGAAGCTGGGTTATTCCGAGATCTATAGCTATTGGTACAGAGTCAAAGAATAGAGTGTTTGCTAATCAAGCTTAGCTTGTGAATTCTTTCATCATATTCAGTCTGACAAACAGATTCATTCAAAACAACATCTTGAAAGCAAAAACTGCCCTCCTTCTATAAAGGAAAGGCAGTTTTTAATTTTTCTTAGTGATTGTCCAAAACTCTTCACACCGTTTATCAGCTACTCCGTACTCTTTCTACAAAGGCAGCTTCACTAACACCTCATATTTCATGCCGGCTTGTATATTCTTGATGATGTCGCCTGCAATCCGTTGACCGTCAACATGCACTTCAATCGCCTGGACAGTTGCATCCTTCTTCATGTTTACATGCAGCTCAGCTCCGCGGAACAACCGCGTAACCGATGCCTCGTTCCAATCTTCTGGCAACTGCGGACGCACTTGAAGTCCTTGCGCGTGACCTTGCAGTCCAAACAATCCGTCGATCAGGCAGCGATACACCCAAGGTACTGTGCCGGTGTTGAACAGATGACTGGAGCGCCCAGCTGTACGTGGGAATTGACGATAAGCTCCGCGATAATAATTCGGGATAAATACGGGTAGCTGACCCCGCTGGAGAATATCCTCGCCATCAGGACCCGGAATCATTTTACGCAGCAAACGATACGCCTTCTCCTTCTCGCCCACCAGGTACAACGCGTAAATATAGAACGCCGCCGCGTGATTGTACACGGCACCATTCTCCGCACTTCCCGGATGTTTCTGCGTAACACGGCCTACATCTTCCCGCATCGCTGTGAAAGACGGCGCGAGCTTCTCAATACCATATGGCGTCTCCAATTGCTCCTCTACGGCACGGATTAACTTCTCCTGTTTCTCCTGATCCGCAGCACCGCTCATAAGTGCCCAGCTCTGAGGATTAATATAGATGCGTCCTTCCACGTCCTTGCTTACACCAAACACTACGTTATCATCCGTAATGCCGCGCGCATACCAGTCCCCATCCCACAGATACTCATTCGCTACCGCATTGGTCTGATTGGCTTCCTGACGGAATTCCGCTGCAACCTCGGCATGCCCTGCCTGTTCAGCAAGATCTGCCCAAACATTAAATGCATAAGCCGTTGCAATGGTCAGCCAGCCGGATACGCCTTTGCCTTTGTATCCCACCATGTTCATCGGATCACACCAGTCACCCTGATTGATATAGTTCAACCCACGCGCATCCCGCTCGTGGATCAACCAGCGCATCGCGAGATTCATATGTTCCAGTACGGAAACCTTCTGTTCACTGTCTGTAAAAGGAACCTGTTCCTCCAGAATGCTATAGTCATTTGTTTCATCCAGATAAGTCTTCATACAGACCGGAAGCCAGATACAGTGATCGGTATGAGGAATCTGGTTAATATATTTCAATTCTGCGTCGGGGTGCAAAATAATTCCGTCCGGCATGGCGCCGCTAATATGCTGTTGTGACAATGCAGTCAGGAACGCAGCCCGCGCAACCTGCGGTTGAATGTAACTCATCCCCATATTATCCTGCAGATAATTCCGGGTCTGTGGATCGGTCGATAGACGGTTTGTTTTCCCGTGATAATACATCTGACGAGGTAGCCAGTGATTCACGACATTATCCAGCCAGCTGTCCGGTGTCTCGATCTGGATGTTTCCTTGCCCTTCCGCAATATACTCAGCATACTCCTGCTCGGCTGCGGTGAAACCATCCTGTCCTGCCTCATTCTGCTTCACAAAATAATGCTGACGAATGCCTTCAATCTCTGCCTCATCATGAGCCGGGCCAAAGATAAATCGGTAGGCCTGCTCAGCACCAGCTTCCAGATCTACTCTGTATTGCAATACAGCCACAGGTGTCTCATAACGCGCATCTCCGCCAGCGAGTGTCTCCGACTGAAGAGCGGAAGGATTATGAAGTCCGCCTTCGCCTTCAAAGCTCTCTTGATTCACTTCCCATGCGATCGGTTGATGATCTGCAAGCAGATAGGTTTTGTCGCTGTAGGTTTTGATTTTGCTATAATCCTGATATTTCTGATACGGTGTAACCGCCGAGCAGACAATGCCCTGTAACTCTTCCACATAGGAACCGGACTGGTTCATCCATGACATATAACCGACTGTATAATACGGGTAGATACTCAGCTTGCGTTTTCTCGAAGACAGATTGGTTACCTTTACACGCCACAGCTCCATAACATCTTCCTTCGGCAGACGCAGGGACATCTCGATGCAAATGTCGTCCTGAATCACTTTCCAATGAATATCATGTTTGCCTACAGCGAACGTATAGCTATCCGCCTGCTTGCGAACCGGTTCATACGGGGCAGAGAAGATTTCGCCACTTACTTCATCTTTAATGTAGACAAACCGTCCCGGATGGTGGGCATAGTATGGCTGCTCCGGTTGCATGAATGTCTTCGCTTCCAGGTTGGGCGCGTACGAATATTTGGCAGGTTCGGGCTGCATGAATTGGGCCACCGCGTACCCCCGGCAATTCACATGAATCATCATCTTTTCATTCCAAAGAAATCCGGATGCCTTCGGTAAACTTGTCGGGCTTGTTAGTTCAACATACTGATTATCTTCCGTTGCTTTAATCATCACTGAACCTCGCTTTCAGATTATGAAGTCAAAAGGCAGAAAACGTTTTAGGTAACTTGTATACAACTTGGTTCATTATAACACGGGAACGCTTACAGAAAATCAAAAACTAAAAAAGAGCTGAAAAAATCAGCTCCGATTCCGTACCAATTGTTTCTCGATTCCCATCCTGTCGATCTGAATCCAATACTCTGCAATTCGTTCGTTTTCCACTCGGTATACCGCACTCGCAATTTCAATCACCGGGAGGTTGGTTGGACTGTATCCGTCCACTTCGCCAATATGGGTACCCGTTTGTCTCCAGCGCACATAGACTTTATCACCTTGCGTCAGCATCTCTTGAATTTCGAATGAAAATTCCCCGTAAGCTTCGATCATTTCTCGCACATGATCTGCATAATCAGAAGGTGTTCGGGTGACCGTGACCTCATCTTCGGATATCACTTGATGAGCCAGTACCTGTTCCGCCATCACGCTGCTTGCATAATCAGGATTTCGGCCTGATCGGACCTCTTCAAAAAAGGTTCTGACAATCTGTTCTGCTGTCATCTGAGCCCCTCCAGTCTATTCAATTGTTTCGCTTATATATAAATATGTAGTAATTCTTGTATTCTAACATGGAACACACGCTACGGAATTACAACTGTTCTATTGTTCTACAGGACTTAAAACCTACCCTCACACCTTGACAATGCGTCAATATGACCATAAACTAGCAAAGGATATCAGGAAATTAATAGGAGGTTTGTCCGTTAAGAGGTTTGAGTAAGGGTTTTAACCATATCTGATAATCTTTCGGTGTGTAGAACGTAGCCATTAGAGCAACTCAGAAAAACAAGAAAGCGGTGTATCATGAAACGTCTTTTTTTCATTATGTTTGCACTAACCCTGTTACTGGCTGGATGCCAGAGTACTGAGCAGGAAAGCAGTCCGTCCGAGAATAATCCTACCGAAGTCGTAGAAGGTTCTACCATTTTAAGTTTGAAGCAGAAATACGGCTCCGAATCGGAACCAGCGATCATGCCGATGTACAACGTAGCTCAGGATGAAGAATTTACGTTCAAGTTTAAGGCAGATTTACGTAAAAGTAACCTGTCAGCTAGTGACATTATTAGTGTACATACCGATATTAAAGCACTCAAAGCAAGCGATGTATATGCCATTCCAGAAACAAACGACAATAGTGTTTCCATTAAACCTCTTGGGTGGGGTGTTTTAAGTTCAGATTCCATGATGAACAAGGATCAAAGTTCTTGGGGTGGTGCCCCAATCTATTACATTCGCCTGAATTATGATCCGGATGCTGAGAAGCTAACACTGCTTGATCAACCCATCATTATTCCATTTACAGTGAAATCAGAGTTACCTGTACCCAACTTAAGATACGAAATTGACAAAGACAGACGGTTCAAGTTGGTCTGGGACAAGGTTGAAGGTGCCACCGAATATAAAATTTATAAACGTTCTGACCTAACCAACTTTGATACAAATGTACCTCTAACTGGCGCAGAGGATGCTTTCAGTAATAGTCTGCCTTTAGATATTGCGGTAACAACAGAGACGTCTTTCAATGATTTTTTGAGAGATGGAAAAGGCGGGCTAGGCACTTATAATGAAATGATAACTACCACTCAGAACAATGGTATACGAGGAGAATATTACGTCACTGCAATCGGTGGAGGCAAAGAATCCAATTTTAGCAGAGGTGTCCCTACAGCTCCGCTTGCTTCCCAGTTACCAACATCTCTGAAAGAACAATTGTATAGGGAGAAATTAAAGAATATAGATGTACTTCCTCAGAAGACAACAGTTGAGTACAATGACGGATCTCTAGCCCGTGAAACCATTGTTTATGATACCGAAAGCGTAGAGATTTCAGAGTTCAATGAAACGAATATTCCTTTTCATATTAAAGGAACAGCTCTGAAAAGTTACGTGCGCGTAGAAAATGTGACTCAAGCAGACCTGGACAGACTTGCTCAGCAAACCGTAGCCGATTCCAGCAACGGACTGGTGGAACCGAAGAATGACACAACTTACGTCCCTGCGCCTGATGTGCCAACGATCATCAACAATCATGATGCACCTGCGTCTGCAACGGAAAAAGAAGAAGAAGCAACAACTTCGGAAACTCCAACTACAGAGTCTACAACCGATACTGGGACGTCAGAAGATGCAACTGATCCTCTATCTACTGAGGCTTCCGATGATAATTCTTCAGATATAGCTTCTGAGGAAGCTTCCAATGAAGCAACTGCTCCAGCTCCTGAAGCTGTAGAAGACAACCTGGTAGATGAACAGAAATCCAATACACAGCAAAATGTAGAACAAGGTAACCAGGAAACCGTGCCTCAGCCTGCTACAGGTGATGCAATGATCAATGCAGATTCCGCATTGGAAGAAGTTTTAGCCAAAAACATGATTGCGGCACAAGATAAAATTTCGTTAAAAGCTTTCCCCGAAGCTCAAAATTTCACGACACTCTCAGATGTTGTTCTGAAAGTGATGTACCAGAATCCATTGATTCTTGGTGTGGAAGGTTTCGAATACAACTATGGTACGCTTACCCTTTCGATTCATTATAATGAATCGGCTAGTAGTATCCAGAAGAAGCAAGATGAGATTATTGCTAAAGCGAACGAAGTGGTGGCTTCCATTATCAAGGATGGCATGAACGAAGACGAGAAACGAAAAGCCATCTACGATTATCTGAACGATAACGCGAAGTATGATGATGCGGCGCTGGAAAATGCGGAGCAGAACAACTTCAAAAATGTCGATCCGCAGTTCAATGACTCGTTTACCACATACGGTATTCTGGTCAAAGGTGTTGGGGTATGTGCCAGCTATGCTTCCGTTTACAAATTGCTCTCGGATCTCTCGGGACTGGAAAGCATCGTTGTAACAGGCGCTTCCAGCGGCGTCCCACATGCATGGAACAAGGTCAAAATCGGAAATGAATGGTTCCATGTCGATGCCACCAACAACCTGACGAACTCCGGCATCCCATACTTCCTGTACAATGCTAACGATGAGACTGCTGCAAGTCAGAAAACGATAGCGGATCAAGATTATTGGCTTGATTCCGAGCTCGCGATGTTTAATGGCGAGAGCGATGCCAATGATTATTATGTACAGAATGATCTCGAAGTCGCATCTATTAATGAGTACAAAACCAAGGCTGAGAGTGAACTTAAAAAAGGAAAGAACCGGGTTGTTCTCCGCTTTGCCTCACCTGTGGACTCTGATGAGTTGATGACAGCTGCCGGTGAAGCCCTCGCTGCGGTCGATGAAGCCCTTCTGAATACAGCACAATTAGCCACGCTTGGCAGTTATGCCATTCTGGACCCGAAACCAGAGCAGAAGTAACTTAGTTACACAGGAATCCCCTTTGCTTTTTCACAAGCAAAGGGGATTTTTTTCTATTGTTAGATGACTTCAAACCATTGATTTAACCTGTTGTAATCTCGTAATAAAAGAAGAAATAAATGCTTTCTCTTTCATGAGATTCTCTCGCAATCTCTCATTTATTTTATTTAGTGTACTTGCATCACGCGTTATATTGTATTTCAGAACTATATTTCTCAATTTAAAGTAGTCCTGTTTCAGAACAGTGCTTAATTCCATAAAGGTTTCATCTCGATCAATGATTGATTTCTCCATTAAATAAGATAAACGTAACTCCATTAGTAGCTTATGTTCATACAAAAGATGAAAGACTCGTGAATCCAATGCTTCTCCAACTAGGGCTGCCTGCTCAATGTCGGTAAAGATGCGTTGAATGGCTTGCATTCCAAAATCGTATTTCTGATCTCTCACTAAGTCATATGTCTCGCTTGAGTTAAGATAGTTTTCCATTGCCGTAATAATCTGCTCCACATGAATTGCATAATTGATATTCTGGATAGGCTTGAGAAATCTCACTTCTGTCCAAAAACTGTACTCATTAGACATGGTCCAGTAGCCTTTCTCAAGTTCATCCAGACTACATACGGTTTGTATGAATTTACCATCATCAAGATTATCAGCAATGTATATCAAATTTTGATCCAGGTCATACCCGTACACCAATAATTCGTGCATGAGATGTTCTTTCTGATAATAGTCTGTACACGCAAGGTAGTATCTATCTGCATAAATATATAGATAATACCCCATATCTATCGCTTCCGTAATCACTTGCTTAAGTGATGTTCCCCATTTGCTAATTACAATTTCTTGCGGCAGGTTGTAAAAGGAAATTCCCGGACAGGTACTTAGCAGAAACTGATGAGAATCAAACGAAAAAATTCCCCATCCATGTGCATACCTGATTTGTATAAAGTTATTGAAAATCCATGGCCATAAATCTTCGTGCATAACGGATGTTAATGTCCCATATGATGTGTACGTGCTTATGACAGGGTCACCTAGTTTAAGTACATTCTTGGCCATTACAGAATTCCTCCTTCGATTCCTAGGCATAGTGTATTGATCTGAACAGATTCATTGTATAAGCAACGCACTCTCAGAGCTGGGAGCGAAGATCATGTTCTTGAATATATTACCATGTGCCTTTCCCATTTTATATAAGAACGCTTTCATATATAAAAATATTTATTTCTCTCATCCTAACGAAAAAAAAGAGGATACCGCCCCCACTATGGAGATGGTATCCTCTGATACTATAATCGGATTATCTAACACCTTACGGACTAACCGTACCGCCATTCGCATTCAGTGTCTCGCCGCTCACATAGCTGGATTCCTGGCTTGCCAGGAACACAAATGCCGGAGCCATCTCGGCAGGTTGTCCTGCCCGACCAAGCGGTGTATTGGAGCCGAAATCAGCCAGCTTCTCGACTGGTTGTCCACCCACGACCTGAAGTGGTGTCCATACCGGGCCTGGTGCAACAACATTGACACGAATCCCTTTGCTACCCACCTGTTGCGCCAGCGCTTTGCTGAACGTGTTAATGGCTGCCTTCGTTGTCGCATAATCCAGCAGGATTGGCGAAGGTTTGTACGCCTGAATGGATGATGTGTTGATAATGGAGCTGCCCGGTTTCATGTGTTTCACAGCTGCTTTGCAGAGCCAGAACATGGAATAAACATTTGTTTTGAACGTCGCATCGAACTGCTCGGTGGTCAGATCCGCAATCTGCTCCACAAACTGCTGTTTACCTGCCACGTTAGCGAGGATATCAATCCCGCCAAGCTCTTTTACCGCAGATTCAATGAGTTCTTCACAGTATTTCTCATCCTTCAGGTCACCTGGCATCGTGATTGCTTTGCGACCGGCTTCCTCAATCAGCTTCACAACTTCTTGCGCATCTGCTTCCTCTTCCGGAAGATAAGCCAGAACAACATCTGCACCTTCACGGGCAAACGCAATCGCTGCCGCCCGGCCAATTCCGCTGTCAGCCCCGGTCACAACTGCTTTGCGTCCCGTTAAACGTCCGCTGCCTTTATAACTTTTCTCACCCGCATCGGGAACAGGGGTCATCTCACGCTGGAGCCCCGGCTCATCCTGTTGCTGTTTCCATTCCGGTGTAGCCTTCGGATATTGTGTCGTTGGGTCTTGCATGGTGTGCTGATCTTGATTAGCCATGTTCAATTCCTCCTTGGTTATTTATATTGATCAATACGATCACAGAAGTTGTTTTCTTAAATGTTGCACTCTTTCCTTTGTAACCGAGTTGGGCGTTATTTAAACTAAGCTAACCAGATTCCCTGACAACCGTCTAACATTGAATCTCCCCTAACCCCATACCATTTTAAGAAATAAAATGCACTCCCTGAATGACGCTGAATCACCCTCAGGTTCTCCAATCGTTTCAAGGAATGCATGTATGATATTACGATATAAGTTGATTTTTGAATATTAGACTAGCGATCTTCGCCGCCATCTATCCGTTGTCTTTTTCCGATGCCAAATGCGAAGTAACCAGCCACCACGATGGCCATGAACGTAGCTCCAACAACCAGAGGCAAGCGAGTATCCGGGTTAAACGCCATACCGATGATGACGAGGATCAGATACACGATGATAATGTAATTGCTGATCGGGAACCATTTGGACTTGAAGTTATGATCTGCCATCTCGTTGTCCCAACGCTTTCTGAATCGGAACTGGCTGAACGCCAGCGCGAACCATGGAACCATACCCGGAAGAACACTTGCACTGTAGATGTACAGGAACAATTTGGAGTCCGGCATCAGGTAGTTCAGCACAACCCCAATCAGCAGCAAGGAGATTGTGATGACGATACTGTTGCGGGGAACCCCGCCTTTAGACAGCTTTTTGAAAAAGGCAGGTGCCTGCCCATTCTCAGCCAGTGTGTATAACATCCGTCCCGCACTGTAGATCCCGCTGTTGCATCCCGACATGGCCGCCGTGAGCACCACAAAGTTGATGATCCCCGCTGCAGCAACAATGCCGACTTTGGCAAAAGTAAGTACAAACGGGCTGCCCGTTTCTCCTACTTCGTTCCAAGGGTACAAGGTTACGATAACGAATATGGCACCAACGTAGAAAATAAGAATACGCCACACAATGTTTTTGATCGCTTTACGCAAGGTGTATTTCGGATTCTCCGCTTCGCCTGCTGTAATGCCAACCATCTCCACCCCCTGATACGCAGCCGTTACGATACACAGTGCAAATAGGAAACCTTTGATGCCTCCAGGGAAGAATCCGCCATGGCTAAACAGATTCGACAGCCCGATTGGCTGTCCTCCGTTCCCCCAGCCGAAGAAGATCAGACCTGTTCCGATCACAATCATGGCTACAATAGCGGTCACCTTAATCATCGCAAACCAGAATTCAAATTCCCCATAGAACTTCACAGCCGCCAGATTCGCTGCCGCAATGATCAGCACCCCAGCAAGTGCCGGCAGCCACTGCGGAATATCCGGGAACCAATACCCGACATAGATGCCAATCGCCGTAACTTCCGCCATACCTACCGTAACCCACAGGAACCAATAACTCCAGGCTGTCAGAAATCCGGCAAGCGGACTAATATATTTGTGAGCAAATGTTGCAAACGAACCCGTGACCGGCTCCTGAATCAACATTTCCCCCATAATGCGCATGACAAAAAAGATAACGATACCAGCCAATAAATAAGCCAGCAGCACGGATGGACCTGCCCATTTGATCGTACTTGCCGATCCCATGAACAAACCAACGCCGATTGTACCTCCGAGTGCAATCAGCTCTACATGGCGGGGCTTTAGCCCTCTAGATAGTTGCTTTGATTCCAAACGATTCTCCCCTTTTCTTGTGTACAGCTTCCTGATGTAATCTTTAACCTCCACATTCACATTAACGCAATGCAGAATTACTTCACCAAATTGTACGAGATGTGCCGCAGAAATACAACAAGGAATGTGAGGAAACGGATTCACTACACATATAGGTATAGGATAACCGCTTAATGAATATGGCAGACAGTTCAATAAACAATTCACTGTAGCGTTGTGTAAGCAAAGTGACAGAGACTTTCTTATACATGACTCCACAGGGAGGCTACTGGAACCCCCAAAGGACAACTCACGTATTGTATATTTGGACCGCTATACCGCAAGTGACTTGTTCGCTATTGACCTGCTTTTATTAAATTGAATAATAGGAGACTTTACATGCCTGACTTTTTACTGGTCTTATTTTTGTTTAACCTGTCTCTCTTTCTGCTTCACGAAATGGATGCCATCAGGCGGTCCGAGTGGAAATTGTTTATGGTATTAAAAGATATGGAAGATGATAAAGCCTATAGGTATTTCACTTGGATTCACCTGCCTATGTATACCATCATCCTCTCTCTTCTTTTTAGCTCGTATCAGACCATTACATTTTGGGTGCTGGATATCTTTTTCATCATACATACCGTATTACACTTCTTTTTCGAAAAACATCCTCGAAATGAATTTAAAAACGGGTTCTCCAGATCATTGATCTACCCTATGGGAATAATCGCTTTAATTCATTTGATATTCCTAATCATCTAATCTGTTACACCGACGAAATGAAGGAAGCCGGAAGGGTATTGTAGAATAACAGTGATTATGGAGGTGTGCCTATGCAGCAGCATCATGCAGAACGAGTTGAATTATTTGTTTCCAACACCCAGATCATCAAGAAGTCGTTCAAATGGCAACATGCGATGATGCACCGTCTGGCTGCCCTGCTCTATGCAGCGGAGAATAAAACAGCAGATGGGGAAGCCATTCGTCAAAGCCATGAGTTGATTAAGCAAAACACAAAACTCTTCTCTTCATTCAGAGGTAATTCGGCCATTAGCATTGCTGCCATGCTCTCCCTTACAACGGATGAAGAGACGAAGCTGGCAGACACCCTGCATGTCTATGATTTGATGAAAGAGATCAAGTTCCGCAACTCCGATTATCTGGTTATTGCCGCCTATCAGATCGCAAATCAGACATCACCTGACCAGTTTCAGCCTACGGTGGAGCGGGCCAAATTATTTTATGACGGCATGAAAGCAGAGCATCGTTTCCTCACTGGACAGGATGACTACATTTTCGCTGCCATGTTAGCCCTTTCCGATCTCGAAGTAGATACCGGTGTGGCACGTATGGAACAACTTTATGGCGAATTAAAACCGGAGTTCTCTTCCAGAAACAGTGTGCAGGCGTTAACACAGGTCCTGGTTCTTGGAGAAGATGTCCCGGATGCAGGGGCTCGAGTGATTGCCTTAAATGAAGCTTTTCGCAAAAGGGATCTTCGAATGGATAAAACGTACACATTACCCTCTCTTGGGATACTTTCTCTACTGCCTTCGGACAGAGACTCATTAGTGGATGAAGTCGCGGAAACAAATGACTGGTTACGGACTCAAAAAGGCTTCGGTGCCTGGTCAATCGACAAACAGGAGTTGCTCCTGTTCTCGTCTGCTCTGGTAGCCATACAACATGTAGAGGATCTGCGCAACGGTGTTCTAACCACAACCATCTCAACCAGCATCACAAACATTATTATTGCCCAGCAGGCCGCCATGGCCGCAGCTGCCGCAGCATCGGCTGCTGCCGCTTCTTCATCATCATCCAACTAATAAGTGCCCCTGTTACCTTTAATATAAGATGAAAAAGACCCTCCCGAGTTCAAGTTGACTCGGAAGGGTCTTAAAACATTCAAACCTACACCTAAATAATATTCATCATTTGCTAGGATATAATCCCCGTATCCCGGAATTCTTCCACGAAACTATCCAGCCAATCCGAACCATAGTCCAGCGCACCCGTATCACTCTCGATAAAAGCAACATCCAGACCCATCACCCAGAATCGGCGAGCGATAATAAAGAGATCAACCGCCTGTTCGTCTTCGGCAGAGAAGCTTCTGACTGAACGATACCCTGCCATTAGCGCATCCCATAATGCTGCTTTTCGCTCATCAGACTGTCTTTTTCGAACTTTCACTTGAGCTAAATCATAGGCACGCCAGCCTTTGGCTGCCCACTCGAAGTCATAATGGATGAACTGATGTTCCTGTTGAAATACATTGTTATTCCCATGCATATCGCCATGGCACAGACCAAAGTCCAGGTCTTGTCTGGAAGTGGCAACGATGCGTTCTTTTAACGTTGTGGCAAACGTATGGAGAAATGCTGCTGCTTCATTGTTCTCACCGATATAGTGGATAATTCGCTCAAGGGGTTCGTCAATAAGTAACTTTAGATCCAGCTCATATCGTGGCAGCTCCATGTTCACCTGATCCATAGCTTCATGCAATTCAGCGGCAGATTGACCAAAGGCGTAACAAGACTCCTCATCCTCTAGGTTGTTCTCCGTACCCTCAATATACCGAAACATCACAGCAACCCGCTTGCCTTCCGCAGCCTCCAACACCGTATATCCCGTATGATCTTTCTTCTCGATGTATTCTCCAATGTCGGTATGTTCCGCAGAACCTAGAACGTTCTTCAGTTGAGACAATAACGAAAGCTCATACTGAACATCTGCCTCCGTAATTTCAGTGCGGTAGATCCGGAGAATATACATGCCACTGGACGTGCGAACCCGGTAGGTATCATTCAATCCTCTAAGCCAAAACAAACATTCTTCCCATGTTCCAATGTCATACTGATTGCTCAATGCAGACTCCAGATACCTGGGGTTAAGCACTGAACGTAAAGCAGTCGGTTGAATGGACATATGTATACTCCTCCAGTTTATATGATTATTTCTCATCTGATGAACGATGTAACCGTATTCACCTATCAACCTATAACATAGTCTATTTTTCATTAATTTTCCAGAATATATATTTCAAACGGGTGCATCATCTTTGGAATTCCAAGTTTCCTCTCTCTTGAGTGGATTATACAGAACTGCTTGCATTGACCCGCTTCCCAGATTTCAGCAGGTTATTACACTCTGGGTCGATGCCAGCACTCGACAATGCAGCACATTCACGAAAGGCAAAATGTTTGCATCCCCTACATCTCTCCTCGTTTAAATGCTGTAACGCATAATTAATGGCTTCCCCAGTATGTTCAAAACGATGGGCAGGATTTAAACGCTCTAACAGACCCGTTCGTTTCAACATCTCTAGCGGCTGCTCTTGTATGCCCGATAACAATACAATTCCGCCCGACCGTTCAAAATGCTTGATTAAACTCGCCAGGTTAGCCTCGCCTGTTGTATCCATAAAAGGTACCTTACCCATGCGCAACAGCAAAATGCCCGGTCGCCGATGAATTGAATCCATGACCGACTTCTCGAACATATCCGCTGCGCCGAAAAACAGTGGCCCTTCAATTGTATACAGGCTTATTTGCGGACAGTCATGTCCTTCCCGAACCATGTGGGCCATGACTTTCTCATGTTTATGATCGGGATCGGGCAGTACTTTGGCAACCTTCAACATCTCACTCATGCGTTTAACAAATAAAAGGACTGCCAGAATTAACCCAACCTCTACAGCCGTTGTTAAACTTGTAAATACGGTCAGCAAAAAGGTAATCAGCAGAACGAGTGAATCACTCGTTTTGGTTTTCATGACATGTACGAAGGATCTTCGTTCACTCATATTCCAGGCAACCAGCATGAGAACGGGAGCCATACTGGCAAGAGGAATGTGGGATGCATATGGCGCAAAGAGAACAAGTACCAGCAAAACCACCACACCGTGAATCACGCCAGACCATGGCGATACTGCGCCGGATTTGATATTTGTTGCTGTGCGTGCAATCGCTCCTGTTGCAGGAATACCACCAAACAACGGCGTCACCATATTAGCAATCCCCTGCCCAATCAACTCTCGATTGCTGTTATGCCGACTTCCGGTCATGCCATCGGCAACAACTGCGGATAGCAGCGATTCAATTCCACCCAGCATGGCGATGACAAAAGCGGGTTGCAGCAAGTTCACAATACGCTCCCAAGTGATCTCAGGCATATGAAACTGAGGCAAGGAGTTAGGTATGGCGCCAAAGGACGAACCAATTGTAGCCACCTGCCCTTCAAAAAAGAACGCCGCGACTACCGTCGAAAGAACCAGCCCCACCAGTGATGCAGGCACCTTTGGTGCAAACTTGGGCACAAGCAGAAGAACAGCCAGACAGATTCCAGCTGTAAGCACACTGTATATATTAATCGTCGAGATATGCATCCCGATTTCTTTCATATTGGACCAGAAATCCTCGTGTTTCTCGATGCCTCGAAGTCCCAGAAAGTTCGTAATTTGTCCGCTAAAAATAATGACGGCGATCCCTGCCGTAAAACCGATAGTCACCGGCCTTGGAATAAACTTAATTAATGCCCCAAGCTTGAATACGCCCATAAGTACAAGCATCAAACCGGCCATCATTCCGGCGATCAGCAGATTCTCATATCCATACTGCATCACAATGGCAAATAGGATCGGAATGAATGCCCCCGTTGGCCCGCCAATCTGTAACTTGGACCCACCCAGCAAGGAAATGAGAATCCCTGCGATTACTGTGGTATACAATCCATACTCCGGTTTGACCCCGGAAGCGATGGCAAAAGCCATACCGAGTGGAATCGCAATGATACCTACAATCAGTCCCGATAACAGATCCTTGCGAAAAGCGACAGCATTGTACCCTGCATATCTCCCCATCCATTTCATGCACAAAAACCTTCTTTTCTTCATATATTTGAATATTTGAATATATTTAAAAGACTACTCCCCTGCATACGTCCTGTCAATCGGATTAAGCACAATCCCAGCAGGAACCTAACACAAAAAAACAAGAACCTCCGGTGATTACACCCAGTTGCTCTTGTTTATTGTGTCAGGACTCTTTACGAATATCTTCCAGCATGGAAATGGCATCAACCAGATGATTGTCAAAAATCTGTTTGGTGACTGCCAACAGGTCCTTAATCAGCGGATCACGCAGCGAATAAGTGACGGTTGTCCCTTCTTTTATTCCGTGGACAACGTTTTTGCTACGCAGTACAGCCAGTTGCTGTGAAACGGCAGAGCCTTCCGATCCCAGAATGCTTTGCAGTTCATTCACGTTTTTGGCTCCTTCACTCAGCAACTCCAGAATCTGAATCCGCATCGGGTGTGCCAACGCTTTGAAAAAATCCGCTTTAAATTGTTGTATGCTCTGATTCATACGCTATGCCCCTTCAATCGAACTTTTGAAGATGCAAATATCATAACATAGAACGGGTACCATGCTTTACTCTAACCGTAATCGGTTTGATGGAAAAATTAAGATTGACCTTGAAGTACACTTTAACCTTTATACTTAACTTATAGTCTCCACAGATCGTATATCTGACCTCCATCAGGAAGGGTGATTCCTCAATGAACATGTATATCCATAATCACAAACGCTCGTTGACGAGCTTTCTATTCGAGAAATATATCGGAACGTTAGATACCAAGAATTCTTTTTCAACACGCGAGCTTACCCGCAAACACCTGGATCATATGGGCTTGGAAAACATTAAACCGTATACGTTGGGCAAAACAAAACTGTCATCTTCCATTAAAGAGCGCTCTCATGAAGACATGCAGGTGTTCACCTTAAACGATCAGCATTCCCGTGAACAGAGGGTCATTCTCTACATTCATGGCGGGGCGCATACACACCAGCCGCTGTCTTTACACTGGAAATTCATGGACCGCATGGCTCAGGCTCTGAATGCCAAAGTTGTTGCTCCCATCTATCCAAAGGTTCCGCATTTTAACTATCAGCACACGTATCCGAAACTGCTCAATCTATACCGGGATCTGCTCGCCTCTGTGGACGACCCGGCACAATTCACCATTATGGGGGATTCCGCAGGCGGGAACATATCCCTAGCCTTGGCCCATTATCTGAAGATGCATGATCTCCCGCAGCCCAAAGATATCATCTTGTTATCACCTTGTGTGGATATGGTGCTGGACAATCCGGTCATATTTGATTACGAGACCCGCGACCCTATGCTCGCTGTGGAAGGGTATGATGTCATCCGGCGGATCTGGGCAGCTGACAAACCGTTGAACGATCCGTTAATCAGTCCAATCTACGGAGATTTCGCCGGTTTGGGCAAAATCAGTATCTTTATCGGGACTCACGAGGGCTTGTTTCCTGATAATATGAAGCTCGACAAGCTGCTGACGGATCAAAGAATCGATCATCAAACATACGTTTACCCCAAAATGAACCATGTCTTTGTCCTCTATCCGATTCCGGAAGCCAGGGATGCTCAGCGTAAAATAGTTAACATCATAAAAAGCTCAGCACATGAAGCTGGACAATAGACTGTAACGCCTCCCCATAGCCCTTTGGCAAAAAGAACGGAAAAAAAGCTCAATCCCTGGACTACCGCCACCGGATTGAGCTTTCTTTCTGTTATTCTGTCATCTAAATATTATTTATATGAACCATATTCAAACCAGTCAAAATCCGCTACCTGATCCGATGAAGTCCCGTTGCTACTGCTAAACATTCCGATACAACAGCCAACAAAGCCGCCGGCTACTTCGGTGCTCAAGCTGCTTGTATCCACCTGTTCCGCCACCAGATGATACTGACTTCCATCTGTGCTGTAATAGAAGTTTAGTTGCTGACCTGTTGCGGCCAGTTTGATATATACCTGCGATACATCACCCTCCAGTGCGATTTGCGCAATGTGGGTATCCTGACCATCTATACAGGTCAGCACACGTAGCACCTGCTGTTTCTCCGCCAGAGCACGCTCAATCCGTACGTGATACAGATCGTTCTGAATGACGACAAGACCAGCCGTTTCGTTTTCATTTCCAGGCACAAATTCCATCGCTGTAGCTGCGACATAATCCATATGCCTTTGACGCAGACAAACAAAGCTGGAATTTTCTTTTTCCTTTAATGTTTGCGGTTTTAGCTTCAGCCGCAAGTATCCTTTTCGTTCGGTTAATGAATACAGGTCTTCCTGGGGATTACGCAGAAACATCCATTGCAAGCCCAGACGATCACTGTCAAAATGGTCAAAACGCAGTTGCGGTTCTACCGGAACAGGCTTCAAATCCAACGTGCCCTGCTCCTCCAGGATTCCGCGGCCCTCATTGACAACAGGCCATCCGTCCTCCCAAACAACAGAAGCAAGGAACGTCTCCCGTCCCAGGTTGCTATAGCTCCCTCCATATGGACGCGAAGCAAGCATGACCATGAACCATTGACCGTTTGCAGCCTGCACCAAGTCGGCATGTCCTACATTAACAACAGGGTAACGTTTACCCAAATGGCGATGTGTAATGATTGGATTATTCGGATTCCCGACGTATCCTTCGGTCAAACTTTTACTACGAGCAATGGTCACCGCATGGTTTGGCCCTGTGCCTCCCTCTGCAATCAATAAATAGTAATATTCATCGATCTTATACAGATGCGGGCCTTCCGGCCAGATGACATCTACCATCGCCCCGCGCCACAGAACGTAACTGTCTCCCACCAGCTTCATACTGCCCAAATCAAGCTCTCTCAACCAAACTTCCCAATTGCCATTATAACGAACTCCCTCAGAGCAAGGACGTGTACCAAGGTAATAGGCTTTGCCGTCATCGAAGAAAATCGTAGGGTCTATACCTTCTGCGCCTTCAATAAAATAAGGATCAGACCATGGCCCAGCCGGGTCGGTAGCGGTTACAACAAAATTGCCGCCATGTGATACATTGGTTGTAATCATATAGAAGGTGCCTTCATGATACCGAAGCGTTGGAGCGAATATCCCCTGTGAATGGCCTGCTCCCTGAAGATTCAACTGTGAAGGGCGGTCCAGCACATTGCCAATCTGTTTCCAATTTACAAGATCACGGCTCTGAAAGATCGGAACGCCAGGAAAATAGGCAAATGTTGATGTCACCAGATAAAAATCTTCACCCACCCGGCATACGGATGGATCTGGATAAAATCCGGGCATAATCGGATTGTTAAACGTGCATTGTTCGCTTTGATTTGCATTCTTCATTCTTTTACCCCTCCAATGGTTAGTCCAGTCACAAAGTATTTTTGCAAGAACGGATACAGTAAAACGATTGGCATTGCCGTTACAACCGTGATTGCTGCCCGAATGGATACAGGCGTCACCATGTTGGTTACATTTTTGAATGAATCCACATTGACGGTTCCCCCCTGTGAGGTCGCAGAGGATAACAATTTCATCAGCTCATACTGCAAGGTGGTCAAATTCCGATTTCCCGCCGTGTACAACATGGAGTCAAACCAGGAGTTCCACTGACCTACAGCAATGAACAGAGCGACTGTAGCCAACACCGGCTTGGACAGCGGAAGCACGATACGCATGAAAATCCGAAAATCTCCGGCTCCATCCATCTTCGCGGATTCTATCAATCCCTCGGACAGTCCCTGAATGTAGGTACGAATGACGATCATGTTGAACACCCCGATCAACCCGGGAATAATGTATACCCAGAAGCTGTTCAGCAGCCCCACTTGTTTGATCAGCATGTATCCCGGAATTAAGCCGCCGCTGAAATACATCGTCATGACAAACAGCGTTGTGACCAATTTGTTGAACATATACTCCTTGCGGCTCAGCACATAGGCCAGCATGGCTGTACAGAACAGCTGTACAACCGTTCCCACCACAGTTCTGGCGACCGAAACAAATGCGGCTTGTGTCAGATTCGGGTTTTGGAATACGGAGACGTAATTTTGCAGCGTCCATTCCCTCGGCCAGAGATAGATCCCCCCGCGGATCGTATCCAGCCCGTTATTGAAAGATACGGCAATGGTGTTTAAAAAAGGATATAACGTAACAACCATGACAAGCAACATAAATATGCCATTGGTGATGGGAAAAATAGAGTCACCCAAGCTTCGTTTTCTGCTAAATCGTTTCACAGCTCTGCCCCCTTATCATATCAATCGCTCTTCACCAAGAGACTTGGCAATCCCGTTGGCGATAAATATGAGCACCAGACTGACCACACTTTTGAAAATGCCTGCTGCGGTGGCAAGTGAGTAGTTGCCGAGATTAATCCCGTATTTCAAAACAAAAATGTCGATCGTCTCGGATACATCCTGCACAAGTCCGTTCCCCAGCAAGTATTGAATCTCAAAACCCGCGTTCAGTACGTTACCAACGTTAATGATAAGCAGGATAATGATCGTTGGTTTGATGCTTGGAAGCGTGACATTAAACATTTTGCGAAAGCGGCCGGCTCCGTCGATGGAAGCTGCCTCGTACAAGCTCGGATTAATCGACGCCATGGCCGCCAGATAAATAATCGTGCCCCAGCCAATTTCCTTCCACATGCTGGACAGACCTACAATCCCCCAGAAGTATTTGGGTTCGGCAAAAAAATTGATTGGTGCATCAATCAGGCCCAATTTCGTCAACAGCACATTCACTATTCCTGTTTCCGTTGATAATACATTCGCAACAATACCTGTTACGATGATCCACGACAGGAAATGTGGAAGATAGGAAACCGTCTGTACCACGCGTTTGAACAATACCATTCGCAGTTCATTCAATAAGAGCGCCAGACCAATCGAGCCGACAAATCCCAGAAACAGACTGATCAGGCTCATCGCCAGCGTATTGCGAATGACACGTAAAAATGTAGGGTCCGTGAATAACGTTCGAAAATGATCCACCCCCACCCAATCCTGCTCCATAAAACCAATGCCGGGTCTATAATTCTGAAACGCCATCAACCAGCCCCATAATGGTCCATACGCAAAAATAGCGATAAACGCAATAAACGGAAATGACATCCACATTAATTGTCGCTGACTTTTCATTCTGGACAGGTTGTACCCGATCCAGCTTGTTCCCGCTGGGATATGGCTGGTTTTTAACGAAGGCTGCAGCTCCTTTTTGACCATGTTTTTCTCTCCTTGCTTACGAGTTTATCTATATCACCCAGTCTGGGTGAATCGATTCCATTCCTATCCAATCTCCCAATCTAGCGTGTAAGAAAGGCTACGGGGTTCCCCATAGCCTTTCTGTGTGAGAGGCCTTTATCCCCACAGTTCCATACGTCTGCGAACTTCTTCCGTCAGCGCATCTTCATACGCTTTAATATCTGCGCTTTCCTTGAGCGTGGCTTGATATTCTTCCCAAGCCTTATCAAATTCGGCTGGTGAAGTCATAATCACTTTTGGCAGCCATTTGCGTTTTACATCGTCCATTTTCTGTCTGGCGATGGTCTCCGGTTTATTTGGTTCGAAATTATAGGTATAGATCGGGAACCACGGTTCATTTTCCTCCGCAGGCTCAAGGAAGTCGGTAAACTTCGTATATCCATAAGCCTTCAGCACTTTTTTGTCGATGTCATTCAATGTGGCAAGGTACTCTTCCGGCTGCTCCTTAGGGTCAAGGGCATTCTTCCCGTCAGCGGTCATGCCTTCATGATGCGGGAAATAGACCAACGGGCTTCCCGTGTTTGCCAGCACCCAGTCCGGATCTTTGGAATTCGCACGTTGCTCTTCATTCCTGGAGAACACGCCTTTGTCATCGACTTGGTAATCCACGCCTTCCTGCCCCCAGGTTCTCAATACCTCCATCTCAGGGTCCAGCAAATCATTAATATATTGAAGTGCTCCCTCGATATCCTCGCAGCTCTTTGTAATGGCCAGGCCACCATTCACGTTAAGGATTGGATTGTTCTGATAACGCCCTTTAACATCCTCGGAAAGTGTAATGGACAACGGTACATAGGTTTTGTCATACAATTTTTGCTTCACGAGTGATGCCTCGGCGTCAAGGAACTGCCATCCTTGATCCACCATGCCCAGCACACGTCCGGTTGAAATTTTGGAGATATATTGGTCATAGTTTGCTGTAAAGGTTTCGTTATCGACGAGGCCTTGATGATATACCTCATTAATTTTCTTGAAATATACCTTCGCTTCCGGAATGGTATTATAGTTTTTGGCCGTCAGCGTTTCTTTATCAACGATGGCTGCGCCTTCGTTAGGATAACCAGCCATGAAGAGCGGAGGGTTCTCCAGTGCGAAATAACGCCAGTCATAGGAGATAATTTCAAATCCAATTGTTGGCTGACCATCAACGGTCGGGTGAGCTGCTTTATATCGTTCAATCAAGTCGAAGTATTGGTCAAGCGTTTTGATTGTCGGATAATTATCCCACTCCAATACGGCCTTCTGAATCCAGAATGCTTCTCCGTCATGGGATACTTTCATCGACTTTTCTTGTATATTGCCGAATTGAGGAATGAAGTAGATATGTCCATCCGTCGTATTTTTCATCTTCTTCCAGTCTTCGCCCAGGTAATTTTTGATGTTTGGATATTTATCGATGTAATCCTCAAGTGGTACTAACGCTCCTGCTGCTACCAGTTGCTGAGTACCATCACTCCCATCGATAAAATCGGGATATTCGCCGCCTGCAATGAGTACACCAATCCGCTCTTTGGCTGTTTGGCCTGTAAGCCAGTCCATCGTAACTCTGACGCCTGTTTTCTCCTCAATAGCCTTTAACACCCGATTATCGTCAGGCGCAATTTTTCCCGGTACGGCAAAAAATGCGGAAAATTGTTTCAATTCCCTTCCATCTGCTGTCTTTTCCCCTTTCGAGGAAGATCCCGGTGTACATCCAGTGAGTGCGATGACCAGTATTAAAGCGAGCAGAGCACTATACTTGATTCTTTTTCTAACATCCTTTTTCATCATGACCCCTCCATCGATTATATTGACAGAAGCTTTTTGGAAAGCGCTTTCCAAAGGCTGACTTAAAATTATCATGCTTCCATGCCCCTCTCAACGGGATAAACTATAGATGGAATCCCACTAATTCCAGCATCTGCGAAAAAAAATATCCCGCCGCTCCGTCAAGGAGTGCAGGATGTTAATCAAGAGAGTACGCAGCATGGGCACTTTTACGATATTGTGCAGGAGTCTCCCCCATGAGTTTCTCGAACCGGCTAATAAAGTAATCGGAATCCCGATATCCCACCATGGTTGCGATTTCGTATACTCTTTGATCTGTTCTGCGCAACAGCCGGGCGGCTTCCTCAATACGCAATTGATTCAAATAATCACTGAAGCTGATCGAGTAATGCTTTTTGAAAATCTGACCCAGATATGCACTATTCATGTAAAACTGCTCCCCGAGCAACTTCAGGCTGATATTTTCTCTGTAATGCTCGTGAATGAAGGCCTCAATTTTGGCTAATACGCCCATCGCATTTGACTTTTGCTGCTCCTTCAGTTTCTCTGCGCACATGAGCGAGAATTCGCATAAATGTTCAATGTTTTCCTCCATGGATAACATCGCGTAGTTCACCTTCAGAAAAGTCGATTCCATCAGCCCGGAATCTGGAGTAACCGTATCGTTATTCACGAGATCCAGCAAAGTGTATGCCAGATAATGCAAGTGAATGCGAACAATGCCCGGCTCGATTCGCTCATCCAGAAAAAATTGAAAAATGGCCTTTGCATGACTGTATAACTCATCCGTCTGCTGTTCCTCAATACACTTGACTAGCCCATCAAACAATTGTTTTTCGAACTGTCCCGGCCGATTAACAAATAAGGTCGTATCCATAAGTTCGAAGTAATAAATGGGCCTGCAAGTGGTGAAGAAACGTAAGCTTTTCATTATGCCGCAGGATTGATAAGACTCGTGCAGCGCCTCCAACTCATGTACTTCCTTCCCGACATAACAAGCAATAGCCGCCTCTTGACCATGGCTCAGATCGGCATGTAATCGGGTCAAATATTGCTCCAAGGTCACTGCCTCACGGTTCACCATCAGGTCCGTAACCATGAGCAGAACCGCATTTTTATCACCTGTGAACGGCTTCAAAATTTGTCCCGGCAAGGGCTTGCCCACCCATGCCTCAACACGAGCGCACCAATCCGTTCCCTGATCTGGACCGGCTTCCGCCTCAATCAGGATGCAACGCAGTATGCCGGCATCTTGATAGTGGGGCTGCAGACTCGTAACAGCTTCCTCCTCGGCCACCCCAAGCAAGATCGACTGCATATGCTGGGCCATAATAATCCGATCTTTTTTTTGCTGATATCGCTTCTCTTCCATTCGCGCATTGAATGCATCCCTGAACTCCTCAAGCACCTGAACCAGTTCGGTCTTCACAATAGGCTTGAGAATGTAGTCATCCACCTGGTATTTAATCGCCTGCTTGGCATATCCGAACTCATAGAATCCACTTAGAAGAATCAGCTTGATGTCACCGCTATATTGCTCGTACAAGGTTTTGGCAAGCTGTAATCCGTCCATTTCCGGCATCTTAATGTCGGAAATCACCAGATCGGGCTGTATAGCGCGTATACACTCCAATGCCTGCATGCCATTAGAAGCCTGACCGCAAATCTGAAATCCGTAAGACTCCCAATCAATTAACAATAGGAGACCTTGGCGAATAAATGGCTCATCGTCCACAATCAGCACGTTGATCATATCCTCGCTCCTTATTCTTGGGATGCCTGCATAAGAGGAATTTGAATGCCAATCGTTGTTCCCTTCCCCTTTTCACTGAATATGTGCACCTGAACGAAATCATCAAAATACATCCGAAGCCGAATATATGCATTCATCATACCAATGCTGCTAAGCTCGCTCATCCGATCCATACTCGGATCTTGCACCATTTTGCGGAGCGAGGCCAGCTTGTCCTGATCCATACCAACTCCGGTATCTCGAATGGAAATGTACAGTTCATTACTTCGAATTTCGAATAATACCTCCACGACCCCATCATTCGACGTCCCCTCAATGCCGTGGATACAAGCATTCTCCACAAAGGTGAGAACGGTTAGTTTAGGTATCATCATGGCAGCAATGGATTCGTCTGTGATCCGGATTGCAAATTGCAGCTTTTCACCAAAGCGATACTGCTGGATACTCAGATAACTCTCCACAAAATTGATTTCCTCTGCGATTGTAATCAGATCATCGCCCCAATTGATCGTCTGACGTAACAGCAGTGCCAGTCTATGAATGACATCGGAGGTTTCAAGTTCGTCCTTGATCAAACTCCTCATACGGATCGTTTCAAGCGTGTTGAACATGAAATGGGGATTCACCTGACTCTGAAGGGCTTTCAGCTCCGCCTGCTTCTTGGAGAGCTCAAGGGCTTGCCGCTCCACCTGACCCTTAAACACAATCTCAATCAGGTTCTTGATCTTAATGACCATCATATTATAACTATGGGTCAGGCTGCCGATCTCGTCTTTGCCCACAGGTCCCGATATCACCTCAAATTTCTCATGCTTCACTTGATCCAGGTGCTTTGCTATCCGATCAACTCTGATGACCAGTGATCTGGATATCAACCAGATTAGCAGTGTCGGCACCAACAGATTAAGAATGATTAGTAAAGTCAAATTAAGCTTGGAATTAACAATCTCCGACAGAACGTCCAATTTCTCCGTGCTGACGACAATCTGCCAATCCTCGGATACGACGGGAATCGATTGCATGGATTGAACAGGGTCAATTGGACTGTTTGCAATCAGATTAAATGGCTTGCGCATCTGATTCATTTTTGAATCGTTCGAGAAAATGACCCTGCCATCCGAAACGACATACACCTTCCCATTTGCTCCCTCATTTTTAAGCGATTTGTTAATGAAAGCGTAGTCCAGATCAACCTTTAACACCTTTTCAACCTGCTGCTCCCCAAAGTAATCCAGCTTACGAATAATGCTTACTTTGCGTCCTCCCTGACTTTGCGACATCTCCGCCTGCTGTTTGTCAAAATACGAATAGATCATGATATGGTCACTCGTGTTCATCAGCGCCTGATACCAATCACTTTTCTTCACCTCATCATCCAGCTTAATAAAGTTTCCTCCATTGACGAAGGTATCATTGCCAACATAAAACGTAATTTGATTCACCTGCTGGTAGCTGTAATAGTACCTGACCAGATTGTTGTTGCTAAGCATATCATAGTAGGCAGAGTAATAGTCTTCCTGATCGCGATACTTGAACTCCATGAACCGGTTCAGCGTTCCATCGGTATAGAGAAAATTGGACACATACAAGCTATTGTCTATACTGTTCCGCAGGTTGAACTTGATCCTTTGCTGCATTTCATTGAATCGGCTATGCTCCTTCTCTTCAATGTTACCTTTGATGCTTTGGTAAAACACGGTATTTGTGACCAGGACCGGGACCAGCACACAAAAAATGAACAATATGTACAACTTGGTTTTGAGACTCCAATCATCCAGAAACTGAATACGCTTACAGTATGTCTTTCGGCTCATGTTATGTCTTTGTCTCCTCTAACCATGTCATATATCAACATTATTATAACGAGTACAGGATGGGTTGGATACTGTAATCCAGGATTTCCGGGAAGCCTTTAATCAACCTCCCGTTCAACTGGCCCAACAAGACAGACACTAACACCAACATATTTTCGTATGAACCGGATCTGATCTTAAGTCGAAACGACGATCACGTTATAATTTCAAGAGCATTTCGTACTGGCCCACATGATATGCAAAACCTGATTTGACCAGGAGGAAATCTTGCATCGGTTTCAGATGAGACTCCACATTGAGGACACTGATTCTAGGCGATTCTGTGCGTTGGACCATCTCTGTCAGGATGCTGCTTGCAATACCTTTACCCCGATAATTTTGGTTCACTGCAAGCTGTGGAACATCACCTTTTTTTTGATCTATAATGCCATAGCCAACAATTTTGTGATCCTGACGTGCAACGACATAGATAAAAGCTTCCGGTACAGCGTAGATGGAATCAATTGAATTTTGCCAGGAGGGCTCCACATCCCAAAATTCCTTAAACTGCTCCAAATCGATTCTCTCCACACATTCCACCGTGCAGGTCGTTTGCGGTATGAATTGATCTTTTTGCAACTGGAAACATGAAAATTCCCTTTGAATTTTGAAGTTTTGTTTACTGTACAGCTGAACTGCAGATTCGTTGGATTGGATGACTTCCAGCAAATATTGCTCTACATTTTTTTCTTTTAACAGCTTTTGAATATTTAAGAGCAGATCGCTTGTAATGCCTTGCCGTCTGCAATCTTTTACAACGCCTGTCCCAAGGTCATATGCAGTTGTCTTTCCATTCCAGCTTCGAAGTCCATTAATAACAAATCCGACCATTCTCTCATCCTTAAAGGCTCCCATAGATATTTCGGAGTGATAACCCCTTCGTTGGAGCATTTGTTGAAACTTCCAAAAAGGCAAATCCATTTTAACCTGGTAGTCGGAGAACGCATCCACAAACGCCTCGTGAAGTGTTTCCATGCTTATCTTGTCCAACATTTTATAACTGTACATTAGGGCATTCTCTCCTTTCAAAAGATGAAAACAATAATATATTAGGGCTCATGATCCCTATCCTTATTTAAATATTCTACTAAATAGTGTTAACACTATACAGTAATATCCGTACTATAAAATCTTCTTCCTTCGGAGTTTTCAGACACGCCCTAATAACTAAAATAGACCGCTCCCTAGTTAAGGGATACGGTCTATCGAGTCATCATTCTATGGGGATACCGATTTTGTTAAACCTATTTTGGTGATCACCGTATCATACGGGTCCAATTCCATGGTCTGTTTTCCATGCTCTGTACTGATCGTCGTGGACTGAACCTGATCGCTATTATTGATCACAACCAATATGTTGCTCTCAGGGTAGTAGGCGCACTCGGTGTACAAGTTATCCGTGATGTACTTTGTTTCATGGAATTCATTGCCCGCAAATCGAATCAAATTCAGAAGTAGTCTTGTATTTTCCCAGCTGAATTCGAAGGAAGGTAAATAGATCCCTTTTCCTTTTCCAAAAGCATGTGTGGACAGTGTGATTCGACCATCCGTTTCACTCACTACAGCTGCTAATCCATCAGTAAGATAAATGTTCTTTTTCGGAAGTATGCTGGCTCCCTCAGGCACCAAACCATACTCATCATTAACCTCATACGACCATTTTCCATGGACAACTCTGGCGCCTGTATCCTCATCCACTCCAAGCACATGCGCCATTCTAAAATAGCTGTCGTACCCGTCCATTGCGGAAGGCTGGTTAATGCCAATAAAGGTACCACCCTCATACACCCATTGGGTCAATATGTCCACAGACTTGTGGTCACTCCAATGCTCTCCACCGCTCCATGCTGAACCTGCAGAGCCGGCATTGATGACGACATCTACATCCTTCAATGCCCCCTGTTGAATATCATCAAAATCAATAAACTGCACGTCAACAGGCAACCCGGCTAATGCCTCATTCACATGAATCAGATCATGCATATGTGTTTCATGAAAATGACCAGACAAGGTCCACGATCTTAACTTGCCCCAGCTATGCAGCACGGCTACCTTTGTTTTGATCTGATAAGGCTTTCCAGCCTGATGCAGCTCTTTCATTTCCCTGAATTCATGGGCAATCTTCTCGATATAATCCACAAAGTCCGGGTAAGGCTCAACCAGATGCAAATATCCACCCAATCCAATCCGGTCAATCGACTCACGCAGCAGCGCACGCCGGATATTAATCCAGTATTTCTTCGCATCCAGGGTAGGGTCTCCTCCCTCCTTAAAGGTAGGAAGCCCGCCTAAGCCAACTGGAAACAAGTAGGGATGCAAGCGAATCTCATGGGTATCAGCCTTAACGCCTGAGCACATTCTAGCCTCATAACCGGAGAACACACATTTGATCATGCCGTCGAATCCAAACTCCTCAAAGCGTTCATTGTACGGCTCCATTCCCACCCAGCTGTCATCATAGAAGACATACGCCAGCTTGTTATGTTTGTGCACAATATCAATTAATTTCTTGCCGAATTCAATGACAAAATCATTGATAAATGCCATCCAGTCCAGTTTGCGCTGATCCGCAGGCATATGAGTGACCTGATATTTACCGCCATTTACAAAGTCCTCGGCTGAGAGTGAATACCCAAATTTCTGAGCAAACAGATCCAGTGCTCTCGAACTTACCGTGAAATCGTATGAACCCCAATCCGAGAACAGATGGCGGTTCCGCTCATCACTGCCCCAGATCCAGGCGAAGTTATAAAATAGGGACGTAAAACGTACAACGGTTGTTTCCGGGTGTTCCTGGCACCACTTTTCCATCCAATCCAGCAGATAGGTTTGTGTCTCCGTATAGATCGGGTCAATCTGCATCAGATGCTCTTTATCCCAATTATTCGTCGTATGATTGTACATGGAGATTTCTTCCCAGATCCGATAGACCATGAAACTCACCGTGTATTTATGCCAAGGAGCAACACCGGTAATGACAACATTGCCAGATTCCCTTTCATAATTCCATTGTCCTCTAGGTACCTCTTCCCCAGTCGTTCGATCATAAACTTGCCAATATTTAAACGCTTCTTTGGAATCATTCACCCTGAATTGTTCAGCGAAGAAGTCCTCCATCAGATAGATGGATACATAATCTTGCACAGCGACCTTAGGATTCGTAATGAGAAAACATTGCTGCAGTTTATCCAGATTACGGGATGCCCACTCATTATGATCCCGAATAATGCAAATGGTTGAATAGATGCCGTATCCGGCATTGATAATCTCATCGGACAACTTTGTACCGTCACTGTCACGGATCACATCGGCACCCCAGCGATCGGCAAGTTCCAGCGTCAGTGCCTCATAACCGGATTCTCCCGGTAGTGTAAAGGAGCCTTTGGTTGGTTTGAACAATGTGGTTCCCTCCCTATCTCAACATATCGGACAGAAAAGCGAGTGCCAGGCCCTGACCCCAGCCCTGAATCCAGTCTTTTGGAATATTGCGATAGCCATCCCGATCCTTCATCACCGCCGTACCGCCAGATACACCAAGCACGCGTCCATCTTCGCTTATGTTGTTCAGGATACCTTCCAGTGCCTTTTGCACGTATTTGGTATGCAGTGGATTGCCGTTATTGATCATGGCTGCTGCAATACCCGCGGAAGCCGATACTTCTTCATACGAATCTTCGTCATCCAAAACCGTACGCCACAAGCCATTCTCGGTCTGCACCAGCTTGAGAGCCGCCAACTGATCGCGAAGTGCACATTCTACATCCATACACTGCGGATACAGATACCAGTCTTTCAGTTGCGGTTTCACTTGAGACATTGTATAGGCGCCCCAAGCGTTCGCTCTCCCCCAGTAAAATCCGGACATGTGGTCCTTGTTGATATGGTTATAACCGTGATACCACAGACTGCTGCTCGGATCTTGCAGGTATTTGATATGCCAGTAATACTGATTCAGCGCATCCTGAATCATGGCTTCATCTTTTAATTTGCTACCTACACGGAGCAGGAAAAATGCCGCCATAAACAAGGTATCCGCCCAAGCCTGTTCCGGAAAATCATTGGAGACGGATACCGTATGCTGAAGCACGTTGTCTCCAAAGCGAAGCGCATGATTCTGGAGATAATCGACTTTGCTGAGAACAATATCCCAATATTTCTGATCTCCGGTTTCTTCATATAAAGTGATGAGCACATGACCCATGGCACATGTATTTACCGTCCAACTTGGCAGACCCAGCTCGATATATTCGTCTGCCCATTTCACCAGCCTGTCCAGAATCTCTTGGTTGCCTGTCGTTTGATAGGCTCTGGATACACCATAATAAGCCACCCCGCCTGGCCAATCCCATGTCAGATCCATATCCAGTGTTTTCTTGGTAACGTTCTCGATTACGTGTAGAATCTGTTCCCGGTCATATTTCACTTGAAGCATTGTTATTCCCCTCTCCCTGCGCACACGCCCCCAAGTGCGTCCTGAGAGGTGTCCGTCCATTTTTGTAAACGCTTTACTTATTCCATTGTACGCAGTAAAATAGTCTCATTCTAAGCATATTCATAACAAAACTGCGCAATTTCAATCATTTATACATAGGAGTCCTCGAAAATGCCCAAACCGAAGAAACCTGTCATTGAATATCGTCACTACAGTCTGCCCATTGATTTCCCTGTCCTGTTACTCAGTGGAGACCGCTGGAGAATATCCGATATCAAGAGTGAGCATCTTCATTTCCATAACCACATGGAGATTGGCATCTGTTATTCCGATGGAGGAATCATGGAGATTAAAGGAGAATCTGTGCCTTTTCGGGCAGGCGATGTCACGTTCATTCCCCGCTATCTTCCGCATACCACGTACAGTTCACCTAATAACGCCAGCCTGTGGGCTTATATCTTTTTTTCACCGGAAGAACTCTTCCGCCATTCGCTCAAAACAGCACAAACTCACATTGAACCGAATTTATGGGCGATTCAGGGAACCAATTGCATTCTGAATAAGGAACAGCATCCCAAAATTCACACACTCGCAACATCAGCGGTAGAAGAGATAAAGCAGCAGTCTCCCTATTATCGGGAGAGCGCGTACGGCTTGTTGATGTCTCTATATATCGAACTGCTTCGAATTCATGCGAGCAGCGAGCGCTTGTCATCTCAGGATCAGGAACGGGAACGAGACCTCCAAGGTGACTTGGTCATCTCACCGGTGCTGGAGTTTATCACCAAAAACTATATGATGCCTGTGACCATCGATTACCTCGCTGAACTGTGTCATCTGAGTACAACGCATTTTCGCCGCAAGTTCCATGAAATTATGGGAACCACGCCGCTTGATTTTCTGAACAGTACCCGGATTGAAGAGGCATGCAAACGATTAAAAAGCACCGAGGCGTCCATTCTATCAATCTCCGAGCAAGTTGGCTTCCGATCCATCTCCAGCTTTAACCGCTGCTTCGCCAAACTGATGGGAGAATCACCTAAAGCCTGGCGCAAAGGGGCTCAAACAGAAGCCCAGTCTGCAAAAGCGTCGATATTGGAATTCACGGGGTGGGTATGAATTTACGTGCAATGAGTCATAACCCTACTCATAAAAAAAGGTAAAAAAAAGCCCGAAAGTCGTGATGGATTGCACCCCCTAGAATTTCATCGGTTAAACCCAGGGGGTTTTCCAATGTCTATTCTAAGGGGGCAATCCACCTTAGGCTTGGGCTTTTTTTAAAAATAGATGGCCGTTCCACGCGACCCTTATACTGATACTTATTTATTTATCACAAATCGTCTAAAGCGTCTCCGTAGTGAGCGTAAACCCTTCAATCACAACATCTTCGTCCACTTCAATCATGATGCAACGTCTGCCTTGATAATTCACCTGTTTCACATATCTCAGGTCTTGCGGGCTAACCGAAATTGTAGCAACCTTGGTCTCGATCTTAATGGACTTGGACGTAAACTTCGGCATAACACTGGTCGCCTTCATCTCATAGTTCTTGTTGTCAACGATCGTTTCGAAGGCACGTTCTACTTTCTCCGTTGTCAGATCCTCTATACCGCTTGCAGTCAGTACACGTTCCAGATCTTTATAATCCAGCTTCGGAGGTTCTTCCTCATGGGACTCTTCGTTAATCTCGATGACTCGGTTAATCTCCTCATATACATGTGCAATGGTGGCTGAATCGAGCTGTTCACCGGCCACTTCCTTCACGATATCTTCGAAGATCGCCCGTTCTTCCAGTGCGGTTACGGATCTTTCTCCATTTAATACATTTTCAACAAAATGCGGATCCGGGAAATTGGATTTCCCTGTACAATATAGAACACGATTCACATCGGAGTAGTTGTCCGTTACGCTAGGGTACAGGAATCCTTGCTCTGGCGTGCTTAATTTGATAATCGGATCGACAATAATGTTGTATTTGAATTCTCTCTCCACGTAATCAAACAAGAGTGTTTTCCGCTGCTTCTCCGTGGAATTTACGCTGCACAGAATGAACGGATGGGCGAACACCTCATTCTTCTCACTCTCTTCCGTGGCTTCGTTTCTAGCCTTGGTCGGCAGATAATACTGTCCACGCACAAACGTAGCTACCATGTCCCGCTCAAACTTCGTATCCACCAACATTCGATCCACGAGCAGCAGCATCAGATCCTGCCATTCATCCGGATCACCTGTTACCAGAGCCTGGTGAAGCAGTACCTGTGCCGGGTCCTCCGCCGCTTCCTGGAACTTCAACTCAAACAACTTCTGATCCAAATCACCTGTCAGCAATTTTTTGAAATTGCCCATGTACAGCTCCTGCTTCTCTCTGTCCACCAGTTCGAACGGATGACGCTCCCAGTGATAGACCTCGTTGGTTTCCTTCGTAATATACACGTTGAGGATATCGTAAATATTCAGTAGATCGTGATCGAGTTTAAACTGCTTGCGTATATGCGCGACTTCTTTTTTATTCATATTGGATTCGGCAACTCCTTAGATATGTTTCTGGCTTTATTAGTATAAAGGATCGACAGAAAATTTGTTGACTAACTTGTAGCTTGACGGTTACTAGATTTCAGTTACCCAAGTACGTGATATTCATAACAACACAAAAAGGGAGACACTCTCTACATTCATACGAGCACCTCCTGCATGTGTTAAATCTCCTGATGTTCTAGTCTATTACAGTGATTGCGATTAACATCTTACATATTTGCGCTTGAAGCCCGTCCGCCCTTTTTCCACTGCCTTTTGGATATTCTCGGAGGCATTCAGAAGCTTGCTCTTTGGCATATCCTTGTTCACTTCGACAGGTCCCACGGCCTTGGCCGTCTCTACCGCCTGATCGTGTAACGGTTGATAGGATGTTGCAACGGTATACAGGAAGTTGTTCATCGAATATTTCGTTCGTTCCGGAGATTCATGAATCGTCTTTTTCACCTGTTCCAGCATCTCCGTTAGTTTATTCTCAGAAAACTCAGCATCCTTTCGACTGCCGAGCAACCAACAGTAACAGCTCCATCCTGCTGACATTTTCAGCTCATCTCCGCTCGCGATCCACTTATCCGAAACTTCTTGAGCAATAGCCGTCTCTGCCAATGTGACGGCTACGATGAAGTCAGAGATCATGTAAAAATAAGCAGCGTCAATCCAACGGTCAAAATCAGCTTCCGTCATTGCTTGAGGATCGGCAATCACGCCCGCAAAGTACATCGCATCATAATTCCCCGTTGCATATAGTTGCTCCGCCAAAGGTTGATCCTTTTTGATCCGCTTCGCCATTGGTTTCATCGCACCGGTTGCCACGCCAAATAACGGTTCATGCGCACCATTGGAGATATAGATTTTTTTCGTTCGTTCTTTGCCCAGCGCTTCTAGCTCCTGCATCACTTCATTTAGATTCATTTGGCAACACTCCCAATCTTATAAATTATATATCTGATCATATCAAACAGACACTTATGTTTAACGAAAAACCGATGCAAAATCGTACATTATCCAATTCGAACTATTCTGCCATATGCAAAATCATTCCGGCGAGATTATTACCATTCATATGAGGGATTCCCTACTGGGGTATTTTTCCTAAAAGAACTGAATACTATTCAAATTTCCCTGTTGCTCTGACAACCTGTTGGAGCACTATCACCGATCATAACATCTATACTATTGTTTCGCACAGATCCCTGAAAAGATAGATATAACTTCTTCGCAGACAGACATTTTTCCTTTCTTATGCTTCTACTGGCAACTTCTAAATACCTGCCGAGAGCCTGATTGGAAGAGCTGATTCCCCCAGCACAAGCGGAGCAACATATGTCCATGTCCAAGCAACGTTAAGCTATGGCAGGATACGTCGCTCATCGTTTATGTTCAGTTTAGTGTTGTTAACCAAACCGAGATGAGGAAGGATGCGAGAGCATGAGCAACAATCAAGTGTTAGGCTTTGCCCCTGCCCTGGGCTGGAATTCGTGGAATACCTTTACGTGGGATATTAACGAACAATTAATTCGGGATGTCGCTGATGTGTTTGTATCGGAAGGTTATCTGGCCGCTGGTTACGAGTATATTGTCATTGATGATTGCTGGAGCCTGAAGGAACGTGATGCGAGCGGTAATCTAGTGGCGGACCCGGAGAAATTCCCGAGTGGAATGAGAGCGCTTTCTGATTATATTCATAGCAAAGGACTAAAGTTCGGAATGTATTCATGCGTAGGTACGCATACATGTGCCGGGTATCCAGGCAGCTTTGAGCATGAATTCCAGGATGCTGCCCTTTTTGCCGAATGGGGCGTTGATTATTTGAAGTATGATTACTGCTTCAAGCCGCGCCATATCTCAGGAGAGCTGCTGTACAAACGGATGAGCCTTGCGCTCAAAAACTGCGGACGCGATATCCTGTTCTCCGCCTGCAACTGGGGGGCCGACGATGTATACGATTGGATTCGGGAATCGGGCGCTCATATGTACCGCTCTACCGGGGATATCCGCGACAATTGGGATTCAGTGAAGGAACTTGCCCTGTCCCAATTGGGAAAACAAAGCTACACCGGCTCCTTCTGCCATAACGACATGGATATGCTGATTGTAGGTATGTATGGTGGAAGCAACAATGATTATATTGGCAGCATCGGCGGATGCAACGACATCGAATATAAAACCCACTTCTCACTCTGGTCCATGATGGGTTCCCCATTAATGATCGGATGCGACGTGCGCAAAGCCAACCAGATCACAAAGGATATTCTCCTGAATCCTGACCTGATCGCTATCAATCAGGATGTAGAAGCGCGCGGAGCTTACCGCATTAAACCAGAGCCGCAATGGTTTCACACAGACGATGTATTTATGCTGGTGAAGGTTCTCACAGATGGAGATCTAGCTATTGGTTTCTTCAACCTGAGTGACAGCCAGCGGGAATTGTCTTTGCAATTTTGGGATATGGGTCTGCCTTACGCTGCCGGTTATGCCCTGTCCCTGTATGACTGCTGGGAACATAAAGAGCTTGGCGTATTCCGTGAACGCTTCGCTCCCGTTGTCGCAGCACATGACTGTTTAGTTGTGCGTGCCAAACTGGTGAAATAGATGGCTCAACATCGCCTGTGCACCTCGTGTCAGGTCCCGCTCTCTTCAGACGATGTGGGCATCTACCTCAAATTGATCTCGCGCTCTGCCCAGCAATTTCTGTGCATCGATTGTATAGGAGTGAAGTTGAACTGTGGACGCGAGCCTATTGAGAAGCTGATCCGTTATTTCCGAGAGTCCGGGAACTGCGCCCTGTTCCGTTAACGTTATACCTTCGTCCGGTGGAGCGTCATGTACGCCGTTGGCGTGTGTGAAGTTGCTTTCTTGAATACTTTGGAAAAATATAACGGATCATTGTATCCGACAGAATAGGCTACCGATTGAATCGGCAGGCCCGACGTTTTCAGCAGTTCACAGGCGCGCTCGATTCGACAGGATGTAATATACTCCAAAACAGACTTGCCGGTTGCTGCCTTAAACAGACGAAACAAATAACTACGCTCCAGATTAACTGCCTTTACGATCTCCGTGACGGTCAATGTTGGCTTCCAGTAGTTCTGCTCGATGTACTTTCTCGCCAGCCAGACATAATCCTTGGCGTCCACCTGCGGCTCTTTCGGATAATACTCCATATAGTAGGAGAGCAGCAGACGCAAACGTGCATCCGCCCGCAGTAATTCATAGGATGATGCACCCGCGTTCCAGGCAAGGTGGAAAAAAGGCTGCAGTGTCTCCGGTGAGATCGACACCACGGGTTGTACCTCTGAGAACTGCGTCAGCCCCAGCAACCGCACGGCATCCTCACCGCTAAACTCCACCCAGACGTACTCCCATGGATCTTGCGGGTCTGGATAATAATAAATCTCCTTTTGCGGAAATATGATAAAGCTTTCACCCGTAACTAACCGAAAAACGCGGCCCCCCGTCTCCAGCGTCCCTTGGCCACGGATAATATAGTGCAGTGCGTAAACGTCACGCACACCTGGCCCCCATTGGTGAGCGTTGGCCGGCTTGTGACCACCGCTGATAAAATACAAATTACTGGCTCTACTGCTCTCATGCCAAATCGGATTCAACCTTGATTCCCCCTTTCTAATGCCACGTTGATCAGATGTACGGTAACGCTTACACGCTAAATCCAGAGAGGAGAATGTTGTATGCTTAGAATGGTTACGGTAGAACATGGACAAGTGCAAGGACTGCCCGCGGCGGACCCGCGGATTACCAGCTTCAAGGGAATTCCTTTTGCCGCACCTCCTGTAGGTGAGAACCGCTGGCGAGCTCCGCAGCCACAGTCGAACTGGGAAGGTGTACTGCAAGCTTTTGATTTTGCCCCCATCTCCATGCAAGCCCCAACAGTCATTGATGATAACAATATCTATACTCGCGAATGGGCCGTTGATCCCGACCTGCCCATGGACGAGGATTGTCTGTATCTGAATGTCTGGACACCAGCCAAGCGCACGGACGAGAAGCTACCTGTTTTTGTCTGGTATTTTGGCGGGGGCCTGCAAGTCGGCCATACGGCCGAAATGGAATTTGATGGCGAGCGAATCGCTCGTAGAGGTATTGTCGTTGTGACAATTAATTATCGGCTGAATGCCTTTGGCTTCCTGTGCCATCCTGAGATTAGTGCCGAATCCCCCCATGCACCCGCCAACTTTGGTCATCTCGATCAGCAAGCAGGTACCCAGTGGGTCAAACGTAACATTGCCGCCTTTGGCGGTGATCCAGACCAGATCACCATCGGCGGACAGTCGGCAGGCGGAGGAAGTGTACTTAGCCAGATGACCTCTCCGCAAAATAAAGGCTTGTTCCAGCGAGCCGTCATCATGAGCGGTATAGCTACCGAGTTATACCCGAAGGTCCACGTGCCTTCTGTCCGTTCCACACTAAGGGATGCAGAGCAAGCAGGGGTTGAATTTTTCGGCTTCCTTGGCGTGTCTTCCCTGGCTGAGGCGAGACAACTGGATGCTGAACATCTCCGTGACAAAGCACTCGAATACAAAAGCTTTTGGGGAACCGTCATCGACGAACAATTCTGCGCAGGCGATCCGTTTACTCGTTTTGTTCAGCAGGAGCGCGAGGCGATACCCGTAATGCTGGGGCATACATCTTCCGAATTTTGGACCCGTCCCGCCGCAGCCAATCTGGAAGAACTGAAGCAGATGGCTGTGGAGTTGTTTGGCGAGGATGCTCCTGCCTTTTTGCAGCTATGCGAGGCTGATACCAGCCAAATCGAACATGCTTTGCAACAAGCATCGGTCCGCATGATCCAACATGCCATTCTGCTCGCCATCCGCGCGAACAGCGGTCACCCGTCTGAAACGCCTCTCTACTATTATAACTTCGACGCCGAGATTCCGGGCTGGGACCAGCCAGGCACGTTTCACTCCGTCGATCTGTGGTTCTTCTTCGAAACACTCGCCAAATGCTGGCGGCCTTTCACAGGCAAGCATTATGATCTGGCTCGCCAGATGTGTAATTATTTATCCAATTTTATTGCTACAGGTGATCCAAACGGTTCGGACTCCCCCGGAAAGCTGATGCCTCATTGGACTCCTTGTACTACGGAACAGCCGTATCTCATGGAATTTGGCGATCAGGCTCAATTACAGAAGGCTGAGCCCGGACCGATGCTCGCGTTTCTAATTGAACAATATTTCAAGAAACAGAATGAACCTGTTGTTTAAAACATGAGGCTTGCCCTCTCACGATATATGTAAGAGCCATGCTGTCGCATGGCTCTTTTTGTATAGTGTGAATGGTAGAGCGATGTTCATTCGCCCATGCCCATTAGCAAGCTTCTCCACTACAGCAGTCTAAGGTAACAACAAAATCAGACAGCCAGAGAAATCCCACGGAAGACAATCAGTATCATTTCAAGAGATACGTTATATATGAGTCTGAGTTGGTTTGTTGAAGATGACAGGTAGCGTAATCTGTAGTGAAAAGATATCTTCTTCCTGTGACACCGTCAACGTCCCGTTGTGCTGCTGAATCATTTTCTGACAACTAACGAGCCCGATTTCGTTGCTATCATTCTTTTTGCCAACACGTTTAATCTTATTCTCTACCTCAAGAATGACCCATTGTTGCTTCAAAGAAATCTGGATATGAACGGGATGCACTGGATCGGCGTATTTTCGAATATTTGAAAATATGTTATCCATTACGCGACGCATGGCGACCAGATTGATTTCCAGCAAAAACTCCTCATGATGTGCATCTGTCTGAACCTGCACATCTATATCGTCCAAAACCACTAATTGCTCATCTATGAGTTGATCGATAAGCGCTCTGCCCTCATACATTTCAAACTCTACTTCCTCTTCTTCAGCGGCAGAGGATACCGTAAAATATTCGAATAGTTTGTCCGACAGCACTTTGATCTGATAGGCCTTCTCCCGGCTATTATGAATATACTGCAACAGATCCTCATGTGTCTTATATTTGTTGAGCTCTATGATATCCATATATCCTAATAGAATCGTGAGTGGTGTTCGCAAATCATGGGAAATCGCCGTGATCAATTCACGGTTGGCCATCCTGACCCTCTCCTCGCTGCCCAGCCGCTCCACAAATGATTTCCTCATCTCATCAATACTCTGGGCCAGAGATGACAGTTCATCCTTTCCCGATATCGTAATCGAATAATCCAAATTTCCACCTTCGAGTATTTTGATCTCTTGTTCAAGCACGCCAATATAAGATGTTTTCTTATTAATCATCAGTAGAAAGGAAACAAGGAACACAATGGCCGCTATGAAAACACCAATAATCAGAATGAGGTTGTAGTATTGATACTCATAAAAGCTAACCAAGTATATCTGGGCATCCTGATCCGCAAAATGGATGGTGGTGATGGGTATTTTTGATGGCACGAATTGAGTTAACAGTTCTTCATTAATGGCAGGATCAATCTCCGTGTTGGAGGAAAATATCAATTTGTCTTTTGCAAAAATATACAGATTTAAGTAGCGCTCATGTCTTATCCAAGCAGACAGTTGCTCATGATTACGGGTTGACACGTTCTGATTATCCACAAATGCTTCGAATCGATCAAGCGCATCTTGCTGCCTGTTCTCTACAAAAGTGGATTTGCTTAAATAACTATCCAATACAGTCTCGCCAACAACTTGTAAAATAACGAGTGCACTTATGGAAATGACCAAAGAAATGACAACCGCCAGAACCAGTTTAATCTTCAGCTTTTTTCCGATTAATAATCTATTCAATTTTGTACCCCTTCCCCCAAACGGTCTTCACATATTTAGGGTTCTGCGGGTCATCCTCCAGTTTGCCTCTCAAGTTACGAATATGAACCATGACCGTGTTATTACACGTATAAAAATAGGGTTGCCCCCAAACACTCTCATATATATTTTCTGCCGAGAATACCTTTCGTCGCTTCTTAGCCAACAGCAGCAAAATCTGATATTCAATTTCAGTTAGAGCAATCTCCTTCTCCCCAACAAACACGGCTTTTGAATCCTGATGGACGGTAAGATCCTTAATGATAATTTGGTCCTTTTCTTCGGTCTTCTCCTTGCCCCGATATATATAATATCTCCGCAGTAAAGCCTTCACCCGCGAAACAAGTTCTGTATAGGAAAAGGGTTTGGACAAAAAGTCATCACTGCCTGAGGAAAAGGCCAATTGTTTGTCAGAATCCTGCGTTTTCGCTGTGAGAAACAGGATCGGTGCGCTTGTTTTTTCACGAATCTCCAGACACGCCTTCAGCCCCGATTTATTGGGCATCATCATATCCAAAATAATGAGATCCGTCTCTTCGTTCACTTTATCAATCGCATCTTGACCATCTATCGCTTCAATCACTTCATAATTCTCACTCTCTAACAAAATCCTTACAATTTCACGAATTTCACTGTTATCATCAGCAATTAGAATTTTCTTGCTCATCTGATCCCTCCGTCTAATTTCAGTATAATATGCGCTATTAGCGACTACCAGCAAATACAATCGACTTAAGAATTCTTCAGAAGTTATGTAGGTATCTCTTAATAATTTCGTCTTATACTGTAAATATGTAGAAGTTATTACACAAAGGGGTCGTCAGGAATGCCACAAACTTCGAAAAAAGTAATGATTAACATATTGTTGGGTCTGTTCATCATGTTGTCCATTGGTTTACTGGTGTATTATTCTCCTGCCATTATTAAAATCATGTCTTCCATGGACAATTTCAGAGCGTATATTCATTCAACAGGCCATTGGGGTCCGGTCATGTTTATTTTATTCCAGATTCTTCAGATCGTGGTTGCACCTATTCCAGGTGAAGTGGTACAGATTGCAGGCGGTTATATCTATGGGGTTACAATTGGGTCCTTGTATACTACAATAGGCTTGATTATAGGCTCAGCGATCGCCTTTTATTTCACCCGTTATATCGGTCGCGCCTATATTTCACGACTAATGCAAAAGAAAAATAATAAGTGGATGTCGTTAATTCATGATGAAAAGAAGTTCTCCGCTTTTTTATTTATCTTTTTCGTAATTCCCGGCTTGCCCAAAGACATGCTTGTATTTGTCGCCGCACTTACATCGATTAGTTCGTTTAGGTTCTTCACGATCCTTATCGTTGGTCGTCTGCCGTGGATCATCGCATCTACCGTTGTAGGGTCCACAATTCATATGCAACAATACACAATCGCCATTATTATTTCTGTTATCGCTGTAATCGGGTTTGTACTCGGTTATATCTATAGGGAGAAATTGGTGGGATTGTTCTCCCGGTCAGACAGTACCAAAGCCAAAGCCAAACCCAAGGCTATACCCAGTTATAGTACGAATAGGGAGTCTCGTAAAATAAAAAGAGATACAACATGAACATAGCCAATCTATTGATATGAAAACCGGAGGTATATCTTATGCAAACACTTGAAACCAATCGATTAATCCTGCGAAATTTCACCGTAACGGACGCAGCCGGACTATTGGAATACACGGCAAATCCCAGAGTGAATTGTTTTATGGATCAACGAATTTTAACATTGGAAGACGCGGAGACAGAGGTCGCAAAAAGAAGCAGTGACGATTCCCACATCGCGGTCTGCCTGAAAGACAGTAACGAGCTGATCGGTGAGCTGTTTGGTATGAGGGAAGATCGTGATTCCGATACGGATAAGGATTCGAATTCAGATACGTATAGTATTGGTTGGAATTTTAATGGCAGATATGAAGGGAAAGGGTACGCCAGTGAGAGCGCCAATGCTTTCATCGAAAATCTCTTTATGGAACAGGGAATAAGAAGACTGTACGCCTATGTCGAGGATGATAACTTCCGTTCTCAGAAACTGTGTGAGAAGCTGGGCATGCGCCGGGAAGGTCTTTTTATGGAGTTCATTTCATTTGTCAAAAATGAGGACGGCACACCGAAATACGAGAATACGTATCAATATGCTTTGTTGAAAAAGGAATGGCTGGCTCAGCGTGAATCGCAGTAATAAAGAAAGACATGCCTATGCGTCATCATTAGTTTAAAAAAGTTATAGACATGAGAACCTAACCATGTGTACGTTCCACAACAAATACGGCGGCTTCTCCCTGGATAGATTCCAGAGGAAAAGTCGCCGTTTCATTATCGTGCATAACACTATTGATCAAACATTGTGTTTATAAGGTCACAATACATTCAGCTTAAATCCTAGATCGTGCTGCCCCAATATTGCTTTGCAATCTTCTGCCCTTGATCAATCTTCGCCCATTGCTGAGCTTCGCTTAATTCATTACCGCCATCACAAGATGCAAAGCCGCATTGGTGAGACAGCAGCAGCCGATCCTTATCGATGATTTTGGAAGCTTCGTCCAGCAAACGGACAACACGTGCTTCATCATCGAGTGTACTCGTTTTGGATGACAACAGACCCAGTACAATTTCCGTTTCCGGTCTGTCCTTGAACACTTCCAGAGCTTCAATTGAACCCGCACGATCATCATCCCACTCCAGGAAGAAACGGTCATACTTCAATTGCTTCAGGAACAGATTCGCAATTTTGGCATACGATCCACCACCCATGTTGCGGGAATCATAATTGCCGCGGCAGTTATGTGTCCACATTTTCAAACCAAGGCTATGACCAAAGTCAATCACGGTATTATTAATATCAATGAATTCGGTAGCGAGACCCTTTACTTCATCTTGATTAATATTTTCCCCTGTAAAAGGAGAGTTCGGGTTGTCGTCTGCAAACAGCTCCCACAAGCAATCATCGAATTGCAGAATTTTACCGCCCACTGCAGCGAATTCCTCCACGAATTCCTTATACGCGATCACAAGACCCTCTTTGAGTTCCTGTATATTCTGATATACAGAATCCGTTCCACCAATGTTATCCGACCAGGAAAGCTCACCGAAAATATGGGAAGGAGACGGTACACAAAGTTTCGTTTGTTGCTCGCCAGCCGTGTCTTGCAGTTGTTGGAACAGTTGAATGAAATGATGGTTCTTTCCACTCAATTTATCAGTGATGCGCAGTCCAATATCTTTGCGTGTTTCATATTTCGAAGTTCCGTCCACATCTCTGAAGAAATAGCCGTGATCCGCGATGTAACGCTTCACGCCGCCAAATCCCCATACAAAGTCCAGATGCCACATCGATTTGGAAAATTCTCCATCGGTAACAACGGACAAGTTATGTTCGATTTCCTTAGCGACAACTTGTTTGATAGCCTCCGTCTCGCACTTTTCATATCCTTCGTAGTTTTCATAGAACGGATATTGGATATCATCATTATGTTCAATTTGCGTTTTATATTTCAGCAGCTCATCCGGCCGCAATAAACTTCCTACGATCTGGAACTTATCAGTCATGTAAAAAACCCCCTCGTTGTATACAATGATCATATCACGCTGAGAGCAGTTAGAAGGGATACTTAAAAACCATAACTGGTTATAGTTAAAAGCTATATCCACTTGTCAGGCAGATTTCAGTGAAACCGTCACCGACACAGTGTACCTCTATCCGTGAATGTTATTCAATTTCACACCGTACGACGACGCAGTTCATAAAAATACTGAACGGCAGGATGCTTTAATTTGACCTGCTCAGACATGTTCAGAATTCGCTTTTTGCCAACTCTTCTGTCCATTAGAGCCAGAATATTAAACAAGATATCCTTGCTCTCCAGATTATCCTCTATAGAAGTGGATAAATACGTCGTAGCTGCAACGGTAAAATTCGATTTACTGAGTGCGGTCTGAGCCAACAACAGTTCTTTGGCATGTACGGAGATTTTTCTACTTCTTGCCATGACTTGAAGACGATCCTCGGGAATGGGTCCTTTGGAATCTTTTCTGATAGCTTCAATCTCTTCATCGCTCACAGGAATCATGATCTCCGGATCGCTCTTGATCTCCTGCTCTGTCTGATACCATCGGATTGGGGTTGTAGTATCACTCATGTTGAGTACATTTTTTTTATCTACAGTAATATAACAATTGCCTGATTTATCAGGTGAATAGCGATAGCTGGTAGCACGGTACTCCACCCTTCCAACTAACGCGGGACTAAGAAAACTCTCCAGTTGTTGCTTCAATTTACTCCAGGACATAAATCCTCCTATTATCAAAAGCCTACCGCATAAATTGCGGTGATCATCTCAAATATTTTTCAATCCGGCTCCAGTATCAACATTCACCTAAATTATAACATAGCAAAACAAATTGACGATGGAAGAAACCCAGTTATTGGTTTTAAATTCCCCTATGTGATAAAATTGCAGAAAATTATCTACTTACTATTAAATTGTCATAGCCTACCATTGGAACATACGTTGTTATTCACAAAAGAGAGGAAGAGTGTAATGGCTACGAAGAAAGCAACCTTACCTGCTCATATGGAAAAACTCGTTAAAGATAATGATATCGCTACCGTAAAAGAGGTTTTCGAGCAATGCGAATGGGATGCCCGTGGGGGATACAGCAAAGGTACGACCCTCAGCTTTCGTCAAATATCGGATGAATTGGTCCGCTGGCTGGTAGCGCAAGGGGCAGATATTAATGCACGCGACAAATATCAACGCACGCCCTTACATGCCCATGCCTCACACTGGTCAGGAAATGTACCCCTGTTCCTTGAATTAGGTGCAGATCTGGACGCTGTGGACTACCAAAATGAAACACCGTTACATGCAGCGGTCAGTGGATATAGAACCACAGTGGTTCAAGCGTTGGTAAACCAAGGCGCTACGATTAACGTAGAAAATAAACAGGGAAATACGCCATTAGCCAAGGGCTTAGTCAATTGCCAGAATAGCGATATAGTCAATCTGGCAGAGATTGCCGCAATTCTGCTGGTTGCCGGAGCATCGGTCACCCCGGAAATGAAAGAATCGGTGAAGCGGATCGGTAAGGATTTTGAATTCGTCCGTGAGAAGTTCAATAAGGACAAGGTCGATGAAGTTTCAGACGCGCTGATTAAACTATACAAGTTATTTGATGTCGAGCCGGTAGTGAATCGGATCATGCACGATGGGAATACCCCCATTCAGGTAAAGGCAACCACTTGGACCAAACAGCACCAAGAGCTGTGGGAATATCTCATTCCGGCTCAGGGCCACGCTCAAACGGTGCAGGGAGAGGTCATCCGCATCACAGGACGTGTGTCCCATGAAGTATTGGATAATGGCGGTGGAAACTGGGATGCGGAGTATCGCAAGATGCTGGATGCACTGATTCGTCACCTGGGCTCTGGTACGCCACTAGCTCCTGCACTTCTCCAAGAGGCAGCAGATTTGGTCAGCAGACTTCGCAATGGATACGATTTTGATGCGCCTGCCAGGTTATCCGAGTTGGCGGTATTATGGGTGCTTGCCAATCCTCAGCCAGTCGCAATAGAGAAGCCAGAGTATACGCGTTAAACAGCAAAGCAAAAAAAGAAGCGGAAAAGTTACCGCTTCTTTTTTTATTAAATCTACCTGAATCATACTCCGTATCCATGATTACGGCCTTACTCCACCTGTTCATTACTTTCAAACTCATTGAGCAATTCGCGTACTTTAGAAGTGGTTTTGGCGTTCATCAAGCTGTTTCTCAGCTCACTAGCACCGCGGAAGCCACGAACATAGATTTTGAAAAAACGGGCGAGCGGGCTGAACGAACGCGGTTCAAGCTCGGAATATTGATCATGGAGATCCAAATGCAGCCGTAGCAGATCAAGCAATTCCGTGCTGCTGTGTTCCTTCGGCTCCTTCTCAAAAGCAAACGGATTCTGGAAGATACCGCGTCCTATCATAATGCCATCCACACCATATTGCTCAGCTAGTCGGAGGCCCGTCTCACGGTCAGGAATATCCCCATTAATCGTCAGCAATGTATTAGGAGCTATCTCATCACGAAGTTTTTTAATCTCCGGAATCAGTTCCCAGTGAGCGTCTACTTTGCTCATTTCTTCTCTCGTCCGCAAGTGAATAGATAGATTCACAATGTCCTGTTGCAAAATATGGGTCAACCAGTCGCGCCATTCATCGACCTCAGTAAATCCAAGACGCGTTTTCACACTGACCGGCAGCCCCCCGGCTTTCGCCGCCTGAATAATCTCCGCCGCAAGGGCTGGCCGGCAGATCAATCCGCTTCCTTTTCCATTCTCGGCTACATTCGCTACCGGACAACCCATATTGATATCGATGCCTTTAAATCCTTCTTTCGCCATACCGATACTCATCTCACGAAAGAATTCCGGTTTATCTCCCCAGATATGAGCCACAATCGGCTGTTCGTCCGCTGTAAAAGTCAGACGCCCTCGCACACTATGGTGCCCCTCCGGGTGACAATAACTCTCTGTATTCGCAAACTCCGTAAAAAACACATCCGGTCTTCCCGCTTCACCTACGACATGCCGAAACACAACATCCGTCACATCTTCCATGGGTGCCAGTATAAAAAATGGTCGTGGTAAATCACGCCAAAAGTTTTCCTTTGTCATCTCAAAAGCTCCTCTATACATTCCAGGACAGTCTTTGTCCTCATTAATAGTAAAAACAGTAATTTACGTAACTCATGCATCTGCTTGCCTATCATTTACATGATCATTCGCAGTTTCGTTGCAATTTCACATTATGGTGTCCTAGCTTCTTCTTCACTTATACCATGCAAATGTAACTTTGTTCAAACAACAGTATCTGTTATTACTTCCATTGGATCTTCAAATTATTGAAAGTTCGATGATCTCGAAATTGCCCTTTCCCGATTTTATCACGTCTTTATTAGATTTTCAGCCCGATTGCTCTTGCCGAACTGGAAAAGCTCCTCTAAAATGAAGCTCGGCAGGTATTTAACCTGCAGATCGTCATTTGGAGGAGGCATGACTTAATATGGAAATCTCACTGGATATAATTAAAGATAAAGTCGAATGCTTGCAGGCTTATGACTTTCATGAACTGGCGCGAGTGATTGAAGAACGAATTGAAATCAATAAAGCGCTGATGCTGCGTGTGAAGCAAGTCCAACATCAAGTAACATTTGATCCTATTCGCACCAAAATGTTATATAGTGCAGTCGTGCATTTTGCCGTAGATTGAATTGATTAATAAAAAATTAAACGATTGTTTCATCCATCCTGATCTATCTATACACTACACCTTAGGCTTCAAATGTTTAATTACAGATACGCTCAAAATGGTCATCCCTACACCAAAGCCTGATATGGATAATGGACCAAGTAGAAATCGCATGACTTCGCTCTGAACTACAAAACTTGCGAGCATAACAACCATACAGATTACCGTAAAAATTCCCACCGTTAACGTGCCTATAACATCATTCAATGAATGATTTTGCTCACGAGCAATCGTAATTTTATTTTCCTTTAGAATAGGCAGCTCCAATAATCTAGGAATGTAGTCCGTAATCTGGTCCTTGACCTTGCTTATGCGCTCCTTAACCATCTGCCCTTTATCCATATGGCTGGCGTAGGACTGGCTTGCTGCAGATAAAGAGTAGGTATCATCTACAGATGACAACGTACCATCCAGCGTAATGATAGCTCTGAATGCACCAGCAATGGTCGGTTTTAAGGACATCCCCATATCCGTGATCAGGGTCATCATACGTTTCATCATGACACTTGTCGGGTCTGGTGAGAAAGATGCTTCTGCTAACAAACGGTTAAGGCGTTGTTCAATCAGCTTTTGATCCAGTAAATCTCCTTCCTTACAGACTCGCGTTAAGCCATGCGCCATCTCTTTCGTATCTTTAGTGCTGTAACCCATCAGGAAGCTTAAGATGCCTTCTCGTTCCTCATCCGTTAGATATCCCACTGAACCAAAGTCGATCAAAGCAACTTCTCCATCAGAAGTAAGCATGAGGTTGCCAGGATGGGGGTCCGCATGAAAGATACCAATCATCAGAATTTGATCCAAAAATGCGTGCATCACCCTCACCGACACGTCGTTTGTCACCGCTTTTGTGAAGCTGGTTCCTTCGATATATTCCATGGTGAGCACCTGTTTCGTTGAGAACTCGGCGTAGATTTTAGGAACACGGATCTGAATATCATGTTCCTGGAAGGCTTTTCGTAACAGATTCGTATTTAAGGCCTCGATATCAAAATCTGTTTCTTCAAGCAAATTCTGTTTGAATCCTTCGGCCAACTGGATTAACCCAAGTCTCTTGATTTTGATAGAGCGTTCGGACAGCCATGTGACAAACTGGATCAAAATATCCAAATCCACTGTCATCTTCTGCTTCACGTCAGGTCTTAGAATTTTAACAACAACCTTCTCGCCCGTTAACTTTAGCTTTGCCAGATGAACCTGTCCGATCGAAGCCGCAGCAATCGGCTCCATCCCAAAGGATTCATAGGTTTCATCCATATTTCCGATTCTAGTGTCAATGATTGTTTTCAGTTCATCTTGGCTCAGCGGTTTAACCTGATCATGCAGACTGGAGAACGCTTGAATATAGTTCGCAGGCAGCATGTCCTTTTTGGTCGATAACACTTGAGCAAACTTAACAAACACGCCGCCCATGTTATCCAGAACCTCAGCAATCGCAAAGGGTAACTTGGCATGATCCTGCTGAATCAAATGAGTCAAACCTTTACGTGAAATAATCCAGAACAAACGCATCATCCGTCTGAAAGCACGAACCTTATTCCAGATATAGAGGAACGGATTGGCGGCTTGCAACATTTTAAAATTGAACAGGCTTAGGAGCATGTAGATATAACACGCAATAAACACAACTAATAAAGGGTAGTACATAAACATAACTCTAAGAATCTCGGCATCTGGTGGAGCTGTGGTTTGATTGAAGTATGTAAACGAGAGCACCAGTGTTACTATGGACGTACTGAATAATACCGCCAAGATTAGCCTAAGCTGATTGCTTTTTAAAGTGCTGATATTTCCGATTATAAAATAAACCAAAAACGACGCCACTAAAATACCGCTTAGGTAAAATTGCTCCAGAGCCTGAAGCAGCGTACTCACTACCAGCGAACTGACTAACGAGATTAGAACTTTATGTTTTCTGTTGAAGAACGAAGTCAGCAACATGAATACAACAAAGCACACGAGCAATGTAATAAAAAAGAACATCTTACATCCCACCTGTTATGTAATGGTATCGTTTGATTTTCCTCTCCTCAATATAACATACTCACCCTCGCGTTCAATAAACATAAATAAACCGTCCCGGTAAAGGCAGCAGTTCGCTTGATGATGTCTAATGCCTCCCCTCTGCCCTACTTAAAGAAGATCAAAAAGGAGCTGGATTCCCTACTCCTTCGCTATGTGAAACTTCTTTCTCTCATCAAACGTAAATTCACAAGGTATAATGAAGTCAGATCACCGTTCAGCATGATCTTATGAACATCATAATGAAATGAAGGAGAGGACATTCGTGGCGTTTATCCCGTTAAACTGTCCCAATTGCAATGGAAGAATTGAATACAAGGAGGATGAAGTTTTAAAGTGTCCCTATTGTGAAACAGAGCTTTTATTGAAGCAAAATCATGTCTATTACGTAGACCAGACCATTAATCATTACCACGGGACAGTTCCTGAGGCGACGCCGAAGCCGTCCGTCTCCGTCTCCATCCCCCTAAGGCTGTTATTGGTCCTGCTGCTTGTCATATCAGGCGCCATCGGTACATATTTTTATTATAGCAACAGCTCCACCTATTCAAAAACAGAAGCCAATCTGCCTGTACGAAAGATGCCCGAAAGCGAGGTTCTTCTTTCCTTTTTGCGAGATATCTTCGATAAAGGATCTGCCCTGCCGACAGAGGAGGAATTGGCTCGTCTTCGCTATTTAACTGTAGAGTATTCGGAGAATGATCAGTGGACGTTTACATATAGCCTCTCCGATCCCTTCAGCGATGAACAGGCCGAGAAAATCACTTATGTTACTCAGGACAAGAAACTGAATGGCCAGGAGATCGATCAGCGAGATTTTGAAGCCTTTACGGGACTGACGGCATTGGACCTGACGAATACCTATGAAATCTCCCAGACGGATCAAACCACTTTGGCCCATATGTCCGGATTAAAAAGTTATGGAGGCGCTTTTAACGAATCCTTCAGTACATTTTCGGGCTACTTTGGAGACAAGACTAAAATTACGGAGCTTTCCACTCAGCTTCGCAGCAATCAGGAATTGGCCATGCTGCTGGAGTTTCCTAATCTGAGCTCGTTATCCATTACCTATGTGGATGAATCTGTAACGGATTTCTTTCTGTTGAACAAGCTGCCGCTCAAGTCCCTGTCGCTCACCTTTGTCGATGAACTGGGATGGTTGTCCTCCATGACCGGGCTGTCATCCTTATCCATACATTACAGTGAAACCACAGACCTGCAGCCGCTGTACGCCTTGACCCAGCTTCAGGAGCTTCAGCTATCCTTTTTAACGAATGTAAAGTCCATCGACTTTGTACAAAATATGCCTGCTCTACAAACACTTGATCTCGAAAACGTAAACTTCTCAAGCCTGGAGCCCTTGGCCGACAAGGCCTCCATTACTACACTACGTCTGGCTTCTCTAAGTCAGCTTAGTTCGGTAAAGGTCATAAACAGTCTGCCCTCTCTGCGGGAATTAACGTTGTCCGGTTACTACGAGAAAGCAGAAGCGCTGACATTGCCTAATGTGGGGCGAGTGGAAATTCCAAGCTCCTTTCTCACTGGGCTAAAGGCCCCGGCTACAACCAGTCTGACGCTCCGTGGCGGAAGCGGGGAATTGAACTTGGCTGCGCTGGGGAAATTCCCAAAACTGGAGGAAATCTCGCTCTGGGAGATCGATGAAATAACCCATCTTGGTGCCCTGGACGGCTTGCCTCGTCTAGAGACTCTGAACATTTACGACTCTTCACTATATAAGGAGAGCGATGCTTTATTTCGTTTAAAGCAGGTCAAATCTCTGATGTGCTCCGAGTGCAGGCTGAACTTTGAACAAAAAACGGCCGCGGAGAACAGCGTGCTTGAACATTTGACCTTAGAGCAGCCATATTTCAGCATAAACAATACCTCTGTTACTGAAGTTGACCAGATGATGCCTTACTTTGCCAACATGTCGGCTCTACGTTCCTTTACTCTGCAAGATAACAATCTGGCTTCTCTCGAATTTATGAGTAACTGGCAGGCCATAGAAGAGCTTCATCTCGAGAACAATGCCATTTCCAATATCGAGAGCCTAAGCCAGCTGCCTAATCTGCAAAAGGTATATCTATCCGGTAATTCCGTACAAAACAAATCCGTGCTTGGTACGGATGTGCATGTGTATTAATTACCGCTTGGGATGATGGAGTGAGGAGTTTTAGACTACTATAGTTATTGAAGTAAAGAGGAGCAAATGCTCCTCTTTACTGTTTTTCGCTAGGATATCTGTATGATCTGTTTGTAGGCACTCCAGAAAAGGCTCTTGCAAAAATAATTAGGCAAGCGACCCTCGTATCAGGGATTCTGTTACAGTCAAGCCCTCATTCTCCTTCTCCTCGTCCCTTTACTTTTTATTCAGATCAGAGCGCTTCGGATTGACCGCGCCAAAGATATGATACGGTGTTATCCCCTTTGCAAATAGGCTATCGATCAGCTTGACCAATTCTTCTGACGATAGGTCTTTGTCGTTGCGTATCCAAAGACGAAACATAGATATTAATGTCGAAATGTAAAACTCAATGATATATGGTGCCAAGACATCATCTGTTGGAAAATCCACAATTAATCGCTCAAAGGGAATTTCTCTTTTCAAGCGTTCCACAAAATGAACAGAACCATAGTCTCCCAAAAGGGCCTTCAGAACTGAAATGTCCTCTGCATTTTCCAAGCATTGAAGTGCATCCTGGAACGTATGTGTAGAAAACTCTCTGCCTGCCATTTCCTCGTTAATGGATTTCAAAACACGCTCTTCAACGCAGTCCAACAACTCATAGATATCTGTAAAGTATTGATAAAATGTACTCCGATTATATCCTGATTGGTTAGCGATCTCTTGTATGGATATTTTTTCGATGGGTTTTCGACTATATAAATCACAGAATACATTTATAAATGTCTGCCTTGTTTTGTCCGTAATTTCAGGTTGCTTTTTCATTATTTGCCTCCGTCTGCTGTTCGATCAATTATACGACAGATATTAAAAATCTGATGGTTGATGATCGTAAAGTGAATCAATACAATAACATTATACAACACGTTGTTGGATCATCAACAAGGATTGATTTTTTTTTTCAGGAGGTAATATGAGAATTTTATTCTTTGGTAGAGGTGTCATATCGACCCAGTATGCTTGGGCTTTTGAAAAGGCAGGGCATACCGTTGAGTTTTACGTTAGAAAAGGGAGAAAAGAAACCCTCGGAAGTCATATAGCGCTTGAAATTTGGGACGCACGAAGAGGGAAACAGTTCATCCAAGAAAGCTGGAACATCAAACTGCATGAGGAGATAAGCCCAAATTACGATCTCATTATTGCAAGTGTCAACACGAAGCAACTTCCCGAAGCAGCACAATTACTATCAACTACCGCGGGTAACACCCCTATCCTAATATTCAATAATATTTGGCAGGATTTAAAATCATCGATCTTGCCCTTGTCTATGAACAATGTTGTCTTTGGGTTCCCAGGAGCAGGAGGCGGCATTGAGGACAATAAGCTTAGGGGCGGCTTTTTAAAAACGATATTTCTGGAAAAACCACGGGTAGGCACGGAACAGATAAACAACAAGGTCAAAGAACTATTTGAAAGCGCCCATTTTAAAATCAATTGGACAAAAGATATGCAAAGCTGGCTATGGAATCATTTTGCCATGAATGCGGCGATGGAGACCGAGGTGTTAAAACGAGGAAGTTTCCCAGCCGTCTTGAATCATAGTGACTCATTCGCAAATGTCGGTAAGAGTATGCGGGAAATGACCCCTATACTTAAAGCAAGAGGCGCAAAGATGGACGCGATCACTCTACTGTTGACCAAGATTCCACCAGCACTTCTCGGCACGCTGTTTAACAAGGTTATTTTTGCAAAGGGCAGCTTACCACGACTTTTCATTGAATACAACAATAGTAAAGCCGGTTTTGCGGTACTTGAAGTTGTGAGAGAAGCAAAAAAGTTAGGCATACCTTTACCACGTCTTACTGTGGCATTAGAAATCACTGAACAACACCAAGCCATTGAAAACGGATAAACTGAATGCCTTTCGCTGAATGAATGACTTCGGTTTGAACAATTATAGCCCGAGCTTTAGAAGCCTCGGGCAAATTAGCTATATTAAAACAGGTAAATGTAGCTTCAAAACACTACACCCTAACCAACATCGCTACACTCTCCACATGTACTGTATGCGGGAACATATCCACTGGCGTTACCTCAACCGTTCGATATCCGCCATCCTCCAGCACACGAAGATCACGTGCCAAGGTACTCGGATTACAGCTCACGTAGACCACGCGCTCCGGTTTCATCTCCAAAATCGTATCCAGCAAACGCGGATCACAGCCCTTACGCGGCGGATCGACAACGATCACGTCGGCCTCGATGCCTTGTTCTTTCCAGCGTGGGATAACGTCCTCTGAGGCACCAACTTCGAACTTCACGTTACGCATTTCGTTCAACATGGCATTGCTACGCGCATCTTCGATGGCTTCAGGCACAATCTCCACTCCGTACACCTGATCCGCATGTTGGGCGAGGAAAAGAGAGATCGTACCGATGCCGCAATAGGCATCAATTACGGTTTCTTTGCCGGTCAGCCCGGCGTACTCTACCGTTTTCCCGTACAGTACTTCCGTCTGCACAGGATTCACCTGGTAGAACGAACGCGGAGAGATCGCAAACTGGACATCGCCAATAAAGTCATAGATTACATCACGTCCCCAGAGAACGCGGGTCTCATCGCCAAAGATAACGTTGGTCTGCTTCTTGTTCACGTTCTGGCAGATGCTTGCGACATGCGGAATCGCTTCACGGATACTGCCAATCCATTCGTCTTTGTACGGAATGTCTCGACCATTCGTAACCAGAACAAGCATCATCTCGCCTGTACGGAACGCCTTCTTCACGACCACATGACGTAGCAGGCCGCGACCTGTCTCTTCGTTATATGCGCTAATTCCAAAGTGACTGCCGATCTCCTTCACCTTCGCAACCACTTCGTCATTGTGCTCATGCTGAATGAGACAGCTCTCCATATCGATGATCCGATGGCTTCCTTTAGCGTAAAAACCACCTACCAGACCACCCTCGGTAACGCCAATTGGTACCTGTGCCTTGTTGCGATAGCGCCATGGCTCGTCCATGCCCATCGTAGGCAGTACACGAATGCCCTGTTCTACATCTTCTTCGTTCATGACACCTTCGAGACGAAGGCGAATGCGATTGCTGCCGATCATTTGCACTTCAGAAGTAGCCAGTTCAGTTGTCTGATTCGCCTCACCAACTGAAGCGTCATCCTGCACACGCTGTTCGGCTCCCTCTTTATCATCCTGCACATTGGATGCCAACGTCTCTGCATCCTCCACCATCACGTTCAACTTGCCAATCCGCTGCAAATTATCGACTACCAACTGGCGTTTCCACGCAAGCTGTCCGGCATAGCTCATATGCTGGATCTGGCAGCCTCCGCACTGATCATAGATCGGGCAAGGCGCGGATACACGATCCGGGCTTGCCTTCACGATCTCCAGCAGTTTGGCGTAGCCATACTGCTTCTTGGTTTTCATCACGCGCACACGCACAGTTTCACCCGGAAGCGCACCCTGCACGAAGAGCGTGTATCCATTCGCACGACCTACACCCTCACCGTCATGGTTCATGCCAATGATGTCGATGACGGTCTCTTCATTTTTGCTAACGGGCAGCCCTTCGATTGGTGCAGATTCACGCGTTCTCCCCTTTGGACGAACGGCAGAAAGAGATGCGCCTTGTGGCCGCACCTCTTTTCCTTGCTGACGTGGTGATGGACGAGATGATTGACTTGGCTGACGGGACGCTGAAGCGTTCCCTTGCCCCTGAGAGGCAGCCGAATTCCGGCGGTTTTTTCCACGACCGCTGCGGTTCGTATTAGACAACGTACATTCACTTCTTTCTTTTTAATATTTTAACGATACAACATCAGATGATGACGCAAATTCGTAAATGTTGCTGGCAATGTCCCGCCCAACTCTCCATCGAGGTTCAGCTGCACATAACCCGGGGACGTAACTTCCATATGACTCGTCTGGAAATGAACCACTTTTTTGTCGTTCAGATGCTCCCCACGCAGCGCGAGCGTTACAAGGCGGATCATGTCAGCCAGATTACATTTGCGGACACCGATCACATCGAACAGACCATCATCAATGGTTGCACCCGGAGCCAACTTCTCGAAGCCCCCGACCGAATTGGTATTGGCGATGAGGAATAACATGAATTCATCATGAATCTCTTCCTGACCGTCGGCGCGAATGATAAGTTCCTGAGGAGACAGGCTCGCCATTTTCTCAATACCCTTCATATAATAGGCCAGTTGCCCAATCATCGTTTTCAGACGACTCGGTACTTCATAGGTCAGTTCAGTCAATGATCCACCGCCGGCGATGTTGATAAAATATTTATCATTCGCTTTGCCCAGATCGAGCGGACGAAGCTGCTGGTTAATGACCAGATCCACGTAATCTTCCCACTGTCTCGGAATGCCCAGTGCACGCGCAAAATCATTTGTCGTTCCCAAAGGAAACACACCCAGCGGAGGACGGTTCTCCCGCTCGGCCATACCGTTAATCACTTCGTACAACGTGCCATCTCCACCAGCAGCAATAATCATGTCATAGCCGCGTTCAATCGCGAGTTCAGCTTCGCGGGTTGCGTCGCCTTCACCCGTTGTTGCGTGACATGAAGCTTCGATACCACCTTGATCCAAACGCTGCAAAATATCAGCCAGACGTTTCTTCATTTCTTCCCGGCCTGAGGTCGGATTATATATTAAGCGAGCTTTTTTCATCTCATACGCCACCTATTCCACATTATCCATGAGTCTAAACGACCTCATATTCTTACGTTGCATCAGTCCACAAAAGGGCATATTTTTTACACAATAATGAACTTCCGTTAATGTTGCTCTAATCTTTCGTCTTACCTATATCTATGCATCAGGAATTCCGTCTCATTCCAAAGCCTTTAACTCCTATCATATCATCAAATGTAAAGATGTCCTAGCCTGTAATCCATAAGTATATTTTTTCATATAGGTACCCACTAATCCATCCATTATCCAATAAACCTCACGCACCGATCCTGAATCTTCCCCACTACCTTTTATGTAAAATAGTCTCATTAATCAACCATTCTGCCCGCTTGGACAGGAATTAGTCTTCGATTTCGATGATCTTCATACGATTATGACATAGATATGCTACAAATTTACAATTCTTAAGATGAAAAGATAAATAACATAAACCTTTTTCCAATATAGTTTTAGTGAACCCTCAACTTAGCACCACATCATACCCTTGAAGGAGAAGTGTATATGAAAAAAATCGTGTTAATGCTCCTGGTCTTTCTTATGGCATGTATTCCTTGGGTCACCGTTGTTGAAGCAGCAGAAATTAATCATGACCAGGTTGTCGGATTCCAGGAAGTCACACCAGTCACCGTAATGCAACAAGCAGCCAAGCGTTTTCAGCCGTTTTTGAAGGTCTATCATGGTTGTGTGCCTTTTCCCGCAGTGGATCAACAGGGCAATACCAGCGCTGGCTTGAATACGTCCGGGTCATCGAATGGGAACTGTAGCTCAAGTACAGGGCAGATCTACTCCCGCTCCGCATGGCACAATGGGGTGTGGGCCATCATGTATTCGTGGTATTTCCCCAAAGACTCCCCTTCTTCCGGACTCGGCCATCGTCACGATTGGGAAGGAATCGTCGTGTGGGTAGATAACCCGGCAGCGGCCAATCCCCAAATCCTCTCCATCGCCTATTCCGGTCACGGACAGTTCACCAACGTCACACCGAGCAATACCAATACACAAGGTAATCATCCGTTGATTTCATATAATAGTACCTGGCCACTAAACCATGAGCTTGGCGTTACTAACGCTGTTGGCGGAACTCAGCCTTTAATCGGATGGGACGATCTGACTTCTGCGGCACGAAATGCACTCAACACGACAAACTTCGGTAGCGCCAACGTGCCCTTCAACGATAACAATTTTACCAACAATTTAAACAAAGCCTGGTTTAGATAAAAAAATCCCCTTCAAGTGAACAGTTCACTTGAAGGGGATTTTTTTATGAAGTTATCGTAGTATCCCGGATACCTGTATCACTTCTTTAGCCAACCTCAAAATCCGATTTTTCGCCCTGCACGCAGCTGTTTATACCAGAAATAGACGGTGCAGCCTACACAATAACCTAGCAGCGCCGCGCTTGCAGCCGCGAGAAGCATAACGGAGAATACATAACCTGCGCCTACCCAGCCAAGCGAGAACGAGATGAGTGCCAGAGACAGGAAGAGTACCGCCAGAATATTGTTGAATCGCTGAAGCTCCACCGCCTGCGTCTCTGTACCTTTACCAGTCAACACAGCTTTCCCAATTTGCACAAACAGATTAAGCTTGCCACTGGAAGCCAGACCAACCACCTGAATGCTCCACAGCGCTCCCAGAACTACAATTGGATTGAACACAAACGAGAGTAAAACAAACAATACAATACCGACCTGATTTGCTTTCACATAACGCATGGGCACTTCCCGCACTGTATATCACCTTATCCCCATTTTATTAGTTGGTTTTATTGTAGTCGGTATTGGGTTAATGAGCAACACTTCATCTAAGGATAGTAAAATCTCTTTTCAGCACGTCCCAATGGGGAGTCGGGGTGCCTGTTGTCTTTTTCCAATCGGTAAATGCATTATTTAACGCCTCAATCTCTCCAAAAGAACCCGCAATCAGCTTATGAATTGGAAGCACACTATAGATCTTCAACAGAAGGTACAACATCCGTTGATGCTTGCGAATCATTTTAGCCTGAATCTCCGGTATAATCGTTATGCCCATAGCTTCAAGAACGCTAAAGCCTTCATCCATCGCCCCAATCATATGTTGGATTTGCTTTCTGTTCCCGTCCAACTTGATCAACTCACGCTCCTCATTAAAACTCACCGCATTAAGCATCAGAATGGGGATGATATGGCTTTTCAGCCAGGCATCAATATCGCTCAGAACATTCAACTTGTATTTCACATGTTGGAAAGCTTGATCCAGCAAAGGTTTAAAGTTGATATCACCGTCCAGACTGCCAATCACCATTTGTCCGCCACCTCCACCGATCGATAACATGCGGTCCTTTTCACGCTTCCCTCCACTCACCTGGAATCCAAACGCGACCTGTTTTGCCACCTTGCTGTTTTCCTCCAAAAAGTTTTGCATGCTTCGTGCATCTGCGTTGTTTCCCACAATCACAATATTGCTGCTCTGATTGTCTGCCAGAATAGGTAACACAGAAGGAAAATCATTATATTTCATGACAACAAAAATAAGATCATATTGGTCATCCACTTCCAACGTTCTGGTTACCCGAACCGGATCAACTGTCGTTTTGAATTGAAACATATGCCGGATGACGACTCCATCCTTCTCCAGCTCTTCCGCTCGCTTCCCTCTAGCCAGAAGAGTGACATCATTGCCACCACGCACCAGAACGTGCGCCAGTTGACTGCCCAAAACACCCGCACCATACACTAATATCTTCATTGGTTATCCCTCTATTTCATATTTTATAGATAATTGTTGTTTTATCAACATTTGTTGATAAAATAAGAGTAACAAAGCACCTACTGTGCTTCAATCGTTAAAATATCCGTTTTTGTTGAATAATCAACGAATGATTGCTTATTGTTGAAAACCATCATAGGAGGGGCCATGGACAGACGTGTACTCAAGACACGAAAGGCGATAATCGAAGCTTTTGTGGGGTTATTGGAGGAACAGGATTTCGAGCAAATTACGATAAACGATATTGCTGATCGGGCTAATGTAAACCGAGGAACCATCTATTTGCATTACGCTGACAAGTTCGACCTGTTGGATCAATGCATTGAGACCTATTTGCAGCAGTTGTTGGATGCCTGTATGATCGAAAGCTCTACTACAACACCCGTTACGGCCAAGGATGCGCTGCTCAGAACTTTCCGTTATCTGGAACAGCATGCCACTACCTATACCACACTTCTAACCAAAAAAGGTATTCCGGCATTCCGTAGTAAGTTGATGACATTGTTGGTCCAGGGAGTGGAGGAACAGATGGATGCCTGTGGCATCCAGGAAGGTATGAAAAAAGAGATTACCATACAGTTTCTTGCTTCCGCTGCTGTGGGCCTCCTGGAGTGGTGGATTATGAATTCCATGCCTTATCCGGCCGAGGAGATCGTTGACCAATTAATAAGTTTACTGGAGCTACATCTGCAATTGCACGCACCCATTAATGGATAGCCCAATCTCTTTCAAGTGATCTACAACAAACAAAAACCACGTCCTTCGACGTGGTTTAATTGTTTATGAAGCTATGGAGTTCAAATCACTTGATGCGACATTACTGCGAGCGATGTGATCACATACCTATGCCAAAGCGATCACTCCATGAAGAAGCTTTAACCTCATTACATCTCTCCAGCAAAATCTGGATCTGGCGCTCCAGCCACTGCCCAAGCAATGGATGTGGCAATAGTGTCTCACCGCTGTACACATAGTCCAGCTCCTGCAGCCGATCCGGGATAACGTTCCTCGTGAAATAACCGGCACTCAAAAACAGCGGCGCCACAATGACTCGGTTCCCCCGCTCTTCGCTCCAGTACTTCACTTTGTCGTACACACTCTCCGGATTCAGCAATGCATAATCCGTATGGGCTACACCACTAACTTCCTGTACAAGCTCTGCAAGGGAAGAAATTCCAGCTTCCCAACGCTCACGAAAACCATCATGAATACTCCCATGGCCTACAAGCAGGATCGTTTCCTTCTCCGGTTGCTGCGACAGTAATCGGACCTTGTCCCACACCATCACGGCAATATCCGGATCGTTATCCACTGGATAACCGAAGTGAACCCGAGCCTTCACATCGAACGGTTCCAGATCCGTTTCGCGATCAGGCGTTTCCTTTGCACCAATGGCATATTCAATTTCATCCACATGTGTACTCCCGGACGAAACAAATAGAGGTACGACCAGAATATCGGTTACGCCTTGTGCTTCCAGTCGGTCGATACCGTCCTGGATCAGGCGTCCTTCCACAAGTTCAAGAAAACCGGCTTCAACCGGTAACGGAATAGGCAGATTCAACCGGGAGATCGCGTCATCGACGGATTCCACCCAGGTCTGCTCCTGTGAACCGTGACTGATGATGAGTACACCCCGCTTCTTCATGTTAGCGTCCCAGGCGTTCCAGCGTCATTTTATAACCATCATTGCCGTAATTCAGGCAGCGTTTCACACGTGAAATTGTAGCTGTACTCGCACCTGTCTCTGCTTCAATCTGGTTATACGTATTGCCTTTACCCAACATACGAGCCACTTCCAGCCGCTGGGACATGGATTGGATCTCGTTAACTGTGCAGAGGTCATCAAAGAAAACATAACACTCTTCAATATCTTTTAGCGTCAAAATAGCCTCGAATAGTTGTTCAATGCTTTTATCATTTAGCTTTTTCAGCTGCATTTCATCATCATCCCCTAGCGGTTACTGTGTACCTACATTGTACTCACCCTGAGTTGGTATTTCAAGCGTTACCGATTTCACGCACTACAGAATAAAAATACATGTTACCGCTTACAAATGGTACTATTGTCCTCCCCTCGCGTACATCGGGCGAAATTACCGCGTTATTTCCCAGTTTTCACCTGTATATATCCGATTGCTTATGTAGGATTTCAACCCTCCTAAATGTTACAATTTTGTGTCTAAACTGCATTTTACTCTTCGTGAACCTGCCATCTTGCATGCGCCCAAATCCGCAAATATCCCGTTTTCCGGGATACCCGCCTACGCCGTCTCTCCGCGAATGACATACAGTATAACAAAAGGGAGTTCCACAAGGGTCTATGATGTACATCTGTCATGCAACTCATGGAACGCAATTCCGAAATCCAATAGAAGGAACGTGATCGTTCATGCCACAGCATTATTATCACCGCCAGCCAGCACCAGGGCAGCGTCCGTCTTCTCATGCTCATCGGCAGGCACATACTTCTGCCTATATGCCGCCCAGTGTGGTTCCGCGGTCTTTAAATGAAACTCAAATTCAACCGATGTATCCTGGCGTAGAACCACACTACCCGGGCTTTGGTGAAGTCGAAGCTTCTGCAGTCGTACCCTATGGGCAGGGTGTGGCTGGCGGGAACTTTTATGGAGGTGCAGCTCAGGTTGTTCCCCCAGCTCCGGTAACGGCGCCTGCTACTGGCAGTACCGGCTTTTCGTTAGCCAACATCGGTGAGTTAAAAGGAATGATCGACCGCTTCGGCGGAATTGATGGAATCATGAGTGGAATAGGCAAAATGCAGAAGGTCGTTGGTGGCATCCAGCAGATGGCTCCGATGATGAAACTCGTTATGGGCATTCTGCCTTTTGGAAAAGGAAAAACGAATAAAAGCGCAGCTGATGCGGACTATGAAGAATATACGCCGCCCCGGAAACGCAAAAGTAAACGTCGGAACAAAACAACAACGGTTCCACGTCGCCGCAATACAACTCCAGTCCGCCGCAAATCCAATTCCACGAAGCGCCGTCCCAAAAGTCGCAAAGGTTAAGAAAATTCAGGCACCCCCTTACAGAAGGCGGGTGCCTTAACACCGTTCATCCTTATATAAATAAATTTTAGGAACTTACGTTCTTATTTCTGTAATTTGAGGTATACTGGATAGTAACTAAAGGAGGCGGACCATGGAACTTATCAAAGACAAATACACTCCCGCATTAATCGATCGGACCAGCGAACAGTTACGCCAATTCTACCCTAAGCTGGATACACAGCAATTTCATGAATTGGTTTTCGCTGAAGGCTGGGAACAGTTGGAATTCAAAGCGCGCATTCGCAGAATCACACTGGCTTTGACCCAGGTACTGCCGGACAATTATGAGGAAGCATTACATATTATCGAACAAGCCGCCCCAATGATGCGAGGCGTTGAATATCTATTTGTACCGGATTTTATCGAAGTGAACGGACTTGACCCAGAGGATTACGAGTTATCCATGAAGTATCTGGCCCTCTTCACACCTTATTCCAGCTCGGAGTTCGCGGTACGCCCGTTTATTGAACATTATCCAATCCAAACGATGAAACATATGATGGCGTGGGCAGAGAGCAACAACGAGCATATCCGCAGACTTGCCAGTGAGGGCAGCCGGCCACGTTTGCCATGGGGTGCCAAACTCCAGAACTTTATCACTGATCCAACACCTGTACTTCCGATTCTGCATGCATTGAAACAGGACGAGTCCCTCTATGTTCGCAAAAGTGTCGCCAATCATCTGAATGACATCTCCAAGGACCACCCTGAACTGGTTATGGATCTGGCCACGACCTGGTACGGACAACATGTACACACAGACTGGATTGTCCGGCATGCCAGCAGGTCATTGCTAAAGAAAGGACATAGCAAAGCACTAAGTCTTTTTGGTTATAACGAGCAGGATTCGATTCACATTGAGCAGCTTCAGCTTGTCCAGGATACGATTAGCATTGGCGAGGATCTTCATTTTTCGTTTGATGTCGTTAATGAGAGCGGCGAGTCACAGATGCTGCGAATTGAATATGAGATGGGTTATATGAAGGCAAACGGCAAACAGGCCCCTAAACGATTCAAATGCTCCGATAAAATGTACCCAACAGGCAGAACCAAGGTAGCCACTAAACAATCGTTCAAAATCATCACAACGAGAAAATATTATGCTGGACTGCATACGTTAACGATTGTTGTGAATGGCAAAGAAGCAGCTACAACTTCTTTTGTTCTTGAAATGGAGTAACAGGAAAACGTCGTAAGTTATACACAGCTCGTTTCAGCGAAAACTTATTCACATGTGGATATCATTAAAAACATATTTAACCGAATGCAAAAGTCTGATACAGACGGGTATTCGGTTATTTGTGCGCTCCCGTCCCGATCTGCTTCTTCTAAATTCCCCTGTTGACTTGGAGCACACTCCAAGTTGTACCATTCGGAGATCACCACCACAGGCTTATACATTACTCATGAAAAGAGGAATAACAGATGCAAACGAAAAGGTACGCTCTAATTACCGGGGCCAACAAAGGAATCGGATTTGAAACCGCTCTGCAGTTAGGAAAAATGGGATATGTCATTCTCCTGGGAGCGAGAAATGAACTAAAAGGCGAGGAAGCAGCTCAACTTCTGGTTAACAAAAATATCGAGGCTCATTCAATCATGCTTGATGTAACCCGCCAAGCTACCATTGAGGCAGCTGTCAGTCAGATTAAGCAAAAGTTTGGCTCCCTGGACGTGTTGATTAATAATGCAGGAATCTCTGCTGGAGGGGCCACTCCGCCCAGTCAGATCTCTCTGGAGGACATTCGGAAAACCTACGACACCAATTTCTTCGGTATGATCTCCGTTACTCAGGCGATGCTGCCTTTATTACAGCAATCCTCTGCAGGCCGAATCGTCAACCTGACAAGTGGCCTCGGCTCACTTGCATATAATAGCGATCCCACGCACGAACATGCCCAATTTAACCTACTCGCTTACAACAGCAGTAAAGCAGCCGTTAACATGTTCACCGTTACGCTTGCCAAAGAATTCAGAAACACACCGCTCAAGATCAATTCTGCTGATCCCGGCTTTACAGCAACCGACCTGAACGGCTTCACAGGATTAGGCACCGTGAAGCAAGCAGCTGCTATAGTTGTTAAGTTAGCTGTCCTGGATGAAAATGGGCCCTCAGGAGGATTCCATGGAAACGGTGGAGAACTACCTTGGTAATTCCAATACTAAGGAGTCTGATCTCATGCAGAACATTCCAGACATCGTTACTTCCATCCGGGAAGCAGCCAATCTAACCAGTTTAACTGAAGATACCATCCGATATTATGAAAAAATAGGCCTACTACCTTATGCAGAGAGAAAAGCAAACGGGCATCGACAATATAGCAAGGATCATATCCTTGGCATTATTTTTTTGACAAGGCTCAAGGCCACCGGGATGACCATAGAACAAATGAAGCACTATCGAGAGTTATCTGAACAGGGACCTGAAACTCTGTCTACGAGATACTCCATCCTTGAAGAGCATCAGCGTAAAATTCAGCAGGAGATATCGAGACTGCATGAAACCTCAGACATTATAACGTATAAGCTCCAGCATTACCGGGAGATTTCAGAACATCCCGATCTTGATGACCCTCACTGTGACGCTAAATTCTAGAACATCCAGCAGCCTGCTGGAATTTTGGAGACCATAAGCGATGATCTTTTTTTGTGCATCCACATGTGCCAAAAAGATCATCGCTTATTACATTATATACATTTTGATAACAGACACCATTTGCCCTACTTAAACCAACCGCGCTTCACAAACCAGGCCACCATACTCCCGCCAAGCACAAACATTAACAGCAGCACCGCACCATACCCAAATTTCCACTGAAGCTCAGGCATATAGGCAAAGTTCATGCCATAAATACCCGCGATCAGTGTGAGCGGCATAAATACAGTCGTAATCACCGTGAGTGTCTTCATGATCTGATTCATCCGGTTGGAGTTCAGGGAAATATAACTGTCGCGCAGGTCAGCGGTCATCTCCCGATCGGCTTCAATCATGTCCGTCAGCTTCAATAAGTGGTCATAGATATCAGTAAAATAAGCCGTATGTTCACCTGTTCGCTGCACATGCTGGGAGTTCACCACCCGATAGAGCAGATCCCGCATCGGTACTACAGTTCTTCTAAGCTTCAGCAATCGAGTCCGCAGATCAAACACCTGGTTCATCAAGTCTTCAACCGATTCTTGTCCACCCCGGTTCTCCAGTTCAGCCAGTTCATCCTCAATCGCAAATAAAGACGGAAAATAATGATCGACCAGCTTGTCCATCACCGTATAGGCTGCTGCCACCGGACCTCGCGCCCAGATGGTTCGTTCATGTGCATGGTGCAACAAGCGCTCCCACGCTTCATCCACTTCCTCCAATACGCCATGATGAAAAGACACTAGGAAGTTTGATCCAAGAAACAAGTCAACCTCCTCGGCTTCCAGTGTGGACGGGTTCAGTGCATGCAGTACAAGAAACTGCAGATTATCATAATAATCAAGCTTTGGCCGCTGCAACACATGCAGACAGTCCTCAATAGCTAAAGGGTGAAAATGAAAATATGTATCCAGCAAACGGCTTTCCTCTTCCGTCGGCTGGTTAAAATCGGCCCATACCCAGGCGTAATCGTTCAGATCCAGCTGTGTAAGTGGTACGTTAACGGAGACTTGATGTTCTCGTGTAATGGCGAGTGTACGAATCATAAATCAGATCACATCCTTGTCCTGTATCTTTACGTTATTGTACACAGGTGCCTTCAAACTCGACAACAAAAAAAGCCAACCCTGTTGGCTTCTCTCATTTCCCTATCCACAGTTCCCTGTATCCACAGGAATATCTTCTTTTGGTTTATCATTCCACGGATGGCTATCCACATATCCAGCCTGTCCACACGTTCATGCACAGGCGTCTCTTGATTTTGGTTGTATATTTATCCACATATCCCGATATTCACACAGTTATGAACAGATTGTCTGGTAACTCCGAATTTGTTCGGGATAACTTCTCTTTTTAGAAAATAATCCAGTACAATAATCCTGCCAGTGCCCCTGTAATCGGAATCGTAATGAACCACGTAATAATAATACGTCCAGCAAGTCCCCATTTCACCGCAGAGAAACGTTTCGCGGAGCCCACACCCAGAATAGCTGATGTGATCGCGTGCGTTGTACTAACTGGAAGGTGAAGCAACGTTGCTGTGAAAATAACGGATGCAGCTGACAGATCCGCCGCAAAACCGTTGATCGGTTCAATTTTAAAGATTTTGGTACCCATCGTTTTGATGATTTTCCAACCACCAATGGATGTACCCAGAGCCATCGCAGTTGCTGCTGAGATTTTAACCCACAGCGGAACATCCAGATTATCCTGCACACCTGCTGCAACCAGAGCAAAGGTAATAATCCCCATCGCTTTCTGTGCATCATTCGTACCATGCGTGAATGCTTGCAGTGCTGCCGTGAAAATCTGTACCGTACGGAAACCTTTGTTCACATTATGCGGACTGCGTTTGGCGAAAATATATTTGAGAATCGTCATGACCACATAACCAATGGCAAATGCGATCAGAGGTGATAATAACAAACCTCCGACGATATCAATGAATCCGCTCCATTTCACTTTATCAGATCCTGCGCCAACGAGCACGGCACCTGCAAGGGCTCCAATAAGTGCATGTGAGGAAGAAGACGGAATACCAAACCACCATGTAACCAGGTTCCAGATAATCGCTGAGATCAAGGTGACTATGACGACCTCTATCCCGTTATCCAGCGTGGTGGGGTCGGTCACACTCCCACCAATCGTCTTCGCAACGCCTGTGAACATCATCGCACCGACAAAGTTCATCACCGCTGCCATAAGAATAGCTCGACGCGGCGTCAGTGCTCGGGTTGAGACCGAAGTCGCAATGGCATTGGCCGTGTCGTGAAAACCGTTGATGAAGTCAAACGCCAGTGCAAGGAAGACGACTATACCCAATACCCAAATCGTTGTTTCCATTATTCTCTGGCTCCTTAAGAATTACGCATAATGATGGATTCAAGCACGTTCGCCACGTCTTCACAAGCATCCGTTGTTGTCTCAAGACGTTCGTAAATTTCCTTACGCTTGATCAGTTCAATCGGATCAGACACGGTAGCGAAGAGATGTTTGATACACATGCGCAGCACTTCGTCGCCTTGGTTTTCCAGATCATTCAAACGAATGGTATACTCACGGATCGCGAGCAATTTTTTCTGAGACAGCAGATGGATCGCCTTCTGAATTTCGTAAGCCGATTGGCGCAAAATTTCAGCAAACTGTATGACGAACTCATCATCTGGATCTGTCAGTTGGTACATATAGAAACGGGAAGCCGTTGCTTCGAGTCCGTCCAATACGTCATCAAGTGTTGTTGTCAGCTCCATAATATCATCGCGTTCGATCGGCGTGATAAATGTTTTGTTGAGTTCTGTAATGATCGTATGCACGTAATCATCACATTTCGACTCGTACTTCTTCATTTCATTAGCAAAAAGAGTCACATCCTGAAGGTTGGAAACATGCTGGGAGAAATAATCTGCCGCTTGAACAACCGTATCTGCCATATTCTCCAGTGTCTCAAAAAATATATCCTTCTTCTTCTTAAGCTTCATAGCTCTATCCCCTTTACGAGAAAAATTGCCGACAACCGATGAAACATGAAATGACAACCTTTGATATCTTATCATATTTGTTTCATGGTTTGTACAAAAGGTGTGATCCTTTTTTATATTCTTATCACATTAATCTGAAATGAATCTTAATTATTTGGAATAATGGTAAATTCAAGTCAAGATTTTACACTGCGTTTACAATTCGACATCAAAATACAGAACCGACACGATTCTACTTTTTACGCTAAGGACAAATATAATGCCTTTTCGACGACAAATGGATACATGTTTCATTGTTTTCTTTCATTACATCCTTTTATTGCTGCACAGCGAGCTTCACATGACTGGAAAATTCCGGTTGATTGGGAACAATGCTGATAAAGGTTTTACCCGGCACAAGAGCAACTTCACTGCCACCCTGAACAAACCGTATAATATCTCCCTGCTTCTTCACCCACTGCCCACGAATCATCTTGCCCTTCTGAAACAACATGGCTTCCCCGCCCTGTTCCAAATTAACGGACAACCGACCTACACTATCGAGGACCTTGTGATCTGCACCTGCCACAATGATGTTCGCTGCACCAAGTTGAGTTTCATTATCCATATCCTGATCTGCCTTGCCATTCACCATTCTCATATATCGTCCGCTAACTTCATCATAATCATACGTCACCCGGTAACTATCCAATAAATAATGGATATCGAATTGCTTCACTGCCTCTCCTGCGGATGTCGCGCCTTCTTCGTTATAGTTGTATACCGGCGACTTGAAATCATGGCTGTAACCCTTGATATCTGACCCTTCTCTCAGCTTGTCCGCTGAAGTATACAGATTATGTGGGGCTTTACGATCCGAGGAACGCCAGAAGTAAGGTCCACCATTCGAGATTTCATCCATATGCTGTTTCTTCTGCCTTTGCAAAATGGAATACGCCTCCGGACTGCCTCCGGCATGAACAAGGACCCCATCATAACTCTCGCCGAGCTCAATTAGATATGGACGTATACTGCGAACGGGTCCAACTGTCTCCGCACCGCCTTCACTCTGGAAGATGGCTATGAAGCGGGTAATGCCTCCCTCAGCGAGAACTTCAAGAATGATATCGGCTGAACTTAGACCCGATTGGGGCCGAGCTGCGGGTGCATTATTAATCATTACGGCGAGTGGTCGACGCGTAATCGCTTCATCTACAGGTAGACCTGTCAGAGGTGCTGTATAGAGAGACGTGTTGGATTCCTCCACGTGTTCTTCTTGTACAGGTGCAGGTGTCGGTTCTGGCTGAACTGGCATCTGCAACACCTCCTGGTTTTGGCAGGCAACAAGACTTAATGAGAGAATAAACAGAGATGCAGCCGATGCTGCTTTGTTCCATTTAAAAAGCTTCAATAGAGGACCTCCTGAACGATATGGCCTGGTTCTAAGTTGTGATATATGTCTCATGTGGGCAACCATTTCACGTATTTCTTTCCATTTAATCACACCCCATCCGATTTGTCTGCGCCTAGAAGGCCTTGATACAGCTTGAAATTCACATTTGAAACAGCATATAGCCAGAAAAATATGTCCTAAATGTGAACTTCTCAAACCTTACTTAAAATTTGAACTAGATTGTGATTTTAATCACAAACAAAACAACTTTTGAACTATACAATAAAGACATCAAAGGTGATCACTTAGAAAAAACAAAAACAACACACACTAAATTCCATGAAGGAGTGGTTCATATGTTCAGCACAAACCAATGGCTTAGAGAAAACAAAGTAGCAATGTGGATTTTAACAGTACTTCGGGTGTATATCGGTTATGATTGGATGACTCACGGATGGAGCAAATTGACCGGCGGATTCGAAGCTGGCGGGTTCTTGGCTGGTGCGGTAGAAAAAGCAACAGGTGATCACCCGGCTGTCCAAGCTTGGTGGGCAACGTTCCTTGAGAAATTCGCAGTACCAAACGCAGGACTGTTCGACTTCGTTATCCCATTGGGTGAATTCCTTGTAGGTTTGGGTCTCATCCTCGGTTGCTTCACTACACTAGCAGCACTGATGGCTATGGTCATGAACTTCGCGTTCCTCTTCTCGGGAACAGTAAGCACGAATGCTCAACTGGTTGTAATGGAAATCTTCCTTGTGGTTGCTGGTGCAAATGCAGGTAAAATCGGTCTGGATCACTGGGTACTGCCTTACCTTCGCGGATTGTTCACTCGTAACAACAAAGGTAATCTTCCTAAAGACACACCAACGATTAGCCCTACTCAAAAAACAGCTTAAGCAATCATTCATAGAATTCTCGGCCCTGCTCCCAATCCCCCTGGAGAGCAGGGCTTTTTACTTTTCAAAAATCTGCCCGAATGCCTGACTGACTTGCCCATCCACAGAAAATCGTATTATGATGAAATAAAGTTGAACTTCAAAGGAGTACACGATATGCCGACCCAGCGACGTCTCGAGACCGATGCGGACTTCCAGGAAGCCATGAATATGAAGTATAAGGTTCGAGTTTTTAAAGATAATCACCAGATTGACTCCGGTGGCATCATTATCCGTTTTGACAGCAACACCGTAGTGGTACAATCCAGTGTCAGTGAGCTCGCTTATCATTCGCGTACAGACTGTGAATTGTTCGAAATCCGCAAATAAAGATCTATTGCATGAATAAGTCCTTGTGTTAAAAGAAGGTTCCTATAGCCCATTAAGGGTGTACAGGAACCTTCTTTTGTTTATATATTGTAATTGTATACATTAACACACGTTATCCGTACCCAACTGGCTTCAAACAACATAATCAGGCTGTTGTCTGTTCCAAGTTACACGCCGTCTCCAAACTGCCAGCAGTTCAAACTGAGCGTTCCATAAGGGTAAGACTGGAATAGACGCTTCGCTGATCGGGACATATCCGCTGTACCCATGGCGTAGAACAAAGGTGCAAGGTGTTCTGTACCATACGACGGAACTGCCGTGCGTGCATGAGGGGCTTTTTTCTCATATTGAAACAGTTCTCTTGTGTTCCACTGCTGCAAACGCTCCCCGATCCAGTTATCAAACTCCACCGCCCACTCTTGCGGTTCATCCGTATTGCCCAGCAATCGTAAATTGTGAACCGTTCCACCGCTGCCAATGATTAAGACATCATCATGACGCAGCTGTTCCAGCATTCGGCCAATATCATACTGTTCCTGCGGCGTACGCAGCGAGTCTACAGATACAGCAATCACAGGAATGTTAGCCTCGGGATACATATGGAGCAACGGTACCCATACGCCATGATCCAGCCCTCGGCCTCGAATCGGCTGATGTGCCAGATTGCTGCGGGTGAACAAAGCACAAATCTCGTTCGCTAAATCTGGCTGCCCAGATGCAGGGTATTCCATCGTATACATCGTAGAAGGAAATCCGTAAAAATCATGCAAGGTCTGATGTGTATCATCCATCGTCACGGACGGTTCAGGACAATCCCAATGCGCCGTAAATACAACAATGGCTTTCGGAGCCGGCAGCCTGTCTCCAAGCTGGTTCAAGAAGTGAGTGTAGTCATTGCTCTCCACCGCCAGAGCGGGAGAACCATGCGCAATGAAAAGTGCGGGTAATGTCATTGCTGCCAACCTCCAGACACGGATAGAATGCTTACTCCTCTATTTTACCCTTAAGAAGGCGCTTTTCCAAGCTGACATCCCCAAACAGTTGTAATCCTGCCACTTATATCATCCAGTGCTGCCAATCCTGCTCGATCTTCTGACGTTCGCCCAGCCACTCTCTGGTACGCGTAATTAGCTGTTCCCGCTCTTTACCTGAAGAGAAGGTGTGATCGCCCTGGAAGATGATCTCCTTATCACAGCGGCCCTCTTGGCGCATCCAGAATACCTTTTGATACAGGAATGCGTAGTCTACAGGAATAATCTCATCTGACGTGCCATGCACGACGAGTACATCTCCGCTAAACTTAACTGCTTCCTGGAATGGCTGTTGTTCAGCAAGAGACTCGAAGAACGTCGGTGTGAATTTGTATCCAAGATAATCAGCCGCGCCCAGTTTCACGCCTTCATCGTATACGTCCCGTCCCGTAATCTTCACGATATCATTGAATGGATAACCCACGGAGGACCACATAACCAGGTTTTTGACACGTTTGTCACGTACAGCAGTTAGCAATGCAACGGCACCACCCAGACTATGACCAATCAGCGTAACGCGTGTAGGATCTACATCACTGCAATTCACCGCGTAATCCAGCACCGAGCGGGTCTGTAGCACCATGGACTCCAGTCCCTCCACTCCATACTCCCCACTGCTCTCTCCGCAACCGATATAATCGAAACGCAGGACCAGATAACCGTCTTCAGCCAGCTCCCGTGCAGTCTTTACAAACAAACGATCCACGCCGATCCGGCTACCAACGAAGCCGTGGCAGATGACCACCAGAGGGACTCGCTGCTGACTCTTCTCCTCCTTGATATCTTTCACGACCGGATAATGAATCGTGGCTGTTAATTCTTCCTGTCCATGACGGATACTGATCTGACGTTCCATACCGATTTCCCCTTTCCACGCTTAGCCTGTTAACTTCCATTTATTAAATATATATAATCCGATAAGTTTAGTGTGTATTAAGATGTTATTCATATATTATCATCCCGTACCCTGCAAGTCAACGTAAGTAAGAACCCTTTCTACGTCGACTACCAATCTACATTCTATCGGATAATAAGCACAAAAAAATGAGCCACGCTGATGACAGCTGGCCCGGATATCATTTGGAATTCAAACCAAGTGTTGCAGGATCGTTATTCGTAGCTTCTACGGAACATCTCGTGGGTCTCCACCCGTCCATTCCACTCATGCTCATGACCCGAATCACTATTGTCCCAGAAACTTCTTCCCTTCAAATTGCCATCTGTCAGTTCTTCTGCATACTCCGTATCCTCCAGGTTCTCTTCAAAGGATACAACCTCGTCCACGACTCCACGGGAGTTGCTGTTCAGTAGCAGCTTCCGGGTCAATTCTGTTTGTTTATCCATAACAAGCACACTCCAATCTTGGATTTCTGTTGGAAATGCTACTATTGTGATGGAATCGGCTGCTCTTTATGCATACTTCACACAATCGTTAGATCTGTGAGGCGTGAGGGTATTTTTTCACATGAACGGGGGAAAATAAACGAAAAAACATAGGCAGCATATGCCTCGGAATCCTTCTGCCGAAAGGAATGAATTCATGGAACATCTACTGGAATGGATTCAACATCACGGTAAACTGGTGCTGTTATGCACCTGTGTTATACTGGCCTGTGTATGGATATGGGTCCACCATGAGCAGCTTTTTTATAAGGAATGACTTTGCGAAACGAGAGCCCTTCCCGTATACTAAAATACCGTCAGGGTCTTCAGTCAATTGGAAGATCAGAACGTGTGTAGACAGGGGGAGCAATCATTGGGGATTTCCTATAAGAAGCTTAAAGAAATACAGAATCGGCAAATAACTGAGATGAGTCGAATGACACCTGAACATGTGAAACTGTATGACGAGATCAGCACAATTGCACGTCATGCGCCAGCGGACGAGAGAACACAGGAAGAGTGGATACTCTCCGCAGGAAAAGCAATCGTACAGGCTCAGCGGGATAACAAACCCGCTCGCGAGTTATACGGACCTGATCTGGAACAAGACATCCATGCACAGCTCGGGATTACAAATACAGCACCGGAGAAGACGGCTGCCGTTGAGATGGGTAAATCCAGTCCAACCCGTGATAATAGTCCATCTGTTTCAGCTAAAAAGAAAGCAAACGTTGTAGAATCACAGCCAACTGAGAATCCAGAGCCTGTGAAACGGACACCAAAGTGGTATGCCATGATCGCTTGGGCTGCTTTGTCTTTTGTCATGTTGATTCAAGGATGTGTGGGATTGTTCGTGGGTTGGACTGGGGGAGATACGGAACCATTCCAACACATCAGTCTGTTCTCCCTGATCGTTGCGGCAGTTGGAGGTATTGCATTGGTGGAGATGCTTCGCCGTCTTGCTGAGCGACCGGACGATGAAGGAGCGGACAAGAACACCGTACCTAAAGTTAACCTTAAGGGAATCATCATCTACATCGTCATCGTGGTCCTTGTGCTGTTTGTAGGCTATCCACTGCGTGATAAACTTCCGGTATTTGCACTGGCTCCGTGGTTGAGTACAGTGATCGGAGTTGTGGGACTTGCAACGGTAAGGCCTTTATTTGGACAAAAGTAAAACAGCATAACACGTTATATAATCGATTAAGGGACTTCACGAACTCGTGAGGTCTTTTTCCATTTGGAGCTGATTCCGATGTTTGATTCCTTTGCCCGGTGTCTCTCCAAACTCCCGCTTGAACATCCGGATAAAATAGTTCACTTCCATGCCTACGGTCTCTGCCACCTCTCGTACACTTGCTCGTGGATGCTTGTCCAGCCATTCCGAAGCCTTCTGCAAACGTAATCGTTGCATATACTGATGCCCTGTCACGCCATAATGCTGGTGAAATAATCGGTTGAGATGCTGCACCGAATAACCCACTGCGTCAGCAACATGCTTCAATAACAGATCGTCCTGATAGTGAGTATGCATCAATGCTACCGCTCGGACGAGTGCATCCTTGCTTGCATCGGACTCCCGATTAGAACGTGTTACAGTGCCGTCCTGTGCCATCAATGATCCAGCACCCTCAATATAGACATTAGATGGAATTTTCGATTGTGCTATATCCAAAATGAGCTGGTAGATGAGGGCTGATGTGTTCCACATCTCCGTTGCTCCTTGATCCAGCGCATGCCAGATATCCGTCATGCGTGACCAGATGATTTCAAAACCGGAGATATGGCACGGCTCGTTCAGAAGCAAATCCGCGCATTGAAGTACTGATCCAGCCGATGCACCGCCAATACCGATATAACCAAGTTCTCCTTTGGATTTGGAATGAGGCACATACTCATGTGCAACCTCGGGTTCCACGATGAATAACTGCCCTGCTCCCATCGTCCTTGATCCTTTTCCCGTTATCTTGAACTGCCCTTCACCACCGTGTGACAAAAACAACTGATACACCGGAAATCCATCCGGTCTATGCAGAACTTTCTCTTCCTGCGTGCCCACACAATACAGGTACAGCGGCAACCGGGAATCCGGCAGGCCCGTCAAACGAAATGCAAGCATTCCATCATTCCTTTCGGCTCATAGGCTTCTACATAAGGTGAACTAAAGATATTTACATTGGCCACTCTGTTTCGTGTAAATGTTTAGTTCGATCTATATATAGCTAACTTCCCTTTATTATCCATTATTTGTTCCCGATGTAACAATGGTCTTAGGAACCTTTTTGGCGACAAGATTTTCATAAAGCATGCAAGTTTGAAATACACGCCAGACGATCGTTGTCCAGACATAATGAAAACACCCTTTCCGAATGGAAAGAGTGTTCAAGTTTGTTTCAGTGTAAATTTTTACATTCAGCCCTGTGGAGGTGTTTGCCCCTCACTTGAGGCTGGTGGATTGGTAGTAGACGTCTGCTCCTGTGTAGGCGTAGGCTGAGCTTTTTCAAGCTTGAATGTATCCGATGGGCCTGAAAGTGTATGTTTATTCGTTGTTGTATTTGCAGCAACTGAAAGAATATACACCTTGTACTCGCCTCCTTCCACCAGATTGGCTCCAGTTGAATCTATAGCTGTTTTCGTTAAAGTAACTTCAACCGCTGCAGGATTTCCAATTGGGTAGCTAGTGTTAGAGCTTGCTGTAGTAATATCCAAATTATCTGTTCCTTTAACAATAAAGAGTCGGTATGCAGAAATCCCCGTTTCAGCAGTTGGTTTAGTAAAGATAAGCTTATAACTTGCCTCAGTCACAGTACTTGTATTTTGAAGGCCTGTTATAGTGGCAGTTTGAACCGCATTTGCTTGTGCAAAGATCTTAAACTCATCGGAAGCAGAAGATAGATTGGAAGCACGTGACGTACTGTCCGAAACGGACAAGACAAACACTCTATATTTCTGTCCAGGAACCAGGACACTACCATTAATATCTCGATGTCCACCGTTTAGTACTACCGGACTGCCTGCATTGTTTTTGTTGATTTCAATAAAAGAATTAATTCCAAGAGCAGAACTTGTATTGAATCCACTCACTTGGCTAGCAGGCACAATCAAGATACGATAATTGGAGATATTGGTCTCGCTTGTTGCTTTGTTGAAGGTTATTGTTACATCCGAAGGCGTTCCAGACTGTCCTTGATCTTTAACGGTTGCATTCACATTACTCGCCACTGCTACAGCAGAATTTGAAGTCAGTGTGATCACACTGGAGGCTGAAGATAATGCATTTGCCAAAGATGTATTATTATTCACAGCCATTACATAAACTCGATAGCCTACATCGTTACGGATCGAGTCACCATCCACTGTTCTCGAACCATTAGATAAAGTAATCGTCTGGTTATTTCCAGTTCTACTTACATACGTATAGTTGGAGCTGTTCACTGCATTGGCTGTGTTCAGATTAAACGTGCTACCGGACTTCACCACAAACACCCGATAGTGATTCACATTTGTCTCATCTGCGGATTTAGTGAACGATACACGCAGATCACGTCCATCTCCAGTATCCCCAATATCACTTGCAACCACATTGCTCGGAGCTGTTACAGCCGCGTTTGCCGACAATGTAATCTGGGAAGAGTAACCAGACAAAGCATTCTGACTGGAGTTTCCGTTGTTATTCACCGACAGCACGAATACCCGATAAGCAACGTTATTGGTAATGGTATAACCATTGGTATCTACCGCATAGTTCGGAAGCGTAACGGACAGGTTACCACCCGTTTTGTTCACCTGAGTGTAGTTGTTCGACGCATTAGCAGCGCTCAGCGTGAAGCTGCCCACATTAGCGGAACGCACTACATAGACTCGGTAGGCAGAGATTCTGGATTCATCCGCAGCTTTGTTGAACGAAACCCGCAGATCACGGCCATCACCGTAGTCACCAATATCCACAACAGCAAGGTTGCTAATGACTCCAGCGTTACCGTTCGTTGTAAGTCTCAGCACAGTGGAGGATGCTGACAGCGCATTGGTGTATCCATTTTGCTGATTGCCCACCGCCATCACGTAGATACGATAATCTTGCAGATTCGTTACGTTATAACCACTTGTATCCTTCATGGATGAAGGCAATGTCGTTGTAATGTTGTTGCCTGTTTTGTTCACCGTATAGTACAGACTGGAGGACAGATTGCTTGCCGTTGTCAGATTGAAGCTGCTGGCTACAGAGTTACGCACTACGAAGATGCGATAGTTCGCTACCTTGGACTCATCCGATGAACGGTTAAAGCTCACCTGAATGTCACGGCCGTCTCCATAATCCGAGTTGTCCTTCACCTGCGTAATTACCGGAGACGTTGCTGTGTTCACGGACAGCGTAAGTGAAGATGATACTGCGGACAGCTTGCTGTCTGTCGTAGTATTTGTGCTTACCGACAGGATGTAGACGACATACGCTGTACCGCTTTTAATCAATTCGCCGGACGTATCCCGTGTCGAAGAAGTCAGCTTGCTTTTGACTGCGGTACTGTTTCCTTTGTATATGATCGTGGAGTTTGCACTGGACACTTTGTTCGCTGCAGCCAGATTGAATGCAGAAGAGTCCTTCGCTTTAACAACAAAAGCACGATAATACGTAATGTTCGATGTTGTGCTCGGCTGCGTGAAGTTAATCTCCAGATCGCGGCCATCGCCATAGTCACTAATATCTGCGGCACGCAGACTTGTAACTGCCTGTACTGTGGATTTCACAATATTGAGCTTCAAAGCCTGGGAAGACCAGTTCAATGCATTTTTATAATTATTGCTGCTGTTACCAACAGTCAGTACATACAGGCGATACGTTTCATTGCTATTGAGCAAATCCCCGTTCACGTCACGCGTCTGTGCATTAAGCGTCAGTTTCGGGTTGCTGCCATTCGGTGTTACAGATGTATAGTTTGCAGAAGGTACGGCAGATGCTGCCGATTCTGTAAAGCTATTCACATCGCGAGTTTTCACCAGCATAATCCGGTAAGCAGATACCGCCTTCTCCGAAGTTGGACGTGTGAAGCTCACGGTCAGGTCCCGACCATCCCCGTTACTTCCAGATACCGATCCATAGATGTTCCATGCAGCATATTGTGTCTCATCCACTGGAGGTGTTGCCGTTGTCTTGATATCTACACGCTGATTACGTGAGTTCCAGAACACTTTCTCTCCAAAAGCCTCACTGACAAAACGAATTGGAACCATCGTGTTGCCCTTAATCGTGTTCGCAGGTACATCCAGCGATATCGCTTCCCCGTTGATGTATGCCGTTTTGGAACCAAGTGTCAATTTAACTTCCTGATCGTCGCGAGTTGCAACAATCGTTTTGGTTCTGTTCGTGTACTGTACCTTCGCATCCAATCCTTCAAAAATCGACCGAAGCGGAACGAGTACCCGTCCACCTTTCATGACAGGTGCCTGAGCAGATGATAACTCTGCATCATTAATATATATGCTGATCCTCGCAGCTGCATCCATAACCGACGTTGGAAGTGCGGACATCAGCATGGCCGATACAGCCAGCGCTGACATTACCTTCTTCACTTGTTTTCCTCCCGCTTTCCTCATATCCCATATCCCCATTCTCGCATGTAGTTAACATCGAAATAGATTCGTTGTTCATTTCATTCATTCCTGTATTTACCTGTGCACAACTAAGACGTTCCGATCAGCTCAAAAGTTTCCAGTTGTACAAAAAATATTCTCTCAGAAATCTCCCTCTATCTTCCACCCTCCAAAAGTTAAAAATAACAGAAGAATTTGTCACCATTCCGCAACCACATCCTGCCCCAATTGCGTTAAGGTATAGTGACTAGTGAACAACGCCTATCATTTTCTTAACTACGGGAGGTTCATATCTATGACATCATCGTTTCAATCTGCCAAACGTAAAGGCATGCGTACCTTCATTACAGCAACCGCCGTCCTCATGCTGCTCCAATCGGCTGTCGTTCCATTATCCGGAGTTGCTTCTGCCGCTTCTTCCAGTACAGATTCCAAAGTCACGACTGCCAGTTCAACAACGATATATAAAACATTTCAGTCCATGCTCTACAAAAAGAACGGCTTGCCTGCCGCGGATACTTATCTCGAATCTCATATCAAAAAAGTAACAAAGCATCACGCCACCCTGATGGTGCTTCAATTGGAGAATGCTCGCCTGAAGGCGCTAAGCGCCATGACGGACCGTCTGCTCGTTCCTAACATTCAGGACAAGATGATCAAGGCCTACAAGTTGAATGATAGCTTCACCAAACTCATGGAGCGTACCCAGGACTCTGATCTGCGTGCACTGTTAAAAGAAGCCCGTGACAGCGGCTACCGCCTCGTCATGCTGGAAGGCTCCCTCTATCCCATAATGAATTATGCGGCATTCGTGAAATATAACTCTGAAATTAAAGAAGATATCTCAAGCTACATCAGTATCATGACAAAGGAAACGAAAAACATGCCTGCGGATGACGGTGCTCTGGTCATTGGCTATCAGGAAATTCTCCTTCGAGCACTGAGCCAGGAAAGATTCCTGGAGCTGCATCCAAAATCAAATCGGGCCAAGCAGGTGCAGAATCTGTTAAACAGTTATACCCTGTATACCTTTTATGGGCTGAACAATACACCGCTGTTTGATTATGACACGAACAAAATGGTTGCGAACGCCCAAAGAGGCTACAATGGCGTCTTGCAACGTCTTACATCCGTCGATAGTGAATTCCTCACCAAGCTGGATGCCTTTATGGACGTGGTTAAGGAATCGAAGTATGAGAAAACAGCTGCGGTGGAGAAATGGCTGGAGCAGAATGTGCCGGTCAGCGACTATGCAAACTATTGAGTTAATCCGTTCCCAGAGTTAATATCCGGGCAAAATTCAGGCTAAATCCCAACAGATAACCACAACAAAAACCGCCACAGGATTCGCTACTGTGGCGGTTTTCTTCATGCTTCTATCATCAAAACTGACTAAACCGTCAGCTCCCTGCACTATTGAATCGGTTTGACCATATGATTATACTCATGTCCTCCGATGATAATCACATCGTCTTTGACATATCCCTGCCGTTCGTACAGCATTAGCGCACGGCCGTTGTCCCGTTCTACAATCAGGGATACCTGTGAGTGACCCTGATCTCTGCCCTGCTGCTCAAAAGCAGCCATCAGTGCCCGGCCGATACCCTGCCCCTGATAAGCTTCACTTACCGATAGAGTATCCAGATAATACTCCCCCGGACGGGTTTCTTTGACCAAAGCATACTTCTCATCCCGGCTTCGTCCAGGTCGATTCAGAATCGGCTGGTCCAGACGATCAGCTTCACCGCCATCATAGGCCACCAGAATCCCCGCGATCAGCCCATCCTGCTCCATCACTGTCACATGACGATAGCTAATCCGGTTGTTTTCCTGTACATAGAACTCCTGTAAAATCTGCATCGCCTTCTCATGATCCGCCTCACCCGCAAGCGCGTATGCAATGTCTCCTATCGCCTGATACAGTAACGGAATGACCTGATCTGCATCTTCTATGCGCGCAGGTCTGATCAGAGGAGATGTTTCTTGGTGATCTGACTGCATACTGGAATGTTTCATCAGATTAACATGTTGAACAGATTTAGATTTTTGTTCAGCTCGGTATAGGCGATACCTTTGCGGTTCATGCGTTCAATGAGCGGGTGGTAATCTTCCTTGTACATCAGCTCGATGCCCACCAAGGCAGGGCCATTTTCCTTATCATGCTTTTTCGTATATTCAAACCGGGTGATATCATCATTCTTCCCTAGAACTTCCTCCAGGAATTCACGTAATGCTCCTGCACGCTGCGGGAAATTAACCATGAAATAATACTTCAGACCTTCATATATGAGGGAACGTTCCTTGATCTCCTGCATCCGGTCGATATCGTTGTTCCCGCCACTAATAACACAGACCACCGTCTTGCCCACGATTTGCTCACGATACTGTTCAAGCGCTGCAACAGCCAAGGAACCGGCAGGCTCGACAACGATCGCATTTTCATTATATAGCTCCAGAATAGTTGTGCAGGCTTTGCCTTCTGGCACTTTCACAATGTCATCAAGTATACTATTGCAGATATCAAAGGTGAGATCACCAACCCGTTTCACCGCTGCACCATCCACGAATTTATCTATATCATCCAACGTCACAACCTGTTTGCGGAACATCGCCTCACTCATGGAAGCTGCTCCAAGTGGCTCAACTCCAATGATGCGTGTCTCTGGACTCACGGTCTTCATGTAGGTTCCCACGCCGGCTGCCAGCCCTCCGCCACCAATCGTCACGAATACATAGTCGGCATTCTCATCGAGACTTTCCATGATTTCCATCGCTACCGTACCATTACCTGCAATAATCTTCGGTTGATCAAAAGGATGGATAAACGTCATGCCCTGTTCGTCACATGCACGCATTGCCTCTGCATAAGCATCGTCATACGTATCTCCGATCAGCACCACTTCAACGTTGTTTCCACCAAAGCGACGCACCTGCTTCACCTTCTGGTTCGGTGTTGTACTCGGCATGAAGATTTTGCCCTTAATTCCAAGGGCATTACAGCTAAAAGCAACACCCTGAGCATGGTTGCCCGCACTTGCACAGACAATACCCTTCTCCATCTCGGCTGGTGTCAGACTGCGAATCATATTATAGGCGCCCCGAATTTTGAACGAACGCACCACTTGAAGGTCTTCCCTTTTCAGATACACATTACAGTTATATTTGGCCGACAATACAGCATCCCGCTGTAACGGCGTTCTTACTATGACCTCACGCAGCACATGATGTGCGCGCACGATATCTTCCATGCCAACACTGGCACGACCGGAACTTGTGGTTCCCGTTGGTTCTTGTTCAACTGGTTTCATGTTGTCTCCACACTCCGCTTTTATGGTCTATATAAGTTGAACTAAAGTTTATTTACACTGACACTACGATGACAGAACAACCCTCCAATCGCTGTTATCCCCAGATTTTTCGATTCCCTTTTCTAAAGGGGAAAGTCCGGTGATAAAGGCGCACGCTTCGCTTTTTCAGGTTTTTTCTGTCCTCTCCGTTATCGTGTAAATCATTAATTCAACTTATCTAGCAATGTCGCGCACTGCTTTTCTTTGTATTGTATCACTTTTGTTCTGTTCTTGCGCTTGAGCATACATCATTTATCATTCGTACAATCTCATCGATAATGACCTGAGGGTCTGTATATATAACCATATGTCCCGATTGATCGGCCCCAATCCATCTCGCATTGGATAGCTGGCTCACCGTCTGGCGATGCGCCGTGATGAGGGCAGGTCTGATTTTTCCCTCTCCCTTGCCCGGTTTCGTACCCGAGATCACGCTAACTTCCAGATTACCCAGAGCCGGAGGATGTTCCAGCAGCGCTGCCATGTCATTCAGAAATGTTCTGCCCTCCGCAAGCATCGTGCTGGCTGCGCGTACAGTGAAATCCTCCTTGAGGTGATCCGCCGCCACATCGTCAGGCTGAATGCTTCCAGCTTTGCTACCAAGCAACTTATACAAGCCTGTACGCGCCATGATTGGAATAATGAAACCATTGATGGCAAAGCTCTTTTTAGTAAGCTTGGAAAAGTACATTTCGCAATGCTCGTCTGATGGATCTACCAGAATAATGCCACGTAATCGAGATAGATGTGCAGCTGCCGCAGCCCGTACAATCGGACCGCCCCAGCTATGTCCAACCAGAATGAATGGGCCCTGGCCCAGCGCTGTAAGCAGTTCTCCAAGATCCCCTGCAATGCGTTCAAGGCTGCGGGGAGCCGAGTCGACATCACTTCGTCCCGCCCCTGCCCTGTCATACACGACAGCACGTGCATGCTCAGCAATGGCTGGTGCAACCAGTCCCCAGTTCGATCTGGAGGCGCCCATACCGGATTCAAACACCACCGTCAGTTCCCCTGTTCCCCTGGACATATAATGTAGTTTGCGACCATCGCGGGTCTGAACAAACGCACTTGAACCAAACGTATGTGAGCTAGGGTTAGGATTCATATTCCCCTCCTGATTACGTGCATAGTCATCTTTCACCGAATCTAATTGAAAATGATTATCAATTACTTCATTATAGAATAATCCATCCTTTACGACAACCATGTTGCTTCATCAAGTTACAGTACACATCTTCTGCAAAAAGAAAACCCGATCCATGATTGGATCGGGTAACTGTGCCAGCCAATATGTGGCTGGCCCTCATATACACCTTCTTGTTGCTTCGTACGCAGCTCCTGCAAGATTGCACAATCACTCAATGCAAGGATGAACGAATATTCGGTTTAGAGCTATCTCTACCTTACGCCTGTGTCTTAAACCAAGTTGCCGCAGCTTCTGCCTCGGTACGAGTCAACTGATGACCCTGGCGCTCCCAATACGTGTTTACATCGGCACCTGCACCGCTGAGCAGCGAAGCAAGTTCCTCGGTTTCACGTCTTGGTACAATCGGATCGTTCTCGCCCGCACCAATGAACACAGGCAGACCTTTCAGATCCGGCAGTTCCAGTCCGCGCAGCGGTACCATCGGGTGATGCAGAATTGCACCTTTGAATACATCTGCTTGATGGAAGATCAAGCTTGCCGCAATGTTGGCACCGTTAGAGTAACCCAGTGCATACACGTTGGACCGATCAAAACCGTATTCCACCGCAGCTGCATCTACAAAAGATCCCAGCTCTGCCGTACGAGCAATCAGATCTTCTTCGTCAAAAATGCCTTCGGCTAGACGGCGGAAGAAACGGGGCATCCCGTTCTCCGATACATTACCCCGCACCCCTAGTATGCCAGCTCCTGGTGCGATCATCTCCGCCAGACCGATCAGATCGTTCTCGGTTCCGCCTGTGCCGTGAAGTAACAGGATTGTTGGAGCATCCGGCTGAGCACCTGCTTTATAGATATGTTTCATTGTATTGGTTGTGGTCATGATTTGGACTCTCCTTTCCATTCACGTACTTCAATTCGTGGCAACAATTGTTCAATCTGCTCACGCTGTGGTTCATACCATTCAGGCAACATCAGTTTCTCGCCCATGCTGTCTGCTGGTTCATCCCGTGCAAATCCCGGAGGATCCGTAGCCAGTTCGAACAGTATACCACCCGGCTCCCGGAAATACACAGCGTTGAAGTATTGACGGTCAATGACTGGCGTTGGATGATACCCGGATTGTTCAAGATCCTGCTGAATTTGTTCATGTTCCACGTAATCTTTGGCACGCCATGCAATATGGTGAACCGTTCCGGCTCCTCCAATCCCGCGCTGGATACCTGTGGACTGAATATCGATGATCTGACCAATATCGCCGCTTGCCTGAAGACGAAGGAGTCCGTTCTCTTCACCGACTTGCTCCAGACCCAGTTTGCTCACCAGGACGTCCATGGTTTTTTCAGGAACGTGGCTGAACAATACAGCTCCGCCAAATCCTTTGATGGCATGCTCCGGTGTCACACCGTTGAAACTCCAGTTGCTTGGCTGACCGCCTTCACGCTCAACCAGTTCAAGCAGCAGACCACCTTTGTCGAAGAAACGAATGTACTGCTCACCAAATCTGGTTTTATTTTCATATGGAATGTCGAAGGAAGCAAGACGTTCTTTCCAGAAAGGCAGGCTTCCTACAGGAACCGCATATACGGTAACTCCAGTCTGACCTGACCCAATGACACCTCTTCTTGAATTTTGCTGTGGGAAAAAGGTAATGATTGTACCCGGTGCACCCTGCTCGTTCCCGTAATACAAGTGATATACGTCTGGTGCATCAAAGTTAATTGTTTTTTTCACCAGTCTGAGCGCCAACACACCTGCGTAAAAATCAACGTTTTTCTGTGCATCGTCTACAAAAGCTGTAATATGATGAATTCCTGAAGTTCTGAACATAATCTCCACTCCCTTGGTTTTAGTTGTATCATAGGTTGTTTTTGCTTCTTTTATTTATTGCTTTTCGTTATTTATCTTTAAATTAAGATTCTTTAAATTTATATTAATCCATTGGACTACATTATGCAAGCTTTTATTTTAAAATTAAGATTTAAACCAAAAAGCAGGCCCCGATCACATCCGGAACCTGCTTTTATAGTTAGAAGAATTACGTTACTTCGCTAATACTGTATCACTTTTGTATTACTGCTTATTAAACCAGTTTCATTCTTTTTGGTGGATTCACCAAATCTTTGTGCTCGTATTCATCTTTGATATCTCCGACAATCTCTTCAAGGATATCCTCCATCGTAACCATACCTACCGTAGCACCTGCCTCGTTTTTCACGGTTGCAATGTGTACACGGCTTTGCTGCATCTGGATCAGTACATCCTTGATTGGAGAACGCTCGGAGAAACTCGGCGTATTGTGAACAAATGTCTCCATATTGAAATCTCTGCCCGCAGCTACACTCGTCAGCATTTCTTTTGTGTTAATAAAGCCCACAAAATGCGCCTGATCCCCATTTGCAATAACAGGGTATCGCGTGTATTCATGTCGATTCAGTGTCTCAATGATCTGATCAATCGGCATTTCCTTATTCAAAGTAACAATTTTATCTCGTGGAATCATAATCTCCTGAAGCAGACGCTCATCAAAAGCAAAAATGTTTTTAAGATAGTCCAGCTCCGTCTGGTTGATCTCGCCACTCTCATAGCTCTGTGCCATAATCAGCTTCAGCTCTTCTTCGGAGTGAACGGTATCATGGCCGGCAGGTTTTACACCAAATATGCCAAGCAACAGACGAGCAGCTCCATTCAGCGCATAGATGAACGGATTCATGATTTTACCGAACCAGTACAGTGGTGGGGCCAACAACAGCGTCATTCTCTCTGCAAACTGAATCGCCAGTGTTTTCGGTGCCAATTCACCAATAACCACGTGCAGGAACGTAATGATTGCCAGAGCGATACCGTAGGAAAGCACGGTAGACAACGCCGCTGGCACTTCCATGCGCTCAAATAGCGGGTGCAGCATTTTCTCAACGGTAGGTTCACCCAAGGCTCCCAATACCAGCGCTGTGATGGTAATCCCCAATTGACATGCCGACAGATAATAATCCAGGTTGTGCGCCACTTTTTTGGCCAGTACTGCCTTTTTGTTCCCTTCAGAGATCAATTGATCGATTCGGGACATCCGTACTTTAAGAATTGCAAATTCGGCTCCAACGAAAAAGGCTGTCAAACCTATAAATACGGCTACTAAAAATAAATTCAAGGCTATTATTCCGTCCAATGATTTCCCTCAGGTTGAGGGATTCACCTCCATTAAAATTTAAAATAAGGTTGCACGAGTGACGTTCCGGTGACGGCTCGTTCTTCCGATCGCCATTGCCTCCAAACTTTCCTGATTGTTGTTTTCAAAGGTTTAAAATTGGTTTGCAAACGCGAACGCTGCGCTTCTTCAGAATCGATTCCGTCCCCTACACTGCTACGTTGTCAAACATTTAAATTCTGAGGGCAGTAGCCAAATAGGCAGTCAACCCTAGAGTACAGTCATGATCGAACCAACATCACGCCATATCGCTAGTAGCTTCCTCAACCTGCGCGCCATTTACCCGCTCCAGAAGAACTTGTTTGATGTGGTAATTTTCGGTATCCACAACGGTCCAGACATAATCGCCGTGTTCTACCGTGTCGCCTTTTTCCACACCTACACCCTTCTGGTACTGAATCCATCCGGCCACGGTGTCCATCTCTTCGTTTCCTTCAAAGCTAAGCCCGAACTGCCGCTCCACTTCATCCAAAAGTACCCGGCCATTAATGAGATATTGATTCTCTCCGGTCTCCTGAATATCGGCCACCTCATCGGCATCGAATTCATCACGAATCTCACCGACCAACTCCTCCAGAATATCCTCCATCGTAATGATTCCCGAAGTACCGCCGTATTCATCCACAACCACGGCCATGTGTACACGTTCCTGCTGCATTTTAATCATCGCATCCTGGATACTTGTAACTTCGGAAACGAATGGGATCTCACGAACAAACTCGCTCAGCTGATACGATCTTGCAGCAACCATGTCAGGCAAAATCTTTTTCACATTCACAACGCCGATAATGCGGTCCTTGTCCCCATCCTCGATGACAGGGTAACGTGAGTAGTTATGTTCATCCAATATAGGAATAATATCGTCATAGGTCATCTCCTGATCTAACGTCACCAGTTCCGTACGGGGTACCATGATGTCTTTGGCATCACGTTCGTCGAACACAAATACATTTTCCAGATAAGAAAGCTTGGTCTTGTTGTCCTCGTCTCCTTCATAACTCTGGTTCATGATGATTTTGATCTCGTCCTCCGAGTAGGCTTGATCATGTTTGGCAGGCTTTACACCAAATCCTCGTAGAAGAACACGTGATGTTCCATTAAGCGCCCAAATGAACGGATACATGATTTTACCAAACCAATATAGAGGCGGCGAGAGTAATAACGTCAGTTTTTCCGAAAACTGAATCGCCAATGTTTTAGGTGCCATCTCACCAACAACCACATGCAAGAACGTGACGAGGATAAAGGCAATCGCATAGGAAGCAATTGATGAGATCGAAGCAGGTACGTCTAAATAATTGAATACCGGGTATAACAATCTCTCAACCGTCGGTTTTCCGAGTGCTCCCAGTCCTAGAGCAGTGACCGTGATACCGAGCTGACAGGCTGACAGATAATAATCCAGGTCCGAGACAACTTTTTTGGCGAGTACAGCTTTTTTATTGCCTTCCGCAACCAGTTGATCCACTCTTGATGTACGGATTTTGACTACAGCGAACTCCGATGCTACGAAAAATGCAGTCAATGCAATCAAGATAATAAGTAAAACGATATTCAATATGGTAATTATGTCCAATGATTTCCCCGGTTCTCAGGGATTCACCTCCAGAGATAGTTACAGCGTGATCCGTTAACTAGGTTAACCATTCATGCGCTGTTTGTCGTTCATCATGGCGTATGCCTTATATGAAATCGAATAATGATCATATTTGTATATGTCGTACGTGTTTGACCTTGTAAAATTACAAAACAGGAATTCAAGATGAAGTCAATGACTTGCAGAAACTTCTCCATTCAAATCGGGTTACCCCTCATGCTGTCAATTGTTCCTCGCTTAACTCCACCTAGATTCGCCATTTGGACAATTTACAATATCGCCTACCCAATAGATATCCACCTCCCCTCGTACTCATTCCTGTTTCCGAAAAGTATACCATGTTTCCCGCTCAACCATCCAGTTGCACGTTATGGTTTGCCACAAGCTTACAGTATAATGTTCACAAATTAGTCTCTATGTATGTTACGTACTTTATATAATATGATGGATATTACCTCGTAATGTGATAATCTTCACATGTTTAGTATAGTCCAATTTATAAAAATACTACCCCTTACTTTAGGGCACTAAACATGCCTGATCTCCCTGATTTAATCCCGTTTTGCATCTTACCCAGATTCTTTCCCGTATGGACAAGCCCGGCCATTTGCACAAGATACATCTATATACGTAACAAAGAGCCCGCAAGATGCAAATACCTTTCCGGTATACATCTTTACGGGCTCTTATATTCATTCTATACCAGTGCTTTGGCAGCAATATCCGACCGCTGATGTTTACCATCAAAATGGATACGCTCCGCCTGTTCATAGGCTTTGTTTCTAGCTTCGGCAATATCCGCACCAAGGCCAACTACGCCCAGGATTCGTCCACCATTCGTAACCCAGTCTCCCGCTTCACTACGCGCAGTACCTGCGTGGAATACCACAGCATCATCTACTTGGTTCAGTCCTTCAATGACTACACCTTTGGCATAAGGTCCCGGATATCCTCCTGAAGCAAGCACCACACAGACTGCGGCTTCATCACTCCATTCAATCTCAATATCAGCCAGCTTGCCATGGACGGTTGCCCAGAAGATATCAAACAAGTCACTCTTCAGACGTGGCAATACAACCTGTGTTTCCGGATCACCAAACCGTGCGTTGAACTCAATCGTTTTGGGTTTACCATCTGGTGAAATCATCAGTCCGGCAAACAATACACCCTGGAATGGACGTCCCTCGGACACCATCGCTTTGGCAGTTGGTTTAATGATTGTCTCCACGGCTTCATCAATAATGGATGCAGGGATATGTGGCAATGGTGAGTATGTACCCATACCGCCTGTGTTTGGCCCCTGGTCATTGTCGAATACAGGTTTGTGATCCTGTGCTGCGGCCATCGGACGAACCGTCTCTCCATCAACAAAAGCCAGAATGGACATTTCCTGCCCTGCGAGGAATTCCTCGATGATCACTTTGGCACCTGCTTCACCAAATACTTTCTCCACCATGATGCTGCGCAGAGCCTGATCAGCCTCTTCACGCGAATAAGCTACCGTCACACCTTTACCCGCTGCCAGTCCATCTGCCTTGATGACAACCGGAATTGTTTGTTCATTCAGGTATGCTTGAGCCTGTTCGTAGTTGTCGAATTTCTCATAGGCTGCGGTTGGAATGTTGTACTTGTGCAGCAGGTCCTTCATGAACGTTTTACTTCCTTCGATCTCTGCTGCATTGCGACGAGGTCCGAATACCGGAATACCTGTCGAATCAAATGCATCCACGATCCCATCCGCCAGCGGATCATCCGGACCAATAACCACTAATCCCACTTTAAGCTCTACAGCAAGAGCCGTTAGTTTATCGAATTCATTCACCGCAATGGCATGACACTCAGCGAGTTGAGCAATACCTGCATTCCCCGGTGCACAGTGAATCTTGCCTGTCTTCGGACTTTTCGCCAGCGCCCAGATGATTGCATGCTCCCGGCCACCGCCGCCTACTACCAAAATATCCATTCGCTCTGTTCCCCCTCCGTGCATAGCTGGATTTGTTACGCTAATGCGTGTTGAACAACCTAAAAAAGAGGGGGTGTACCATAAGTCATAAGTATGACTGGCGACACCCCTTATTAAATCTTTTTTGCTCTAGTGTTTGAAGTGACGAACGCCTGTGAAGACCATGGCAATTCCGTATTCATTGGCTACTTTGATGGATTCTTCATCTTTGATCGAACCACCCGGTTGAATCACTGCTGTAATTCCAGCTTTTGCAGCCAGTTCCAGCGTATCACCCATTGGGAAGAACGCATCGGATGCCAGGATAGCACCTTTTGCTTGCTCGCCCGCTTGCTCAATCGCAATTTTGGCTGCACCCACACGATTCATTTGTCCAGCGCCCACACCTACCGTCATGTCATTGGCTGCAAGTACAATCGCGTTGGATTTCACGTGTTTAACTACTTTCCAGCCAAACAACAGCTGTTTCAGTTCTTCTTCCGATGGCGCACGATCCGTTACCACGTTCAGCTCGCTCGCTTCAATGGAGTGCACATCCGACTGTTGCACAATCATACCACCGTCGATGGACGTTACTACGAATTGGCTCTCCCGTTTACGAGCAGCATTCAGTTCGCCTGTTTTGAGCAAACGAATGTTTTTCTTCTTCGTCAGGATATCGAGAGCCTCTTGTGTAAAGTCCGGAGCAAGCACGATTTCCAGGAAAATCTCACTCAATTTGCCTGCTGTATCGCTATCGATAATGCGGTTTGCTGCCACAATGCCACCAAAGATAGACGTTGGATCTGCAGCATATGCCTTGCTGTAAGCTTCATAGATACTTGCGCCAATGCCCACGCCACATGGATTCATATGTTTAACCGCGACAACAGCCGGTTCTTCAAACTCTTTGACAATCTGCAATGCTGCGTTCGCATCGTTGATGTTATTGTAAGACAACTCTTTGCCATGCAATTGCTCGGCTGTTGTCAACGTATCTTGAGCAGCCAGCGGTTTGCGGTAGAATGCCGCCTGCTGGTGTGGATTTTCGCCGTAACGCAAATCCTGGAGTTTTTCGTAAGTAACCGTTAGACGCTCTGGCAACGGATCACCGTTCAGGTTGGAGAGATAGTCAGAAATAACTGCATCGTAAGCCGCTGTATGGCGGAACACTTTTGCCGCAAGCCGTTTGCGTGTTTCGAGAGTGGTATCTCCATTGCTGCGAACTTCTTCAAGCACCTTGCCGTAATCTGCTGTGTCAACAACGACACTAACAAAAGCATGGTTTTTGGCAGCAGAACGAAGCATGGTAGGACCACCAATATCGATGTTCTCGATCGCGTCTTCGTACGTCACATCGGGTTTAGCGATAGTATCTTGGAAGGGGTACAGGTTCACGACAACGAGGTCGATATAATCCAGTCCGTTCTCTTCCATCTGGCGCTTATGCTCTTCGCTGTCACGAACAGCCAGCAACCCACCATGCACTGCCGGATGCAATGTTTTGACACGTCCGTCCATGATTTCTGGGAATCCGGTCACATCCGAAATTCCGATGACAGGTACGCCTTCCTTCGACAACAGGCTGCTTGTACCTCCTGTCGAAATAATCTCCACACCCATTTGCGACAGCTCGCGGCAAAAGTCCACGATGCCTGTTTTATCCCATACGCTGACCAGCGCTCTTTTGATACTCACAATATGCTCCTCCTTTAATGTCCCATGACTTCGCGTTTCCTGACGAAACACAGCCGATTTATTTCCCGAGAAATATCACAAAATGCGTACCAATATTCGACTTCTGTTATATAAGTGGAACCAAGATATTTACACGGGACACTCCGATGACAGAACAACCTTCCAATCGCTGTTATCCCCAGATTTTTTTGATTCCCTTTTCTTAAAGGGAAAATCTGGTGATAAGCCTATGCTTCCGAAGCAGCTTTCTTTCAGAAAGCTTTTAGGCGAACGCTTCGCTTTTTCAGGTTTTTTCTGTCCTCTCCGTTAATGTGTAAAAAAATTTCAACTTATATCAAACCGGTTTGTTAACAGTGACGTGACGTCCGTCTAATTGAACCAGACCTTGCGCGAACCAGGAAACAACTTCGGGGTATAGCTGCTGTTCGGCTGCATGAATGGAACGGCTGATTGACTCAGGCGTATCCTCTGGCAAAATGGGAACCGGATGCTGGGCAATAATCGGTCCAGTATCCATGCCTCCGTCCACAAAATGTACTGTCACACCCGTCACTTTCACGCCATACTCAAGTGCCTGTCCAATCGCATCCTTGCCTGCAAATGCCGGTAGCAAGGACGGATGAATGTTAATCAACCGCCCTGCGTAATGATCCACCACAACCGAAGTCAGCAATCTCATATATCCCGCAAGAACGACCAAGTCGATCTTTTTGGATTCAAGCACTTCGATGATCTCTGCCTCATAAGCTTCACGGGAAGCATAATTTTTCGGAGTAAACAGATGACAATCCACACCTGCATCCTGTGCCCGCTGCACAACACGTGCAGATGGTTTATCACATACGAGCAGATCTACGGATGCATTCAGCCCACCGTTCCGTACTGCATCGACCAATGACTGAAAGTTAGTCCCTTCACCCGAGGCAAATACAGCTATGCGGTAGTTCTCCATTAAACATCCGCTCCCGTGAAGGTTACTCGCGCATCTCCTTCAGTAACACGGCCAATGATGTACGCTTCTTCACCAGAAGCTTGCAGTTGTTGCAGTGCTTCCGTTGCATCTGCTTCATTAACGACCAGTACAAGCCCAACACCCATGTTAAAGGTGGTGAACATGTCACGGTTCGAGACAGCACCCTTTTCCTGTAACAGGTTGAAGATCGGCAGGATCGGCCAAGAGCCATAGTCAATATCCACATTCACGTTGTTCGGCAACATACGTGGGATATTCTCGATGAAGCCACCACCTGTAATGTGTGCCATACCCTTTACTTTTACCTTTTCGAGCAGGGACAACAGAGGTTTAACATAGATCTTTGTAGGTTCCAGCAGGGAATCACCCAGCTTACCGCCCAGTTCCGCTACTTCATCATGCAGATCAAGACCCGCATCTTCCAACAAAAGTCTGCGTACCAGCGAGAATCCGTTACTATGCACACCGCTGGAAGCCAGGCCAATCACTGTGTCGCCAGGAGCAATGGTTGTGCCGTTGATAATCTTTGCTTTGTCCACGATACCCACCGTGAATCCAGCAATATCGTATTCGCCTTCACTGTACATGCCCGGCATCTCCGCCGTCTCGCCACCGATCAGCGCACAACCAGATTGATGACAGCCTTCAGCGATTCCCGCAACAATAGCTTCGATCTTCTCCGGAATGACTTTGTCACATGCCAGATAGTCAAGGAAGAAGAGTGGCTCTGCACCCTGTACCACAATGTCGTTCACACACATCGCTACCGCGTCGATTCCGATGGTATCGTGACGGTCCATGGCAAATGCAATTTTCAGCTTGGTGCCTACACCATCCGTACCGGATACAAGCACAGGCTCATCGTATTTATCTTTGTTCAAACCGAACAGAGCACCGAATCCACCCAGATCTGTCATCACTTCCGGACGGAAGGTACGCTTCACGTGTTTTTTCATCCGTTCAACCGCTTCATTACCTGCCGCGATATCGACGCCGGCCTTTTTATATGCTTCGGACACAACCATCACACCCTTCGTATCTTATAAAAATTGAACTAGAGTATTAACACTTACCACTTCGATGACAGAACAACCTTCCAATTGCCGTTATCTCCAGATTTTATCGTGTTAATGTTAAGTCCAACCCACCTATCCTTGCTCCATCTCTAACAGATGGTTTTGTACCAATTCAAACCCGGCTACGCCGAGCGTATTAAACTGACTATACTCTTCTATCGGGAGGTTACGAAGGTACTCATCACCGCAGTATAAATGTCCGGCACACTGAAACACTTTCAGTTCTTCCTTTTCGGGCGTCAAAGGTGTGTTACCCACGATCCTCCACGATCCGTTTCGGATATTGGCCGGAGAAGTGAATATAACGTTGCTTCTACGGTTCCCAAAAGAATAGAAGAGAAAATCGCCATCTTCCAACTTTTCGGTTTCGTCACGCTGAATGCTCATCACGCCAAACGAAAATGTCTTTTTAAAACGACCTTTAAGTGCGCATACCACCTGGCATATCGCAAATCGGCCATCCTTCATCGGAATCAGGAACACGTCACCTTCGTTATAACTCTTTCTCATCCGCATGGATTAACAGCTGCAACCGAATTTTTCTTCGCCGCCAAAGTCGAGGCGGGTTGGGTAATCATTATCAAAACATGCGAGGCAAAGCCCGCCCTTGGGATCATCCTGATTATCTCCCTGAATTGATGCAATCAGTCCATCGGGACTGAGGAACTCCAAGGAGTCCGCATTAATTTCACGACAGATTTCTTCCACCGACAGCTGTGAGGCGATCAATTCGCGGCTGTCCGGTGTATCAATGCCATAGAAACAAGGGTTTTTGAAAGGTGGCGATGTAATGCGTACATGAACTTCCGTTGCTCCTGCATCACGCAGCATGTTCACGATCCGCCGGGAGGTCGTTCCCCGTACGATGGAGTCGTCAATCATAACCACACGTTTGCCTTCCACAACGCGACGCACAGCGCTCAGCTTCATCTTCACGCCCTGCTCCCGCAATTCCTGGCTTGGCTGGATAAACGTACGTCCGGTGTATTTGTTCTTGATCATACCCATCTCATACGGAATACCTGTCTGTTCAGCATATCCAATCGCCGCCGAGATGCTGGAATCTGGTACCCCCGTAACCAAGTCCGCATCCACAAACGACTCAATCGCCATGCGGCTTCCCATCCGTTTACGGGCAGCATGTTGGTTCGCACCATTCATATCACTATCCGGACGAGCAAAATATATATATTCCATCGCACATAATGCCTTGCGGTGTTTGTGATGATCGAAGCGATCTTCATGCAGTCCATCTGCATCCAGCACAAGCAGTTCACCGGGTTCAATATCACGAATTAACTCTGCGCCGATTGTTTCCAGCGCACACGTCTCGGATGCAAACAGATACGCATCTCCCAGCTTACCCATCGTAAGCGGACGAAGTCCGTGTGGATCGGAAGCCACGAGCAACTTGTCATTGGTCATGATCAGAAATGCATAACCGCCAACAATGCGCTGGAATGCCTCTTTTGCTGCTTCCACAAGCCCTTTGGAGGATCGTGCAATCAGATGCGCAATAACCTCGGTATCACTTGTTGTTTGGAAAATGGAACCGCTCTGCTCGAGTTCACGCCGGATCGTTGGTGCATTCACAATGTTTCCGTTGGTTGCTACTGCCAAATCGCCATCACGGTATTTGAATACCAGTGGCTGTGCGTTCGTCAGTTTACTGTCACCACTTGTTGAATAACGGACATGTCCAATGGAAATATCCCCGGTCAACGTCTGCATCAGGTCTTTGGTGAATACTTCCTTCACCAGACCCATGCCACGGTGATAGTTAAACTGGCTGCCATCACTCACACACATGCCTGCACTTTCTTCGCCCCGATGTTGGAGCGCATGCAGTCCATAATAGGAGAGCGAAGCCGCATCAGGGTGTCTGTACACCCCGAACACACCGCATTCTTCCTTCAATTTGTCGAGTCCTTCCTTGCCGGACCCTTCATTATAATAATCGCCTGTCCACAACGGTCCTGTCGTCAGTTCATGAGACATGGAATCGCATCCTCCCAGACCTGAGCCAAACCTCCTACAGGTTCGCTCACGGCTGATGTTCCGTTCAATTCAATCGTCAGGTTACTTCCTTCTACACGTCCAATCACAGCTACAGGTACACCGCGCTCACGTACAAATGCTTCAAGTTTACCCGCTTGCTCTGGCGTAGCCGACAACAAGATACGGGATTGACTCTCACTGAACAAGGCGTGATCTGCACGCAGTGCAGTCTCCACATTCACCTGTGCTCCTACGTTACCGCTGATACAAGACTCTGCGAGTGCTACAGCCAAGCCACCTTCAGACAAGTCATGTGCAGAGCGAACGAGACCGGATTGAATAGCTTCCAGCACGGTTCCCAGCAACGCTTTTTCCGTTTGCAAATTCAGTTCTGGTGGACGACCTTCCGTCTGACCATGAACCGCGTATTGCAGCTCGCTACCGCCCAGTTCAGCTTTTGTTTCACCGAGGAGGATGATAACATCGCCTTCGGATTTGAATGCTTGTGTCGTGATATGATCCGTATCATGAACGAGACCTACCATACCGACAACTGGCGTTGGATAGATGGAGCCTTTGGCGTTTTCGTTATACAGACTTACGTTACCACCGATTACCGGCGTATCCAGCACACGACAAGCTTCCGCCATACCGTCTACCGCTTTCTCCATTTGCCAGAAAATATCCGGCTTCTCCGGGTTACCAAAGTTCAGGTTGTCCGTGATCGCCAGCGGCTCAGCACCGGAACATACAATGTTACGCGCTGCTTCACTTACGGCAATCCGTCCACCAACTTCAGGATCAAGGTACACATAACGTCCATTACAGTCCGTTGTCATTGCGAGACCTTTGCGTGTGCCACGAATCGTAACTACAGCCGCATCCGAACCTGGACGAACAGCAGTGCTTGTACGCACCATGTAGTCGTATTGATCATAAATCCATTTTTTACTTGCTACTGTTGGTGAAGCCAGCACTTGTTTCAGCGCTCCGCCGAGATCCGACACTTCGTCGTAACGAAGCGTGTCGATGGAAGCACTTTGCTCGTAGTAGGCAGGTACAGAAGAAGGTTTGTCATAGACTGGACATTCGTCAACCAAAGCCGTTACCGGCATATCTCCGACCACTTCGCCGTGGTGGATCAATTTCAGACGGCCGTCATCCGTTACTTTACCAACTTTGGCACAGATTACGCCCCAACGTTCAAAGATTTCCATCGCCTGCGCCTCATCCTTCGGCTCAACAACAAACAACATCCGTTCCTGGGACTCAGACAACATCATCTCGTAAGGGGTCATGCCTTCTTCACGCTGTGGTACCTGATCCAGATACAATTCCAGACCGTTACCCGCTTTACTTGCCATCTCTGCACTCGAACATGTCAGACCCGCAGCACCCATATCCTGAATTCCGAGCACGATGCCCGTGTCGATCAATTCCAGACAAGATTCCATCACCAGTTTCTCCATAAACGGGTCACCGACCTGAACCGCTGTCCGTTGGGACTCGGATTCTTCCGTCAGTTCAACCGATGCAAAGGTTGCTCCATGAATACCATCGCGGCCTGTCGGTGGCCCAACATAATAGACTGGGTTACCTACACCTTTAGCTACACCGCGCTGGATCTTGTCATGATCAATCAGACCCACACACATGGCGTTAACCAGCGGATTTCCTTCATAGCTCTCATCAAACATCACTTCGCCACCAACGGTAGGAATACCGATACAGTTACCGTATCCAGCAATACCCGCTACCACATGTTCGAACAAATATTTAACGCGATCACTCTCCAGCTTGCCGAAACGCAGGGAGTTCAGTATTGCTACCGGTCTTGCACCCATGGAGAAAATATCACGGATAATGCCGCCCACACCTGTTGCCGCACCTTGATAAGGCTCAACCGCGGAAGGATGGTTATGGCTTTCAATTTTGAATACAACGGCCTGGTTATCACCGATATCCACGATACCGGCACCTTCACCAGGTCCCATCAGGACACGTGGTCCAGTGGTTGGGAAACGGCGCAGCAATGGCTTGGAGTTCTTATAAGCACAATGCTCGGACCACATTACACTGAACACACCAATTTCCGTGTAGTTTGGCTTGCGCCCCATGAACTCACAGATCAGCTCATACTCGCTGTCAGATACGCCCATTTGTGCGTAAAGTTTATGTTCTGCGACCTGTTCTGCTGTCGGTTCCTTAGCGGATAGCTGCTGCGTCATGCCGATCCCTCCATGCTTTCAAAATAGATGTAAACATACGTTTGCCGTCTTCCGAACCTAGCAGTGAATCCACTGCACGCTCTGGATGCGGCATCATGCCGACCACGTTTCCACCCTCGTTGCAGATTCCCGCAATATCACCCAGGGAACCATTCGGGTTCGTACCATACGTAAATACGATCTGGTTGTTCGCTTGCAGACTCGCGAGCGTCTCCTCGTCGCAATAATAGTTGCCTTCGCCGTGAGCAATCGGGATGATAATCTCTTCACCGGGTGCATAGTCACGTGTAAATGGTGTATCTGCATTCGCCACTTTCAATACCGTATCGTGACAACGGAATTTCAGGGAAGTATTACGAATCAATGCACCTGGAAGCAATCCCGCTTCCGTCAGGATCTGGAATCCGTTGCAAATACCCAAAATATATTTACCTTGTTCAGCAGCTTTCGCTACCTCGTTCATTACCGGTGCAAAGCGGGAAATTGCTCCGCAACGCAAGTAGTCACCATAAGAGAAACCACCCGGAACTAAAATACAATCATAAGCCGAAAGATCTGTAGCCGTGTGCCATACATAATCAACCTCTTGTCCAATCGCATCTTCCACTGCCTTGTAACAGTCGATGTCGCAGTTGGAGCCAGGGAACACAAGAACTGCAAATTTCATGAGATTAACCCTCCAATTCGTAGCGGTAATCTTCAACAACGGTGTTGGCCAGCAGCTTTTCACACATGACTTTCAAACGTTTCTCCGCTTCCGCACGATCTGTTGTATCCAGGTTCAGTTCCATGACTTTACCGATCCGTACACTTTCCACTTCGTTGAATCCCATAGAATGCAGGGCTCCTTGAACAGCTACGCCTTGCGGGTCGAGTACGCTTTGCTTAATAGTGACATATACGGTTGCTTTGATCATGATCCTTATGTTCCTCCTCAGTAATGAACGGGATAAATGCTTTATGCTGTTAAAAATGGGGGTTGGAGCTTGCTCCGGGGCGGATTGTTCTTTCCGGTCGCTTGTTGTCCCCAGGTTTTTTGATTGTTTTGAACCGCTGTGCGGTCAAAACCCGGGGACAAAGGCGAACGCTATCGCTCCTTTAAGAACAATTCCGCCCCTCCGCTAGTCCATGCGACGTTTTTTAAAGGCCTAAACCTTTTACGTTGCACGGTGTGTAATGGTCGAGACTGACCATTTACGTGAAAACGGTGAATGGTCTTTACGTTACTTTAGTAACTATACTGTTTTACTATTTATAGACTTCCTGTTTAATAGAAGTCTTTGTTCTTTAATTGCCTCACCCACCAGTTTGAACACTGGCGGAGGGAAAGATTTGAGCTAGAGAAGCGAAGCGCTCGCCTTTGCAACCGGAATGTCTCCTTTTGAAAAAAGGATTCAATCAAAACATTCCGGGGGCAACAGCGATCGAAAGCCAAACTTTCCCGTAGCCCGCGCTCAAACGTTAGCTCACTCAAACGTTAAACTTTATTATCTCGTTAAACGATTATAAATATCGACGTATCTTGCGGTTGTTGCTTCAACTACCTCTTGTGGGAGTGGGTCAGGTTTGCTGTTCTTGTCCCAATCGGTTCCAGCTAGATAGGTGCGCACTGGCTCTTTATCCATGCTGTCGATCTCGATGTCGAGTTCATAATTCTCTTTGGCCCAGAAGCGTGATGCATCTGGGGTGAAGATTTCGTCAATCAGGATGACCTTGCCATCCACGATGCCGAACTCGAATTTGCAGTCTGCCAGAATGATGCCACGCTGATCACAGTAATCACGGGCGAATTCGTACAGGCGCAAGCTTTTTTCCTGAAGCTCCATTGCAAGTCCGTCTCCCACCAGTTCTTTCATGCGATCCATCGAAATGTCCTCGTCATGTCCTACATCATTTTTGGCTGCCGGGGTGAAAATGGGAACTTCGAGTTTGGCGTTCTTGCGCAGTCCTTCAGGCAGTTTAATGCCATTCACTTCACCGCTTGTCTCATATTGTCTCCATCCCCCACCAGTGATGTATCCACGCACGACACATTCAATATCAATGCGCTCTGCTTTGCGGGTTACCATGATGCGGTCTTTGAGCAATTCAGGGTCTGTGATGAGATCACCCAGTTTATTCACATCGGTATGAACCACGTGATTCTCCATCATGCTACCTGTCAGTTCAAACCAGAAACTGCTGAGTTTGTTCAGTACGTTTCCTTTCTCGGGAACTGCCGGGTCCAGCACATAATCAAATGCCGAGATTCGGTCGGTAACCACGATCAGAAAATGTTCACCCAGATCGTACAATTCACGTACTTTTCCTTTATATAACAGAGGTGCTTTAACGAGATCTGCCGCAGTGGACAGTGCCATGGGCTCACCTTCTTTCAGGAGATGTAAGGCTAAGATCAGAATCCTGATGGTGCGGACTCCACTCCGATGACAGAACAATCTTCCGATCGCTGTTATCCCCAGATTTTTCGATTCCACTTTTTCAAAGTGAAAATCCGGGGATAAAGGCGAACGCTTCGCTTCTTCAGCTTATTTCTGTCCTCTGCGTTCCCTGCAAAACCATCATTCTGCGCTATAGCCTTATAGGAGTTATATATTAGTCGTTCAAACCGAGTTTTTTGAAGATGGTATCTACGTGCTTCAGGTGCCATGACGGGTTGAACGCATCTGCGATTTCCTCTTCGTTCAGCACTTCAGTGATCTCCGGTGTGGATTTCACGATATCCTGGAACTGACGTTGTTCTTCCCATGCTTGCATCGCACGTGGTTGAACGGTATCGTATGCTTGCTCGCGGCTGAAGCCTTTGTCGATCAGCTTTGTCATGATGCGACCGGAGAATGGTACCCCGTAGGTGCGCTCCATGTTACGTTTCATATTTTCAGGGAATACAGTCAAGTTCTTCACGATGTTGCCAAAACGGTTCAGCATGTAGTTCAGCAGCATCGTTGCATCCGGCAGAATGATACGTTCTACGGAAGAATGTGAGATGTCGCGTTCATGCCAGAGCGTTACGTTCTCGTATGCCGATACCATATGTCCGCGAATGACGCGGGACAAACCGGAGATATTTTCACTACCGATCGGGTTACGCTTGTGCGGCATTGCGGAAGATCCTTTTTGACCTTTAGCAAAAGCTTCTTCCACTTCACGGAACTCACTCTTCTGCAGTGCACGTACCTCTGTAGCAAACTTGTCCAAGGACGTGGCGATCAACGCCAGTGTAGCCATATATTCTGCGTGACGGTCACGTTGCAATGTTTGAGTCGAGATCGGCGCTGGCTTTGTGCCCAGCTTCTCGCAGACAAACTCTTCAACAAACGGATCGATGTTCGCGTATGTTCCTACTGCGCCTGAGATTTTGCCGTATTGTACATTGTCTGCTGCATGACGGAAACGCTCCAGGTTCCGTTTCATCTCTTCATGCCACAACGCCATTTTCAGACCAAATGTTGTTGGCTCCGCATGCACCCCGTGTGTACGTCCCATCATTGGTGTGTGCTGATAAGCCAGTGCTTTTTCACGAAGAATTTCAATGAAATTCACGATATCCTTTTCCAGAATCTCATTCGCTTGACGCAGTACATAACCCAGAGCCGTATCCACGACATCTGTGGAAGTCAGTCCGTAGTGCACCCATTTCCGCTCCGCACCCAGACTTTCAGATACCGTACGTGTAAATGCGATAACATCATGACGTGTTTCCTTTTCAATCTCATAGATGCGGTCGATGTCAAAAGATGCGTTCTGACGAAGCAATGCTGCTTCTTCCTTAGGGATTACACCCAGTTCGGCCCACGCCTCACAGGCACAAATTTCAACTTCCAGCCACGATTGGAATTTGTTCTCTTCGGTCCAGATGGCTCTCATTTCGGGTCTGCTATAACGTTCAATCATGAATTTGTATTCCTCCAGAGGTTAGTTTGTTCAATCCATTGCAATCCTTCTTCAACATCCTGACAAAGCAGATTCACATGCCCCATCTTACGTCCTGTTTTGGCTTCGGTTTTACCATATATGTGAAGCTTGGGAATCACACCGAGGTCTATCGCTTCTGCATCAGGTTGCCCTGTTCTGGCGATAATGCCTTCCAGATGTTCTCCAAGCACATTGACCATAACAACCGGACTCAATAACGAAGTGTCACCGAGTGGTAATCCGCAGATGGCACGGATATGTTGTTCGAACTGAGAAGTCGCACAAGCTTCCATCGTATAGTGACCGGAATTATGTGGTCTTGGTGCCAGTTCGTTGACGTACAGTCTTCCATCCGACGCTACAAACAGTTCCACAGCCAGCAGCCCAACAGCCTTCATCGATTCTGCTACCGCTGCTGCCAGCTTTTGAGCTTCAATCTGGATATCTGCGGCAACTCTAGCCGGTACAATTGAAGCATGCAAAATGTTATTTACATGAATGTTCTCCGCTGGCGGGAACGTTTTGATCTCCCCATTTGTACTACGCGCTACAACGACCGAAATCTCGCATTCGAACTTAATGAATTGTTCCAACACCAGTTCCGCACCAGTAGCCGTAAGTTCTTCGTATGCCGCAACAGCCTGACTTGCTTCCCGGATGACCCGTTGACCTTTGCCATCGTAACCTCCAGTCACCGTCTTCAGTACACATGGCACGCCAAGTTCACTTACAGCAGCAAGCATCGTATCCCCACTCGTGATCTCCCGATAAGGTGCAACTCTTACTCCAGCGGCTTCAATTGCACGTTTTTCACGTAATCGATGTTGTGTGGTGTATAGTAGCGCACTTCCTTGCGGAACGTAGGACTCACGTTCGAGCAGCCCAGCGACTTCTGCATCCACATTTTCGAATTCATACGTAATAACATCGCATTGCCGAGCCAGTTCAAGTGCAGCTTTGGCATCGTCATAATCAGCTTCAATCTGACGAGCAACTTGACCACAAGGTGCATCCGCAGCGGGATCAAGAGTAACGAATCGATACCCCATTGCCGTTCCTGCGAGCGTAATCATACGTCCCAGCTGTCCGCCTCCAAGAATGCCAATGGTTGTTTTCCCCGGTAGCAGAACATTTTTCAGCTCTCCTGCTATACCGGATTGGTTCCCTGTACTACTCATAGTTCTTCACTGCTTTCGAGTACTTCTTGTTTGATGCGCTCTCTGCGAGCTTCAGAGCGACGTTGGACATCCGGGTCAAAAGCACCGATCATTTGAGCTGCCAGCAATCCTGCATTGGTTGCCCCTGCCTTGCCAATCGCCACAGTTGCGACGGGAACACCACCAGGCATCTGAACAATGGACAACAAGGAATCAAGACCGTTCAATGCTTTGGATTGAACCGGTACGCCAATGACTGGAAGCATCGTTTTGGCTGCAACCATACCGGGTAGATGTGCTGCCCCACCTGCGCCTGCAATGATCACCTTGAATCCTCGATCAATTGCTTGCTCTGCGTATTCAAACATCAAATCCGGTGTACGATGGGCGGAGACCACCTTTTTCTCATACCCAATCTCCAGCTCGTCTAGCACCTCGCACGCATGTTTCATCGTTTCCCAATCCGACTTGCTGCCCATAATTACAGCGACTTGCAGTGACATGAATACATCCAACTCCCGTCTGAGCTTTTTTGATTACATCTGGTATTAATGAATTCATTTTACGTGTGAAATGAAAAAATCCGCTACCCGCGAAAACATCACATTTTCTCCGGACACCGGACTCCAAGAAATACGTATCCCTCATTTGGGCATGCCAAAAGGGGGCTTGCTGTCCGCATCTGGTTGCATGCGACTCTCAGCCGTATCTCCTCGTAGTCCGGAAATTTACGGTTCCCGGGTAGATACTTCCGGGCCCTATTCCCGGCGTTATACGAGCAAATATCTATCAAACTATCTTCGTTCATTTTTGTAATCTCTTATTACACATTTCGTTCCTACTCGACCTTATTCTTACCTGATCGACACATCTAACATTCTAACAATCCCCTACAGCTAATGTCAACTTAAAGACGAACATTTAACATATTGACAAATATAATGTTCGGGAATTGCTTCTTTAAATTCGCTTAACCATCCATTTCATCCCATAAAAGAAAGCCGGCTCCTCTTCAATCTCTCGAAGACAACCGGCTTCCTGTTTTTCAGTGCGTACACACTTCATCCATTATTTTACGATCAGTACTGGAACCTGAGCATGCTGCACCACATTGTGACTAACACTACCCAGGACAAATTCCCGAATACCACCCAGTCCGCGGCTACCAATAATAATGATATCAGAATCATTTTCTTTGGCAAAATCAAGCAATACTTCCGCTGCCGCTCCTTGAATCAGATCCACATTGGCCGTTACACCCGCAGCCTGAATTCGTTCTTTCGCTTCATCTGTTGTCTGCACAGCCAGATTGTAGTAGTCATTATTAAGTGAAGGTGGCAGTGGAGCCAACCCCTCACCTATGAATACACGCGGGAAATCAAAAGCATGAATGACATCCAGTACTGCATTTGGGGACACTTTCGCTAGCTCAATCGCACGATCAAGTGCTTTATTTGAAGCTTTGGAACCATCATAAGCCACTAATATTTTGGAAAATAACATGTGAATCCCGTCCCTTCCTTTATATGTAGAGCACGCGAAGCAAGCTTCGGTCTGACATGTAATAAACTAACAAAACCATATAACTCCTTAAACGTTCCAGAGCACAATGAACCATTTATACGAATGAATTTACATATGAAACCACAGTATGAACGGTTATGCCTGTGTTCATTGGATAAAGTAACCATAGATTACCGCATTCAAGAATAACAACAACGGAATGCCAATGGTGAAGCTGGGATGTTTAGTCTTATGCCTTTTCCGATACATCGCGATCCAGACTCCCAAAGCACCGCCTATAAATGCTAATAAGAATAACGTCCGTTCGGGTGTACGGTCACGACGCTGTTGTGCACGCCTCTTATCATCCGACATCACCAGATAACCAACTACATTAATAAATAAAAACCACAATATAAGTCCGGTTTGCATATAATTCTAGCGATCCCCCTGTCCCGGGACATCTCCCTGTCTCCATTATAGTCCTCATCAGAGACATGTTCAACGCACCGGGTAGGGAACCAGAAATTTGTGTAATAACGCTAACTTCGCTCTGACCTAAGACTCCTGTTTTGGAATACCGTTCAGGCTTGGTACTCTTTTGGCTGCTTTGTCCGGGCGCACAGCGATACTCTCTTCCCGAATACTGTCTTTGTTTTGCTGGTTATGGATTTTCTCTGGTTTGTTATGCGGCATATAGGTATCACCTCCTTGGCTTACGTTGCCTGAAAACGGAGGATCTTATACGAATTGGCATGGATGAGTAGAAAGAAATCAGTTTATTTGGAGTACATAAGTAATTCATTCGCATGGCTCGTACCGCACGAAGTATTACCTCAACTACCCTCAAGCGTGTTACTCTCCCTTTTTCTCCATAGCCGCCTTCAGCAGATCACCCAGATTGGAACCGATGGACTCCTGCTTTGCATACTGTTTAACCAACTTTTGCTGATCACGTTTGTTCACATGCTGTTTATCCTTATCCAATGTTTCTGTAATGCCACAAGGCAGACATTGCACGTATAGCCCAGCCTTGCCTTCTTTGATTTCCATCTTTTTGTGGCACTGCGCACAACGACGATTGGACAATCTTTTCTCGGCCGAACGACGATATCCACAGTCCTCCGTAGGACATACCAGAAACTTGCCACGCTTACCCTTCTTCTCCAACAATCGCGCATTGCAGTCAGGGCAGTGGCTATTGGACACATTATGCGGCTTGTATTCTGCTTTACTGCCTTTCACCGTTGACACGAGCTCTTTGGCCATAGAACGGATGCTGTCCAGAAAAGGCCCTGGCTGTCCTTGCCCACGAGCGATGCGCTCCAGTTCAGCTTCCCAGTGGGCAGTCAGATCCGGTGTACGCAGCTGCGGAGCAGCCAGTTCAATCAACTGTTTTCCTTTGCCGGTTGGATGCATGCTGTTGCCTTGACGATCTATCGTGTCGGAACTGACAAGCTTCTCAATAATATCCGCCCGTGTAGCCGGAGTGCCGAGTCCATGCTTTTCCATCTGGGAAAGTAAAGCGGCTTCGGTATACCGTTTGGGCGGCATCGTCCGTCCACTTTTAATATGACAACGCTGAACCGTCACGGACTGTCCTTGCTGCACATCTGGCAAAAGCGCACGCTCATGGTCTGCTGCATCATCAGCCCGGTCATCGTCATCATCGCTGTAATCGCCGCCGTATACTTCACGCCATCCACTTTCTTTCACCGTTGTACCTTTAACATGGAAGGAGTCATTCCCCACCTGAACCGTGATCGCAACCGAATCGTACTTCGCTGCCGGATAGAACAGGCTGATAAAACGACGCACAATCAGATCGTACAGTTTGCGTTCCTCCGGATTCAATTGATTCAGAAGCACCGTCTGCTCCGTAGGGATAATCGCATGGTGATCCGTAACTTTGCTGTCATCCACAATACGTTTGGTGATATTCAGATTTTTGCGCAGCAAAGGACGTGCCAAAGACGCATAAGGTCCAATGGCTACACTGTCCAGCCGTTCTTTCAACGTAGCTGTCATGTCGGCAGTTAGATATCGGCTGTCCGTACGTGGGTACGTCACGAGTTTGTGCTGTTCATACAGACGTTGCAGGACATTTGATGTTTGCTTTGCCGAGAAACCATATTTCCGGTTGGCATCCCGTTGCAGTTCCGTCAGGTCATATGCCAGTGGATGTGGCTCTACTTTCTCACTTTTCTTCACCTGGGCAATCGTGCCCTTGCGCCCGTCTACCCGCTTCTTCAATTCTTGCGTTTCTTGAGGGTTGAAAATGCGTGAATCTCCCCCTGCTGCCCGCCAAACAGCCTGAAAATCGCCCAAATCTGCCGTTAACGTCTCATACTCCTGCGAGCGGAAACTATTAATTTCATTTTCTCTATCCATAATCATGCCCAAGGTCGGAGTTTGCACCCGTCCAGCAGACAACTGTGCATTGAAACGAACGGTTAGCGCACGGGTCACGTTAAGTCCAATCATCCAGTCGGCTTCCGCACGGCAACGTGCAGATTCATAGAGACGATCGAACTGACTGCCTGGCTTCAGCGAAGCAAATCCGTCTTTGATCGCCTTATCAGTCTGGGATGAAATCCACAGGCGTTTAAAAGGTTTTTTCCACCCCGCCATCTGCATGATCCAACGGGCCAGCAATTCTCCCTCACGGGCCGCATCCGTCGCAATGACCAGCTCACCTACATCCTGACGCTTCATCAACTGCTGTACTGCTTTATATTGATGGTTGGTCTCTTTAAGTACCTTCAGTTTCGTACGCTCAGGCAGAATGGGCAGGTCCTCCAGATTCCATGTTGCATACTTTTTGTCGTAATCCTCCGGTTCAGCTAATCCAACCAGATGTCCAAGCGCCCAGGTAACGATATATTTCGGGCCTTCCATATAACTTTTATGTTTATCACGCGCACCCATAACTCTGGCTATTTCGCGTGCCACAGACGGTTTTTCTGCGAGTACCAATGTCTTCAATTCATATCTCTTCCTCTCTGGTAGAACGTTATGTCTCTTATATTCCTATCTTTTCATTATATCATTTCACACTAAAGGTATGCTCTGTCATCTCTACTTCCTAATCTACTCATATCCTGTAACCTCATGTTTAATCAACATAACAAATTTATGTTATATTTCTTAACATTAAAATATGTAATAGTTTTTCTGAGTACATGTAAACAGCAGCATGAATAAGTATTAACACTGTAAAGTATTGATGTATACGTTTTTTTGGATAAATATAAACCTTGTAAGATTACCTGACATAACTATACAATGTGTCAAAAGCATAGAAACAGAATCGCTGCTAACACACATCAATGAGACACAGGAAGGGAGCGTGGATGCATGACTTATCATGGATCTGTATTGAAAAAAAGTGGGGCTTTGTTACTGGCGGGAGCTGTTGTTGCCACAACATGGGGAGGAACGGTGCCTTCGGCATCAGCCGCAACGGCAACGCCTACAAGTAAAACAATAGTAGCTGCTGTATCCAAAGGAAAAGCGCCTGTTACTCCGGCAGCATTTGTTCAGGCCATGGAAGAAGCGGCAACACTTGCAGGTGTTCCTTTTACCATGGACAAACTCTCCGGCACAACCGTACAACGTAAAGATGCTGCGGTCGCCCTGCAACAATGGCTCAAGCTGGATTCGACTACCGAATCATTCAAGGATGTTCCAGATGAAGCCACTTTCGCAAGTGCTGTTGGTGCATTAAATACCGCAGGGTTAATGAAAGGTTATACCGATTCCCTCTTCCTTCCAAACGCTGTACTTACCGAGAATGACCTATCCATACTGAAAGACCGCATTTATAACTACATAAAACCGTTTGTCTTGGAGGAAGCAACCATTATGGATCTCCAGGCCGCAATGACGCAAGGAAAACTGACATCAAAAGAGCTGGTTCAGAAATATCTGGACCGCATTGAAAAATACGATGATCAAGGTGTAAGCATAAACGCTGTATTAACATTGAACCCCGATGCGCTCCAAATTGCGGAGCAATTGGATGAAGAACGTGCAGCTCAAGGTGCTCGTGGGCCTCTGCATGGCGTTCCGATTCTGGTCAAAGATAACTTCGATACCAACGATATGCCGACAACCGCAGGCTGTATCTGTCTGAAAGACTCCATTCCTGCTCACGATGCTGAACAAGTGAAGAAACTCAAAGCAGCTGGCGCCATTATTTTGGGCAAAACAAACCTGCATGAATTCGCATTTGGCATCACGACATCCAGCTCATTGGGTGGACAAACGCTTAACCCTTACGCCCCGGACCATTATCCAGGTGGCTCAAGCGGTGGAACAGGTGCTGCCATTGCATCTAACTTTGCCGCAGCCGGCATGGGTACAGACACTGGCGGTTCGATCCGAATCCCATCCAGCTTCAACAGCCTTGTGGGTATCCGCCCAACCATCGGACTGTCTAGCCGTGAAGGCATTATCCCATTGGCTTTGACACAGGATGTAGGTGGACCTATGGCTCGTACAGTTAGTGACGCTGCAATCATGTTGGATGCTACAGCCGGATATGATAAAAAGGATGTCGCTACAGCTTACGCGGTTGGAAAAATCCCTTCCAGCTATACAAACTTCTTGGATGTAAACGGACTGAAAGGTGCACGCATCGGTGTGGCCACAGAACTCATCCCAAGTACCAAAGCTGAAGAAAAAGCCGTTGCTGACGTCATCAACACCGCTGTGGAAGAATTGAAGTCACTGGGCGCTACCGCAGTTCCCATTTCTATCCCGAACTTGGCTGAGATCAACAAATACCCAAGCCTTAGTGGATATGAATTCAAGTTCCAGCTGAATGACTATCTGGAGTCATTGGGTGCAGATGCTCCATATCACAATCTGTCCGAAATCATCGCTTCCGGAGAGTTCGACAAGTCTCAGGAGCAATCCATGAAAACTCGGGATGCACGCCAGACATTGGAAACTACCGAATACAAGGACATCGTTCTGAAACGCACCCAAGTTACACGTGAGTCCCTGCTGAAAGTTATGGCAGATAATAACCTGGATGCCATCATCTATCCTACGTCCACACAAGCCGCTGGTGTTATTGGCGAAGGGCAAAACTCCGGTGGTAACAACCGATTGAGTCCTTTCTCCGGCTTCCCGGCAATCACGGTCCCTGCTGGTTTCACAACAGAAGGTCTGCCAGTCGGTATGGAGTTCCTGGGTCGTGCTTTTGATGAAGGAACCTTGATCAAGCTGGCTTACAGCTACGAACAAGGTACACATCACCGCCAAGCACCTAAGCTTACGCCGTAAAATGTTTATGGGATTAAGCAATTCCGGTTAACACAAAAAATAGATGCAATCATATCACTTTTTTTGAAACGAGTTAACCAACTAAAGAGACCACCCTCTTCATGACTACATGAAGTTTGGGTGGTCTCTTTTATTTTCTCTATTTATTTTTGTATTGCATACCGTCGTATGTTACTCATTCCTGAACCTTGTCCGGCACGCCCCATTTCAGCACCAGACCTGCGTACGTCAGACCACCACCAAAGCCAAAGAGAGCTACACTCTGTCCTTCTTTCAATTTCCCTTCATCCACTGCAAGCTGTAAAGCAAGCGGAATGGACGCAGCAGATGTGTTCCCACGATACTCTACACTGGTTAGAGTACGTTCCAAAGGAACCGGACCACGTTCGCAAACAGCTTCAATCATTCTCATATTGGCACTATGCGGGACAAACCAGTCAATCTGGTCAGGGCTTAATTCAGCTTTCGTTATCAGCTTATCCAATTGCTCTGGGATCGTCCGTACAGCCCACTTATAAATCTCTCGCCCATTCTGAACAAGGCATCCCTCACCCTGCAAAGGCACACCATTCATCTCAGAAGACAAGCCAGTCTTATAGAGATGTACACCGCCTTCTCCATGTGTACCTGATATGGCTGCCATAAAGTCACCTTCAGCACCCGATGATCTCTCCACCAAGAAGGCCCCCGCTCCATCACCAAACAGTACACAAGTCGTGCGGTCTGTGTAATCCGTAATTTTGGATAATGTCTCTGCTCCAATAACCAGTACTTTGCGGTACATTCCACTGGTCACCAGACTGTCGGCTAGCTGTAGTCCGTAGGTAAAACCTGCGCATGCAGCATTTAAATCCAGTACACCCGTGTGTGGGATCTTAAGATTAGCCTGTACTCTGGATGCCGTACTTGGGAAAGCATATTCAGGTGTACTTGTAGCGACAAGGATCATATCCACATCTTTTACACTTACATCATAACGACGTATCATATCTTGTACAGCCTTCGTAGCCAGGTCAGATACAAATTGATCTTCAGCTGCAATTCGCCGTTCTCTCATGCCTGTACGTTGCACAATCCATTCGTCACTTGTCTCGACCAATTTCTCCAGATCAGCATTCGTTAATATTCGATCCGGTACATACGTCCCCATTGCCGTGATGGTTGCCTTTGATTGATGATTCATACCGGTAGTCACCTCACTTGTTTTTTACCATTATAGCACTAAGTATTAGTACTTGGTACTAATTTTTTTTATAATCTTTACTCAATTTATACTTGGAATCAGCATTACTTTTATCCGCGTGAAGAGATGTTTCTGAACCATTACCCTATTTACGAGCTTTCTAAAGACACTTTGTCCATATATAAGGGTTACATCAGTCGAATTAAAAATTTCAGGTTAAGGTGAACCTCAATAACGGGGATGGGGGATTGACATTTCTGCTAGCTACGTTTGAAGAAACGGATACAAAATCATATAAAAAACAGGTTATCGCAATATCGACAACCTGTTCCATAATTATAATAGTGGGGTTATGAACTTCACTTCCGGAAACCGACTATCGGGTCCATTCATTAGGATTCCACCCTTTTCTTTCAGGTACATATCAAAGAAATCCAGCATATAGGAATTAATAATGAAATTCGCTCTATCGGGCGCAATCTTCCCTGTAATACCCAGAATTTTGAAAATTGGAGAAATGAACTGCACGTCTGTAAAATTTAAATGCTCCGCATTATCGATATATAGAACTTGTCCCCCTGCGGCAACGGTTTTACGCATCCGATCAAGCTCCAACTTTTTGTCTTTCCTTTCTTTATCCACCCACTCTCTTGTATTACCCATACGCTCAAGTTCAACATCCGTGTAGACTCGGTGATCGATCAACATTTTTAATTTTTCGTATCCACTTTCCGAGTTCATGAACAAAATCGGCTTCCGCAGGCCCTCTTTGTCATGCAGACCATAAAGTCCTCCATCAAGGTCTATCCCAGCTTTTATTCGTGGATCGTAAGAAGCATCATAGGCCGTCGCTCCTCCAATGGAATGACCGAACACTCCTATATGACCCACATCCACCCTCCCTTTTAGCTGACTTGGAATTTTCCCCGATTGAATCAGTTCGAATTGGTCAAGCACAAACACCACATCGTCGGTTAACACTTTTCCCAACTTGTCACGGTTTTCTCTTTCTGTTCTGTAATCATGTTCGGGTGAAAACAAATCGCTGGTTGTACTGGTCGTGATTTGACCATCCGGAAACTCGGTTGCAAATGTATTATAGGTGTGGTCGATCACTGCCACGATATATCCGTGACTCGCCAGATTTTCGGCTTGTGACGTGTGAAGAAACCTGGAGGAACCAAAACCGGGATTTGCAAGAATCAATGGGTATGAGCCCTGAACTGAAGAGACTTCAGTCGCCAAGTAAGCATGACTGGATACATACTGCAGGTGTTGAAAAGTAAACCCGGGAAGGCCATAATTCTCCGCCATATAAGATAAGATTCGGGGATTAGGGATAAATGGAGTATACTTCCCAGTGCCAGCTTCAGCCGGATACCACACCTGAACCATTAATTCTCTCTTGCCTGTCTCTGATTCCCCGAATGTCTCCTCCCGGTTTGGATCGACGAAATGAAAGACTTGTGTGCCTACTTTTAACTTGCCAGTTGGTGCTGGAAGGTCAAAAACCGGAAACACATAGTGGAAACAGACTGTAGCGATTAGCCCAATTGCAATAAAAAGGGGACCAAGCACTCTAGGAATTCGGGAGGCTGGCCACACTCCTTTCTGCGTTCGAACAACTTTTATAAGAGAAAACATGAACATCAGGGTCGTAAATCCGTATAAGAATACAAGCTGAATCCTGTATCCTTCAACTAGAAAATGTATCACTAAAATAATAAAGCCGACTCCGCTTGTCATGAGCAAAGCTGTTCTTCGTATACGTTGATTGGGAATGAACAAAAATGCCAATAAACATACACTAGAGAAGAATAATAGGATTTCAAATAACCTCACGCCAACTCCCCCTGAAATTCAACCCCATCGATGGATAGGATTAGTATACAGGAGCCACTGAGTTGATAATATTGATCTATCTTGCAATTGCCTTACAATCGTGTAAGTGAAGTGAGAGGGTCATAAGAAACAGCCCAACAAATGTGAGCTGTTCCTCTTTCATAGATCAAATTAGATAAACAAAAAAAGACACACTCGATATCATCAAGTGTGTTCTTCCTATTGCTTGGCGGCGTCCTACTCTCCCAGGACCCTGCGGTCCAAGTACCATCGGCGCTAGAGGGCTTAACGGTCGTGTTCGGGATGGGTACGTGTGGAA
>NZ_JAVDTB010000011.1:0-141798 GCF_031455635.1 Paenibacillus sp. 2003 | reverse complement strand
CTGCTTCTGCTTCTGCTTCTGCTTCTGCTTCTGCTTCTGCTTCTGCTTCTGCTTCTGCTTCTGCTTCTGCTTCTGCTTCTGCTTCTGCTTCTGCTTCTGCTCACAATTGTGCCTTACACTCTATTTCCACTCAACCCTTATTTTCACACTGATCCGTCCTATCGCACCCTACAGCAACGATTCGTTTTTGTTGCCCTCTCACTTCTGCTTCAATTTATTTGCCTTACTTCCTTCTTCCCGCTTCAAACGTTTCTGTCCTCATCTGCCCCAGTTCGTCTCCCTACTTACGAGGTGACTCTTCACCACGTTCTTCCCGCTCCTTCATCTCTTTGCGCACCACTACTTCGAGCTTCTGTCGATTGGCAAGCAGTCCTGGATCGTTGGGCAAATACTCACGGGCTTTGGTGTTATGCATCAATGCTTGCTCCCAGTTGCCTAGATGAGCATAACAAAGGGATAAACGAGCATGTGGCAACCATGTACGGCAGGCCACAGGCACCGGACGAAGACCCGGATCGCGGCTGCTCACGTCCACCGCCTGCATATACCAATAGATCGCAGAGACGGGCTCCTGCCGTTCATGGAAGCAGGCCGCAATGGCGCAGCAGAAATCGGCATGCGGCAGGTCGTATTGGAATGACTGCAGCAATGCGCCGAGCTTGCGGCCCGGCTCACCCAGTCGTTCATAACATTCTGCCAGCCGCGCGCAGGCAATCAGGCAGTCCTCGCGGTAACCGCTTGGCTGTTCCAGCAGCTTTGTGTATCCGCGTGCCGCCGCCGCATAACGCTGGCGGTCATAACATTCGCCTGCATAATAAAACAGCAGGCGGCCTTGGGCTATGCCCTCTTCGGCGATCCATTTGCGCAGAATGCGCACGTTTCGCGCCGAATGATGTCCCGCTTCGCGGCGATGCGTGACGGCAATGTCTGCCGTAATGACCTCGCCCCGCGGGAAGCTAAGCTGCTCGTGCAGCCGGCCATGCCAGCGGCACCCGGCATCCCGCTTGACCAGGCGAAGGCGTCGGTCCGTCACAAGCGGACTCCCCTCCGCTCCCTCGGCCAGCGTGTAGTTCAAGATCACAGCTTCCGTCTTCCCCCCGGACGGAAGCTGCTGCTTCAACACCTCCAGCTTCGCCCGTTCCGCGGGCAGCAGCACATCATCCGCATCCAGCCACAGAATATACTCCTGCGTGGCCTTGGCGAATGACTCATTCCGCGCTGCGGCAAAGTCTTCCTCCCATTCATACGTGTAGACCTGGTTGGTGTACTGCGCAGCAATGTCCATCGTGCGATCTGATGAACCGGTATCCACAATGACGATCTCGTCGGCGATGCCAGCAACCGAGTCGAGACAGCGCGCTAGCGTGCGTTCCTCGTTCTTCACAATCATGCACAGACTGATGGTGATCACGTTTTGAGCCCCTTCCTGTCGTACGCGTATTGCAAAATGTCATAACGGGTCTGTTCTTCATTGGCTAGGTACGGGTACTAAGCCACTCCAATATCCTCTTCAAACTTGCGAGTAACTTGTAATCCAAGATCATCAGCACTACCACTACAAGCGGCTGCTTTCACACGCTCATTTTTCCAAATCTCAAAGTCCAATAAAGACTTCATTTCATTTACACTGTGGCTAACGAACTGAGGTAACGCTATATGGTGTATTTCAGCCACTTGGATAATGTAATGAATCTGACGCACACTATTTCCGCATTTTTGGCATCCATTCGTCGTTTATCGCAGCTTTCGGATGAAATAGCGTCGCTGAGATTCGTTACATTTCTCATCTCATCTAATCATCGAAATAAGGCGTGTGAGATTCGTTAGAATATAGAATAGCTCTAGCTCTGCCGTCACACTAAACAACAGGGAGGGATAAAAGATGCTCTTGTGGCCCTAACCCTACCCTTGCCGCTGTCCCTGTCCCTACCTTCACTGCTACCCTTCCCCACTCTCCTGACGGCGAAGCCGTTTCACCTGCTCCACCGCACTGTCCAGTGCCTTCTTGCGCTGTTTCATTACGCGGAGATGCTGTTGTTCCACCTCGGCAAAATGCGCATGATCCAGCTCCATCCACTCCATCAGTTGATCTAACGTTGGCGACATATGCAGCTGTGTTCTCCGCCGTCTGCGGGCCACGCAACATAGATATTTATGATGAACTTCCAGTTTCAAGACTTCGAAATAGGGCATTAGACACATCGCCAGATTTCCTGCATAGAAGGTCTGCTTGTGATCATAGAACGGATGATATCCATATGGCACGGTTACAACCAGCGTCCCCTCTTCTTGCAACAGCCGATGAATCTGAATCAATAACGTCTCTGGATGAGCAAAATGCTCCAACACTTCTCCAAGCAGTACCGTGTCAAAAGTCGTTCTGACTTTCCATTGCGTAATATCCAGCATCCGAAAATCCACATTGTTCCTGACGGGCCTGGATTCTTTGGCAAGCTCTTCTTGTGCATACTTAATGCTCTCTTCCTCCAAATCAATGCCAGTGACACGAAATCCTTCACGGCCCAGCAGAATTGACGTAATGCCCTGACTGCACCCAACATCCAGGATACGTTTGCCTGTCGCTTCACGGCACATCCAGTGGATACGTGTTCTCGTCGCTTCATGAGAATCTTCCGAGTTAATCTCGCCATAGTAGCGCTCACTTACACGATCATGATTTGCCATGGGCATCTCCCTGATCCTTGTCGGGATCGATGGCAACTTCATGGTGAGCTGCAGTATCCTCGACTGCCGTTTCTTTTTGTCCTACCCATGCTACGATCTCCTGTTGCTCACGAACGCCCTTCACCTCAGGCCGTACAGGCTGGCCCAGCACCACAATATTTCCCCCGCGGCATCCGGCAGTGGCGTTACGTGTATCGAAGATCAGCTTCGCCTGATCTGCCATCTCCTGATAATCAAATCCCGAATGATCCGTGGTGATGATTACCAGATCAGCCCATGTCCACAATTCCGGCACAGCAGGCCGAGACTGGAGCATCGTACCGTCATCCTTGCGGAAGACAGGCACCATCGGATCGGTGAAAACCACTTCTGCACCCGCAGCGCTCAGCAGCCGGAAGACGTCCAGTGCTGGTGATTCGCGCAAGTCGTCAATGTCCTTTTTGTAAGCCATACCCGCCAGTACAACACGCGCGCCCCGCATAGTTATCCCCTTCTGTTCCAGCAACTCCGCTGCACGCTTCACCACTTTCTCTGGCATTTGCCGATTGGTTGCATCGGCCAGCCGGATGAATTGCAGCTCCGATCCCTGACGGTTTGCCGCCCAGGACAGATAGATCGGATCGATCGGGATACAGTGCCCACCGATGCCTGGACCCGGATAGAATGGCATATAACCAAACGGCTTGGTCGCCGCCGCATTCAGCACCTCCCAGATGTTTACCCCCATCTGTTCACAGGCTGGGGTCAGCTCGTTCACAAGGGCAATGTTGACACTGCGGAATGTATTTTCGAACAGCTTTGCGGTCTCCGCCACCGTTGTTGAACTGACCGGAACAACTTCGTTGAGGAACGAGCCGTAGAACTGTTTACCATAATTCAGACAGGCGGGTGTGGAGCCGCCAATAATCTTCGGGGTATTTTTCACACCATAATGCACACTGCCCGGATCTACCCGCTCCGGAGAATAACAGACGAAGAACTCTTCTCCAGCTCGCCAGCCGTTTGCCGCTTCAATCGGTTGTTTCACGCGTTCCTCCGTCGTGCCCGGATAGGTCGTGCTTTCCAATATAACAAGGCTGCCTTCCAGCAGATATGGAGTCATACCATCCACCGCTGCCGAGATATAAGAGATATCCGGTTGATGCTCGGCGGTCAGCGGAGTGGGTACACAGATTACAATCACATTCGCCTGCGCCACTGCTGCATAATCGTCACTTGCCGTGAATAGTCCTGTCTGCATAAGCGACTGCAGGACATCATCTTCTATACCGATGACATACGAATGCCCGGCGTTCAGCTTGGCTATCTTGGAGGTATCGATGTCAATCCCGTGGACCTGATAACCTGCCTGTGCCATCTCCACGGCCATGGGTAAACCAACATAACCGAGACCGATGACAACAGCCTTCAGGGAGCGGTCATTGATGTGTTGAAGTGTATTATGTTGCTGCGGCCCTTCTTTTCCTTCGTGCTGCTCGTGCTGATGTTTCTCTTCCATCCCTTCCACCTCCAAATGTTCCGCCTCCCTTCGATTAGTCGATATAGCCGCCTGCACGCAAAAACCGGGCAATCGCCGGTTTGTTCATCATGGCACTGTCCGAACGATACTCGGAGAAGTTCACACGAGGCAGGCTGCTGTACTGATCTGTCAGCCCCTTGTCCGGGTGCTCCGGCAGGATCACATAATACTGCGCATCGTATTGACGAGTGCGTGGTGCTTCAAAGGGCGAGATCAGCACTTCATGCAATTTCTCGCCTGGACGTATGCCCGTCACCTTATAATCGAAGGATGGACGACCTGCCTGTTCCAACATGACGGAAGCCAGATCCGTCATCTTGCAGGCTTTCATTTTCATCACAAATGTCTCCCCGCCCACAGCCGCCTCAGCCGCCTTAAGAAGTAAATGTATAGCTTCGGTACGTGTCAGGAAAAAACGGGTCATGCCTTTGTCCGTAATGGTCAGGCTCTTGCCTTCATCGATCTGACGACGGAACAGAGGCACGACACTACCGCTGGTTCCAAGCACATTACCGCCGCGGATGCAGACAAACCGGGTACCTTCACTCAGCCAATTGGCACGGATCATCATTTTTTCACCCAAGGCCTTTGTCATGCCATATACGTTAATCGGATCTACCGCCTTATCGGTGGACACATCAATGACTTTGGGAACCTGCATCCGAATTGCAGCCCGAATAATATTCTGCGTCCCGATCACATTCGTCTTGAACGCTTCATCCGGCTGGTCCTCGCACACTGGTACATGCTTCAGCGCAGCCAGATGAAAGAGTACATCCACGCCTTTGCACGCATCTTCCACTGCCCGATAATCCCGGATATCCCCAATGATGAATCGCAGACGCGGGTCATGGTTGAACTCACGCTGCATCGCAATCTGGGCATATTCGTTACGAGACAGGAGGCGAATCTCTGCCGGGTCCTGTTCCAGCAGCACCTCGGTCAGCTTTTGACCCCAGGAGCCTGTGCCCCCGGTAACCAGAATCGTTTGTCCTTTAATCATGCATATACCCCTCCCTGATCAGATCATGAATTCGCGTAATACCTTTGCCATCTCATCTTGGCTTAACCGGTCTTTAGCTGGTACCTTTTTGACCGAAGTATTGCTCGAATGGACGATATTCACGTAATTGCGCGGAGCCAGCAGCTCATGCGGCAGATCAATGACATTGCCATGCGTACCTCGGCCCGGCAGCTTCACCCGATACCCGGAGGCGTACTCCGCTGTTTTATACAGGTAGACATAGAATTGCGGAGAACGATGAAATGCAGGTGCCATCTCGTTGTTCACGCTATCCCAGAGATAGCCGTTCTGGTTAATCAGAGCCATCGTCTGCGGCTGTGGCTGCACGTCATATAGCTGCTGTACAAAAGTCCGGTGATAAAGGTCATCCGAATCCAGACGGGCAATATAGATGTGCTCCGCCCCGTCAGCAAATGCCAAAATCGCCCGCACACTCTCAATATGGGTACCAAAACGAATGTTGGCAGGCAGCGGCTCCTGTTCCGCGAGAATCTCCTGCATCACTTCTCCCGATTCCTTGGACAACTTCACTACCGTCAGGAAATCCTGATTCGTCTGAGCTTTCAGGCAGTGCAATGTAAATGTGCGAAAAATGCTCATCCGCCGCTCCAGCCATTCTCTAGTCAATCGCTGCGGGTCGAGCCCATAATTGTTGAAGTTAATCTCAATAACCACTTTCCTGGACATAACATTCCTCCTCATGAACTCTGCCATCTTCTTTCAGCGGATACCGACCATTTTCATAGTTTCAACAGTCGTTTTCATACGAAACACAAGTTCCGGCTGTTTGGTAGTTGAAAATCCATCCGGGTTTCGCTTGCCAATCCTGCCGACTCTATAAGGTATGAAATGTTAATAGAAGCGGTACGGACGAATGCACTGATTTTCAACGAAATAGATTGATATACACTTGAAGATGGTGCCCTGCGGGTCGAACGTACATAACATTGCTGCAGCCGAAACATAGAATAGAGCAGTTCAATTTTCAAAGGGGGCAACCACTGAAATGGATTCAATCTATCTTGAAATGGATGGTGTGCTTGACCAGCTTGAAGCGGCGCTGCTTGAACAGCGTCCTCTCTCTCTTGTTCGAGTCGGTGATGGCGAGAATATCGTCATGTCTCAAGAAACCGTGTGGACCACGGAACAGGTCCTTCAGGAACGTTGGGCCATTAAAGCCAATCTAGGGCAAAAAGGACTAAGCCTTCCCAACCTGCAGCTACGGGATGAAGTTGCCGCTTCCTTGCAGCGGGCGGATATCGTCGGCGTTCTTCCCCGTGGTGACAGTACGATTAACGCTCCGGATTATCTCAAAAGACCCCTGACCGATATGGTGTTTGCACACTTTGGGATCTCCCCTCCACTGACTTGTCATGCTTGTGTCAATCGGGAGCTGGCGCAAAACCCGCGTTTCTGGCGGATGTTTGCAGGCAAGCGTGTGCTTCTCGTTACCCGTGAGATCGAGCCACTGCGTGCCACGCTCGAACGTGAGCCGTATCATTTAAACATCGTGACTGCGCTACCCTTCGACAGCTATGATCACATGCAGGAAACACTCGAGTGGATTCAGACGAATCAAGATACCTTTGATGTCGCTCTCTTCTCCTGCGGTGTCAACGCGGTTGTTCTTGCTGAGCGCACAGCTGCACTTGCCGGCAAAGTCGCCATCGACTTTGGCAAAGCCAACAACATCATTCTGAAAGGCCGTGCCAACTGATTTTCAGGACACCTTCATCCTCGAATCAGTGAGTTGCAGCGAAACATGCATATGCTTGTATGACAAAAACCCCCGACTCCTTGAGCCGGGGGGTTCTTGCTGAGCGCCAATCGAAACATATCGCTACACAGGTCTTGCACTTCTGGTTTCTGGGATCTGAAGCGAAATCTGCCGTCAAGAAGTGATGACGAAGCACTCTGCATGTTATATTTCGCCTTTCACTACTAACCGGTGGCTGCAATACCGTATAACATCTCCGGCCCCGTTCTTACCGCTGTGGACACCCCCGAGATGAACGAAGTATACACACTTTCCAATGCTGGTGGTGCAGACAGATCCTGAGCTGTGAACGAATGGAATTCGGCACCTCCGTTCTGTCCAATCGTACCTTCAGCACGGTAGATGATATAGAAAGGATCATATAAAAAACCCCGCACAAGCTCCACAACAAAGGTATCTCCCAGTTCTCCCGTAACACCTACTGTCCCGTTCAACGTAATAATGGGATTCACCACACCCTGCGTCTGTAGACCAATGGTGCCGAAAGCTGCCGGGGATTCTGACAGTGACAAACCGGGCTGTCCTACGGTTGCCGAGTTCATCGAAGTTCTCATATCGAGAAACACGCCCATGAGTAACACCTCCAATGCTATGGGATACCCTATCCTATGAATCTCACTACTCTTATGATTGGATGTATAGCAGATTGTATGAACCTATTTTTATTTGTCGACTGTTAATGGTATATTGAACTGCATAACGAAAATGAACGGATCGTATGCACACAAGCGGTACAGGCTGTTCAGAAGGAGATTACTATTCATGAATAAACGCAAACGTCCAACAGGCAAGACATCGGCCTCGGCCAAGGGGAAATCTTATACAGGTTCATCTTCAGCACGGTCCGGCAAGTCCAACTTCTCATCTGCCAAAACATCAGGTGCTTCCGCATCACGTAATACGGAGGAGAATAAGAAGCCAATAGCCGCGAAATCATCGGGTGCACCCAAAAAAGCTGGAGGCAACAAACCCAAAAATGCCAGCGCATCCAAACGACCAGGCAATTCCTACTATCGCAAGCAGGAACCACCACGCCAGTACAAAGTGACCGAACCGGATGAGCTGTTGAACTTTCTGTTGCAGCATTTGAAATCAGGACGGAACGCAGTGAAGTCCATTCTGGGTCGTGGACAGGTATCCGTGGATCAGAAGGTCGTAACTAAGTTTAATGAAGCGCTGACGCCAGGTCAGATTGTCTACATCCGAAAAGAAGGTGCAGTCGCTGCTCCATCCTTGACGGGTATTAACATTTTGCATGAAGACGATGATATCATTGTGATCCGCAAGGAAGCCGGACTGTTGTCCATTGCCGCTGACAAGACGGATGACCTGACGGCTTATCGCCAACTGACAGAGCATGTACGCCGCACCAATCCGCTCAATCGGATCTTTGTTGTCCATCGTCTGGATCGGGATACGTCGGGTGTGATGATGTTTGCCAAAAGTGAAGAAGTACAACAGAAGCTGCAAAACAACTGGAAGGAAAATGTGCAGGACCGCGTCTACGTTGCCCTTGTTGAAGGTGCAGTAGCCAAAGAAGAAGGCACAATCTCTTCCTGGTTGAAGGAAACCAAAACGCTGAAAATGTACTCCAGCTCTCGGCCCAATGATGGACAACACGCCATTACACATTACAAACGTCTGAAGTCGAACCGTGAGTTCTCCCTGCTGGAAGTGCGTCTCGAGACAGGGCGTAAAAATCAGATTCGTGTGCATATGGAAGATCTCGGACATCCGATTGCCGGTGACAGAAAATACGGCGCACGCACAAGAGACCTTGGCCGTCTTGGACTTCATGCACGCATACTCTCGTTTATCCATCCCACAACGGATGAGTTAATGTCATTCGAAACGGATATTCCGAAGCCATTCCTGTATCCGTTCCGTGCAGAAACTCCACCTGCGAAATAACTGCATCGTTATATAGAATCGACTGATCGATTGATTATGCCTGAAAGGAGGAACGGACACTGAAAAACCTGTTGATCACCGGTTACCGGGCACATGAATTGCAGATTTTTGGACAGAAGCATGAAGGTATTCCTTTTATCAAAAAAGCCATCTCCTCCCGCCTCACACCTCTTGTCGAGGATGGTCTGGAATGGGTGCTGACGCCGGGACAATACGGTGTGGATCTGTGGGCCTGCGAAGTGGTGATTGATCTGAAGAAGACGTATCCGCATCTGAAACTGTCGATCATCACTGCCTTTCAGAACCCGGAGGAGCAATGGAAAGAAGACAAGCAGGAGTATTACCGTTCCATCCTCTCGGGTGTGGACTATTACGGTGCAATTAGCAATCAACCTTATATCGGGCCGTGGCAGTTCACTGCACGGGATGACCTGTTGCTGCGTAAAAGCGACGGTCTTCTGCTCGTCTATGATGAAGATGCCGGGGAAGGCAGTCCCCGTTTTGTAAAGGAAAAAGCCGTGAAGAAACAGCAGAACGAGGATTATGCGATCATCAGCGTCACTTCAGAGGATATTCAATCTGTAGCTGAGGATGAGCGCATGAACGATGTTATAGACTTTGACGATTCTTCATTCTGATTCATTGTGTTCAGTATAGTTCGTCAGAGGTGCATAACATTTCGAATGACGTACATATGTTTTTTTTCGAGGCAGGTTGGGTATAAGTAGTATTATAACTGCGATGAAATGTCGTATGGGATAAGGGGAACTGCAACCATGACAATTACGCCAGAGCAGCGTCTTCAACTGCATGGATTTAACAACCTGACCAAGTCGCTGAGCTTCAATATGTACGATATCTGTTATACCAAAACCAAAGATGAACGCGAAGCTTACATTGAATATATTGATGAACAGTATAACGCCGCCCGGCTGAGTAAAATTCTGAACAACGTCTCCGATATCATCGGAGCCCACGTTCTTAATGTTGCCCAGCAGGATTACGTGCCTCAAGGTGCGAGTGTTACGATGCTTGTCTCGGAGGGTCCAATCGTGGAGATCCCCGAGGAATCACTCGATGAATCTCCCGGCCCTCTGCCCGATAACGTTGTCATGCAGCTGGATAAAAGCCATATCACTGTGCACACCTACCCTGAATTTCATCCTAGTGAAGGTATCAGTACTTTCCGTGCGGACATTGATGTCTCCACCTGCGGTGAGATCTCACCGCTTAAGGCGCTGAATTATCTGATTCACTCATTTGATACGGACATTATGACGATGGATTACCGGGTACGTGGTTTTACGCGGGATACAAGCGGGCGCAAGCTGTTCATTGACCATGAGATCGGCTCGATTCAGAATTATATTCCGGACGAGATCAAGAGCAGCTTTGACATGATTGACGTGAACGTCTATCAGGAGAATATTTTTCACACCAAGTGTAAACTGAGGGAATTCGATCTCGACAATTATCTGTTTGGGTACACCAAAGATAAGCTTAGCAAGAAGGAACAACAGGAGATTACGGAGTGGCTGAAGCTGGAGATGGACGAGATCTATTACGGCAAAAATATTAATCGTCCCTCTTAAAGAGGTTGTTCAACGCTGATCCCATAAGGGCAAGGTCTAAGACAAGATTTCATGAAGGCAGGGTTCTTCTTTTCGGGGGACCTCCGGCATGTACTTGTCTTTTTCTTTGTTATGTTGACAGTGTGCAACTTTATTTCTTATTATAGAAGTAACTGTACAATCTACAGTGAAGGAGACTGAGCCCGTGATCGAAACGAATACGACAAGACGTAACGAATCACTGTTACAAGCACTGACTGCACAACACAATGCCATCACCAATAACATTGCCAATGCAGACACGCCCAACTACAAAAAGAAAACGGTAGAGTTTCAGGAAGAGCTTAGACGTATCGTTGAAAATGGCAAAACAGATCAGCTCGCCATGAAGCGGACTCATGACAAACACTTTCCTATCAGTGATCCCCATTCTTCCATCGTACAGTACCGAATTGTCGAGAACAACGAAACAACGATGAACAATAACAACAATAACGTTGACATTGACAAGGAAATGGCGAATCTTTCGGAGAACCAGCTCATGTACAACTACATGGTTGATCGGGTCAGTGGACATTACAAAAAAATGAAGAATTTATTGAATGATCTGAAATAATGAATGTACAAGCAGCCCGAAATGGCTGCTTTTTTTTATGGTCTTTTCCCCTGAGTGTAGCTCGTTTGGTGCCATTTTTCGGTATCCTCTCCTGTTCGTAGTATAATGGGAAGAAACGAATGATTTCATATCGTATAAAAGAGGTGCAACATGTCTCCACGTCATTTAAATGGTTTTCAAGGTTCCAAAGTCAGATTAGCGGCCCCATGCCCGGAAGATTGCATGCGTCTCTCCCGCTTCACAGACGATTATGAATATTTGCGCAACATGGATACTGATATCGCGATCCCGTTAACGCCGGATGAGACAGGGTCCTCCTCTGTCCGCCGAGACAACGGATTTGAATTTGCATTACGTACACTGGAGGGAAACCGATTCATTGGATTCACAGCCCTATACCGGATTGAATGGAACAATCGCTCCGCTCGTCTGGCCATTGGTATCGGGGAAGAAAATGATCGGGGGAAAGGATACGGAAGCGACGCTCTGGCTCTGATTCTTCGGTATGGCTTCCATGAATTGAACCTGAACCGGATTGCGCTGGAAGTCATCGAATACAATGAAGCCGCGAGACGCGCATACCTGAAAGCCGGATTCCGGGAAGAGGGTCGCCAGCGTTCTGCAGTTTTGCGGGATGGCATGCATTATGACCTGATCTCGATGAGTATCCTTGCCGAAGAATGGTCCGCACAGGCTGGGCTTCCCTTGTCATTCCAGTCTACTCGTACTCCTGAATCTGGGGAAAGGGTAGCGGGTGGTTTCTCACAGCGTAATGGGAACGAACAAGCTGCGCTGACCCTGTCGGAATTAAGTTCAGATCCAAAAGGTGAATCTGAAATTTCACCTCGCATCGGCGTAGGTGCGGTCATCCTCAATGAACGGGGCGAAGTGCTTCTCGCCTGGCGGAATCGTCAGCCCGAGCAGCACACCTGGAGTATTCCCGGCGGGAAAGTCGATCCCTACGAATCACTGGAGACTGCCGTCATCCGTGAAATCAAGGAGGAAGTGAATCTGGATATCGCCATTGACAGTCTGCTCTGTACGGCGGAGACGATCCAGCCACAACAGAAGGAACATTGGATATCCGTGCTCTATTCCACCAAGGTGATTGGCGGCCATGCTCGTAATCTGGAAGAAGGCGGAGCCATCGGTGAGATCGGCTGGTTTCCATTGAATGATCTGCCCTCTCCACTCGCTTGCTTTGCGGTACCTGGGCTGGAAGCTGTGAAGAAGCTGTATAACCAGAATTAAGCTTGGAGGTGCTTGCAAGTGTTGGAGATTCCTCTTCCTCGACCTGTACCCGTCCCCTTCATTCTGCATGAATCGAGTTCCCAATTCGATTGGAAAGGCAGCGGCTCGCTATCACTGAAAACATTCCGTAACGGAAAAACGCTCTATGAAGCGAGACGCGGTCACTTCGCAGTCAATAATGAGAACTATCTGCTTCTGAATGAGGGCCAGGAATATAGTCTTCACATTGATTCATCTACTCCAGTTGAATCCTTCTGTATCTTCTTCCCTCCCGGTTATGTGGAAGAGATCGGCCGGAATCTAATTAGCAGTGATCTTCAGCTACTTGATGAGCCGTATAGTTATTCATCCGCAAGCAAGATGGAGTGGGTAGAACGTACATACGCGATGGATAATCGGCTTGGTGCAGCCCTGAATCATTTGCGGAATTTGTACAGTCAGGACACGCTAGATTCCTGGGCAATAGCGGAGCAGCTTCATCAGCTTGCTGTTCACATGCTGGATCTACACCGTAACGTTCAGCGAGAGATCAACGAACTGGATATGATCAGACGTTCAACCCGAGAAGAGTTGTATCGAAGAGTGTATATCGGGCATGAGTATATCTCCGCCTACTATGATCAGCCGTTAACGCTGGAACAGACAGCATCGGCTGCACAACTATCCGTGAATCATTTTCTACGCAATTATAAAAAGTTGTTTGGCACTTCACCCCATCGTTATCTGACTGAATGCAGACTATTGGCTGCGAAGCGGCTTTTGCTAGATTCGGACAGGTCTGTCACCAATATCTGTTATGATGTGGGCTTCGAAAGCCTCGGTTCGTTCAGTTCATTATTCACTAGACGCTTCCATAGCTCTCCTTCCCAGCTGCGGGCAAAAAGGTGATAATGAAGAAGAACCTCTGAAGGGTAACATCTATAATTACATTATCTCATCAGATGGAGGTATTCCTTTATGAATCATGCAGAACAGATGAATCAACTATTTCAGGCTGCACTGGCTGGAGATGTGGCCAACCTGCAATTATTGCTCGCTTCTCACCCGGAACTCATCAATACTGAAAATCAGGATGGGTTAACTCCGCTGGGATATGCCTCTCATTATGGACAAGCAGGAGTAGTTCGTCTTCTTCTGGAGCATGGAGCCGATGTTAACGCCCTTTCTCATTCCAAGATTTCCTTTATTCCGTCCAATACTGCACTGCATGCCGCACTTGCCGGAGAACGATCACCAGAAGTTACCCAACTTTTACTCGAACACGGGGCAGCCACGAATATTCTGGACAGCGATGGACAATATGCGCTGCACTCCGCAGCATTTCATACGGATCAGATCGAACTTATCGAGATGTTACTTCAGCATGGAGCTGATCCAAACGCGCTGAACTCAGCGGGTCAGACCCCACTGGACATTGCACTTGAACGTGGTAACACGTCTACAGCTTCATGTTTGCGAGCAGCCGTTGCAACGCAACAGCAGTAATGATCAGCTAGAGTGAGTAACTTGAATAACCGCCAGAACTCTTTTTGGAGTACAAAGAGAAGGTCTGACGGTTATTTGTTATTCGATTACATACCTTTTTTCAGAAAACAAGAACCGTTTGACGCCTTACATGGTCTAATACTCAACATATCCAGGAAAGGAGGAGCCATGTGACCCCCACTCAGCTCACCATCGCCGCACAAAAAGGGGATGCCGAGGCTTTTGCAGCCTTAATGGAATTACATCAGAGCCAACTGTACCGTATCGCCTATGCCTACCTGCATGACGAAGGTGATGCGCTCGAAGCGATTCAGGAATCAACGTTCAGGGCATTCCATAAACTCAAAAAATTAAAAGAGCCCTCCTACTTTGGCACTTGGCTCATCCGCATACTGCTCAACTACTGTGCGGACGAACGCAAACGCAAAAGTCGGTTCAGTCCCGTCACCGAGATTCATGAATCCAGCAGCTGGGATCGTCCTGCGGACCCCGATCTTGCTGCCGCTGTATCCACTCTTGACCGGGATTGCAAACAGATTATTATTCTGAGTTATTTCGAAGGTTTCTCTTTAACTGAAGTTGCCGATATTCTCGAAATTCCGACCGGAACCGTAAAATCCCGATTACATCGGGCACTCGGACAGCTCCGTGATCAACTTGAAACGAAAGGAGATGCATCCTCATGACGGATGAACAAAAATCATTTGACACATTGGAAGAACGGCTGAATGCTCGCAAGACGGAATATGAAACTATGCCTGTACCGGATGCTGCCTATCAGGCTGTGCAGTCCGGAATCCGCCAGGCTGCCCGCAAACGCAAGTCCCGGCTGCGCTGGTACATGAGTTCCATCTCGGCAGCGGCCCTCATCCTACTGTTTACCGGATGTATCCGTGTCTCTCCCGCTTTTGCGTCCTTTGTGGAGCAATTGCCCGGCATGGAAGGCATTGTGAGTATGATCCGCCAGGACAAGGGATTAATGATGGCGATTGATCAATCCCTCTTGCAGAAGGTCGGCGTCACCGACGAGCATAATGGTGCTTCCTTGACCGTTGATGGCATTATCACAGACGAGTCACGTATGGTCATTTTTTACACGATGAAAGGTATGAAAGATCCCGAGAAATTCAACTATGATATCGATTTGCTCGATGAGAACGGTAAAGATCTGCCTGTTGCGTTTACTCACGCTTATCCAACACCTTCTCCAGACGAGAATGTGAATGAGAATATGATAGACGTGATCTTCACGGATGGAACCTCTCCTCCTGAAGAGCTGAGCGTCGTGTTTAAGTCCAGAGATACAACGAGTGCAGAAAAGTGGAAAATAACATTCCCGGTAGACAAGAATCTTACCAAAGGCATGAAAAAAGTCATTCCTGTGAATCAGACGTTAACAGTGGATGGACAGCGTATTGATGTGAAACAGGCTACTCTGTATCCCACACGTCTTGTGCTTGATGTGAATTTTGATCCAAAGAATACCAAAAAGGTATTTGGCCTCAGCGATCTTCAACTGGTTGATGAGCAAGGCCGCGCGTGGAGAACAGATACCTCAACAGGTGAGGATGAACGTTCCATTTACTTCGAAAGCATGTACTTCTCCATACCGAAAAAGCTGACATTGCAAGGATCTGGCTTCTCGGGATTGGATAAAAAGGATCTGGCTCTTTCCCTTGATCTGAAGTCACACCAGATTACAGGTGGCCCTCCTGGATTGAAGATGGTTGGCAGCAAGGTTGAAGGCAAAGATCTAATTATCGACTTTTCTGTTGCTGGCAGTATGGACGGTGGGTTCGTTCTCTCTTTCGGAAACGTTACAGACAGTGCAGGGAAGTCATATGAGGTTCCTGGCTCCAGTTGGAGTAGTGGAGATGGGACGGATGACAGTCATACGATTGTTTCTTCTACTGTCGAAAAAGGAGCCAAATTAAAAGGAGAAGTGAAGATGAACATCTCCACCTATCCCATGAAAGTGAAGTCACCATTCTCATTGGACATTCCGGTGAACCCTTAATTTTCTACCAGTAGGCTGTGATTATCGCAAATAATCTATATAATGGAAACATTCATTATTACGAGCAATGATGTTCATAGGGAAGGTGTGTTTAGTCATGAATCAACGTTCCATCCGTTATCCGAAGCCACTCGTAGCAGGAAACATGATCGGTGTGGCAGCACCCTCCAGCGGTGTAGGCGAATCCCTGCACCATTACCTTGAGGAGAGTAAACGCAACATGGAGCGCCTTGGTTTTGGCGTGATGGAAAGCCCGTCGCTCCGCCACAATACCAAATGTGTGAGTGCCTCCAAAGAAGAACGCGCTGAAGAGATGAATAAATTTTTCCGCAATCCAACTATTCAAGCCATTATCCCTCCATGGGGCGGGGAGTTTCTCATGGATATCCTGCCCCTGCTGGATTGGGAAGCTTTGAGAACATTGCCGCCCAAATGGGTCATGGGATATTCGGATATCAGTACGTTCCTGTTCGCATACACCCTGCTCACCGGAACAGCATCAGCACATGGCACCAATTATGTTGATCTAAGATCAAACGCCCTCGATCCGGTGACTGCGCGCTGGATTGACGTTCTACAGACCGCATACGGCGGACAGATCACACAATCGTCATCCACACATTATCAATCGGCATGGAAAATGGACCTGCCTGGATTTAACCTGGACACACCCTCACGCTGGAAACAGCTCGGACACTCGGAAGATGCAGACACCGCTGTGGCATTCTCCGGTCGGCTGATCGGCGGCTGTATGGATACAATCACCTGTCTGATCGGCACCCCGTATGCACCCGTCCAATCGTATTTGGATCAGTACTGTGCAGAAGAAGGAACCATCTGGTATCTGGAGAGCTGTGAGATGAACGCAGGGGATATTTACCGTCATCTGTGGCAGATGAGACAGGCTGGCTGGTTTGCAGGTGTGAAAGGATTCATGTTTGGCCGACCTGCCGGTTATTCCGATACAGCGGATTTCAATTTCTCTGATGCTCTCTCCTCTGCACTTGGGGATCTGGATGTTCCTGTACTGTATGATGTGGATCTCGGCCATATGCCGCCCCAGTTAACCTTTGTGAATGGAGCACTGGGCAAAGTCGCTTATGAAAATGGACGCGGGAACCTGGAGATGGCGTTTGTGTAATCACCTTTTATAGGCAGATGCATACCTTGAAGTAAGAACTTATTTTGAGGAAGGGTTGTGCATCATGTCTGAATCCACATCCACGCCATCCACGCGTGTCGTGTATCAAGCCAATCAACCGATGCTTCAATCCGTGCAAAGTGTGCGGAATATGCTTCATCATACAGCCCGGCAGCATATAGGCAAGAAGGTACAAGTTCAGAATATCGATGGGCAAGTGTGGGAAGGTGTCATCATCAGTGCAGACCGGGGGATTTTGTATCTCCAGGTTACCCCGATGCATGGATACCCTGAACCGCGCGCCTTGTTTGGACCCACGATTTTGCCGCTTGTGCTGTATGAATTGTTGGTTATCACCCTGTTGATGTAGTGGTATTGTTCATGTTTATCCGTTTATATCCGAACCTGTTCCACGAAGCTTCGCTCCTGAGATCTTCAAGCCTTGGGAACGAAGCTTTTTTATGGTCTTGGCGATGGTGCGGTATGATTCCTTGCGAGCGTGTGAAATATGATACAATGGTGTCGCACCACCCCATATCTCATATGAAACGGAGCTTGATCCGGTTGGAATACATACGTCATGATTCATCACCCGTATCACAAGCCGAGACGGGTATGATTGGCAGCAACCCTACTGAACAATCCCGCGTGATTGCAATCTGTCTGCTCGCAGGCAAAATCATGCTGCAAAGCGGTGGTGAAACCTACCGTGTGGAAGATACGATGAAACGTATGGCGGCTGCGCTTGGTTTACCCCATTCGCACAGTTACGTTGTTCCGACAGGCATCTTTTTCTCTGTTGATGCAACCGAACCCGCCAAGCTGATTCGTATCTCCGAGCGTACGACGGATCTGGACAAGGTGTCCGAGGTGAATGCGGTCTCCCGCCGCATCGGACAAGGTGAGCTATCCGCTCAGGAAGCTCATGATCTGTTGGTACAGATCGAAGGTAAGCCCTCCTCCTATTCAACGGCTGTGCAGCTTACGGCCGCAGCGTTATCCAGTGGTTGTTTTACCATTATGTTTGGCGGGGGCTGGAGCGACTTTCTTCCGGCGCTAATCTGCGGGGGCATAGGTTATGCAGCCGTTATTGCCTTTCACCGGTTGGTGCGGGTCAAATTCTTTGCCGAGCTTACGGCATCCTTTGTCATTGGCATGCTCGCTTTTTTCCTCATCTACATGGGAGTAGGTCATGAACGGGACAAAATCATTATTGGTTCGGTTATGCCGCTGGTTCCGGGGCTACTGATTACCAATGCTGTACGCGACTTGATGGCTGGGCACCTCGTATCCGGATTATCCAAGGGAGCCGAAGCATTTCTGACTGCTTTTGCCATAGGTACCGGCATTGCAGTTGTATTTTCACTTTTTATGTAAGACGGAGGAATGCAGGATATGCTCCATTTTATCGAACAGGCTTTAACCAGTTTTGTCGCTTCAGCCGCGTTTGGAATCATCTTCAACGCACCACGGCGCATGCTGTTCCACGGTGGATTTGTCGGCATGATCGGCTGGATCATCTATATCGTGCTTGAATATGCAGCGGATGCGGTGCCTGCTACACTTGCAGCGACCATTGCCGTCGGTGTCATCAGCCAGGTATTCTCTCGCATGTTTCGCGCACCCGTTATCATCTTTAGCGTCGCAGGCATCATTCCTCTGGTACCTGGTGGACTGGCGTATAATGCGATGCGAAGTTTTGTGCAAAATGACTACAGTGCCGCTATGGAGATGGCCGCCAAGGCACTCATGTTATCCGGCGCCATTGCCGTAGGCCTGGTGTTATCCGAGGTATTAAACCAGATGATACGCCGAATTCCTGCCTCACTACGGACAAAATCATCATCGAAATAATCGTTCTTTTTACATATTCAGCACATATAAGGCCCGTTGGCATACAGGATGAGCTCTTGTATTCCAGCGAGCCTTACGTATTACTATTCCATTTCATCCTTTTTACTTCACAAACGTATTCTTCACACGTACCGACCTCAGGAAATACGGAATGAAGATACAACACACCAGAATGGATCGTACGATCAGATGAAAAGCTGGAGTTGCATCAAGCACATGCTGTTCTCTTGGGATTTCATTTCGCGCAATCAGAATCCAGGTCACGATGCCTATGATCACATTCATCACGTACATCACCACCATCATACGTGGAAACTGTCTCTTCCGTTTATATAAAAGAATGAGATTCACAATAACGATCACCAATAGAATGATACTGCTTATGAAGCCAAACCACAGGAGTGGACGAATCATCTCCGTGTAGATCTGAGGATCGACACCACGACCGACTTCCCATCTGGCAGGGTCCATGATGACATTCACCTGCGATACATCCGAGATGAGAAACACCAGGGCAAGCCAAAGACTGATCTGGATTAAAATAAGCCATCCACCTAATCCGGAGATACCAGGCCGTTCCGGTCTGACACCAGTTTTGGGTTGCAGTGCGTTCATATCCGTATCTGCATCCGAGTTACTGTATTGACCTTCCATTTCATCCTCCTTTTACACTAGATAAGACAACATATTATACATTAAAATCTGGATTCTGTGTATTTTAGAGGACGAACGGAACGTGTTATTCCCGTTTTCCCTACTACCTTGTGCTTACCTAACTATGCACGACTTCCTGTTTCCTGACTAACTACATTTACGTGTAATTTCGTTGGTCTATCCCCATGTTAACCCATAATGTTCCCCGTAACATGCTTATATGTATTCTATCCGTTTCTATCATTACCTTATGTCTCGTAGAGAATAATACCTTTCTATTTAAAAAGTGCTGATTCGGGTTCTTTGCCCGTCAGGGTCAGCATCGTATACAATTGTCCCCTGTGATGATATACATGCCCCATAATCTCAAGCAACCACTCCAGCCGACTATATGATGCTCCCCAGTATGAATCCGTCACATGTAGTAACTCTTCCGTGTTAAACTGCCTATACCGTTGGTATAGATACATCTGGTTATCAATCAAAGCCTGCTTGATCTCACGGAGCGAATGCACCTGATTCTCTGCATAGAATTGAGCCATCTCTTCTTCCGATGCACCTTCGGAAATATAAATATCCGCTCGGCAGATCATAGACAGATGAGCTAGTAGTTCTCCAACAGGCCGTTTACCTTCAATTGGTGTCAAAGCCAAATCTTCTTCCGACAACTGATCACATATATCAATCAACGATGTTACGGCCACGTCAATATGTTTGAACGCAGATTGAATCAACAGATACACTTCCTTTTTATCCCATTATACAGAACATATGATCGGTTATCAACCAAGATATTCCTCCTTAATATATAAACAAGTTATACCCCAAATCTATCAATCTACGAACAAAAAAAGTCCTTCCTCCTTCATATAGACGGGATTCAGGACATTTTGTTGCCTATTTGAGTTCAAATCTTTGCTCAACTTGAGTATAACGAACAATACGTTTGCTCGAATCGCCCAGCCTCCAAGTCAGACTTGCGAATGAAAAATTGCAGTTCCCCGCAATCCCACCATTGAAAACCTATGGCATCATGTGTATCTATCTTCAACAGCAGCAGCGTATCGGATAGTTCCTGCCATGTCCGATCCTCATCTCCGCCGTAATACTTGGTCAGCTTCTTCTCACATTCCTGCTCATTATAATCGTACTCTTCTCCCAGTGCGATCTGTAACAAGGCACGATGCTCGGCATCCGGATGCTGCCCGTCAGGATATCCAAACATACCACCCCAATTCAGCATACTCGGATGATTCCAGCTCGACTCGAATTCAAGGTATCGGTCATACAGACTCACTTCCGTTTCGGCCTCATCCGTCTCAAGCCGAGGCGGCGAGAGCTCATTCAGCGCGTTGGCGTCAATATATGCATATGTAGGAAACTCAAGATTAGGCAGTACAGTCACCGAATGTGCAACAAACGGTGATCCATCCAGCGTGGTATCACCTTCAGGCTCTCGCCTTATTAGGTTATGAGAACTCGGCTCAAAAATCACTCGATGTTCAATGGGACAAGCAGATTCATCCGTACCAACGAAAAAGTATAACATTCCACGTTCAGGCAAAGTCCCGCGCCCATCATTCGGCGTATACGGCGACAAATCCACCAGGTTCAACTGGGCCAGGAAAGTCATTGGAACTCCTTCTTGTGTTACGGGCCATTCCATGCGACTTGGCAAATCCGGATGTCCACCCACACGTGAGTTTCCTGTTCTGCGATATTCGTCCAGTGTGGATACATCGAGGCGAATTCCCCAGCGGCTTGAAGATAACAACAGATCGGCAGCGACTCCCAAACCATATTCCTCAAGTGTTTTACGGGCTTTTCTGGTCAGACGTTCACATTGTTCTGGCTTAATCATATAGATCCTCCCCTTTTGACAATACACCTATGCTGAGACATATTCAGGTTCACACCTGTATATTCTTCCGTCCCGACGTCTTTCCCTGCTTCTAGCAAAAAAAGAGACTGACATTCCCTGTCAGTCTACTTCCTTATCCTATATTCCATTTAACGATTTGGATCAGATGACTTTTCCTGGTAAGCACGCATATGCTCCTCACCGTCCAGGAATTCATGGGCCTGATGGGCTGCCATCACCCCATGATAACTGATATCCAGACCTAGATCTTCCTCTTCTTCTGTCGAACGTACAGGCACAATTTTGCCAATCAACTTTAACCCGATCCAGGTCATGGCGAATCCCCAGATGACCAGGGCTGTAAGGCCAAGTGCCTGAACACCCAGCAACCTCCAGCCGCCGCCCATGAATAATCCACCATCCGTGGCAAACAGACCTACAGCAATCGTGCCCCACATTCCTGATGCGGCATGCACCGGGAAAGCACCAACCGGATCATCAATCTGCCGACGGTCCAGCCAGTTGGTGGCAGCCATCATTAATAAGCCGGATACTGCCCCAATGAATATCGCCGCTACATCGCCAACAAAAGCACAGCCTGCCGTAATACCGACCAGTCCCGCAAGCGAACCGTTAATGACCGATGGCGCATCTGAACGATTGAAGCGGAATAACGTATACAACAGCGTAACCGCACCACCCGAAGCCGCAGATAACATCGTGACAATCGCAATGTGACCAATTCTTACATCCGTCGCGCTGAGAGTACTACCAGCATTGAAGCCAAACCAGCCGAACCATAACAGAAATGCACCTACAGATGCCAGTGGCAGATTGCTCGGGAGTGCAATGGCACTTACGCCAAGTGGTGTGTATTTCCCTTTACGTGGGCCAATGATAATCGCAGCAGCCAGTGCCGAGAATCCGCCGAGTGCATGGATGACAGCCGAACCGGCAAAGTCCTGCATCCCCAGCTGACTAAGCCAGCCGCCGCCCCATGCCCAGTGTCCACCAATTGGATAAATGATCGCCGTCATCAATATGATATACAGAAGATAAGCACGGAAGTTGATGCGCTCGGCTACCGCTCCTGAAACGATGGAAATAACGGCAATGGTAAAGGCAGCCTGGAACAACCAGAATGTCTCCAGAGATACCGGTACGTCCAGATGAGACAAATCCCCATTCAGGAAAAATCCCGTTACTCCCACAAAACCGCCAACGTCCGAACCATACATCAGTCCAAAACCGATAGCATAGAACAGTAACGTTCCAATCGTAATGTCAGCAAAAACCTTCATAATAATGTTCACACTATTTTTATAACGCACAAAGCCAGCCTCGAGCAGGGCGAATCCACCCTCCATCAATAAAATCATCGCTGCACTCAGTACGACCCAGACCGTATCGATCCCGGTGCTTAACGTCTCCAAAGTCATGCTTGTACATCCTCCGTTTCACTAAGCTGTCTGAGCTCACGGATTGTATCGGGCGCAAGCTCAATCTCGTCCCGCTCAATGCTGTCCGGATGCTTAATTCGTTCTGCGATCTGATCCAATTCACGTATGCGTCTGCGAATCTGTTCCATCTTGCGAAAACGTTCCTTCACCTGCACCATATACTCTACCGCCTGATGATGGGATGCGGGGCGTCCCGCAAACCATTTGCGTACGGGCGACAACGATTGATAAGCAACCTCTTCCGCTCGACGCTTTTGTTCGAACTGTTCGATCTTCTGCTTGAGCGTTTGGATCTCATTTTCTTTTTTGACCTTCAGCCGTTCGATAAGGTACAATAAATCGGACGATGATATTTGCAATGCTGTATGGTGATACACCTCGTCGATTACTAACATATCATGTCAGGACTCCTTACATATCAAGTTACTTGTACCGATTATAGTTTGCCGGGGTCTGCCCGTCAATCTTTTTTTGGACTTGGGATGGATTTAAATGAACCGTTCATGGAGAACGGCTTTTTTTATTTGGCACAGATTACATCTAACAAAGGCTAATCTTGCCTGGATTCGCATTCACTTATTCCATCCCCTATGCTTATAGAATAAGCATCCACATTTGGGGTAATGAACATACAGACTACCCGCATTATAGAACCCGTATATAAGGAGAGGATTGTACGATGTTTACTCGCAATGACGATATACGCAACCAAATCTGGGAAGCCGTCTCGGGACTCGAAGAAGAACAATTGAACCAAAAACCTTCACCCAAACAATGGAGTATTATGCAAGTACTACGTCATTTGAACCTGATGGAAAATGTAATTGGAAAACAAGCCCGCCTGGCTCTCGAAAAGGAACAGACGGTGTCTGTGGACAAAAAACCATATGAATTATCGTTGGACCGCAGCCGCTCCGTCGAGGCACCACCCCATCTTCAGCCTCCAGCAGCGCCTGAAGCAATTGCAGACGTACGCGGTGATCTGGACGAATCTCACCAAGCGTTAAACAACTTTGCATTGGATCATGATCATGATCCTGACCTGCTGCGCAGCAAGTCCTTTCCTCATCCCGTATTTGGTGAGATGGATCTTACACAATGGATTGACTTTACAAGTTATCATGAGGAACGTCATCTGGGACAGATTCAAGAGATCAAACAGCAGCTTGGCGTGTAAGCACAACCTACACTTTCACATAGCGAAGAATATAGTTGAACGACAAAAAACCTCCAATCCTATTAATTTAGGTTGGAAGTTTTCAATGTTCTTTTCTACGAATAAGAACGACACTTATATTTTTTTTCCCAAAATCGCCAGATCTCTATTCACACCATCCAACACGGCCACTTCAGGATAATATCCCCACTGTTCAAAACCATGCTTGCGCAACAATCCCAGACTCGGTTCGTTATGTCCAAAGACAAATCCGAGAATGGTCGTAATTCCAAGTGCAGGGCAAGCCGCAAATACCGTTTCGAGTAAACGCCCACCAGCCCCAATTCCGCGGCATTGCCGATCCACGTATACACTAACTTCCACCGTTCCATTATACGCAGGGCGTCCATAGAACGAGCTGAGACTTGCCCAAGCTACCACATGTCCTGCTTGCTTCATCACCCAAAGAGGACGATGATCCGGTGAATGTTCCTCGAACCACGGAACACGTTGCTCCACTGTCACTGGTTCCAAATCCGCTGTTACCATACGGCTCTCAATGGTGGAATTATAAATTTCTACAATCCTTGGCAAGTCCTCCAGGCGCGCATATTCAATCTGCACATCTTCCAGTTTCATCCCTATTCCTCCATCATTCCAGATCGTTCTATTATCATAGAGGATATTATAACGGAGAAGAGAAGTTTTCGTCACCTCTAACATTCTGACAGAGAATTACTCTGCCAGTCCCTGAATTGTGTTGCCACGAGTGAACTGTTGACTCTGGTCTGCCCAGCGAATGTTCATCGAGCGAGATGTGAACAGATCCGGGCCATCCGATACCTGGAAATGCAGATGAGCTTCACTGGAGTTACCCGAATTGCCCAGCTCACCGATGAGGTCCCCCTGCTTGAGTTTATCTCCTTTTTTGACCGAAACACTGCTTTTCTTGATATGTGCTGTGATGCTGTATTCACCGTTGCCATGGTCAATTATTACATAGTTACCCGCCGGCTCTTCCGGATTCATCTCACCGGGTACATTGTCCGGAATATCGTTCTTGATTTCAACGACGGTTCCATCCGCAGCAGCATAGAGTGGTTCACCAAAAGCATGGTAGCTTGCGTTTACCTTGGCATCCCCGTTATAACTGAAACCTTCTTTTGACCGAATGATATCCAACGCATAGCGCTGTGTTTCATGCTCATAATGATAGTTCGACATCACATCGTTGCCTCCCCAGAACACATACCATTCACCCTTTAAAGGGAAATGGAATTCGGTTTTGGTGAACTTTTGATCTGTATCCTCATGCGTTTCCAGCGGCTGGATCAACAGACCATCAATCTGATTGGCCTCGGTAAAATAGGCTCGAATCCCTTTTGTTCCTGTTTGATCCTTCCAGGCGAACTCGGTCAGATTGTTCATCTCAGCTGCGAACACTTGATCCAGGGAAGTTACTCCCTCCAGGAACTCGTCAGCAGACGTTTTAAGCTTTTCAAGTGTGATCGCTTCCTTCATTTGAGGACTCAACTGACGGTAAATATCTTCAATGGAACCCTTCATCAGGGTATCAACAAAATTGTCGGGTGTAACCATTGCAGTACCTTCTGAAGCGGAATTCTTTTCCTGATTGGATTTCTCGCTTGCTTCATTATTGGACGCCTGTTCGGCCGACTGCTGCTCCGCCTGGTCGGAAGTAATGGAATTGCTGTTGCCGCAAGCAGACAATATCACGCAAGCTCCAAGGGTAATTGCAAGCACCTTCCAGCCTTTTCTATTCTGTAATTTCGAATGTGTATGTTGCTCTGATTTCAGATGACCTTCCCTCTTCATTTTCAACATCCCTTCTGCTAATTCATTATACTTTCCAGTTAAGTGTACAGAATGAGTCTTATCCTTCGTCTAACCCCATCTTACATGTAGTTAAACTTGCAACGCCTTTTGAGGTTGTATAATTAAGATTCCGTTAAGATACTCGTACGCTATACAGCCTTCTTGGATGGTATGATTAGCAGTACACACAACAGAAGGATCAGGAGGTCATTTTTAAACTATGGATAACGTCTCATTACTGCTTGTGGATGATGAACAGGCGATTCTGCATATGCTCAAAACCGTTCTGCTCAAAGAGCAGTTTCTCGATATTGATACCGTTACAACAGGCGAAGCTGCCATTGAGGCATGCAATAACAAGACCTATCATTGCATCGTGCTCGACATCATGCTTCCTGGCAAAAGCGGACTGGAAATCTGTCCTTTTCTACGGCAGGTCACCGATGCGCCTATCCTGTTTCTGACGGCTAAAACAACCGATTATGACAAATTAACCGGATTCGCCGTTGGTGGCGACGATTATGTCGCCAAACCCTTCAATCCGCTGGAAGTCGTTGCTCGAATTAAATCATTGCTGAAGCGTTATTTACCTTCTATAACCGCAGCGATCTCGGATTACGCCCCATCTAACGTAAATGCGTCATCTCCCAGCACATCGGAGGGTGTGTACGACTTTGGACGATTCCAGGTGCTGGAATGGGCTGGTGAGCTTCGGGTTGAAGGAGAGTCCGTATCCTGTCCGGCACTTGTGTTTCAACTACTGCTCTTTTTCTGCAAACATCCCAATCGAATCTTCACCAAATCAGATCTATATGAACGGGTCTGGGGCTCTGAAGCCATTAGTGATGACAATACCGTGATGGTTCATATTCACCGCATTCGGGAGCGCATTGAAGCCGATCCTTCCAATCCGGTGTTTCTCGTCAACGTCCGGGGTCTGGGTTACAAACTGATTCAGCCGGAACATGTGTCACGCCCATGAGTATTCGTCGCAGGTTAATGACCCGGTTTATCGGGATGCTTGCCGGTGCAGTCGTTCTTATCATCCTGCTTGGGTCTGTAGCCACTTACTGGGTCGTTCAAAGGGTAAATGAAGTGAATTTGGTGGATGATTTTGCACTTAACGGTCTGGATCAATTGATTAATACAGCAGAGATTCTGCCAGATAATACGATCCGATATGACCCCGAATTGCTGAAACAAGTGGATAAAAATAACGGCTGGCTCCAGGTTCTGGATGAACAAGGTTACGCCATTGATGAATATCACACACCCGCTGATGTCCCCACTCACTATAAACCAGGGGAATTGATTGCATACTGGGAAAGCCAGAAACCGTTCCCTTATCAGATTGTGATGCTGATCCGGGAGAAAAATGGGAAGGAATTCACCTTGTTATATGGCGAGATTAACCCGGCCAAGTCCTTAATGAATAACATTCGTTCAGACCTTGCTTTCACCAACGGAAAACTTGATCTTCAGCCTGACCAACAGGAGGCCCTTCGTGCCGCCAATGCTTATCTTCAAGTATTGGATGCGTCAGGAAGCGAACTCTCCTCCTATAACAAACCGGCCATGGGCGTACCTAGCGAATACACCATTCAGGAACTCGTTCTGCAAGTTCGCTATCCGAGTCGATCAGGTATGTCTGTTGCAACGTGGTACGACGAACAGAATGAAACTACCTGGCTGATTAGCATACCTAGTGATCCATTGGCGACCGGAAATCAAAACCCCTACAATTTTATCCTGGAACCGGCATTGGTCATATTGATCGTATCCATCATCATTCTGCTCATTTTGCTTGCCTTCTGGTATGCCAACCGATTCGGTTCACCCATGCTGCATATGCTCCAATGGTTACAGCGTCTGGAACGAGGACATTACGAGGAACCTGCCGGAGCCTTTGGAGTTCCTCGCAGTCAGCGTCGTAACGGAAAGTGGAAGCGAAAATACAACGTGTATGCTGAAGTGCTTCGCTCCATGCAGGCCCTGTCTCACACTTTGAAGCAAGATGAAGAACTTCGGAAACAGAACGATTCTCTGCGGGAGGAGTGGATTGCTGGCATAACACATGACCTGAAGACACCCCTCTCCTCCATTCAGGGATATGCTCATATGCTTGAGGCGGATAAGTATAGCTGGACCGCGGAGGAAGTCAGGGAATTCGCAGGCATCATGCTCGATAAGTCCATGTATATGGACAGGCTTGTCAACGACCTTGCCATGACCTATCGATTACGCAGTGGAGGATATCAACCTGTAGTGGAAGAGACTGACGTAAATACGTTGCTCCGTGATCTGATCCAGCGCGCAGAACGGAATCCGGCATATGGAGAAGGTCGCATCATATTCCAACCTTCCGAAGTGCCTGTGTATGGACTTGTCCATATTCCGTCGTTTGAACGAATTGTGGATAATCTGACCGCCAATGCCCTTCTTCATAATCCGCCCGAGTCCATCCTGGTTGTCAGTGTGCATTCTGGTAAGCAGGCAGATGAATTCAGCATTCAGTTTGTCGATAATGGACGAGGCATGGACCCCGAGACGGTATGGAAGTTATTTGAACGATACTATCGCGGTACAGATACAGGTACATCGGACGTTGGATCAGGGCTGGGCATGGCGGTAACCAAAGGTTTGATTGAAGCCATGAATGGTCGTATTGAGGTACAGTCCACCCCTGGTGAAGGAACGATCATTCGCTTAATATGGGATGGGCCGTCCGAAACGAATTAAAATGTTCCGCTTGACCTTTCCATTTTCAGTCTATATAATCGACACTCAATAACACCTGTTCCAATATATTGATATTGAATGCAACACATTTCAGGATAACTTTAATGAGTTGATCTAACATATTTGGCGATGACCAGAGACATGATTTCGTTTGCGTGCTGCCCAGAGAGAGAGGGGATTGGTGAAACCTTCTTCAGCGAACGGACCGGAATTACCCCTCTGCAGCCGTGACCTCGAACCTCAGCATTTCGGACCTCCTTCGGATGTTCGGCATGCTGCCAGTAGAGTTCACCGCCTGATCCCCGATAACGGATTCCAATGAGGGTTATGATGTTTCCTGTTCACGGCGGCTGGTCGAGATCAGGGTGCACCATAACCAAATTAGGGTGGAACCACGAGCCAAGCGCACTCGTCCCTTTTCCGGGACGGGTGTTTTTTGCGCTTTCATTTTAAGAAATGGAGAGTGGTTCACATGAGCAAACAAGAAAACAGTAACTCAGTAAACAACAAATCAGGTAACGAAATAAACTACCAAGCAAATGATCTTCAACCATCCAGTCATTCCATTGAGGTCCGTCTGCAAGGTGGCGCGGTACGTTCTTACGAAGCAGGCATCACTGTAGGCGCGGTTGCCTCATCTATCAGCACAAGCCTGGGAAAACAGGCCATTGGCGGTATTGTAGATGGTCAGAATGTTGATCTCGATTGGGTGCTCAAGCAAGATTGCGAACTTGTTATCGTTACTTTGGACAGCGCGGAAGGTCTGTATCGTTATCGTCACAGCGCAGCACATGTGCTCGCACAGGCACTCAAACGCATCTACGGTGCGGAACAAGTGAAACTGGGTATCGGCCCAGTCATTGAAGACGGGTTCTATTACGATGTTGATCTGGAGCATGCCTTGTCCATCAGTGATCTGGCTGCCATCGAGCGGGAAATGAACAAAATCATTCAGGAGAATCATAAGATTAGTCGCCGGGTCGTTAACCGGCAGGAAGCCCTCCGTATCTTCGGAGAAATCCAGGACCCCTACAAGCTTGAACTCATTCAGGATTTGCCAGAGGACGCCGAACTTTCGATCTATGATCAGGGAGAGTTCTTCGATCTGTGTCGCGGTCCCCATCTTCCATCCACTGGCCGGATCAAAGCGTTCAAGCTGCTGAATGTGGCTGGTGCGTACTGGCGGGGTAACTCGGATAATAAGATGCTGCAACGCATCTACGGCACTGCTTTCCCGAACAAAGCCCAGCTGGATGAACATCTGTACATGCTCGAAGAAGCAAAAAAACGGGATCATCGTAAACTCGGCAAAGAGCTTGAACTGTTCATGTTCTCCGAAGAAGCGCCCGGCATGCCCTTTTATCTGCCCAAAGGTATGACTGTTCGCACTGAACTCGAGCAGTTCTCCCGTGAGCTGCAATTACAGGAAGGTTATCAGGAAGTTCGGACTCCTCTCATGATGAACAACCGGCTGTGGGAGCAATCCGGTCACTGGGAGCATTACAAGGACAACATGTATTTCTCGGAAGTGGACGATGCCACTTTTGCACTGAAACCGATGAACTGTCCTGGGCATATGCTGATCTTCAAAAATACACTCCATTCCTATCGCGAATTACCGATTCGCATGATGGAATTTGGTCAGGTTCACCGTCATGAATTCTCAGGTGCCCTGAACGGCATGATGCGTGTGCGGACATTCTGCCAGGATGATGCCCATCTCTACGTCATGCCAGAGCAGATCGAGGACGAGATCAATCAGGCGATCTCACTGATTGGACGTATGTACGATATCTTTGGATTCGAATACAAGATTGAGTTGTCCACTCGTCCGGAAGATTCCATGGGATCGGAAGAACTGTGGGATCAGGCGGAACGCGCATTGCAAAATGTGCTGGATCGTCGGGGCGTGGAGTATCGCATTAACGAAGGGGACGGTGCCTTTTATGGACCGAAAATTGACTTTCATATCCTCGATGCACTCAAACGCAGCTGGCAGTGCGGAACAATCCAGCTTGATTTTCAGATGCCGGAGAAGTTCGACCTCACTTATATTGGCGAGGATAGCCTGAAACACCGTCCGGTCGTAATCCACCGTGCCATCTATGGTTCCATCGATCGTTTCATCGGCATCCTGACTGAGCACTATGCAGGAGCGTTCCCACTCTGGCTTGCCCCCGTGCAAGTGAAGCTGCTGCCTGTATCGGATCATTACACAGACTATGCGCTCCAAGTACAGAGCCAGCTCCGTGCGGCGGGCATTCGGGTAGAAACAGATCTGCGCAGCGAGAAACTTGGATACAAAATCCGTGAAGCCCAGATGGAAAAAGTTCCTTATTCGCTCGTACTTGGAGAGAATGAGAAAAATGCCTCATCCGCCTCTGTCCGTGCATACGGTCAGGGAGATCAAGGCATTCAATCTATTGAAGCTGTTATTGAAATGATCCAACAAGCTGTGAAGGCAAAAGTCTGAACCACATCCGCATCACAACTTCTCGTCAGGCTTTAGCCCCACCTGTTCTTCGCTCCATGTCCAGAAACGCTCAGCTGAAGCATCATCAACGGCATGTTTCTTCAGCTGCTGCTCTTTCTGTTGATAGAAGTAACGCCCGGTGATCCCGACGACTTCAGGGCTTGTAGCCAGATAAACAGCCGTTCGTGCCCCTTCTTCAGGGGACAGAAAGAATGGAAGTTTACCTGCAAACGCCATAATGCGTGTGCCAAATCCGGTATTGCGATCTACGCCAATACTCGTTCCCACCGCACCAGGGTGCAGACAGTTCACTGTGACAGACGTACCTGACAGTTTGCGAGCCAGTGCACGAGTGAACAGCACGTTCGCCAATTTGGATTGAGCATAGCTTTTGATCGGATTATAACCTGTGTGCAGATGTGGATCTTCGAAGTGGATTTTGCCGGCCTTGTAAGCACCTGACGAAACGTTCACAACCCGTCCCTGCTTCGCAGCTTTCAGAGGTTCGATCAAAAGTAAAGTCAGCAGGAAATGTCCCAGATGGTTAATACCGATACTTTGTTCGAACCCATCTGAGGTTTCCTTCCGCTTGACCATCACCACCCCCGCATTATTAACCAGAACGTCAAGGCGATCATGACGCTCGCGGAATGTGCGGGCAAACTGGCGTATACTTTCGAGTGAACCCAGGTCACACAGCATCAATTCAATCGCAGAAGAGCCGGACTGACGCACAGCTTCCTGAAGAGCCTCCTGTCCGCGCTTCTCACTGCGGCATGCCATGATTACGCGATATCCTTGTCTTGCAAGTTCAATGGTGGTTGCCAACCCCATACCTGAGTTAGCTCCTGTTACAATTGCTGTCTGATTGGACATGAGGTACTTCCCTTCTGAACCTGAGGTTCCGAAATTAGAGGCGCAACGACGGACAATATGAGATAATGATAGGATCACATCTCGGTTTCCATGGGAGGACAAGTATGCTGACCAAAGAAGTTTTTAAAAAAGTTAAAAAACAAGCCAAACTTGAAATCGCACTACTCGAACAGGAATATCAGGAAATCTTGCAGAACGTTGATTCTACGCTGTATGAAAAATACGGTATTTTGGACAAAGAAGAAACACGTGAGCTCACCCGAAAACGCAAAAACCGAAGATATGCTTCACTCGTCATCGAACTATGCGCCATTATTGAACAAATGTTACATCAACTGTACAGAGACGTATATCAGAAAAAGTTTAATTCGACCCAGCTGATGAAAACTCCTGCCTACCGTGCACGCTCCAACATGGAGATCATTCAAGCCGAACTCAGTAAAGAGTTCATTGCTCTGGAATCCGAAAAAGAACACTTCGCTGAAGCCCTTGGTCTGGTATTTCAGACGAGGAACAAACTTGTTCATGATAATTTCTCGTTTATCTCCATCGTTAAGGATGGTAGTAATGAAGAAGAAACGTTCGAAGCACTGCTCCATACCGTTAAAAAATATAGAAAACACTTAAAATACAATCGCCCTGAATAACAACAATCATCGCTAAAAAAGAAAAGGAGGTGTACCGGACTACGGTCCGGATCACCATGAGCCATCCAACAACTTCAATTACTGTGTTAAATCTGCAGATTCCGACACCTTCCGGGAACAGCCCCATATTCCCCGTCATGCTTCGTGATGTAGATGGCGTTACCTTGGTGGATACGGGCATGATTGGACAATTTGCCGAACTTCAATCCGCATTGGAACAAGAAGGCGTACAGCTCTCGGACGTTAAACGGGTGATTATTACTCATCAGGACATCGATCATATCGGTAACTTGGGTGCTCTTTTGGATGCCATCCCTGATCTGGAAATCTGGGCACATGCCGATGAGATTCCATATCTAACCGGTGAGAAACCTTTGATCAAATTCACACCTGAACGTCGTGCTCTGCTGCCCGCGCCCGTTTTGGCACTGGCAGACCAACTGCTCTTGCAGCTGCCTGAAGTGAACATCAGCAGAATGCTGGCAGACGGAGACTTATTACCCCTTCAAGGCGGTACACAGGTCATTCATACACCGGGACATACACCAGGCCATATCTGCCTGTATTTCGGGGAGCAACAATTCCTGCTCGCTGCCGATGAACTTCGTGTGGTTGATGATGAACTGGTTGGTCCTGCGCCACCCGCAACACCGGACATGCCTGAAGCGCTGCGAAGCCTGAAGAAACTGACCGACCTTAAGCTCAATAAGGTTCTCTGTTATCACGGTGGAGAGTACACGAATGATCCGGCTCAGCGCATTGCCACACTTGCGGAGAGCGCAGAGTAAGAATAGAAAGCGGACTTGTGAGTGTTTTGGAACGACACAAGCATCCTATTAACGCTGTTTCTCTTCCTGCGGCATTGTGCGTTGTAGCCCATTCAAGATTAGGATGACACATACATTACAATCAAGGAGCTGTCCCATAAGTCATGAATTTGACGGGGACAGCTCCTTTGATTAATTAACCATGTGTATTTACCACTGCACTGGTGTTGACCATATGATAGCTCCTATTGCGCACGCCATGCATACAGTATGCACGCAGTATCTTATATTGCACCACGACATGTGCACAGTATCTTTCCCCTGCCCGTTTGGCAAAACAACTCACCGAAAAATCCGTAACGTAAGTGTCTGCTTTTTAAAACAGGGTTCCACCTGTCCTGCAAACACTGAGTTTATCTCCCCTGAATCCCGACTCAACTCTCCGGGGTAAGTACAATCAGCTTGTCATCCCCATCCCGTGGCGATCCTCGTCCATCCCGATTGTTCGTAAGCACATACAACTTTCCGTCCTCACCAGCACTCACATTACGAATCCGGCCCCACTCATCTTCGAAGATGGGTTCCACCTTCTCCACCTGTGTGCCATCTTCCGAAAGAGTGACCTTCAGCAACTGCTCTCCACGCAGATTTGCAGCAATCAGTGATCCAGCCCAAGGCCCTTCTTCAACAAAAGCTACACCAGACGGTGCCCATGTATCATTCCCACTATGTGCAAGCGGAGCCTGATATGCGCCATTGTCATCGTCGTCTCCCTCCACCTCGGGCCAGCCATAATTCTCACCAGCCACAATCCGGTTAATCTCATCATGATTCCGCTGACCATGCTCAGTAGAATAGAGGTAACCGTTGTCCGGGTTCCAGGCCAGTCCCTGTGCGTTACGGTGTCCCATACTGTATACAGGTGAATTCGGCCATGGGTTGTCTGCCGGGATCGACCCGTCGAGACCTATCCGCAATATTTTACCTCCAAGGCTATCTTTGTTCTGTGACAATTCCGGCTCATAACGTTCACCTGTCGTGATATAGAGCAACTCGTCCGGGCCAATTTTGATCCGCCCACCATTATGATTTGTTCCGCCTGGAATGTTACCAAGCAACTCTTGATCTATGACCGCTTTCTCATCATTCACCTTGAGACGTAACACTCGATTGGCAATGTCATCGCCTTCCAGATAAGAGTGGTATGCATACAAGTAACCGTTCTTCTCAAAGTCCGGATCTGCTGCAAGACCCAACAAACCTCCTTCACCTTCTTCATTAAATGGGGCTGAGAATTCAATCAGTGGTTCAGGGGCTAGTTTTCCATCCTCAATGACCCGAATCGCACCAGGGCGTTCCGTTACGAACATCCGACCATCAGGCACACTCACAATCTCCCATGGTGCATTCAATCCTTCAACCAGAACGGAAGCCTGATACGGAATAACCGTCTCTCCCTGCGCTCCGCTCTCATTTCCACTTGCACCGGTATTGCTTCCATTCGCTGTCTGTCCCTGACCTGTTCCCTGTCCCTGAGACGTCTGCTCTAGTCCTCCCGTTGAGGGTTCGCCTGAAGAGCATGACGCGGTCAACAGTGCCACACTTAATAATGAAGCATACAGTGGAACGATTCCTCGATTATTCATGATTACATCTCCCTTCGCATATCGTTCTTTTGTATCCATTAAATAAGCCCAGCTTCAATGTATTGTTAACATATTGTTCTCTATAGTTGTGACGCTATTATTCATGTGTAAAGCGGTTTCGCCCTGTATTACCCTTCATACCAGCCGCTTAAACCGAGAAATCAAGGGATTCCGAGGACATGAAATCATCGCAGTTTGGAATTCCATCATAATCTTTTATAATAGAAGGATAGTATGAATGGAAAGGTGGACAACTACACTTATGAATCAAAACCCTTTATCTCGTCTTGAAGCCGATCTGTCCGGGCAAGGATTGGACGCCATGCTGATCACAGATCCGAAACATATCTACTATTTAACTGGATTCGCAAGCAATCCGCATGAACGTTTCCTCGGTCTGGTTCTCGCACGTGGCGAGGAACCATTATTGATTGTACCCGCCCTGGACGCTGAAGCTGCCGCAGCCGCTTCCTCGGTATCAAACATTGCTACTCACACGGATACGGATAATCCATACGCTTTGTTTGATCGTTATCAGGGGCGCTTGGGCCGAGTAGGTCTCGAAAAAGAATACGTGACAGTCGCACGTTATGAGCAACTGACCGCCGCGCTGGGTGCTGCCAGCTTTGAGGATGTCGGCCCCCTGCTTCGCACATTACGTGTGAAAAAAACACCTGATGAGGTAGCCCGCATTCGCCACGCCATTCATCTGATTGAAGAAACTCTTCGTCAAGGCCTCTCTCATGTTCGCACAGGCGTAACCGAGATTGAACTTGTCGCCGAGATGGAGTATCAGATGAAAAAGCTGGGTGCCGACGGCCCTTCCTTTGATACCATGGTGCTCACGGGACCCAAAACAGGTCTGCCACACGGTACACCCGGTGAACGGAAACTGCAACAAGGTGACCTGTTGATGTTTGACATGGGTGTGTATGCTGGAGGATATGCCTCGGATATCACACGTACATTCGCCTTTGGTGACATCTCACCTGAACTCAAAACCATCTATAACACGGTGCTCGCAGCGAACGAAGCTGCTATTCAAATCGTGAAACCAGGCATCACCTGCGCCGAAGTGGATCGTGCGGCACGCCAGGTCACGGAAAAAGCGGGATACGGTGAGCGTTTTATGCATAGAGTAGGCCATGGACTGGGTATTGACGTACATGAGTATCCTTCTCTCCATGGAGAGAATATGGACATCCTGAATGAAGGTACCGTATTCACGATTGAGCCGGGCATATATACCGCAGCAGGAGGCGTCCGTATCGAAGATGATGTAATTGTGACCGAGACGGGTGTGGAAGTTCTGACGACATATCCAAAAGAACTGCAAATCCTTAGTGACTAAATCCAATTGGATCTATGTCAAAAACAGCCCATATACATCAATGCTCAGCCGATATTATGCATCATGAACTAAACTGCACGAAACTGCGCTGAACTGTAACTTCAAAATAATATACTCTTTTCGCGTACGCCTTAGGCCTGTATACAGAAAAAGTAGCAAGTACACACGCGAACGCAAAAATCCCGCAAATCCATGAATATCATGGATTGCGGGATTGTAATTAATACAAAGCATATCCTAAATTACTCCGTCTGCATTCTACGTAATCTTATTCCTGCTCACTCATTAACCATTAGTCAAAACTCATGCGTGATATCCTGCCAAGACTCCAGATGTGGCAGCTGTTGCTTCCCCCAGTAATCCAGAAACCATTGAATAATCCCAGTCGTATCTGTTGTTCTGCAGCTGTAATGTCGGAAACCGTCCTCGCCTTCCTGCAAACGAATCTCCGCCACCATTTGCCCTGGTTCCTCAAGCGCAGCAGCCTGCATATACATACTTCCCTCCACCAGCTCCGAAGGTGCAAGTACTACGTATTCCTGCAATTCCAGATTGGTGATCAACTCCACTAATAATGAGGCATTAATACTATCATTCTCGTAGGTTGTGCCATTACTTTCCAGTGTATAACGCAGTGTAGAGTACATGTGCGATTCCCCTTTGTATGAAAATCATCGTTGCTAATGATACACGCTTATAACGACAGGTCGTTTATATTATAACTTTTTCATAAAAATGTAAAAAGGATTTTTCTTGTTTCGGGTCTTTTCTATGAAAAAAACCCTTGCAGAGTCCGAATTACAATGGACTGCGCAGAGGGTGATTTTGAGTGATACTCTTTGATTGTTGTCTAAGCTTCATCCTTAAACTTAAAGCTGCGTGCAGCATACAGAAACGGTGTTCCAACCGCAGTTAATACAAATTTGATAATATACGTGGTCAGGAAGATTTCCAGCCATACATCCCAAGGATAGATGAACGCAAACGCGATTGTGCAGAACACCAGTGTATCTACAAATGAACTGATGATCGAACTGCCATTGGTACGAATCCACAACTGATTGCGCCCTGGGGCCACCTTGCGCAGCCATGAGTATAATCGTACATCCAGGAACTGACTGATGAAGTACGCCGTCAGACTACCGAGGGCCAGACGTGGCAGCAGACCGAACAATGTTTTCATCGAATCCTGTGCAAAGTCCGTTGGCGCCGGGTCAAAGAACAACACCATCTGCATCAGAACCGTCGTCATGATGAGCGTGAAGAATCCGAACCATACGGCTTTGCGTGCCTCACCTGGTCCATATTTCTCATTGAGCAGATCACTGGTCAGGTACATGCTGACATACATCGTGTTGCCAAGCGTCAGTACAATCCCCATAATATCTATCGTTTTGGTCACCTGAATGTTGGCTATAACCGTAGCCACACCAATCCAGGCATAGAGACCTTTTTTACCGAACAAGCGGTAACACAACAGGAAAAATCCATAAGTTACGAGAACAAAAACTGCTCCCCACCCTAAGTTAAACATAAATACATACACTGCCTTCCTAGTTTTGATTACGCGGGATGGTTACGAACCGCGGTTTGGCTCAGGGCCAAAACATGAATACTCTATCACATTTCTCGTCCCATGAACAGAACTAAATAACTCCAGGTCTGCCTAAGTGACAGTATAATTGGATTGCCACAAAAAAAACCGCCCTCCAGATTCCTCCGAAGGACGGTTTTTCCCAATTGGCTTATAAACGGCTCTAGCTATCTTAATATGAGCCTCTATCTAATCCATTTTGAATTACGCCTGTACAGCTGAATCCAGCTCACGGCTCTGATCATTGAATGTGTCATGATCATTTTCTTTCAAAATTTTGCTGGTTACGAGTCCTGAAGTCATGGACCCGTTCACGTTAAGCGCTGTACGACCCATGTCGATCAGCGGCTCCACGGAAATGAGTAGTCCAACTAGAGCCACAGGCAGATTCATGGTGGACAATACGATCAGGGAAGCGAAGGTTGCCCCGCCGCCAACGCCAGCCACACCAAACGAACTGATCATGACTACAAGGATCAAAGTCACAATGAAGTCCCAGCTCAGCGGGTCGATGCCGACCGTCGGAGCAATCATCACCGCCAGCATGGCCGGATAGACCCCGGCGCAGCCGTTTTGCCCAATAGTAGCACCAAAGCTTGCAGACAAGTTGGCAATACCGTCGGATACACCCAGTTTCTTCGTCTGTGTCTCCACATTCAGCGGGATCGACGCTGCACTTGAACGGGATGTAAAGGCAAATACCAGTGTTGGCAGAACCTTCTTCACATACGTAATCGGGTTGAACCCGGACAGTGAGATAATGATCAAGTGAATGATAAACATCACGATGAGGGCCACGTAGGACGCAATGACGAATTTGATCAACTTGAGAATTTCATCCGGATTCGTTGTCGCCGTTACTTTGGTGATAAGGGCGAGAATCCCGTAAGGCGTAAGCCTCAGCACCAGCGTAACAATTCGCATAACCACCGCATATACCGCATTAACCATACCGCGGAACGTCTCCGCCTGCTGAGGTTTTTTGCGATCCAGTCCAAGTACGGCTACACCGATGAACGCGGAGAAAATAACCACCGCCAGTGTGGATGTACGACGTTCTCCTGTCATATCTGCAAATGGATTCGAAGGAATGAATTCCAGCACTTGCTGCGGGATGGTCTGATCCTTCACATCAACAAGCCGTTCCTCCACCTTCTGAACCTGCGCATTCTCCCGGTCTCCTCCTTGAATCTCAATGGAAGTCAGGTTAAAGCCAAGGCTCGTTACAATGCTGACCCCTGCGGCAATCGCTGTGGTGATCAACAGAATGGCAATAATGGAAACACTCATCTTGCCGAGATTTTGCTTGCCCTTCAGATTCATAATGGCTGAGATGATCGATACCATGATCAATGGAATCACGACCATTTGCAACAAACGAACATATCCTGAACCGACCAGATTGAACCAATCGACTGATTTCGTAACTACATCAGAACCTGATGTGTACACCAATTGGAGAATAACCCCGTAAACAACCCCCAGTCCCAGACCCGCAAATACGCGTTTCGTAAAGGAGATATGCTTTTTCTGCATCCAGTAGAGGATGCCAAGTAAGGCAAGCATAACCACTACATTCAATATGACTAGAAAAGTATCCATTTCTTTAAATCCTCCTCAGGCATGTGTGTAACCGAAAAATATCCGGTTTTCTCTTTTATCTTTTTGTACTTCCGACAAAGACATTTTACAATATAACATATAACAAACTATTCTGGTAGGTATTAATTGATATTATGTAATATGCATGTAATAGATTCATGTGTTTCTGAAAAAAATACACCAATTCGTGAAAATTGTTCTATTCAACCTCCGGTTAATTTTGTAATATAGGTATATCCGCTTATTCCCAAGTTTTCTCAACATATAATTTAGGTCTTTCTTCATTGGTAGATAGGTCTTATGAGTACGGAAAAGCGATAATGTTAATGAACTTGACGTGAAAGGATGATCATATGTTTCGTAATCGCACCGTTGCCGGTAAAATCAGAGGCACATTGTTCCTCGTTCTGCTGGTTGCTTCTCTGTTGTTCAGTATTAGTTTCTATGCCGTGTCGATGAATATTATTCAAAGCTACGTGCTACCGCAGTTTGACAAAGTCCTAAACACGTCCATTCAGGATATATACAAGAATACTTCAGCATCCAAAATCCTACAGGTACAGAGTGGCGGAGCCGGTTCTGAAGGTGCTGCCATGACCGTGGAATCGTACCTGGCAGATAAAGCAAAAGAACACAACCTCGACGCCGCATACGTTGTTGCTATACAGGACGGCTCAGCCAAAGTCGTTGTGGCCAACTCTTCCTCAAACATGAAAGCCCAGGATGAGATTAGTGTAGAACCCGCAATGAATGCAGCTATTGAGAACAAAGAAATGGTAATCAGTGAGGTCTACTCCGATTCCTTTGGTGTACATAAAGCAGCCTTTATCCCCATTGCAGGAAGTAACATGATTATGGCTGTGAGCATGGATGCCCAGTTCATTCAAGACAAGATTACTCAGATTTTCTGGTTGTGTCTTGGGATTACAGCATTAGTGTTTGTGCTCGGCTGGCTTATCTCCACTAGTATGATCAAAAGAGTTACCAAACCAATCATCAAGCTCGTCCAACATAGCAAACAAATATCCCAAGGTGATCTGACCGCTGAACTCCAGATCAAAGGCAAAGATGAAATTGCCCAGCTTGCCGCAAGCTTCCAGACGATGACGCATAACCTGAAAGAAATGATCAGCCGTGCCTTGTCCACGTCCAATGAAGTTGTGTCAGGCTCCAATGACCTGCTTCAGCGGGTTGAATCGATGTCCGGTATGGTACGAAACTCCAGCCGCTCCGCAGAAGATGCAGAAAAAGGAAGTATCAGCATTGCGTCAAGCGCATCCGAGAACGCCAGAGCTATGGAAGAAATTACGCAGGGTATCATGCATATTACTTCTTCTTCCGCTGAAGTGTCTGACCAGATTGGTGAAGCAGCCAACGAGGCAGTTAACGGTAACCGACTGGCTCAGAATGCCATTGAGCAGATGGAGCGTGTAGGCCAGACAGCAAGCGAATCGTTGCGTTATGTTGAAACTATGAATGAACGTTCGGTTGCCATCGGCACCATTGTTGCTTCCATTTTTGAAATCACCAAACAGATTAACATGCTGTCACTCAACGCCTCCATTGAAGCAGCACGTGCCGGAGAGCATGGCCGCGGATTCGCTGTTGTTGCCGGAGAAGTTCGCAAACTTGCCGAGCAATCCAAGACAGCCACCGAAGAAATTTCGGATTATCTGGGTACCATTCGTGAAGATGCTGAACGCTCGGTTGATGCCATGAACCGTGTAACCCAGGAGATTGGTTCAGGCACAACTGTCGTTCAACAAGCAGGCTCAGCCTTCCAGCAACTGAATGAATTGATTCAGAACGTGAATCTGACCATTCAGACCGTCTCTGCTTCGACACAACAAGTATCTGCTGGTGCTGAAGAAGTGAGTGCGTCCGTTGAAGAAACGGCACAGATTACGACCAAATCCCGTGAAAGTATGCTACAGATTGCTTCAACAGCAGATCTTCAGCTCAGCGAGATGGATTCACATTCGAATACGGTTCGCCATCTGCATGAACAAGCTGTAGAACTGCAATCCGCTATGAAGAAATTCAAAATAAACTAACAGGTAAACCATTAACCCATCATCACCTGATTTAAACCTCATTTGTTCATAGGATATACAATACCCCCATGCCGCTAACATTCCGTTTCTAGAGAACGGGTTGTCGGTCATGGGGGTATTGTTGTTTCACTCGGGTGCCTGAACACCCATAATCTCGTACACGCGCTTCATATCCAATGCCGAACGTAACGATTCGGCTACCCGATCAAACTCCATCTCCTTACGCTCATGCGCACTATACGTCTCCTGAAGTGGAGCCAGTCCCTTTCCTGCACGCAAGGCATTCAGCCAAGAACGTCGGAATTGATCACTTTCAAACAAACCATGCAGGTAGGTTCCCCACACACTGCCATCTACTGAGCCCCAGCCTTCTTGGAAAGGTTGACCACCTGGATGTGAGATTTCAAACAACGCGGTTACACGTTCAGGCTCGTGACACTCCGTAACGCCCATATGAATCTCATATCCGTTAATGGGTAATGAAGCACCTGCTTCATCTTGCTCACCATACAGACGAATCGGGTGATCAGGCTGCACCCGTCCAGAAGCTCTGACGGTCTGCTTGTTCTGAAGAAACGTTGTCGATAGCGGGAGCCAGCCAAGTCCTTTTGCTTCCTGGATCTGATTCGCCTCCACAGCAAACGGGTCCTTCAGATGTCGTCCCAGCATCTGGTACCCGCCACATATTCCTACGAGCTGAACATGATCACGCTCGGTCTGGCTCGCAATCGCCTGCTCCAGCCCAGACTCTCGCAGAAACGCCAGATCCCCTATCGTATCCTTCGTACCCGGCAGAAGAATGGCATCCGGACTGCCCAATTCCTCTGGCGAGGTCACGTAACGCACATTCACATCCGGTTCACGGGAAAGTGCATCAAAGTCTGTAAAGTTGGAAATTCGCGGATATCGGATCACCACCAGATCCAGCTCGGTTTTGCCGGATTTCCCATGACGCATGGAGTCCAGCACCACTGAATCCTCTGCTTCAATCTGAATATCTCTTATGTAAGGCAATACACCTAATACTGGAATGCCTGTCCGTTCTTCGAGCCAGTCGAGTCCTGGCTGCAACAGGGATAGATCACCGCGAAACTTGTTGATAATGAACCCTTTGACACGCGCCACCTCATGGGGTTCCAGCAGCTCCAGCGTACCTACAATGGAAGCAAACACCCCGCCCCGATCAATATCGGAGATCAGAATCACCGGCGCATCTGCCCAACCTGCCAGATTCATGTTGACGATATCCCGATCCTTCAGATTGATCTCGGCCGGACTGCCCGCTCCTTCCATCAGCACAATATCATAGGCATCCCGTAGCCGGTTCAACGCATCCATAACCGTCTGCTTTGCTTCAGGCAGGAAATGCTGACGGTAGTCTGATGCACTCATCTGAGCAAAAGGTACACCGTGTACCACGATCTGCGAATGCATGTCCCGCACCGGCTTGATCAGGATTGGGTTCATGTCGGTTGTCGCCTCAATACCGCAGGCTTCGGCCTGTGCTCCCTGAGCCCGACCAATCTCCTTGCCATCTTCCGTCACATAGGAATTCAGCGCCATATTCTGTGACTTGAACGGGGCTGGCTTGAAGCCATCCTGTTTGAATATGCGGCATAATGCCGTTGTGATGACACTTTTGCCCACATCAGAAGCCGTTCCTTGCAGCATGAGTACTGCCGCTGTTTGCTGTACAGGCTTACCCTCCACAATCTCTCCCCCTGTCTCCGTGTTATCTCCAGATCACCTTGCTCCCAACTTCATGCGTAACGCTATCCAAACTGCTTCACACTTCAAAAGTTAAAGCCAGAACAGTCCCTGAAGCACGCTCAGCACGGTCAACAAAACCGCCTCCAGCAGCTCATTCATGGCACCATACGTATCCCCGGTTAAACCGCCGAGCCGTCCACTGATCCGGGCAGCCACGAATCGACCGATATAATAACACGCCACAGGCAGTATAATAACTGCCGTCACCGGATATATCCACCATGGCAGTGTTCCCAGACCACTCACCATCGCATCCGCAATCCCCATATCCGGCTTGAAAAGCCACACCGCGGCAAATGTAACTGCACCTGCGATCAAGGTCAGGCCAACGGCTGAGCTGCGTGCACGCTGGACCTCCTTCCGATCACCCAGACCTTTGAACAATACGGCAAGTCCATCATCTCCGCGGGCATTCGGCCAGGCCGACATCGCATACACCATGAACCAGCGGCTCCAGATCATGGGCAGAATCAGCAACGCACCGTACACCCAGTGGCCCCGGGCAATAAAGTCGGCGATCAGCGCAGCTTTCATCATAAGCAGCAGCACACAGGCAATTACCCCCATGGCCCCTACACGGCTGTCCTTCATAATCTCCAGCATCCGCTCACGGCTACGATAACTGAGCAAGCCATCCGCCGTATCCATCCATCCGTCAAGATGGAGTCCTCCGGTGAGCCATACCCATAACGTTAGGGTCAGGACGGCAGCCGGAAAGGCGGGAAGCACCGCACCACTTAAGGCTCCCAAGAGCCAGACACACAGACCGATTGCAGCACCGACCAGCGGATAAAAGACAACACTTTCCCGCAGCAGCGGCGGGATAAAATCGATTTGCATTTTGACAGGGAAACGGGACAAAAATTGAAAAGCGGCTGCCGCCGCATGTTTGCGCTGAGGAGCAGTCGTGCCTTCCTTCATAAGCGGTATTCCTTGCTTTTTAGTTCAATCGCAATGCCTACGGTTACCAGAAACACTTCACCACATATCGCCGCAATGCGCTGATTCAGTACACCGGCCAGATCCCGATATTTCCTGCCAAGGGCATATTCCGGTACGATTCCGTCCCCAACTTCATTCGTAACCAGAACAAGCAAACCGGGATAGGTTCGAATCGCTTCAACCAGCGCGTCCAAATGTCCCTGTAACACATGCTTCTCGTCATGCTCATGTGCTAACAAAACATTCGTCAGCCAAAGCGTCAGGCAATCCACCAGAATGGTGGGTGCAGAAGTCCCTGTATGCCCTTCACCCATGCGGCTTATCAAAGCAGGCAAATGTATCGGCTCTTCCATCGTGTGCCACAGATACCCTGATGCCTCGCGCTGATGCTGATGCATGGCGATACGCTCACGCATTTCATCATCGTACGCCTGAGCTGTCGCCACATACCACGCCTCCGAGGAACGCTGCATGCAGAGACGTTCGGCAAAGGAGCTTTTGCCACTGCGTGCCCCGCCTGTCACCAGTACGCTCATCGGGAACTCTCTCCTTGCAGGGATGAATCAACCGACGCAGCGGAATCTGGAGCAGAGCTTGTGCCATCCGAGACACCCGCGCTTGCAAAAGTCGCCATCTCGTTCAGAATGAGACATGCTGCGTCAATCAGATGAAGACTGAGCACACCGCCTGTGCCTTCACCCAGACGCATGTCCAGATCCAGCATCGCTTTCAGGTCCAGTTCACGCAGCAGCGCTCCATGTCCATTTTCATGTGAAGTATGAGAAGCGATCATATAAGCTGTGCTCAGAGGTGCAAGTTGTCTCGCCACCAGCGCTGCCGCGGTAGAGATGAACCCGTCTACAACAACCGGGCAACGATGAGCAGCTGCTGCGAGGATAACCCCCGTGAGTCCGGCAATCTCCAGTCCACCCACTTTGCACAGAACATCCAGTGCATCTTCCGGGTTCGGAGCGTTTACGCTAAGCGCCCGGCTGACTACTGCAGCCTTGCGCTGCAAGCCAGCATCATCAATGCCAGTACCTCTCCCCACGGCAGCAGCCGGGGCAACTCCGGTTAGTGCGCTCATTACCGCAGCACTTGCAGTGGTGTTGCCAATTCCCATCTCCCCGGTGACAAACAGCTGTGTTCCCTTCGCCACCTCTGCCGATACAACTTCGGCTCCAGCAAGGATAGCCCGAACTGCCTCATCCCGGGTCATCGCTGCACCTCGGGCCATGTTAGCCGTGCCTTTACGAATTTTACGGGAAAGCAGGTCCGGATGTTCAAGATCGGCATTCACACCGATATCCACACAGATCACATTAGCTCGAGCGTGACGGGCAAGCACGTTCACCGCAGCGCCTCCAGCCAGGAAATTCAGGACCATCTGCGGGGTCACTTCAGCAGGAAAAGCACTGATGCCTTCTTCCACTACGCCGTGATCTGCCGCCATGACAATGACCGCCCTGTGATCAAAACGCGGACGTGCATTGCCCGTCATACCTGCCAGGCGGATCACCAGCTCTTCCAATTTGCCCAGACTTCCCGGCGGCTTCGTCAACGAATCCACATGTGCAGAGGTTTCTGCCGCGACTTCCTGATCAGGAGCAGTAATCCTTTGCATTAAATGCTCCAACACCTGTTCATTATTCATAAAACCAGCACTTCCTTCATCAAAATATGGGTTGCCCTGCTTCATTTAATCGATGTCCCGCCGCAGCAGCAGTTGAGGTATGGCATGGTCGGGGTGAGAGACAATCGCGGGTTTGACGCGAAATATATCCTGGATATTCTCATCGTTGATTAACGTATGAGGCGTGCCCTTTCCAACCGCAATGCCCTCACGCAGCGCCAGAATGTGATCGCAAAATAACGCGGCCAGATTCAGATCATGCAGCACAGCCACAATCGTAATGTTATTTCTCTGTCGCCATGCCGATAACAATTCCATGAATTGCAATTGATATTTAATATCCAGAAACGTGGTCGGCTCGTCCAGCAGTAGTAACCTCGGCTCCTGAGCCATAACTTTGGCTAATGCGACCCGCTGACGTTGCCCGCCGCTGAGTGCATCCAGCGGTCTGTCCGCCAGCTCAGTCAATCCCAGGTCTTCAAGCACTCTGTCCACCACAAGTGCCCCATCGCCCACTTCCCGCCCCAGCCAGTTCTGGTATGGATATCGCCCCATCTCCACCACGTCCCGTACGGGATAAGAGATGGGTGGCAAGCCGTCCTGCTGCAATACAGCGATCATGCGCGACAGGTCCTTACGGCTGTAAGAGCCGATATCTCGACCATCGATACGGATCTGACCTTCGCTTAACTGTTCCGTTCCGGCAATAAGCTGGATCAGGGTGGACTTGCCGCTGCCGTTTGGACCGACAACTCCCCACCAGTCACCTTCACCAACATGCCAGTCTACACTACGCAATGCCTGATGATTGCCATATGACTTCCCTGCTCCCTTAATGGAAATAAGTGAAGTCGAGTTGGAACTGGTACTGGAATTCATGGCATCATCCCCTTCTGCAACTTTTTGTTCCGGTGCAGCAAGTAAGCAAAGAACGGCGCACCAACAAAGGCGGTGACAACACCGAGCGGAATTTCAGTTGGCGCAAGCAACGACCTTGCGATGGTATCGGCCCACACCATGAAGATCGCTCCACCAATGGCAGACAAAGGTACCAGCAGTCGGTAATCCGGTCCAACCAGCAGCCGCAACATATGGGGGATCACCAATCCAACAAATCCAATGACACCCGATACGGAGACAGCACCTGCGGTCAGCAGTGTGCCAACTGCCAGTACCGACAGCTTGAGTCTGTCCACCCCGATCCCGATATGTGCCGCTTGACGTTCTCCCAGTGCAAGCACATTCAACGAGCGTGCGCGGCTCCAGAGAAAGACCAGTCCTAACAGAAAATACGGGAAAAGGATGGCCGTATACGACCACCCACGCAGAGCCAGACTTCCCATCGTCCAGTATATAATTTCATTAATGGTTTGTTTCGACATGGTCGACAGGAAGGAAACAACTGCGCCCAGGAAACTTTGCATGACCACACCAGCCAGAATGAGGCTATGTGTAGGTATTTTACGCCCTTCACGAGCCAGTGCCATAACAAACCATAACGTGATTACACCCGTCAAAAACGCCACCAGTGGCAACGTCCAGATTCCGATCAGTGCATACTGCAATCCGAAGAAAATCAGAAAGGCTGCACCCACCGAAGCACCGGATGACACGCCCAGGGTGAACGGGTCTGCCAATGGGTTCCGAAGAACCCCCTGGAATCCCGTACCGGCAATCGCCAACGATGCGCCCACGAGCACGGCAAGCAGTACACGTGGGAATCTGACTTTCCAGATAATCTGTTCGGCTGCCCTATTCCAATCCGGTGTAATCCAATCGCCCACCCAAGGAATTTTGTGAATCAGGATGCCTGCAATATCCCGGATCGGCAACGCTACTGAACCAATGCCCGTGCAGATGAGCACAGTGAGCACCAGCAGCACCATGCCCGTCGTTCCGAACAGGATCAGCTTTTTACTCATTGGAACAAGTCAGGGTAGATCGCTTTGGCTACTTCTTTCAACCCTTGAGTTACACGTGGACCCGGACGGCTCAGCAGGTTGGCATCCAGGCCAACAACCGCGTCATTTTTCACAGCCGTAATTTGATCCCAGCCGCTGCGCGCCTTGATGATCTGATCCAGTGTTTTGGAGTTTTCGTCAATTACATCGTTGGCATACAGGATCACATCCGGGTTGGAGGCAATCACGTTCTCTTCATTAATTTCATACCAACCCTCTTTGTCCGAAGCAATATTGCTACCACCGGCTACAGTGATGAGTTCATCCATAAATTCGCCTTTACCCACAGTCCAGCCTGGGGAGAATTCAACGTATACTTTTTTCTTCTCTTCCGGTTTAACTGCCTTCACTGCTTCCGTTACATCCGTAACGTCCTGTTTCATCTGGGTGATGATTTCTTGTGCTTTTTCCTGATGATCGGTGATTTTACCGAAGGTTTCGATATTGTTCATCACATCGTCAATGGATTTAGGATCCGTTTTGAAAATGGTAATGCCCAGTTCGCGCAGCTTTTTCACCGCATCCTCGCTCATCGAGATACCTGTGAAGACGATGTCGGCTTCAGCTGCAATGATGGACTCTTCATTGGGCTTGGTGATACCGCCCATTTTCGCTTTGGTTGTTGCTGCTTCAGGATAATCATCATAGTCGGATACACCAACGATCTGTTCATCCAATCCAAGGGCAAACAGTGACTCTGTCTCGGCAGGAGACACGGATACAATTTTGGCTGGCGCCTTTTCAAAAGTAAACGATTCACCCGTTGCATCCGTAACGGTCAGTGGATATTGTGTTTTGAGGTCCGTCTGCGCCTGGCCTTGGGACTGCTCCTGTGCCGGTTGCTGTGAAGTACCTGTGCCCTCGTTTGTTGTTGCATTGCCACATCCGGCCAATGCCAGTGCAAGTGCCGCTGCACTTAGCAGGGACGCTACGTTTTTCCAATTCTTGAAATTCATTCTGTCATTCTCCCCTTCTCTATTTGTACTATTTTCTTGCATCGTGCTCAAACTCCTACTCCCATGCCTTGGTGTTCCTGTACAAGATTTGAACTCAACATTTACACGTTAACGGAGAGTGCAGAACCGATCTGAAGAAACGAAGTGTTCGCCTTTATCACCGGATTTTCCCTTTCGAAAAGGGAATCAAAAAAATCTGGGGATAACAGCGATCGGAAGATGGTACTGCAATCGTAGTGACCTCGTGTAAAATTGGTCTCGTTCATGTTACATGAACAATAAAAAATCCCTAATCCTTACGTCTAGGATCAGGGATGACGTCTCGCATATGGCGATCTGTACATGTTCAACCAAAGGTTGTCCATGCGCATAGAATTGCCCGAAACGCTGTCCTTTCCTCGAAGGAACACCGGTTTGTACGTCCAGGGCAGGTAACCTGACTTACAGGAATCATCCTGTTTTACAGTGGCGGGACCGTGCCGGATTTGCACCGGCTTCCCCATTTCACCCTTGTGTGTTTCATGATTCGTACTAATTTGCCATGAAAACAGCCTTCACACGCGGGACCCTTGGTCGCTGATATGGTAAACCATTGCCGTGTAATTTCTGCATGCTGCATACTCGTTCAGGCTTCACACCCTGCAGCGTATCTGTATCCATGCTGAAGTCACACTTCTGTTGTGATTATAGGGTATATTGTACATCCTTACAACCCGATCGGCGGAAAAGTAACTCTGCTGCCAAACCACTGATTCCCCTGTTGATCAAGCTGAACCTGAATCGCCTGTCCCGGGACAACATGTGTATCCCAGAATCCAAGCCCTGCAATCAGACGGGACAAGGCATAGCGGATGACACCACCATGCGTAACCACAACTATGGTTGACTCGCGCCCCTCATCAACGTGCATCGAAGGACGACCCTCCAACAACATCTCTTGGAGAAAGGAATCCAACCGTCCGGTAAACTCCTGCCACGATTCCCCTCCGGGCGGAGTGACCTCCTGTGGCGCATCAATCCAGCTTCGGTACACAGGGTTATCCTTGAGCTGATCATACGTCAGCCCTTCCCACTCTCCAAAATCATTCTCGCGCAGACGCGAGTCGAACTTCACCTGTCCGATGGCATCAGGAAGAATCTGTTCCAGCGTCTGCCGACAGCGAAGCAGATCACTGCAATATACCTCGTGCCACGAAACACCGCTCAATTGTTCATGAAGCGGAGCCAGTTCTTCTTTGGCATTTGGCAGCAGACCGATGTCGGTATGCCCCAGGTATCTTTTTTCCACATTCCACAGCGTTGTCCCATGACGGACCCACAGAATGTTTCGTTTCAGCGGCCCGGGTTGGTCCGTATGTACTTCATTGCCTGCATCCCTTTCATTTACGGCCATAACAGCGTCCCTCCTGCCAGCCACACACCCAGCGATATAAACACGCAAAGTACAACAAAAGCCCCTGCCGACCAGAACATCAGGCGTGATGTTCGCACAATATCCTCGGCTTCCATCGGACGTGTGGCCTCGCCCATATAGGCACGAAATGAAGCAACTCCATGATACACGTTATGTCCGCCAAGCCGGATGCCCAGTGCTCCAGCCACCGCTGATTCGGGAAAACCGCTATTTGGACTTGGATGCAGTCTTGCATCCCGTGCAACCATGTGTGCTGCTCCTTTGGCGTCCAGCTTCATGACCCAGGCACCCACGATTAACAGAATTGCGGTCAGCCGGGCGGGTATCCAGTTCGCCACATCATCCAGACGGGCCGAGGCCCAACCAAGATGCAGATACTTGTCATTTTTATATCCGACCATGGAATCCAGTGTGTTGACGGCACGATAAGCCATGGCTAACGGAGCGCCTCCAATGAGTGCATAGAATAACGGGGATACAATGGCATCCACGATATTTTCAGCAACCGTCTCTACCGTTCCCCGCACAACCTCCGGTTCATCCAGATGCGCCGTATCACGTCCTACAATCATGCCCAGTGAACGTCTGGCCGCCGACCAATCCTGCTGCTTCAAATGACGATACACTTCCATACCTGCATCCTTCAGCCCTTTTGAAGCAATGGTCGTTGCAATGAGCACCACTTCAGCTACCGCTGCAATGACAGGATGAATCAGCCCAAGCACAAATACGAATGCCCACGTAATGGCAAAAGAACCCCCCGCAATCACAATTGGGAACAACACCCCTGCTCTCTTCAGCCCCGAATCTGTGTTCACGCGCGAGCGAGTGACACGCTCCAACGCCGAGATGCCTTTTCCCATGCCAATTACAGGGTGGGGAATCCAGCGCGGATCTCCGATACATCGGTCCAACAGGTAAGACAGTATAATAATCCAGGCTCCCGCCATGCCTGTCCAGAACGGCCAGGTCCATAGATGCTCCAGCTCAAAAGTCATTTGTGCCCGACCCTCTCTTTCCATACAATCCGGCCCGAAGGCTCTCTGTCACCGTGTCGTACACCAATCTGCCAATCGCCGCCCCTGCCGTAGTGGCTGTCCCGGCATATGTGATCATCGGATGAGGTTCCTCCACTGCCTGACGTACCGCAAACACAATGGCATCGGTTGTGGTGCCGGTGGCGGGCAAACCGTTCTCCGAATCCAGAACACCCGCGTCCGCCAACGCGGCCGCTTTGGCTTCCACTGCCGTCTGTACTGCATTCACCATCGCCCCGGTGGTCATGCGTCCATTCAACCAGAGCATGATGTTAATTGTACCCGGGACATAGGGGGCCATCGTTAGATTCCGTGCTGAAGGAGCAGAGCGCTCCCTGCCGGAAGACATCGTCTTATTTCCCGCCGCATCAAATACCGTTCTCTCCGACCCCGCGCGTGCGGCATTCGATACACCCGCAGTGGTACAGCACAGAAGACCAAATTCATCACTTGTATATTCCTGAATGGAGGTATGCTCCAGCCTTACGGCTGTCAGTAATCCGGCACATTGATCCCGCGGCTCATGCCATTCGTTCAGTCCTTGTTCGATATCACGAGGCGGATCATCACAGCGGTAATGCCTGTCCACATAGATGTTAAATATGCGATCCAGTTCAAGCATCCCGCCGCCATATACTGCACTCGACAGCGCTTGGGCTGCCCTTGGACTCTGTGCTTTGATATGTCGTTCATGTGCAGATATGTTCAGTCCCGGCCAGGAAGAGGAAGCATATTCATTCTCGTCTGTTTCTCCATTCGCAAAGTAGTTATAAAACGGGAGTGTCATTGCCGCTTCCCTCCCTGTTCCTGTTCCGAAACTTTTGTCTGCTCCTGCTGACTTGATCCATGAATGGAGGTCTGATCGGCATTCGAATATCCCTTGCTTTCCAGCACGCTGCCCAGCACTTCGAGTAATGTGGAATTGGCGTCTGCATCCTTGACCGCGAAACGTACATGCCCTTCGTCAAGCCCCGGATACATGGCACAGCTGCGAATCAGGATACCCCTTTGGCCCAGCGCCTCCTGCATGGATGCTGCTGTCCAAGGCGCTGGAACACGTGCCAAAATAAAGTTCGCTTCTCCCGGTAACACCGCACATCCATACGCCTGCAGTCCAGCGATGAGATGTTCCCGTTCCCGCGTGATCTGTGATAGGGTCTCCTGTTCGTACCGTTCTCCACTGCGCAGACAGGCTTCACCTGCCATGAGCGCCAGACCGTTAACACTCCACGTCACCTGTTTCTTCGTCATCGCCTGGATGTATTCCGCACGACCCAAAGCATAGCCGAGACGCAAGCCCGGAATGGCATAAAACTTCGTCATCGAACGAATGATGATTACATTGGGATAGTCGCTCAGATGTGCTGCCAGGGACTGACGCCGGTTTACCGGAATAAAATCCATAAAGGCCTCGTCAATGACAAGTACGGTTCCCGTTTTTTCCGCTTTGCGGGCAAGCCTTTGTAATACCTCAAGCGGATATTGTACACCGTTTGGATTGTTCGGCTGGCCGAGGAAGAGCAAGTCTACCTTTTCCATGAGTTGCTCGATGTCCTTGGGTTCTGCTCGCCACGCCAGCTCTTCTTTGCCCTCTGTATGCACAACCTCGGCACCGAATTGTCGGGCCAATGCGCGGTACTCCGAGAATCCCGGTTCCACCGTACCCACCTTGCGCGGGGCAAGCCCCAGTAGAATAAGCGCCATACTTTCGGCTGCACCGTTGCCCACGGAAATCTGCTCCTGCATCACACCAAGACGCTCGCTCAGCAGTGCTTTGAATCCCCGGTGCCCCGGATCGGGATACCGAATTACCGACTGCAATCCTTGCTGTATAGCCTCCAGCACCTCTCTGGGCGGACCGAGCGGATTAATGTTGGCACTGAAATCCAGAAAATCAGTAGCGTCCCTCCCGTATCGTGACGCAGCTGTCTCCACGTCCCCGCCATGTCCGAACACTTCGATATAACCGGTCATTCTTCCGTCACCCTTTCTGTATGTCCTTTTTATTATGGATGGCACGGGAGGTGTGGGTCAATCCTGTTTTCTTTGTGTCCTAACCATAATTCGTTTACAATAGAAGAGGAATTTCGGTTCCTTTTGATATACAAGGTTCACTACATAAGGGACTAGCAATCCCTCACATACATTAATGGAGGAATGACCATGCTGTTTGTAGACAACCAGGGCATTACAGATCCTTCTGTAAACCTTGCCATTGAGGAGTACATTCTGAAGCATCTGCCGATGGAGGATGACAGCTATCTGCTGTTCTACATCAACCGTCCGTCGATCATCATCGGAAAACATCAAAATACGATTGAAGAAATTAATATCGAGTACGTTCAGGATAACGGTGTGCAGGTGGTTCGTCGTCTTTCGGGAGGCGGAGCGGTATATCACGATCTGGGCAACCTGAATTTCAGTTTTATTACAGCGGATGACGGTCAATCCTTCCACAATTTCCGCAAGTTCACCCAGCCTGTGGTTGAAGCTTTGCACGAGCTTGGTGTAAATGCCGAGTTGACCGGGCGTAATGATCTGCAAGTCGGCGAAAAGAAAATTTCGGGCAACGCCCAGTTTTCCACACGTGGGCGCATGTTCAGTCATGGCACATTGATGTTTGATCTGAATCTGGAGCATGTTCAGGCTTCCCTGAACGTCAATCCCGAGAAGTTCAAATCCAAGAGCACCAAGTCCGTGCGCAGCCGGGTCGCCAACATACGGGATCTGATTGACACCAACCTGACGATTGAGCAGTTCCGCGACGAGCTGTTACGTCACATTTTCCGGATGGAGCCGAAGGACGTTCCACAGTACACGCTCACTGACAAGGACTGGGACAAAATCAAGGAAATCTCTGCTGAGCGTTATAACAACTGGGACTGGAACTATGGCTTGTCTCCGGAAAGCAATGTGAAGCACACTCGCAAATTCCCTGTCGGTATCATCGATCTGCGCATGAACATTAAGGATGGACGCATCGAAGATATCAAAATCTTTGGTGACTTCTTCGGTGTAGGCGATGTGGCGGATATCGAAAATATGCTGCGCGGCAAGCGTTATGAGGAATCCGATGTGCGTACTGCACTTGAGGGCCTGGATGTAAAACATTACTTCGGCAACCTTGAGCTGGAAGACTTTATTGGCCTTGTTTTCCTGGAAGAGTAGGTATATAAGTTCAACCCAAGGATGTTTACACCTGCCACTCCGATGACAGAATAACCTTCCGATCGCTGTTATCCCCAGATTTTTTTGATTCCCTTATTCGAAAGGGAAAATCCGGTGATAAAGGCGAACGCTCTGCTTCTTCAGGTTTTTTCTGTCCTCTCCGTTCTCGTGTAAAACGTTCATATTGAACTGATATAAATAAAGTCGGGTATAGATACAGATAAAAAAGGAGAGAAACACAGATGACCTACAAATTGATTGCAATCGACATTGATGACACCCTGATCAACGACAACAAGGAAGTTACCCCTGCTACACAGACAGCACTGGAACAAGCGGTTGCCCATGGTGTAACTGTGACACTCGCGACTGGACGTGCTTATGCTTCCGCACAAGCGCTTGCTCGTCAAACCGGACTTAACGTGCCGATCATTACGTATCAAGGCGCATTGGTGAAAAACCTGCTGGACGAAAAAGTCCTCTATGAGCGTTACGTTCCACAGGAAGCTTCCCGCAAATTGTATGATTACTGCCTGGAGAACAATCTCCACCTTCAAACATACATTGACGACAAGCTGTATGCCCGTGAGGAAAACGACAAGCTACGTGATTATGCCAAATTAAACGGCACCCAATATTACATCGAATCTGATTTCATCAAAGTCATCGAACAAAAAACACCAAAGCTGCTTATTATTGATGAGCCAGACTACTTGGATAAGGTTGCCGTTGACCTGCGTGAATTGCTCGGACCTCAAGTGCATATCACAAAGTCCAAACCTTACTTCCTGGAGATCATGCACAATGAAGGAACGAAAGGCCACGCCCTGACCTTCCTGGCCGACCATTTTGGTCACCAGCTCAGCGAGTGTATTGCCATCGGCGACTCATGGAACGACCATGAGATGCTCGAAGTTGCTGGTCTTGGTGTAGCGATGGGAAATGCCATCCCTGCGCTGAAAGAACTGGCGGACTACATTACGGCAAGTAATAACGAAGACGGTGTAAAAGAGGTTATTGAGAAGTTTGTGCTGAACGCAGAGTAAATAAGATCAACGAACAGCCCAGTCCGGCGAATTTCGCCGTGCAGGGCTGTTTTTTTGATTTTAAAAATATGTTCATTATCCTATTAAAACGATTATATTTCTCTGTTATTTTTTATGTTTTGAGAGCAACAATGCGCTGACTTTCACGCACCACGATTCATTGTCTCTTACTTGCTCATGGCATGCTGGAAAGACTCCAGCAGTTTCTTGATTTGCCCATCAAATTCCAGTTGAAATGACGGAATGATCTCATCTATTCTTTGCTGGAATAGCTCCGGATCTTGGACACCAAGCTCCGCTCTTAACTCCATTTCTTCTTCGGAACCATTGTCGTTCAGGATCATGTTCAGGATTTCACCTTTAAAGTATTCACTTGGAGGAAGGATTAGAGCATTCATCAGGAACTGGGTAAAAAAGAGTTGTTTATTATTTTCCTGACTCGCCTTTTTCATCGCCTGCTTAGTAAACAAGTTTATATACTTCTGAGCAAAAGCAACCCCTTTCATTCGGGAAGGCCCAACATGTTCGACCCCTTTCCAACGCAGATCAGCCACCGAACTAAGCCACCAGGCCGGTTCAATAGCCTGCTGCATACGAAGCAACACTTCGCGCTCAAACTGCGGCTCAGGATGCATTCGCTGCTCATCCAAACATTTCCCTATGGTCTCGACTTCAATTGCAGCAACCGTCATGCCTTGGCCATGGATCGGATCGAAGCTGCAAAATGCATCGCCAAGGACGAGTAATCCGGAGGGCCAATTCTCCATCAGTTCAAAATGTTGACGGACAGACTCGGAAATACGGTATCCACGCGGCCCTTGAAAAGGCTCCAGCTGTTCTGCCAACGCTACGATTTCATCCGAAGCAAACAGAAGTTTGATTTGCTCTTGAAACTGATCCGGATGGGTTGGAGGATATTCATCTCCTCCTGCGTTGAACAGTAACAGTCCAGCGATATCATTCTCAATGCGCCACAACATGCCTGCACGAGTTCCTTGCACAGGATCGGACTCTGTTATCACCGTTCCCCAGTCATTTTGAATAGAGGATGGTATCTTATAATAGCGGGTGCTGTAACCAAGAGACACCTTCAGCACTTCCGGCTCAGGCACGGACAACCCTATCTGTTCAAGCCATCTTATCAATTTGGAAGAACGCCCCGCGGCATCAATAACCATATCTGCTGCAAGCATTTCTTCCCGATTATCCCGGCCTCTTTCTTTGGTATACACGCCTGTAATCAAACGCTGATCTTCTGATGCCATTAACCCGGTAACTTCCGTACTCGTTAAGAAGCTTATATGATCTATGCTCTGGACTCGCTGACGCAATACCCATTCCAGCAGGGCTCTGCTGCTCGATGCAATTTTGAATGAGGAAGCAGCATTCGCTTTATTGACTAAAGTACCGTAGCGATTGGCAATCACAATTTTCTCTTCATGTGAAGGAATGGCACCAAGCGCAACCAATTCATCATTGTATCCGGGAAAGTAATGTTCCAGAATGAGTCCGCCGCGCGGTAATACACGATGTGGATGAAAGGATTGAGGCACACCCTGCCGATTCGCCGGCTCAGAAGGCAATTCATCTCGCTCAATGATACATACCTCATCATAATAATCAGATAACATCCTTGCAGTGATTAACCCTGCAATACCTGCCCCGATCACCACAGCTTTTTTCATGTCGGACATCGCCACATCATCCTCTCTAATCCATCATATTTTATCTACACTTGTAGCCCTATCAAAAAATTACTTATAATACCAATATACACTCGGAATCTCGTATCATGTAAGAATCATTGTGTTGATAATATATAGCTAAACTACAATAAGGAAATGATGTAGATGAAAATGATTGATAAAAAGGTGGATTTGAGAGTTACCCGAACTCATAAATTGTTAAAGATGGCGCTACTCGATCTGTTATGTGAGAAAGGCCAGCTATTCAGCAACATCACAATTAATGAGATATGTGACAAAGCTATGGTTCACCGAACAACGTTTTACAAACATTTCAAAGATAAATTTGCTTTACTGTCCTCCACCCTAACATGGGTCCTTCGGGATTATTTACACATGAATGTAGAAGATCGATTACAGCAGCCTTTGCAAAGCGTATCTAAAATTTTGTTTGGAAATGTACTGGAGACCATCGTGCAGAACCAACAGAAGGATGAGGGGTTTAACAACTTTTTCATACATTATATCGGAGAGATATTCAGACGAGATTTTCTGGAATTGAAGAGAAGAGGTAAACAATTTTCACTTCCCATAGAACTTGTAGCGGATTTTCACTCGGGGGTGATTCGTTTACTTGTGATGTGGTGGATACAACATTTCGAAGAAAAAGTTACGGCAGAACAGATGGATGAATATTACTACCTACTGGTTAACGAGAACATCATGTTGGAATAACAAACAGCTCAACCTAGAATCAATGGCTGATTTTGAGATTGAGCTGCATACTTTCAAACTTCACCTATTTTAAAACAGATTCGGAAGCCTGCACTGTCATCCTCGCACGACTTCTTTTCTTCAACCAGCCGCTCACCTTCTCATTCATCGCCAGCAGACCTGAAACGACCAGCACCACACCGATCCACGTAACCCAGCTGAAATGCTCACCATAGACAACAGCGCCAAGCCCCACGGCAATGGGTGGTGAAATGTATAACCAGGTTGCCGGGAATAACGGATTAGTGCGCGACATAATCCAATAGAACAGACTATGCCCCACCATGGAGCCAATGACAGTCAAATAGATCACCGACGAGACGGCAGGCACCCAGTCCAGAGCAGACATATTCCACGATTCCGTTCCGGCCGAGAGCAGGGATAACAGCAGTCCCCCATACATCATCTGCACCGCATTGATTGCTACAGGACTAGCCTCCTTGAACTGATGAATGACCTTTTTGGAGTACAATGCACCTGCCGAATAACAGACTTCCCCCACCAATACCGCAATACAGCCCCATATGAACAGGGAACCTGCACCAAGCGATACACCTGGCAGTACAACCAGAACCACACCGGTGAACCCGATTAGGCAGCCTACCATCATACGGGCAGATGTTTTTTGCCGTAACAGTGCCGTCTGCATCAACATAATCATCAGCGGCCCTGTCGCTGACAAAATGGCACCCACACCCGAGCTCACATGCTGTTCAGCCCAATATAATGTGGCAAAGGTGCCGAAGGTCAGACCCGCTCCCGTCAGCAGCATCTCCTTGCGGAACAGCAGGGACCAGCTCACTTTGCCCTTCATCCACATCCATGCAAACATCAGCGCTCCCGCGATTACAAAACGCAGTCCGGCTGACAGAAAAGGCGGCATGCCTGCCTCTACTCCAATTTTAATAGCCAGAAATGTTGTACCGAAAATAAGACACATAACCGTAAATGCAATCCCCACCATGATAACCACTCCTTTGTCTGTTCTCCATCATATCTCATGGTCTACAGAACAGAATGAACAAAACAGAACAGTTTTCTCCCATTAGCTGTTACAATAGAGTTCAAAAGGAGTGTGAGCCGGGTGGGCAAAACCTTGATGATGACAGATAACAGCCTGAAATTATATGAGCAAGTCATCCATTATCTCGTTGTGCGTATAGAAGCGGGAGAGTGGGCCGAACATGAAAAACTGCCATCTGTACGAAGCCTGTCCGAGCTACTCGGCGTCCATCGTCTGACCGTTTTCAAAGCCTATCAGGAGTTAAAAGAACGTGGGAATGTTTATGTGAAGGATAAGTCTGGCTATTATGTCAGCCCAGCGACTCCATTCTCAGTAACGGATCAGGCGGATGATCCCGCCGTGTCTGCCTGGCTGCATTGGGATTCACTTGCACGGGTACAGTCTCTTGAAGCAGAATACCAATTTTCCAAATCGTTAATCGATCCCTCTTTGCTGCCCAACCGGTATTGGGGTGAACTAATGCGTGATCTGCTAGATCAATATCCCCGTTTGCTCGGAACGTATTCCACAATTCAGGGTGATCTGGAATTGCGAAGTGCGCTGGCAAGCCATCTGACGAAAAAAGAACGTTTCTATCTCTCTGCAGACGAAGTGCTCATTACTTCGGGGGCCCAGCAAGCGATTGACGTCATCTCGCGGACGCTGGTCAAACCCGGGGATCGGGTGTTGATGGAACGGCCTACGTATGGACCAGCAATGGAGATTTTCCGTAAACAAGGTGCTCGTCTGATCTTTACGGATATTCACTCGGACGGGTATGATCTGGAGCAGATCGAACATCTGATGAAGAGTGAGAAGCCGCGCCTCTTTTATATGACACCGACCTTTCAGAATCCAACCGGCATGAATGTTCCAGTAGAACAGCGCAAGCAGTTACCCGAACTTGCAGAACAGTATGGTTGTTTTCTGCTCGAAGACGACAGCACCTATGATATCTATTTTAAGGATAAACCTCCTGCACCGATTTTCACCTATGACACCACCGGACACACGCTGTACATTCGCAGTTACAGCAAGTATGTTGCACCCGGGCTACGGATTGCAGCCATCATATGCCGTCAGCGTTTCATGCCAGGACTACAGGCTGTAAAATCACTGACAGATAACGGAACTCCCCTTCTGAACCAGAAGCTTTTTCTCCGTTATTTTCAGTCAGAACGTATGCATCAGCATCTGTCCAAGCTGCGGACCGCCATCCAGCTACGGATGGAAGTGATGGAACAATCTCTGCTGGAAACGGACTGGACGTGGACCCGGCCGGAGGGCGGACTCAACTTTTGGGTAGAGCTTCCTGAGGGTGTGGATACAGGGAGACTGCTTCACCGATGCATGGAACAATCCGTTGCCTTTGTACCCGGAACCGTATTTGATTCTTCGGATCGTTCAGCCAGTCGCAAGCTGCGCCTGTCCTTCTCTTATGCACATGAGCAGCAGATTCGGGTAGGCTTGAGCAGGCTTATTACGCTTGCAAAAGAAATGTAAGGTTTGGTTATAAATCGAAAAAAGCCACTCCGATAATTTTCAAATGCTATTGCCCTCTCACTCTGCTACATCAAAAAAAGTCGCCTTGTGGCGACTTTACTTTTGGTGTTCTATATTCTCTACCTGCACCCGCTTTGTGCTTAAAGGTCTTTTCTTGCAAACAGGCGGATCGTAATAAGATAAGATACTACAAACAAACCTATAATGCCTACAGAAACCAATGCCATTGTCGTTGTGGTAATCATACCGTTCTCGTTGGCCATACTCATGAGGTACGCAACGGGTTGCGCCAGTATAATCATGCAGACCATGAATATCGCATTGATGATGCCAGCACCTTTTTTGCTAAGTCCGTAGAAAAGAGGCATGTATATGGAAACTAATACAAGCACCATGCCTACGGCAATGACAATATCCCTAAGTGAATAATTCGGCTTGTTCAGTTCAGGATAATTCAGGTTCACAAGCTGGTGAATTCCAAACGACGCGAGTACCCCGAATAACGTATAGATTATGGCAGAAAGGTACTTGGCTTTTACAATCTGTTTGCGGCTAACGGGGAGCGTGACCAGAAAATTATGATTATGGTTCTTGATATCAATCATGGTTGCCAGCATGACCGAACCAAAGGCTGTGTAGATGCCTACAAAATACATTGACATTTCACTCTGGGGTATAAAGGCGAGACTAAAAACCACCAGGTATAACCCAATCGTCCACAGTGAACTTTTCAGTACAATGAAATCTTTACGAAGCAAGTTAAGCATATTTGCGTCCTCCCTTCGCCGTAAAATAAATGAGGTCTTCCAACGTAGGTCTTTGTAAAAGAGCAAGCCTGCCAAATAACTGTTCGGCCTCTGCCTTATGATCCGACAATGCTTCAAAACCAACGGCTGTCTCGCGTATTCCGATGAAATGTTTCCGAATGTCGGAATCAAGCAGATCCATATCCCCTTTTACAATCGTATACCTTTCCAGCACATCATCTTTGGCTTCATTGAACACCAGTTTTCCTTGATGAATAAACGTAATGTAGTCTGCAATACGTTCCAGATCGGTCGTAATATGCGTCGAGAAAATAATGGACCTTGTTTCGTCCTGTATCATATCTGCAAGCAGATCGAGCAGTTCCCGCCTAAATACAGGATCAAGCCCGGATGTTGGTTCATCCATAATCAGCAAATCTGCTTCATGCGACAAAGCTACGGCGAGAGAATACTTGATCTTCATGCCTTTGGACAGATCCTGAATTTTCTTTTTGGGAGACAGTTCGAACTGATCCAAGTAGTCATTGAACGCTTTATTATCCCATTTGGTGTAAAAAGGAGCGATCATTTGTGTCATTTCCCGGATCGTTAGATGCTCATAGTAAAAACATTCATCGGACACAATGCCAAGGCGCTGCTTGATGTCAACTTCCTGATTGGGCATTTCACTGCCCAATGTCTTGAGGCTCCCCTTATCGGGATGAATCAGACCCGTGATCATTTTGATCAAAGTACTCTTTCCCGCCCCATTCGGACCAATAAGTCCCGTGATATATCCTTTTTTCACATCAAGAGATACATTATCTACTTTAAATAAGGGATACGTTTTGGTTACATTACGTAATTCGATAGCGTTCATTATGCTTATTCCTCCTCAACCAACAATGTAAGATGATGGATTACATCCTGTGAACTCATGCCCAGTTCTCTGCTCTCACGAATCACTTCGAGCATCTTCTCTTCCAATTGTTTCATCCGCCGCTCTCGAATAAAGTCCTGATTGGCTCCAGATACAAAGCTCCCTTTGCCTACAACTGAATCGATCAGTTTCTCCTTCTCCAGCTCTTCATAGACACGTTTAGTTGTAATAACACTGACTTGCAGATCCTTGGCAAGCTGCCGAATGGAGGGGAGACTATCTCCAGCAACCAATTCTCCGCTCAAGATGCTCTGTCTGATCTGAGTTAAAATCTGCATATAGATCGGATCACTCGATGCGTTCGATATTAAAATGTTAATCTTTCCTCACCTCATTGATGTTAAATAGTTTTCGGTAGGCATAGTGTATATACATAATATATACACTATGCCTACCGATGGTCAATCTTTATTTCAGATTGTTCTCATTCTCATTGTTCTTATTCTGATCCAATCCATAGACACGGACTGGCTAATCTGGACGACAAAAAGAGGACGTCAGTTTCCTGTTCGTCCTCTTGATTAATCAAGCCCGAAAGGTCACATGACCTTCCGGGCTACTGTTATGAACTGGATATGACCTTATCCACCAATCCATATTCGACTGCTTCAGCAGCGGTCAGGAAATAATCTCGATCTGAGTCCTTCTCAATCCGCTCAATCGACTGTCCTGTATGATCGGCTAACAGCTTGTTAAGGCGCTGACGATGCTGAATGATGCGGTTAGCATGAATCAGCATATCCGACGCCTGCCCTCGCGTACCGCCATGTGGCTGATGGATCATGATCTCACTGTTTGGCAATGCCATACGTTTGCCTTTTGTTCCACCTACCAGCAATATTGTGCCAAAACTTGCCGCCATCCCTGTACAGATCGTGGAGATATCCGGCTTCACGAATTGCATCGTGTCATAGATCGAAAATCCTGCGGTCACCGACCCACCAGGGCTGTTGATGTACATCTGGATGTCCTTTTCCGGGTCCTCTGCAGTCAAAAACAACAACTGAGCCACGATGGCATTTGCCAACTGATCCTCAATCTCTCCGGACACCATAATGATCCTGTCTTTGAGCAAACGGGAATAAATATCATAACTCCGCTCTCCGCGAGCAGTTTGTTCCACTACATAGGGCACTACATTCATATGTGTCGCCTCCTCGATTTAGGCAACCATGTTGATCGTGTACCCGCCTCCATATGACATCGAGTCCATGCCAGAAGTAGAGTACCCGTACATCATTGGCTGCATGGATGGAGACGGCAAAGTCTGCTGCAAAATCGTCCCCGCCACAGCCATCGGATCATCGGTCCGATTCAGGCACAGATCAATGATTCGGGCTGTATCCCCATTACGAAATGCCAGCAGATAGCTGCGCAGTTCCTCCCGATTGTCCTCCACTGCGCCCTCCTCATACTGCAATTCTGTGTCCGATTGTTCCAACCTGTGCCTCACTTCTGCTATAGCAGAGCGGGCTCGACTTAAGGCTGCTTTCACAGCACCTTCTGTCGTATCCAGCATTTCCGCAGTCTCTGCCGCCTTATAACCCATTAATTCACGTAATACATATATCACTCGCTGCCACGGTGGTAGCGTATTTACAAGAAGTTGTACGGCAGACTCCATCTCCTCGAATCGCCTTTCCTCCTCCATCTCGTGCAAGAGCGGCTTCAAGCTATCCAGTTTATATGCCAATCTCTCCCGCTGACGTAAGATATCAATCCAGCTGTTGCGTGCAATACGAATCAGATAAGCTTCCCAGTTTATATCTTTATTCATCCCGGAAGTTCCAACCACTCTCGACGACAATACTTTGAGACAGGTCTCCTGTACCAGATCCTCCGTCTCTGGAACTGATTTCGTCAGCGATAAACAATACGCATACAACGAACCCATCAGATCGGGTAATCGCGCATGAATGCTTTGGTTCAATTGGTTTGTTCCAGCGTTACCACTGGATTCAATATCGGATTTATCTGGTTTACCATCATCATGTGGTCTGTTGATTCTGCAATCCACGGACTTCACAAAGGCCATCTTGGGGGCCCCCCTTTGCTGGTTCCTGATTGATTTTGACTTACACTATGTAAACGAAGAACCCCTTGTAAAGGATACGCTCTTCTGAATTTATTTTTATTACGCTAGTTAAATTGGGTTACGCATTCGTTTCCAGCTTTAATGTTCCAAGCTGCACCTTCATCCCGGTAAGGGCAATCGTAATACCTTGATCCAGATTATAATTCTGCCGTACATCGACGTCATGAGACATATGTGTAAAATAAGTATGACCCGGTTTCAGTTCCCACAGCAGCTCCTGCGCCTCACGCATATCGTACACGGAACGTGTTGAGAATTCAGCAAGTTCATGCACAAAGCTCGTTCCAAGCACCAGCAGATCCAGTCCGTGCAACGGCTCTTTTTCGGATGGCTTCAGGTCAATAGCATCTGAACAGTACGCCCAGCTATACCCGTCTCGATCTAGCCGATATGCGTACGAATATCCGTTATGCCCATGGCACACTTTCCAGGAATGTACCTTCCATCCCCCGAGTTCAATATCATCATCCGTTTCCCGAAAGTCCATATGACGCCCCAACCAGGGAAACTGTCCCTGAATGGTCGCAATCACTTCACGTGGTGCATACAAACGTCCCTTTACACCCAGCCAGCGGCACGCATCCGCCCATTCCGGCAATCCTCCAATATGGTCAAAATGGGCATGAGTGATGAGCAGCGTATGCACCATACGTAATCCCTGATCCTCCATCTGTGATCTCCAGTCTGGTCCGCAGTCAATCATGAACTGTTCATTCGCACCATCCCCACCACCGTCAATCAGAACAGAAGAACGTTTCCGTTTATTCTCTCCCGTAAGCCTTGCCTCTGTACATATTTCGCAATCACAATACACACGTGGAACGCCCATCGCATCGCCAGTGCCCAGAAATGTTAGCTGATTCAATCCGCATTCCCCCTGAATTAATGATATGTAGATTGTAATCGTCCACCCCTGTTTTTGCAAAAAAAGACCATCCCGCTGCAGTTCTCCACTGCAATTCGGGACAGTCTGTGGTCTGACCGTTCACCGTCAGACTTTAATTCCATGCTTCGCTCCACTCGGGAGCGTACGCTTCGTCAGCATGTGGTGCAACCTTATAAGCGGGTCATCCGCATGAAGATCAGGCCTTACCTTTTAAACAGGCCACGACCGATTAATTCGAGTCACATCCACTTGCGCTGGAACTACACCAGTGCCCGCAGCTTCAACGTCAGTTCCTGACCCACAGGTACATCCTTCGAATCCGTAATCACCCAGTTCGACGCAAGCCGTTTCGCCAGTACCTCTGCCTGCTCCGGTTTCAACTGTAATCCGGTGACGATTCCTTCACCCACTGTGAAGTCTCTCTCTGGCTGTACCTTAAAGGCCTTTTCCAACCAGATTCCGAGTCCACCACGTGTGTTAAAGGTAATCCGGTAGCCGTCTTTCACTGCTGCCTCCAGATTTTCACCATGCTCATCCGCATACGAGAAAAATTCGTTATATCGGTATTCCTCTTCAGACACGGCGTCAAAAGCGGAAACGTCTTTGGCTTGAATGGCTTTTAATATTTCTTCCTCAGGCATCCCCTTACCGCGGGCCTGCTCCAGTCGAATTGCTGTACTTTGGGATAATTTGATCTCTGCACTCATCCAACTCACACCTTCCTGCTAGTACTATGTAACAATCATGATTCAGTATACCTCTATTATAGCCTTTTGGCAGTAAAAAACCTCCATCTCTACTTCCATTGAAATGAAGGTTTAGTTCCACATGCTCGGTTACCTATTCGATTACATCAGCAATACTCATATCATATTCCCGCGAGCACCTGATACCACACGCCGCGTTTGGAGTACAACGTACTGCGTACCTCGTCCCATCCACCCAGATAGTTAATATCAAATAGCCCTTCTGGCGTTGGGAATGTGGACTCCGTCTGTGCAAATACATCCGGATCTACTGAACGAAAGCCATGCTTCGCGAAAATCTGCTGGGCTTCTGGTGTACGCAAATATGCGACAAAAGCTTCAGCCAGTTCACGATTCCCATGTTTATCGGCATATTTATTCACCACAACTGCCGGATTCTCAATCAGGATCGTATTTTTCGGAATAACGATGTCATAATCCACACCTTTGGCGATCCGGGCTAGCAGTTCATTTTCATACGTGACGATTACATCACCCACACCATATTCAAATGCCGCCATCGAAGAACGCCCACTCTTGTCCAATGACTCAACGTTACGATGTACCTGTTCGAGAAAAGCCTTGGCTGCGGCAGGATCTTTCTTCCCCTCTTGCTCCTCCGACAGTTTCAATCCGGCTCCGTAGATGGCATTAATATCCCATTGTGCACCCCCGGATGTCTTTGGATTGGGGTACAATACCTTCACACCAGGCTTCGTTAAATCCTGAAAATCACGAATCCCCAGCGGGTTGCCTGCTCTTGTTCCCAGAACAACAATCGAACGAGTAATCATGCCTTCATTAGGGGTCTGTTTCCAATCGGAGCTAACCAGATCGGCTTTGACCAGCTTCTCGATATCACTCTCCATCGCGAGCAAGGCCACATCAGCCTCGAATCCACCAACGATGGCTCTTGCCTGTGTACCCGAAGCTTCGTAAGACTCCTGGAAGTTAATTGTCTTTCCGGTTTTTACCTTCCACTCCTCTTGGAACTTGGGTAGCAACTCGCCTACAGCGTCTTTCGCTACACTATAAGCACCAATCACCAGCGTATTGGATGAATCGTTACCAGAGGGCTCGTTCTGTTCGCTTGCCCCCTCCTGCTTGCTGCACCCAGCGGTCATGCAGACGAGCAGAAACATGAGGGCAACATTTAAGAGTATGGCTTTCTTCTTCCTCGTCTGCATGGGCAGCCCCTTTCTTCCACTTGATCTAAATCATCACCGGCATCGGATCTTCCTTCAGTCGGTTTTCAACCACCCAACTGTTGGAGTCATTGAACAGGTAGGCACGGTGTACAAGGACTCGAATTTGTTGACCGATCTCCAATGTCGTTTTCTCCAGGGAACGATATGTGATTAACTTATGACCCTGTACGTCCACCTCTACCATCCATTGACTGCCGCGGAAATGAAGATGTTTGACTGTACCTTTTTCCGTTGCAGACAACATGGTGAACTCGTTTTTCAAGCCGATCTCAATATACTCCGGTCGAATCAGCGCTTTGGTATGTTCATGTTCACCCTCGACGGCATGTTCGAATCCTTTCAACTGGGAGGCATCCTCCACAACCGTAGACTCCCCGATAAATGTAGCGACAAACGGTGTCTGCGGGTTTTTGTAGATATCCCAAGGTGTACCCTTCTGTTCCAGACGACCTTGGCTGATAATCATAATCTCGTCCGCCACTTCAATCGCTTCATCCTGGTCATGCGTTACAAAAATCGAAGTGATTCCTACCCGCTCGATTAGCTCCCGTAACCATGAACGCAGTTCCTGACGGATCTTGGCATCAATGGCCGCGAACGGTTCGTCCAGCAATAATAGCTGTGGCTCCGGGGCGAGTGCTCTGGCAAAAGCAACACGCTGACGCTGCCCACCAGACAACTGATGTGGATAGCGCTGTTCAAAACCTTTTAACCCGGTCAGTTCAACAAGTTCCATCACCCGATCACGGATCTGGGCTTTTGGTGTCTTCTTGACCTTGAGTCCAAAAGCAATATTCTCAAATACCGTCATATGTTTGAACAAGGCATAGTTCTGGAATACAAATCCGATGCCGCGCTCCTGTGGAGGCAGATGGTTCACGACTTTCCCATGAAAGCGAATCTCTCCGGAACCCGGATTCTCCAGACCCGCTAGCATCCGCAGAATGGACGTCTTCCCGCCTCCGCTGGGTCCAAGCAGACCGATCAGATGGCCTTTGGCAATATCGAATGAGACATCTTTTACCGCATGAAAATCACCGAAATGTTTGTTCAAATCACGGACTTCTACATGCATATCAATGCACTTCCTTTCGCTTCTTGGCCCATTCCATCATGAGCAGCAGCCCGACGGAGAAGGTAACCAGCACCAATGCCACACCATTTGCGGCAGCCACATTAAAATTCTCAACATCCTGATACACCAAGGTTGTTGCGGTCTGCGTTTTGTTCATAATATTCCCCGATACAACCAGCACTGCACCGAACTCCCCAAGCGAGCGCGCAACCGTCAAGACCAGACCATACACTACCGCCCAGCGGATGGAAGGCCAGGTCACACTCCAGAACGTCCTCCAGCTGTAGGCGCCAAGTGTAGATGCAGCCTCCTCTTGCTGAGAACCGAGTTCCTGGAGGACAGGCATAACCTCTCTGACCATCAGTGGAAAGGTAACAAATAACGTTGCGATCACCATACCTGGGAAGGCATAGACCACATTGAATCCAATCCCTTCAAAAAAAGCGCCCATAATGCTGTTAGGTCCCAACATCAACACAATCATCAAGCCGCCAATAACAGGAGATACGGCATAAGGCAGGTCTACAATGCTGTTTAGCAGCCCTTTTATCCGTTCACTCAGCCATCCGGCACGAACCAGATACAGAGCCATCATGATGCCAAACAATGTATTTAACAGGGTGACCACCAGAACCACCAGTCCGGTCATCATCAAGGCGTGTAACGCCTCAGGGCGCATCAGTCCTTTCAGGAATCCACCTGCCCCGTCTTCAAATGCGCCAATAAAAATGCGTCCAAGCGGGATGATCAGCAGTACAATAAATACCGCAAACGTCAGTCCAATTAAGAGTCGTCTCATCGTCTTCTCCCCCGCATCTGCACCAGATTGATCAGCCAGAGGATCAGGAAGGAGAGCGTCAGGAGCAACACCGATACCGCAGCGGCTCCCGTTGGATTATCACTTTCAATCTCCCCGTAGATAAATACGGAAGCGGTCAGTGTTCTGCCCGGAATGTTACCAGCCACCAGCACGACAGCTCCGAATTCAGCCAGTCCTCTGGAGAAAGCCAACATCCCCCCACTGATCATGCCAGGTGCCATGGACGGCAGAATAACCTGCATGAACGTGCGAGCCTTCGATGCTCCCATCGTGTACGAGGCTTCTTCCTCGGAAGAATCGATTTCTTCCAGCAAAGGCTGCACTGCACGAATAACAAACGGAAATGTGACAAAAGTCATCGCGATAACAATGGCGGGCTGGTGAAATACAATCTCAAATCCCATGGATTCTGCCAGTTTCCCGATGGCACTGACCGGACCCAAAAGCAGCATAATCATCAAACCGCCAACCGCTGTTGGCAGTGCAAACGGGAGATCAACCAGACTGTTAAGAAACGATCGGCCGACAAAGCGATACCTTGTCAACACCCAGGCGATCATCGTGCCCAGAACCACATTAATTAGCGTAGCAATCACGGCCAGCCGAATGGTCAGCAGTACGGCTTTCCACGCGATGGGGTCCATAATGCTCTGAACAAAGTTGCTCCATCCTTCAGAGAAGGAATTGACGTACACACCGATGATTGGAAGTACAATAAGTACGATAAAATATAACAATACGGTACTGCGGAATCCCCAAGTCCATCCCTTATGACGAAGAACGGTATTCATTGCTGCGTTCCCTCCCAGCCTCCGGCTTTAGCTCCGGTCGGCAGTCTTCCTGGCTTCAATACGACATTTTTCCTAAGTTGGATGATATTACTTTAATATTATTCCCATTAGTCTACTTGGTTTTGCTTTTCTGATACTTTACCAGTTTGCAGTGCTAATCGTCAATGCTTTTATTGAATATAATTGGGCCACATCTGAGATTAATTAATAAAATCACTTCAGGTTATTTCTGACCTCTACGTTATTGTGCGATTCAAATATCTGTCTTCATATGTGGTTTGTTTGGTATGTAGTGGTTAAGGTACAATCGAGGGTAAGTAAAGAAATATAAGGAGTGATCTAACATGTTATATACGAAGAATATATCCACTTCCACACGAGATGAAATCAAGGATATCACACGGGACGTGAAGCAGGTTGTCCAGAGTAGCGGGGTACAGAATGGGACGGTGCTCATCTACTGTCCACATACGACGGCAGGTATTGCCATCAACGAAAATGCAGACCCGGATGTGAAACATGATGTATTGTTACGTCTTGACGAAGTGTACCCTTGGGAGCATCCCGAGTATCGACATGCCGAAGGTAATACAGCCTCTCACCTCAAATCGATCACAACAGGGCCATCACAGACGGTGATTATTCACGAAGGCAGGCTGCTGCTTGGCCGCTGGCAAGGCATTTACTTTTGTGAATTCGATGGACCACGTGAGCGGGAGTATTTTCTCAAAATCATGGAAGGTTAGTTAGGCCCAATAGGTCTGCCACCTACTCGTTCATTTTTGCAAACACAAACAGGCGGTCCACCCTCATTCCGGGTCGGAGCCGCCTGACTTCGTCTGCTGCGCATACTAACTTTCGCGAGACAACGTTATAAAGAATTAAAGTTATGACAAATCACCGCCCTGAAGTGTAGGGGTGCAACAATAGCGCCATTATTGGACGCCAGGCTGCTGACCCAGATTGCGGCACAGCACTTTGACATGAGACAGCGCAGACGATTCAATCTCCACAAACGTTAAACGGTCCTGAATGTAATAAGAAATGAATCCGTGCATAGCCAAAAATAGCGTACGCGGTACATTTTGAGTATCCTCTTCCGTACAACCTTCTTCGTTCATGTACTGCCTAATAATTGAAGCAAACAACTCGAAGCAACGTCCCTGTTCGGTCCGACAATAAGACAATAGTTCCTCGTCCCGAATCATAAACATAATTTCATATTGATATGGATTCTCCAGACCAAAGCGAATAAACTCCATCATGATATGCTCTACCTTGCTCACACCATCACGAACCGGCCTGACCATGGCTTGCAGCAGCAAATGCCCCAAATGATTAAAATCTTCAACCACGATAGCATAGAACAACTCTGCTTTTTCCTTAAAGTGATAATACAGCGACCCATGACTATAGCCTAGATGCTGGCCGATGCTTCGCATCGAAATGGCGCGGTATCCTTTGGTAATAAAAAGGTGCCTCGCCGCCTCCAGTATCCGCTCCCTCGACAACTCCTGTTCGACTGCTCTTCTAGCCATATATTTTATTCCCCTTCAATAAAATAAAGCCGCTGTCCCTCCGTGATCCGGGATTGCCCTTGCGTCAAATCCGTGATCCAGGCTACAAAAGCCTCGGTTTCACTATCCGGCGGAAGACAAGTCAACGTAACCTTATCGGTGAATCCAGTTTCACCTGTACGGACTTCCCGGCTTCTTAACTCATTTTCCACTTTACCCAGCCACGTATAATCCAGTTCAACAAACACTTCACGATGCAGCACGTTGGTAATGGCTTCTCCGGCTTCAATGGCTGCTACAGCTCCATCCGTATAAGCACGAATTAACCCGCCAGCTCCAAGCATAATTCCCCCGAAGTATCGCGTAACCACAATTGCCACATTTTTTAATTTCTGATTTTTGATCACTTCAAGAATGGGTTTTCCTGCTGTTCCGCTGGGTTCCCCGTCATCGGATTGCTTCTGGATCTCGTCCCGCTCCCCAATCATGTATGCAGAGCAGTTATGAGTTGCATTCCAATGTTTTTTCTTGATCTCATCGATAAAGGCAACAGCCTCTTCCTCTGTCGTGACCGGCATAATATGACCGATAAATCGCGACTTCTTGATTACAATTTCCAGATTGCCCGGTCCTCGAACCGTGCGATAACGTTCAATCATCCTAAATCCAACTTTCTGATCTTTTCCTGAGTCCATTTTACAAGAAAGCAGTTCACCGCGCGAACGCGGACGAACTGCCCTGGTAATCTACATCCGGGAACCCTGCCTCTTACACGAACAGTGATCCCCGGTTAGATTTACTTTACCTTATTTAACTATATGAGCAGACCGATGAATTATTCGGAAAGTCTCGCTTCGAGCGCTGCTTTCTCTTCTTCAAAGCCTGGTTTGCCCAGCAATGCGAACATATTTTTCTTGTAAGCTTCCACGCCCGGTTGGTCAAATGGATTGACGCCCAGCAGGTAGCCACTGATACCGCATGCTTTTTCAAAGAAGTATACCAGATATCCGAAAGAATATGGAGTCATATCTGGAATGTTCACAATCAGGTTTGGTACTTGACCATCCGTATGTGCAAGCAGTGTTCCTTGGAACGCTTTTTTGTTAACAAAGTCCATGGTTTTGCCTTCAAGGAAGTTCAAACCATCCAGATCGTCCGGATCGGATTTGATTGAGATATGCTCAGCAACTTCAGTAACCTGGATAACAGTTTCGAAAATATTCCGGCTACCTTCCTGAATGAATTGACCCATGGAGTGCAGGTCTGTAGAGAAATCAACGGATGCAGGATAGATCCCTTTGTAGTCTTTACCTTCACTCTCTCCAAATAGTTGTTTCCACCACTCGGATACGAAGTGCAGGGATGGCTCATAGTTTACAAGAATCTCAGTTCCTTTGCCTTTACGATACAATGCGTTACGAACTGCAGCATATTGATATGCTTCATTCTCAGCTACGTTCGGGTTGCTGTATTCTTTGGATGCGTCAGCCGCACCTTGCATCATTTCTTCGATGCTGATACCAGCTGCTGCGATTGGCAGCAAACCTACAGCTGTCAGAACGGAGTAACGTCCACCTACATCATCAGGGATAATGAAAGATTCGTATCCTTCTGCATTTGCCAGTTCTTTCAGTGCACCGCGCGCTTTGTCTGTTGTAGCATAGATGCGTTTGCGTGCTTCTTCTTTACCATATTTCTCTTCCAGTGCTGCACGGAAGATACGGAAAGCAATTGCCGGCTCTGTTGTTGTACCGGATTTGGAGATAACGTTGACGGAGAAATCTTTGCCTTCAACCAGATCCAGCAAATGAGTTACATATGTGGAACTGATATTGTTTCCTGCAAAATAGATTTCAGGCGTTTTGCGTTTGTCTTTTGGCAGATTGTTATAGAACGAGTGAGTCAGCATTTCAATCGCTGCACGTGCACCCAGGTATGATCCACCGATACCGATAACAATCAGTACTTCGGAGTCGCTTTGGATTTTGGCAGCCGCTTTTTGAATGCGAGCGAACTCTTCTTTGTCATAAGCCGTTGGCAGGTCAATCCAGCCCAGATAATCGGAGCCTGTTCCTGTTCCGTTGTGAAGCTGCTCGTGAGCCAGACGAATCGGTTCTGCGAAATAATCTACTTCGTGCTGATTTACAAATTGCAATGCCGTGCTATAGTCAAATGTCACTTTTTTTGCCATGATCTCAAAAACCTCCTGATTTCGGTTATATTATTTCCGTATCCGTGTTCCATTCTAAACAACTTGCCTTAAGGATACTTCAAATCCACGGGGCTGACAAGCTTGCAGCTCGAACTTTGTCGTTAGAATTCAAGAAGCAAAAAGGGTAAACCGAATCCGCGGGTTGCGGTTCTGCTTACCCTTCTTATGTTATTCCGCCGGGTACGAGCAGACGTAGTCAGTAACGCTGCGTATCTCCAGTTTAAATTTGGATTCGGCAGGCACGTGGAACGTAGCTTGACCTTGAATCTCTTGCCACTCTTCTTCTCCGGGAAGCAATACTTTCAGATCTCCGGACAAAATCTCCATAATTTCACGGGAATCTGTACCGAACTCATAACTGCCTGGAAGCATGATACCCAGAGTCACTTTGCTGCCATCCCCCAAAATAACCGTTCTGCTGGTTACCTGACCATCATAATAAATGTTGGCCTCTTTCACTACACTGACTTGATCGAATTGTGACATGCGTACCCGCTCCCCTGAAGTTAATGAAAACAAAAGGCAAAACAGATCAGGGCAATAACGAGTCACCGCCCATCTCTGCGGAAATAACTTGCTGCCATGGATCAGGACAGTATGACGCTCTCCCAACCATAGCAGCGCTTATGAAGCTATAAGTGAGTGTACAAAAAGTCAGGTTTTCAGTACTGAGAAGATGGGATGAAGCTAGAAATGGAGTAGCGGAGCGTAGGCAGAACTACGTGAGCAACGGACATTTCGGCTGAATCCCATATTCGACGCTGATGATGCCGTGAGGCATCCTTCGTAATCAAAAGCAGACTTTTTGACAACCTCTATTACAGCAATGCTTTTACGCGGCTAACCACGTTATCCACTGTAAAGCCATACTCTTGGATAACACGGTCGCCAGGCGCGGATGCACCAAATGTGCTGATTCCGAGAATGTCACCTTGATCGCCAACATATTTCTCCCAGCCCATTGGATATGCCATTTCAATAGCAAGACGAGCTTTAACATCCGGAAGAAGAACGGATTCTTTGTAAGCTTTGTCTTGTTTCTCGAACAGATCCCAGCTTGGCATGCTGATTACGCGAACTTGGATGCCTTGTTCTGCAAGTGCTGCTTGAGCTTTAACAGCCAATTGAACTTCAGAACCTGTAGCGATGATTTGTGCTACCGCTTTGCCATCTTTTGCATCAGAGACAACATAAGCACCACGTTTCACGTTCTCACGTGAACCTTCAACCGTACCTTCCAGGATCGGCAGGTTTTGACGAGTGAGTACGAGTGCAACCGGATTGCTCTTGTTCTCAAGCGCGTAAGCCCAAGCAGCCGAAGTTTCATTACCGTCAGCCGGACGAATAACCGTCAGGTTAGGAATGATACGCAGGGATGCCAATTGCTCGATCGGTTCGTGCGTAGGACCGTCTTCACCAACAGCGATACTGTCGTGAGTCAGAACATACGTTACAGGCAATCCCATCAGGGCAGCCAGACGAACAGCCGGACGCAGGTAATCGGTAAATACGAAGAACGTACCTCCGAATACTTTCACACCGCTGTGCAGTGCCATACCGTTCATTGCTCCAGCCATACCGAATTCACGGATACCGAAGTAGATGTTACGGCCAGAGTAATCTTCAGGTGTGAAGTTCTCCAGGTTGTTCAGGTGAGTCATTGTGGAGCTTTCCAAGTCAGCAGATCCACCTGTCAGTTGTGGCACGTTGTGCGCCAGACCGTTCAGAGCGTTACCGGATGCTACACGAGTGGAAAGAGCTTTGTCTGTTGCTACATATTTAGGAAGATCACGGTCCCAACCTTCTGGGAGGTCGCCGTTAATCGCTGTTTCAAATTGAGCTGCCAGCTCAGGGAAAGCTTTTTTGTACTCGGCAAATTTCTCGTCCCAAGCTTTGTTAGCAGAGATACCACGATCTTTCACTTGTGCAAAGTGATCGCGAACTTCAGCTGGTACGTGGAAGTTTTCTTCGTAAACCCATTTGTAATACTCTTTAGTCAATTTGGCTTCGTCTGCACCCAGTGGAGATCCGTGAGTACCGCCGTGGCCGCCTTTACCTTGTTTGTTCGGGCTACCATAACCGATAACCGTTTTAACTTCGATCAGTGTAGGACGCAGTGTATCTGCTTGACCTTCCTGAATTGCTTTTTCGATTGCAGGCAGATCATTACCATCTTCAACGCGCAGCACTTGCCAGCCATAAGCTTCAAAACGCTTCGCGATGCTTTCGGAAGAAGACAGATCCAATTTACCATCCAACGTGATATCATTGGAGTCGAACAACATGATCAGTTTGCCCAGGTGCAAACGTCCAGCCAGGGAAGCTGATTCATGAGATACGCCTTCCATCAAGTCGCCATCACCACAGATTGCGTAAGTGTAGTGGTCAACTACGTTGAATTTGTCTTTATTGTATGTTGCGCCCAGTTGAGCTTCAGCCATCGCCATACCAACAGCCATTGCAATACCTTGACCCAGTGGGCCTGTAGTTGCATCAACACCTGCAGTATGTCCGAATTCCGGGTGACCCGGAGTTTTGCTTCCCCATTGACGGAACTGTTTCAGTTCTTCCATTGGAAGATCATATCCGCTCAGGTGCAGCAAGCTGTACAGCAGCATGGAGCCATGTCCTGCAGACAGGACAAAACGGTCCCGGTTAACCCAAGTTGGGTGGTCCGGGTTATGAGTCATCGTTTTTGCAAAAAGTTGGTACCCCATTGGAGCGGAGCCCATAGGCATGCCCGGATGTCCGGAATTTGCCTTCTCAATTGCATCAATCGCCAAAGTACGTACGGTCGTAATCGACAGGTTGTCGATCGTGCTGTTCTCGTCCTTTTGAATCGCTTCGTTCTTGTCAGTCATGGTTTGTCCTCCTCATGTCTTTAGATAAGTCGGGTGCGCAAGCGAATCCCTCTCATCATACAAGCAAACCGAATTTCACAATAAGTGAATCCGCTTGAGTGTTTCATTTTGACTTATTCACTTTTGTATTGTATCACTTGACGTGAAGCTTTTCCATAACCTTCTTTCAGAAGTTCGTGAAAAATCGGTTGTTTGTGATGAATATTCCTTGGCCTATCAAGCAAAAATCGTACTGTACAAGGTACTAAATTCCAAAAGCAGACTTAAGGAGCCTCGCAAATCCATCGCATGAAGTATAACCTTTAACCTGAAAACCATGCATTTTTTAGATATTCATCCTCAATTCACATAAAATGTTCCTTAATATGGATTCGAAAATCGGGCTGTGGTTTACTTTTCAGATGTACACTCGTCAATCATAGGAGGTCGCAATCATGCCAGATCCTGCTGCTCACCCATCAACATCGGTAAAACACTCATTACCCTGGTTATCCGGTATTTTAACGGGGATTCTCTCGGGATTTGTCCTGGGATTTTTCCTCAAAATGATTCAGGCCAACACAGGTGAACAAGTATATACTCTGCTGTTGAATATTGATTTTGTGTCTGGTTTTCCACCAACCTTACCCGAAATCATTGAATTTTCTCTGCATCTAGTTGTGTCCGTTGTGATCGGCATCCTCTATGTGTGGTGGGTACGGCGCACAGGGCGTCCCATGTTCAAAGGAATTTTGCTTGGTGCCGCCTCATCCCTGCTCTACATTCCACTCTCTCAATTGTCATCACGTGTGCCAGACCTGTACGATGTGTCCGCCATCCTCTACTGGATTGTAGGACATCTGCTATTCGGTATTATGCTTGGCTTGTGCGGAAAGTATATCAACACAACAAAAAAAGCGACTCCCGTTTCGTAAACGAATTGGGGTCGCTTTATTGTTAGTCTATTACGTGGTTCCGAATCAACCTTGCACAGTATTAAAGCGTGAGCTTAAAATACAACGGTTTTATTTTCGTGAACAAGAACACGGTCTTCGACATGCCATTTCACGGCACGTGCAAGCACAACACGCTCAATGGTACGTCCAATACGCTTCAGCTCGGTTACATCGTCCCCGTGGCTTACACGCTGCACGTCCTGTTCGATAATTGGTCCGCCATCCAGTTCTTCCGTAACATAGTGCGCTGTCGCACCGATAATTTTGACACCGCGGTTGTACGCCTGCGCATACGGTTTACCACCCACAAAGGCTGGCAGGAACGAATGGTGAATATTAATGATTCGATTGCGGTAATGCTCAATGAACATCGGAGAGATAATCTGCATGTAACGAGCCAAAATGATCACATCCACATCATTGCCAATGACGTCCAGCTGGCGCTGTTCCGCTTCTTTCTTCGTATCTGCTGTTACCGGAATATGATGATATGGAATGCCAAATGATTCTACATAGTCCTTCATGTCCAGATGGTTGCTGACCACAAGAGCAATATCAGCATCCAGGTCGCCTGCCTGCCATTGCCACAACAATTCAACCAGACAATGATCTTCTTTGGATACAAAGATAGCCAGTTTCTTCTTGCGGCTAACCGCAGATAACGTCCATTCCATTTGGAAACGGCTTGCCACTTCTGCAAAATCTGCTTCCAGTTTCGGCAAATTGACCAACAATTGCGGAAGATCAAACTCAATTCGCATAAAGAACATGCCGCCAGCAGGGTCCATTGTGTACTGGTCCGACTGAACAATGTTCGCACTATGCTGGTGCAGGAAGTGAGAGACGGCAGCTACAATTCCTGGACCATCAGGACAGGAAATAAGCATGCGCGCACGATCGGCGCGGTTTTTAGAATCAGGGCGTACTTGTTTAGCGTGGATCTCCATCGGGTTATTCTTCCTCCTTCAATTAAGCCATGACCTGCGGGATTAACCCGCAAGCCATGCAATCAAGCGATGATTCAGTTGTTCTTCATTCAAATGCGGGAATAGTGCAGCTTCAGCCACCATGTCATAGAGGCGTTCCAGTGGTTCGCGCGGATCTGCCTTTTTGGCTTTGGCATCATTTTTGAGCAATGTCCACACATCCAGAATATACGAACGAGACTCAATCTCTTTACCTTTGAAAAAGTGTTGCAACTGTTCTACTTCTGTCAGGAATTCCTGGCCGAATCGACCGGCAACATCCCCACGAAGCAGGGCAATCTCCACCTCATACATTGGACGCTGTGTCTTGGCCTCTTTACCAATCCAAGGTGTCTCCAGAATAAATGGACGTCCTTGAAGCTTCTCATGGTTGACGATGCGGTTAATCGCCTCAAACCCGATCCAGCCAGAACCAATTGGTGTATGACGGTCCTTGTGCGCACCCACAGCATTCTTACTATCATTAATATGCATTACGGCAATGCGGTCAAGTCCTACCGTACGATCGAATTGTTCCAGTACACCGTCAAAATCATTAACGATATCATATCCGGCATCATGAATGTGGCATGTATCCATACACACAGTCAGGCGCTCGTTATACGTTACTTTCTCAATGATCTGGGCGATCTCTTCGAAACTGCGCCCCATCTCCGTACCTTTGCCAGCCATGGTTTCCAGAGCGATGTTCACATCTGTCTCTTTCACACCTTCCAGTACTTCATTCAACCCTTCTGCGATCCGTCCGATCCCATAGTGGGCATCTTTGTCTGTAAATGCGCCGGGATGTAATACGATGTTTTTGACACCAATGGCATGTGTACGACGGATCTCTTCCTGAAGGAAATCTACAGCGAGTCTATACGTGTTGTCTTTGTATGAGCCAAGATTAATAATGTACGGTGCATGGACAACGATATCTTCCATTCCACCCTCTTGCATGGCAAGTTTGCCTTCTTCAATATACATGGATTCAATTGGCTTGCGACGTGTATTCTGTGGTGCACCCGTATATATCATAAACGAACTGGAACCGTACGAAGACGCTTCCTTCGTTGCACTCAATAATCCCTTGTCCGAAAAGGACACGTGGGAGCCGATTTTCAGCATTATTGATCCCCCTTAATCTGAATTATCCCTTATTCTAACGCGATTATCGAAATAAATCTAGAAATGCGCTATAATTCGGGATAGAGGCTATTTTTTACAGCTAATATGTGGAACATGGGTAGGCGAAATCCGTCTTTCCGTGAAAATCAATGAACCGAGGTGACTCCGCAATGATTTTCGACTCCTACGCGATGATACTGACCAGCAGTTCCCCCAGCAATTGGTTTATGAATACGATCGCATTCTGGACTTTTTTATTGCTTGGCAGCATGTGTATCGGTGGATTTTTCATGATGCGCAAGTTTTTGAAAGTGCTACCAAAAGCGGACGGAAAGTCCAAACTGGATTGGCAGAATCATTGGGTTGAAGCCAGCCGTCACTTATGGACAGATGAAGCTAAAGCTTTTTTGGATCAACTTGTGGAGCCTGTGCCAGGGCCATTTCGTGACATTGCCAAACATTCCATTGCTGCAGAGATCGGTAAAATTGCAGTCGAAGACAACGCCACGGAAGTATCAAGAGATCATTGCATCAAAGGATACATTATTGCCACACCGAAGCGGGATAATAAGTTTTTGGTCAAATTTTTGGAGAAAAACAAAATCGATTATTCCCCTTATCAACATTTGATTAAATAAAATAAAACATGAGTTAAGTGGCATATAGATTTGGTTAATTAGATACAGATATGCTCCGTCAGGTAAGTTTTTCCCAACAGGCATTGCTTACCGTACGGGGCTGTTTGTCGATCCAACGGTATATCAGCGCAGTGAAAATACAGAGAGGATGTTTGATATGAAAATTGCCATTTGTGGAGGTACCGGATTTGTGGGAGGAGCACTTGTAGATTATTGGCTGCAAGCCGGGCACCATGTGAAAGTTATTACACGAAAACTGCCTGACTTGCATAATCCAAGTAAAAATCTTACATATATATCGTGGGAACAAGTCGAAGAACAACCTCACTTGCTGGAAGGTATGGACGCTCTTGTTAACCTTGCCGGAGAAACGCTGAATCAACGTTGGACAACCAAGGCGAAGCTGGAAATTGTTGAATCCAGAGTCACGACCGTAGCGCGGGTAGCGCGATTGGTAGAATCCCTGGAACAAAAGCCGGAAGTGGTCGTTCAGGCTTCTGCCATGGCCATCTATGGAACCTCCCCTACCGAAACCTTTGACGAGAGCAGTCCGCAAAAATCCATGAATTTCCCGTCCCGGGTCTCGGAACAATGGGAAGTTGCTGCAGATGCAATCAAAAATGTCAGACTCGTTAAAATCCGGGTAAGTCTGGTTCTTGGACATAAAAGAGGTGCTTTTCCATTGATGAAACTGCCTTATATGCTGGGTGTTGGTGGCAAGATCGGCAGTGGCAAGCAATGGACTAGCTGGATTCACATTATGGATATCGTAAGACTCATTGATTTTAGCATTCAAAATAAACAAGTATCAGGTCCTGTCAATGCTTCCTCCCCGAACCCTGTTACCAATGATGAATTCGGTCGTACGGTCGGTAAAGTGTATCATCGCCCTCACTGGTTCCCCGTACCCAGCTTCTTAATTAAAACCTTAGTTGGTGAACTATCCGTTGTTCTGCTTCAGGGGCAGAGAGTCATTCCGCAAAAAGCTCTCGACCACGGATTCCAGTTCACCTTCCCAACCTTAACCCAGGCACTGGAAGATCTGAAGCACCGCGGCTTATCTGACTGATTGAACTATGCCTTATTCAACCGACCGATAAGTGTAAACAGATTCCGCAAGTGTAAATGTGTCTCCATCCGCCAAGGGATACTCCTTATACGGAGCAAGAATATTGCCCTGAAGAATGGTTCCATTGACGGAACCCAGATCCTTAATCACATAGCCCGATTTGTTCCGGCTCAATTCCACATGAGCACGGGACACGCCGGTCGCTGTGTCCACCCACTGAACCATATCCACTGATCTTCCGATGACAAAAGATGCTCCTTGCACATCCATCCGTTCATGTTGGTCACTGCTTCCCGATCTTCGTTCAAGATAATAAGACGCCATCACCGGGCCTGCCCCTGTAACATTACCTCCACTCAGATTCTGCAAATTCACGGTTGCCTCCGCAATTGCATCCTGTCGAATTAGCTCTGAAGTTGAAGCTACCGTTTCCACATGGCGCTGAACGAACGGTGGTTCGGAGTGTTCAGGTGTCATATGCAAATTTTGAAAACGGGAATGCTCGCTACCACCTTCTGAGGCGGATGCAACCATTTGGTTTATGCGTTCCTCTTTCCTATCAGCTGTATTCCAGCGCCAACTTTCCTGAAATTGTTCCTCGTCCTCTTCCGTTTGCTTGCCTTTGTTCTTAACTAAACTGAATGAAAAAGACCGCTTATTCTCTGAGTCATTATGAGTGCTTCTCTTACGCTTCCACGTCCATCCTGCTACACCAAACAAGCCAAGGCTGAGTACCATGCACAGGATCATCTGCGTCTGTCCCGGTTGCTCCATGTAAATAAATCTCCATACCAATGCCATGGCAACCATGCAGCCCAATATGATATAGGTTACTTTTGAAGAACCAGGCTTTTCCTCCACCTCCATATCAACACGCTCTAGCGAATCATACGGGTTACTTCGTCCCTGATCCATGTTGTTTGAGCTCTCTAATGAAGATTGCTCAGGTGAGCGCCTGCCCAAAAAGGTTCGTGATCTCACCGGAATGTCTTCAACCTCGGATTCACTCGTTTTCTGCGGCTGACGGAAATTTAGTTGCGGCCCCACACCAGCATTTTGAACGGGAGCACCGAGTTGATCTGGACGAGAATAACCAGTGGATTGCCTGCTATCCCGCCCAGTAATTGACGAATGAAGATTACCTCCTGGACCATCGATGGTTTCCGACGTTCTGGACGAGAGAAATGTCGCTCTTCCTCCGCTCTCTTGCTCGTCTGCATATAACTCCAGTAGAAGCTCTCGCAATTGTCTAATATCCCAGCGTTCATGTTCGCATAACTGCAGAACACGCTGAATGCCTTCTCCCTGCAGTTCCTGTACATGTGCCATCAGCCTGATCACCAGCTCACGGAATTGCTGAGGCGTTGGATCAACTTCAACTGTATCCATGATTGGTACATATACCATCCCAAGTTCACCCTGTTCGAATGAACCGTTGATGAACAAGTACTCTTCCTGGATCAATAATTTACGAGGCTCCAGCATATATTGCCGGCATTCCGTGAAGGCATCGGCTAATTGGAACAACAGACCATACAGAACACGCAACTTGATTTTGCTTGACTTTAACATCTGGGATAACATTTTGTAGCCGGATATGTCGTACTGCAAAGTTACATTACGGTCCACTTCCCGAATATGAAGAGGAAGAAGTCGGGGAATCTGATTGGAGGACAACATGCCCATCTGTACCCGGCTCAATTCCTCCATTCGTAACCCGTCCTCTTTCTCCAAAACCATGAACGCTCCGCCGTTACGAATAAAATCTCTCGTTAATCCATACATGCCAATCCTCTCTTTCCATTGTTATATAGGATCAACTAAAGAAAGTTACACTGGGCACTACGATGACGGAACAACCTTCCGATCGCTGTTATCCCCAGATTTCTTGATTCCCTTCTATAAAGGGAGAAATCCGGGGATAAAGGCGAAGTATATGCTTCCGATGCAGCTTTCTTTCAGAAAGCTTTTAGCTCCGCTTCTTCAGGTTTTTTCCGTCCTCTCCGTTCATGTGTAAAAAGTTTAGTTGATATAAGTTGATTTACAATACACAACACTCTTCCACTCCAATCACAGTGCTATCTTCGATCACTGTTATCTTAACGTTTTCCAGACTCCTGATATCAAGGGAAAAGTCCTGAGATAAGTACCGTGATAAACCCGGGCAATACGGCAAGCATAAATGGAAACTTCATTGTTTTCTCTTTATTTACCAGCTTGAGCGAACCGAGCATGAAAAAACCTGCAAGACTACCTGCCATGCCTCGAATTCGTTTCGCTGAATCTTTACGGAATAGAAGTATCACTAAACCAATTGCGCCCGCGTACAAAACGGAGTAAATAATGACATGAATGCCAAAAGCAAGTCCCGTCCATGCGCCAATCCCACCAAATAATTTCACATCTCCTGCCCCTACGGCTCCAATCGCATACATCAGAAACAAAATGCCAAAACCTGCTGCAAATCCAGCGGCTGAGAACAAGAAACCATCCCAACCTCCCCATATGATATGGGCCAATACGCCTGCAACAGTCACGGGTAAAGTCAATCGATTTGGAATTTTCATGGAACGAATATCTGTAATAAAAGCTGCACTGACGTATATGCCACAGGCAATGTAAAACCACTCCACCTCCATCATCCCCTTCCTTATTTTCTGGAGGCCACGGTAAACGTAGTCTCCGTCTTGGCACCGTCCCCTGTCTCGACAACAAAACTCCATGTTCCTTCTGTTGTCCGAGTACCAACAAACCAGTTCCATTCAATAATTCCATTCTCATCTGCGGTAGCCCAGCCGATGTGCTTCGCAGAACTTTCACCTGACTTGTAAAATATCGTTAAGTTGGCTGTCGCTCCTGGTTCTACCTTCACCTTGATCGTTGCATTGTTGCCTATGTATGCCGGGTCAGGCTTCGACAGTACCGTTGCTGAACCCGCAGTATCCCCATCTCCTGCGCTGCCATCTGCCCCTTCTCCGGTATCTCCAATCCATACCCGTTCTGCCGCAGCAGCCTGAATCCGAAGCGGTTTACTGAGAAATGGGACTTTTACCGGCAATTCATAACTCAGTTCAAGTCGGAAATATGGATTTGTTTTGTTTTTGAGATCAGGTATGGAAATACCATTCACATGAACACGTTCCATATTCAGCAGAGTTGGTTCGATAAATGGTTGAAGCAGCGGTTTTACCGTGGGATCAAGTACGGTTTCCAAGACGGATGTCTTGATCTCCTGTAGTGGCTGTTCACCACTTGCCGCCGCTGAACGTACCCAATCACTTAATGGCTCGGGTAGAGAAGAAGCATAACCTTCTGCCCATTCCGTCAGAGATAACTCTGGTATCTTCCAACCCCCTCCAGAACCTTCTCCGCCGGCAGAATCAGAAGGTGTGAATGCAAGGGAAACGGGATATATTTTCGTTGATAACTGCTTCACCGCTTCACCCGCTGTGCTTTGTAACGCTGTGGAGATTAGAGTCATTTGCACTATGAAGATGAGAAACATGATAAAGAACAAGAAGATAGGTAACACTAGTGAGGCTTCCAGAACCATGCTACCTTGTTCCTTTTTCGAAGAACATATCTGCTTTTTGAGAGACTTCAAACGTTGCAATCTGATTATTCTGGTTAACCTAATCTCTAATTGTGCGCTTTCTTTTTCATATTGTTGCTGCTTATCCATAATCCCTCCACCGAAACGATCCTGATCACTCAATAGGAATAATCCGCCTTCCGCTCAATGAAAAATCGCCCACTTTCAACCTGATCCTCACTACCCATAACTGCATCTATGCTTCTAACCACCCCTGGTAGAAACCACAGCTTGATGCTGCTGCGCATGTTACCCGAAGCATACGTCTGTTTCTCATCTGGATTCACACCCGTATTCAATCGAATTAGCGCCAGCATTCTGGACATTTTGCGTTCATTGTTACTATGCATCAATAGGAACAATCGGAGATGGTCCCTATACGTCAGTTTGACTTTGATATACTTGGACAATTCCACACTGCCCTCTTTTGCTATTTTCACCATATCCTCGATGGCGTTTGTAATCCCGTATAAGATTGCCGCCGATAATACCAGAAGTGGGTTTCCAAGCTTGCTGTGCTCAATTAACCCTTCTGCGGTTCGAATAGCCAGCCGCATCCCAAATATCTCCGCATATGCCGCAGCAATGTTACCCGATGGATTATGAAACCCATAAACGATATACTCCAGTTCCTGATTCTCCAGTTTGAAGACTTCACCAGCATCTCCACCACCTTCAGTCCAGGTAAATAACTGACCAAAGTCCATGGAATTGAAATAGGCTAGAGCATACTCATTCTGAAATAATTCGTCGCCAAGACTGTCCAGCAGACCGGACATCCCGCCAAACAAACTGTCCATTCCCTTCATGGCATCGCCACCAGAGTCATAGGGATCACCAGCAATCTCTGCCTTTTTGGCTTCCTCACGACTAGCCTCGTTAAAAGAAATATTAGCGTTGTAATATTCCTCCAACTGTTTGAAAGCGTCCATGGAACCCGAACTTCCATTCTGAATCTGCGACAAGATTCGTTTGACTTCCTTCAATTTCCCTTTGGATTCTTTGTCATTCGCTTTGCGCTGGGCATCCGACCCACGACCACTTTCCAGCTGCTGCTTACTTTGGAGGATGAGATTGGCAGGACCGCTACGTACATAGGTGTCCATATATCGTTCCGTAACCTGACTTGCCTGTCTGACCGCCGGTTTAATCGGAACTCCACTCATTCCCGTAACGCTGCGAAGCTGATTATTCAACTCCATGTTGTCTCTTCTGACGTTAGAGAAGTCCGAATTCTGTGAAACCACACGTGCTTTCAACTGATCAAATAGGCTATCTGCCCTCACAAGCTCCGAAGCAAGAGAACGTGTACTTTTGGCCTCAGTGCCTGATCCAGTAGATGCAGGACTCGTCCCAGGAAGATTCGAGTTGCCCACGTTGTCATAGCTGGCATTCTGTGAGCGGTTCTCCCCCTCCGCGATCACACGTTTCATTTCATCATTAATCTTGCGCGCTTCTTCGATTTTGGACTGTGCTTCCTCCAGCTTTGTTTGATGGGCCTGTAACGCGGGCTGTATGATCATGCTGATGCCTGCCACCACATTACCAACACCAGTCCGATAACGAGCCAGTTCCAATATGTATTGTTGCTCTCTGAACGGCAGTCCCTCATCTTCCTGTTTCTTGTTAAGATAATCTGCATAACGTGCTGCTACCTCGGCAGCTGTCTCTGGTGTTTCTTCCAACATTTCTTCATAGATAGCTTGTGAAGGCGGGTCCATGATCAACTTTGGAAGATTCTTCAGCTTCTCCGCGGATTCCGTCTGATTGGCAATGGCTTCGTCCAGTAGTTCTTCACGTTTGTCATATAACTTCTGTAATTTTTTCAGCAAGTCTACCGTGTGCGCGGCTTCCTTCATCTCGTCTGACATCGGTTTGAACCGATTGATCACTTCAAGGGTAAAATCAACCGGAGCCCGATACTTCATATCCTCCTGAATCTGGCGATTAAATATATCGTATCTGCCCAGTTCACGCTCCATGCTCAGCGTAGTTGTATCCCACTGGATATCCAGAATGGGGAATCCATCTTTCACAGATGAAGGCTTCACGCTATCATTCAGCACTTTAGCCATAATTGCATCCCCACTACTGTCGCCATACCCGAATAAACCATACTCCCTCAGTGAGGTGTCATAGGCTGACATGACGGATCTCATCGCAGCATGAGTCATTCGTTCAGTCTGCACCTTGAATGCCGCTATACGAGCATAATCAATAAATATAGCGACAAACATATAAACTCCGGCCAAGATTAATATTAAAAAAAGGGTTACGGCCCCCAACTCACCGTCTTTTTTTCTAAACAGCTCCGCCCTCCTCCTTTACTCACTTTTTGCTTTTGCCAAAATGCTGCACAACCTGTCCTGCTTCCGCAGCAGTACTCGCGGCTTCTCCGCCTTTGCCTTTAAACTTCGCTGCGTAATAACGGACCAGATCTACCGTTCGAATGAATTCAACCGGTTCAACAACTGCAGACGATCCTTGGGTCAGTACACGGTTACCTGAATCGAACAAAAAAGAAGGAAGAGGCAAAGAAATTACTTGTTCCAGCTTGGTTGTTACTTTCCGCTGAATCAGAGAATTCTGATACTCAATCGTTCCTTTCATAGCTGAGGGCATATGTTGCACCGCTTGTGCTAATTTCTGTTCCGAGAGATTGCCGCCTTCACCAGCAGGTATAGAAACGCTAACCTGATTATCAGCTCCCGCCCAGCCAAACAGCGCTCCAAGCATACGATCATCCGTCAGTCTCCAGTACAGATTGTCATGTTCTCCAGCAACATATTCACCTGTCATCGCCTGTTTGTGACTGTTGTCCCAGCTATAGGCTGCACGTTCGGAAGCGGCATAGGCATGTTGATTCAGGAATGTCTTTTGATACATGTACATGGTGAAAAAGAGCAATAACACAAGAATAAACAGCACGACAGGGAAGATCAGGGAGGCTTCAACGGTGAAGCTCCCTTCTTCCTTTTTGAACTTGTTATTCGAAGAATTCATTACTTTTATTACTCACATTAGTTAACAGTCTTTCTACCAATTTTTTAATTTGGTCTTTAAAAATCAAAGCAATAATGATAATAACCCCGATAATCAGAATCAGCTCCAACGTGCCGAGTCCGTCCTCTTCCTCCCAAAATACGTTTACCTTGTTCTTCAACACTTCCATCATCCCAATTCCTCCTACATATTCATCATCATAAAAGCAGGTGCCCCGATCATGACCACAATCGTAAAAAAGATCAGTACCATCGGAAACACCAGTTTGGAAGAAGCCTGTTCTCCCTTCGCCCGACTTACAGCCTTGCGTTTCTCCCACAACACATGTGACAGATCCCGCAGCGCCAATACAAAGTCACCTCCCCCACGCCGGAAATTCAGCAGTACCGTTGTCGTAAAAATCGTCACTTCCTGTACACCGCAGCGGCGACTGAACTGTTCAAATGATTGTTGAAACGAGTAACCATTATTCCAATCTCCCACCGTCTTTCTGAGTTCGTTGTACAACGGATGATTCCGTTCACCCTGGCTTGTCACACAGTGAACGATGGCACGCTGCACGGTCTCCCCTGCGCCAACCAGCAGTACAATTCGGTTCAGCAGCTCAGGCAGTTCCATAAGAATATCCTGGTCTCTTCGCTGCACCTTTGTATTGATGTCTTTGTAGAGCGCAAAAGGTAACGCTGCACCGAGCGCGAGCCCACCTACCATACCTCCGATGCCCATATCTCCAACGAGTGATAACAGGCAGCCCACCAGCAGCATGAGCCATGTAAAGGTCAACATTTCAGCGCAATAAAGCATCGTTTTTTCTCCACTGTGCTGTATGCCATACATTTTCTGAATGGCATGTTGCATTCGAAACATGAGCACAGGCAATCTGCGTCCAATCTCAAACTTGTCCAATATAAACAGGAAGGGACCATGCAATTTTTTCAGTCGTAATCCTTCCATATCCAGCTTGCGCAGATGCTTATAGGTCTGCCCCCGGGTTCGATCCAGCACCAGCCATCCCGCTCCGAGCATCCCTGCGACTATAACGGGAAGCAGCATCGTTTCAGCTCCTTATACTTTGATATCCATAATGCGATTAATCCACAGATAACAGCAGGCGAGTACTGCCAAAGCACCACTTGAGATGAGGTACCCCATCCCGCTATATAACGGCTCCATAAAGTCCTTGGCGGTCAGATTGAGGAATATCAGAAAAATAAATGGAGCGGCAAACATCACCTTTGATTCGAACTTTTTCTGCGATACCGCGACCATAATATCCTGCTGAATATCCAGCTTCTCACCAATCACCGCAGAGGTACGACGCACAACCTCAACCAGATCCCCGCCAGTTCGTTTGCACGTAATGAACACATCTGCAAAGTTCGTAATATCTTCAATCTGCGCCCGATCCGAAAAATCCTGTAGCGCCTCTTCGATTGGTTGTCCATACTCCATCCGTGTCCGCAATATCGTGAACTCACGAATCAGATCGGTATCCGCTTCCGGGTTCAACATCCGCAGATCCTCTACAGATTCCTTGAATCCATTTTCCACCGATTTTCCTGCGGCCAGTGCCGAAGATAATGCATATAACGCTTGCTTAAAATGTAAACTGAGTGTCATTCTTTTTCGTTCCAACAGCACTTTAGTCCAATGTTTTGGCACCCATATGCAACCCGCAGCCAGGATCGCTCCAGCTAACCAGTGATGGTAGAATAGAATTCCGATGCCAAAAAACAGCAGACCACTAATCAGCATACAGACCATTCGCTGTCTCCGGGAAAGCGTATATACGGTGTAATCCGTCAACATCTGTCTGGCTTCACCCAACAGTAATCACCTTCCAATAACTTTAATTCACGTTGTTATCTGACGGATCTTTTTCAACACTATATTGTTCTATGTATTCATCCAGCCATTCCCCAAGCCCAGCCATCTGAATTTTATCCACCTGATTCAACTTTCCAACGTGCACTAACCCGCCAATAATTTTGCCCTCACGCTCTTCTTGTTCCTGGAAACGAAACAGTGGATTCAGCATAACCTCACCGTTCTGCATACCAATCACTTCACTAATCTCTGTCACCCGCCGTGAGCGGTCTCGCAGCCGAGATAGATGTACAAAAATATCGATTGCTGAACTAATCTGCTGCCTTACAACCGCAATGGGAAGATCTGCACCACTGAGCACCATCGTTTCGAGTCTGCTAATCATGTCCGAGATGGTATTCGCATGCCCTGTAGACAAAGATCCATCATGGCCAGTGTTCATGGCCTGCAACATATCCAGCGCTTCTGCGCCCCTTACCTCGCCAATCACAATCCGGTTCGGACGCATCCGTAAGGAAGATTTGATCAGATCCCGAATAGATATCTGTCCCTTGCCTTCGGTGTTTGCATTCCGCGTTTCCAGTGATACCAGATTTGGTACCGTAACTATCTGTAACTCAGCCGAATCCTCAATGGTAATAATCCGCTCATCGGAAGGGATAAACTGGGATAATGCGTTTAGAAAGGTCGTTTTTCCTGATCCGGTCCCGCCTCCAATGAAGATGTTGTATTTGCTCCGTACCAACTGCTGCAATAATTCTGCCGCTTCTTCATGCAGGGCTCCCTTTTCAATCAGATCGGACATCTTCATCGGTTCACTCGGGAATTTACGAATGGTCATCGTGGGGCCTTTCAGAGCAATGGGAGGCAATACGATATTGACCCGTGAACCATCCTTTAACCGGGCATCTACGATTGGAGAAGACTCATTCACAATCCGGTTTACCCCGGACACAATCATCTGGATGATATCCTCGAGCCGTTCCCTGGACTCAAATTCAAGGGTGATCTGGCTGACTTCACCTTCCTGCTCCACAAAAATCTCCTTGTGACTATTGATCATAATCTCCGTAATATCGGGATGATCCACAAGTGGTTGCAGAATATCCAATCCACGAAAGGAATCAAACAATCGCTGTACCAGCGTATGACGCTCTCCTGAGGTCAGATCATCCAGCTTCGGGTCAGACAGAACTTTGCGTTCTATCCCCTGCCACAGTTCATCATCTCCTGCGGAAGAGGTTAAATCGAGGCCAGCCCTGACTTCCCTGCGCATCATCTGAAACTGTTCTTCACGATCCAGTATTCTATTGGATGAATCCATCATAGTGCCCACCGATCCTGCTTCTGAATTCGACCCGTCTGCTTCAATTCTTCTTCGCCATCTTGTACCAGCATGGCACATAATCTCTTCACTTCACGTTGGAAGATCGGAGAACTGAGCATGACTTCCTCCTGACTGAGTTGTTTCCAAGAAGGGATGTAGGGCAACACTGCATCCAGATGCAGATCAGGGCGTGGGAGTGCATTGACGACATTGTCCCGATATTTGTTAACCACAAAGCGTGCACGCTCCAGCATACTTTCGTACAAATCTGGCTTCGTTCGTTCAGCATGCTGCAACCATTGCCCCCATCGATGCATGGCAGATATATCATCCTCAACCAACCAGACAAATGCATCTGCTGCATCCAGCACCCCTTCACTGCGCCCATCCCAACCGGAATCCCCATCCAGAATCAGCACGTCATACTGTCCACAATCCGTTAAATAACGAAGCAGATTCGACGTATCCTCACGAGTCATTTGCAACAGTTCTTTCCGATTCGATAATGGCCAGAACACATCGGATTTCAGCGCTTCATGCCGGACCACATATCCATCTACGCCCTTCGATTGCACCTGTAACTGCTTGCCGGATTCCTTTCTTCCCACCTTCAGATCGTATAACAGGCGTGACAATCCCGTCTCCGCATCCGGGTGACGCTGCCCACTTCTAGTTAGTCCCTTTTCCAGAAACGGGTGCGTACTGTCCAGCGTCTCCAAATTCAGATAGAGAACAGCATATCCTGCAAGTCCCAATTGCTTCGCCATATGCAGGGCCACTGCCGTTTTGCCACTTCCACCCGAAGCGGATACTACACCGATGGAGAGAGTCTCTTGCCCCGGATGGTGAACCTTCTTACGGCGTGGCTGCCGGCAAGCATGCATCACAGCATCCAGCAAAGCAGGCAAGGGTTGATATTTCATCAGCCGCTTGGCCTCATCTACCTCTTCCATCCCTTCACTAAGCATTAGCCAAGGTACACCCGATACTTCTCCCCCGTTATTCAGCCAGTCATTCAGAAACTCCGGTTCCGCAATAACCAGATCCGGTAATTCTCGACCTTCTTGCTCATTCATGTGATCCTTGAATGAATCTCCTTGGGAGAATGCCGTGAAACGCACATGGAGACCAGACAAATTTCCCTGTACATAATCAAGCCAGGCGCTAATGTAATCTCTATCCTTTGAAACCAGAACAACCTTCAGTACAATCAAATTCCCCTTCCCTCCCTGTCAAAAAGCACAAAAAAACACCGTCCAATAACCGCATGAATATGCAGTATATGGACGGTGCTTCCGTCACGTGCTATGAATGTATGGATAATATAACATACAATTTCTGGGGGATCAAGAGATTTATTCTAACCCTTTTTCCCTTACGAGTTGTAAGGTGAATCGAACTCAATAATGTTACGGTCCGGATCAAGTACAAAAATCTGTGCGAATCCAGCCACACTGTCAGGTCTTGCTTCATACTCAATTCCCTGCTGCTCCAACCAAGCTATAGTCCCTGAATAACTGGTGACCCAGATTGCAAAGTGGCCGTCTGTTGTGTCAATCCCAGCCTCACGTAACGTGTGACCCTCCGGGTGCTGTAACAGATGAAGCTGCTGGCTACCGATGGCATACCATGTACCTGTGGAGCGGAAAGGCGGACGTTCAATCTCCTGCATTCCCAGTAACCCCGAATAGAATTTCTTCGCGATTTCCAGATCACGTACAGCCAGACTAACATGGTGGATGTGTGCATATTCAATCATCTTTTATCTCCCCTCTCTACTTCAATATGACTATACTATAACACTTTCAAGCCTGACCATAATCTCCGCTAAACAGAAAAACACCCCTGATTCTAATCCGGTAAACCTCTCGGCTCACACAGATCTAGTTCAGAGGTGCCTGTTAACGGCATACAAGGAAGCGCGTTTAACGCTTTAAATCATCTTCAGCACATTTGGCATAACCAATTTATTTAGCGCTATCCAATGCTTCTTGTGGAATCTTGATTTCTTCCACTTGATCGTGGTTAGAAAATGTACTGTTCATCTTCATGTCCATCGTCATTTTCTGTCCATTTTGTTCCATCTCCATGACCATGGTTACGTCCGTACTTGCAGGCAGGTAGGTTTCTTTGTTGATCATATATTTCATCTTCATGCTGGTGATATTCATCTGATCAAGCACGGCTTGCATCTGGGCATCCGATCCGTTCTGCTCCATCACGGCTTTGGCCAGTTCCTTCACATTATCACCGGATACGTCAGCGTTAATCACATAATTGTCGCCTTCTTCGGTCACTTCAGTATCTTCTTCAATCTTTTTGAATTGCTCCAATTCACCTTCGGGATTCATGCTTGCTTTCATCTGCTCAATCAGTTCCTTGGTTTGAGCTTCAGGAATCGCAACCCATTGATCCCCAACTTGAGAGTAGATTTTATCCGAAGTGATATACTGCTTCACGTTCTGAGCTTCCTGTCCCGACATTTCCATTTTCATCTCTTGATAGATCATCATTGGATCTTTGATAATATCCATCTTGAGTGATGTTTTAACCTGTTGATCCTGGGACTGTTCACCAGCATCCATTTTCAGATTCTGATCAATGTTTGCTTCAGTTGTGAAGCTTTTCATTTCTTTGGTTGCTGCATTCGTTTTTGTAATCAATTCGTCCAAGGTAGGGATCTTTGTTGCCTGCTCTGCAGGTGTATTGCCCTCGTTGGATGTTTCGTTGTTAGTCGCTGGCGGCGTTGCCGTATTATCTGTATCGTTACCGCATGCTGCCAAGCTCACTGCTAATAATGCCCCGATAAATAATGTAGTCCACTTCTTCAAGTTGTTGTCCTCCCAAAATAGATATGATCTGTAGTCATTACCCAATTATTTCCGTTATTAATCACACTCACAAAAATCGATCTTTGATCTCCGGTGTAGGCAACATGCACGCTTCATCCTTGCCAAACCAGCGATAACGGTTGCGAGCAACCCAGTTATAGACTGCATTACGAATAAATTTCGGTACAATAATGAACACATATAACAATGGATAAGGAAACTTCAAACCTTTAGCCAATCGCAGTGCAGCGGTTGAACGTGTATAGTATTTTCCATTCTCAATCAGAACAAAGGTGTCCATACTGTCTGTCGACAAATTGCCCTTCGCCAGCAGTTCCTTGGCTACATCCGATTGGAGCGATGCAAAATGATATTTCCCTTCGGGGTCACGCTTAATAATCCATTTGGTTAAGCCCTGGCAGAAGTGACAGACGCCATCCACCAGTACGATGGGATGTCCCTGATGCACATCCGTTTGAGTTGCTGTCATATTCGCTGCCTCCTATTGTTGCGGTTAGAGTAACTTACCCAATCTGGGCCTTCTTGTTCACTAATTCTAAATTTATTTCTTCTAGAAGTAGTTCAAAAAGTCCGCTTTTGATTACGAAGGATGCCTGGTGGCATCATCAGCATCGAATATGGAATTCAGCCGAAATGTCCGTTGCTCACGTAGTTTTCCCTACGCTCCGCTACTCCATTTCTAGCTTCATCCCATCTTCTCGGTACTGAAAACCGGTCTTTTTGAACTCGCATTAATGGAAATAAAAAGAAAAAGAGCGCAGGCATTGTGCCCACGCTCGTATCTGTCCGACAATTACTCCGTAACTGCCTTTTCCATCCATTGGTCATCGATCATTTGTTGATGCAGGTCACTTGCCCACTGGTCCATACATTTGCAAATGAAATCTTTGCGACATACTGGACAAGGCGTTTTCTGCAAACGGCTGATATTAGTCATCTTCCATTCCGGGGAACGGGAGTAGAATACACGGCATTTTGTACCGTCTACCAAATTCATTTTGAATTCGTACAATCCGTCTTCCTTGTTACCATAAGCTAATTCTAAATCTGCAATACGCGGTCTATAAGACATGGATATCACCTGTTTAATTCAAATTTGGTTCATGCAATGACACTACTCAGTACTAAGTTATATTAAAGAAATTTCAGTTCAATGTCAACTCGCGCATGTCTACCCGCCAAACAGAATATCCAGAATAGTCCCAACCTGCCCCTGTTTTTTCCCTTTCAAGACATCCGGATCAAATACTTCAACATACCCGCAGGAAGCACAAGCCACGAACAGGTAGTGGTTATGCTGGATATCGAACATCTTGCTCAGGCCTGCTCCTGACATGGAAACTTCCTTAATGTTACAATCCGTCCCCCTGCATTTCGTACACACAAATCGCCGCTCGATCATCTCTTCAATACTCATCTTTGTTCCCCCTTTATGGAATGTGTAGCATGAAGTGGGAGTGCAATTATGTAAAATAGTACGCGATCTGGCATCTAATCTCCTGCATCATGTCCATATATTATAATCAACACAAAACCCTGCCGATTGCCAGCAGGGCTTTGTAGTCGAACATCAGGTATCTGGGATACCCTGCTCTATATGTTCCCTTTACTTGCCGGGAGTCAAATCTTAGACTACGTTTAAAACAACATCAATGTTGCCACGTGTTGCTTTGGAATATGGACAGAAATCATGCGCCTTGCGGGCCAGTTCCTCTGCTTGACTGTGATCTACACCAGGCATGCTAACGTCCAGACGAACAGACAGCTGGAAACCGTCATCCGCAGGGTCTTTACCAATGGATACGTTACTTGTAACGACCACATCCTCCAATTTCACACCTGCTTTGCGTGCTACATTGGCAAGGGCACTTTCATAACATGCTCCATATCCAGCGGCAAAAAGCTGCTCAGGGTTAGTACCTTCACCACCGGAGCCACCAAGCTCTTTTGGCATTTTCAGATCATGCTTAAGCACGCCATCCGAAGAAGTCACGGAACCTGTACGTCCACCTTTAACTGTCGCTACTGCTGTATATAAAGCTTCCATTAAGAATCTCTCCCTTATCCATATAGTTTTTACTGCCTTCCTTTCAATTTAAACTTCTGGCTCATTTTGAAACGCAATTTTATATCTTTATCAGCTTTTACAACTTTATTATTTTCATGCATTTCAATGCCATGGCTGTATTTTCCCTAAGGTTGGGTAATATACGAAGGGGCATCTTCAAGCTGCAACCGAAATTTTGTGCTGATACATAAAAGTTGCACTAGACAAAAACAATTGAAGGAGTACAATGTAACAATAAACATAAAAATTTAGATATATCATGAGCGGTTTGTTCCGCAACAATATTTCCAAATCAATAATTCAAAGTCAGGTGATTATCGTATGAGTAAAAAAAATCCGTTCAACGCTACTTCAAGAGAATCATTGTCTACTGCGGGCATCGCCCCTTCCCTTGGAGAAGCACACAGTTCCATGAAAGTTCCGCAGAATGCCGCATGGTGGAAGAAATTCCTCGCCTTTGTAGGCCCAGGATACCTTGTTGCCGTAGGTTACATGGACCCCGGGAACTGGGCAACAGATATCGCAGGCGGCTCACAGTTCGGGTATACCTTGTTATCCGTTATCCTGTTATCAAACCTGATGGCCGTTGTCCTTCAGTCGCTGGCTGGCAAGCTCGGCATCGTCACTGGACGGGATCTGGCTCAAGCCTGTCGTGAACGATTCAGCATGCCTGTTGTCATGATGTTATGGATACTGTGTGAGCTTGCCATTGCAGCCACCGATCTGGCTGAAGTCATTGGTTCTGCCATCGCGTTAAAGCTGTTATTTAACATTCCCATGTTATACGGCGTTATCATCACCGCAGTTGATGTACTCCTGATTCTTGTACTGCAAAACAAAGGCTTCCGTGCCTTGGAGACTCTCGTCATTGTGCTGATGGCAACCATCGCCCTCTGCTTCGGTATTGACCTGTTTCTGGCAAAACCGGATATGGGCGGTGTGCTCCATGGTTTTGTACCAAATGTTGAGATTCTGCAAAACCCGGCTATGCTCTACATCGCCATTGGTATTATTGGAGCAACCGTGATGCCGCATAATCTGTATCTGCATTCTTCCATTGTGCAGACCCGTCAGATCGAACAGACACCACAGGGCAAAAAAGAAGCCATTCGGTACTCGACCATGGACTCTACGATCGCGTTGACACTGGCCCTGTTCATCAATGCGGCCATCCTGATTGTATCTGCTGCTGTATTTCACAGTGCTGGCATGACGCAGGTTGCCGAGATCGCAGATGCCTACCATCTGCTGACACCTCTTTTGGGTACAACGGTTGCAAGTATCCTGTTCGGTGTGGCGCTGTTAGCATCAGGTCAGAACTCTACCCTTACAGGTACACTCGCTGGGCAGATCGTTATGGAAGGTTTCCTGAACATTCGAATTCCGGCTTGGCTGCGCAGACTAGTCACACGTCTGATCGCCATCATCCCGGCGGTAATTGTGACAGCCATTGCAGGAGAACATGGCACAGAAGAACTGCTCATTTTGAGCCAGGTCGTGCTGTCTCTTCAATTGCCCTTTGCTGTAATTCCCCTGGTGATGTTCACAAGTGATAAAAAAAGCATGGGTGCATTCGCCAACAAAATGTGGCTCAAAATCATCTCATGGTTCATTGCAGCTGTTATCGTTGTGCTGAATGTATATCTGATCATTCAAACGATCCGGTTATTCTAATCTCGTTCTAATCGACTAAATACTAAAAAGGCTGATCAACTCTGGTATGCAATACCCAAGTTGATCAGCCTTTATTGTTGCAATACAGCAACATGTTTCCTTTTATAGTAAAACTCAAACTCCAATAAACAACCATCTAAATCTAATCCTGATTTGGTATCAGTAATGGCAGGAGTTGATCCAATGAATCCACAGTCCAATCCGCACGTTTGTCATCCGATAGTTCTGGCTGGAATCTTCCGTAACCCTGCATAATTCGAATCGTACGCATGCCCAGCTTCCGAGCAGGTATAATGTCGTTATCGATCCGATCGCCGATCATGACGGCTTCCTCCGGTTTACAACCGGCCTGCTTCAAGGCCACAGCGTATAACTCAGGGTCTGGCTTGGACACTCCTTCTTCAGCCGAACATGCCAGAACATCAACATACTTCCGCAACCCGTAGCTCTCCAGTCTCTCTTCCGTTCCAGGACTCTGATTGGCAATAATACCAATGCGATAATGCCGTGACAACTGCTGAAGAACGGAATCCGCTGAAGGAAAAGGACGTTCAAGATCTTTTTGAAACTTCAACTTGTCCTGAATCTGTTTCTGGTGTCCCTCGTCTTCAACAAATGTGCGAATCGCCACTCTCATAGGCCATTGCTCATATTTCTGGTAACAGTTCGCGAACAGTTCGCGTACCGCCTCAATCTTCACCGGATACCCCAATGCACAGGCTTCGCGGACGAACTGTCCGATAATATCATCAACCGGCTCCCATTCATCCACCAGCGTATCTCCAACATCAAAAAACAACCATTTCAATCCACCTACATCCGGCACGCCAATTCCTCCTTGTAAGCCACAGGTGATTCCTGATCCTAATCTAAAAGTTCGCGTTCACCTTTAAACCCATAAAAAAGAAGACTCACCATCATGCATGAGTCTCCTCAAACTTCCGTTTATCGATACATTCAATTATAACAGGCACCTTACACCTGAGCAATCACAAGCTATGGCATTAACCATTGAGGAGAAAGCCAACTTCCCCATTGAGCGAATATACAATCCGGTCTGCGCCCATGCCCCGATAGATGCCCTTAGGATGACTCTGCTCCGTAATGACGCACAGGGATTTCGAAGTCCATGAACGGCAGATCTGTAAATAACGACAGGTCAGATTCAGGCTGTTCTCGAAAATAAACACGTTACCTACGCTGCCCTGCGGCAAAAACCATTTTTGAGCTGCAGCTGTATTCATGCGAATGACATGTTCTACTCCGATTCTACGGAGTCTGCGCTCTTCCCCTGCACTGTTGGTTAGAACGGCAAACGGCATTTTTTTGTACATCAGCAATTTAATAAATTTGCGTCCTGCTTCATTTGGAGCAGTCACTAAAATCATCTCAGTATCCATCATTCGTTCCTCCCTTGGCGTGAAAAGACAACAAAAAAGAAGCGTGGGGGACCAAGGCCTCCCGAACGCTTCTTAAATAACCCATGGCGAAAACACCATGAACCAGCGTACGGCTTGTTGCCTCTCCCTTTAACGCTTACGAGGTTAGCTGACGGATTCGGGCGCGAGAGTCGCCCTATTTCCGGCTGTCACCGGAAAATTCACCCCATGAATGCCCACTGTCCTGGACAGCGCATTCCGTTGGTTCCCCCGTTTCCCATTCATCAATGAATGGAAACTCAGCGATTAAAACATCGTTCGTATATCTTAAGGTAAGATCGAGCGATATTATCGTTTGTTTCGTTTTTCAAGTACAATTTAGTTTAAATTGAAATTACGTTATGAATCATACACCCCCGCCATGACGGTGTAAAGTCCTTACAGATCACCAAATCGGCAGATTTTTGCCAATACTCGTTTATAATAACGCTTACAATAAGGTTATACTCTATCCATCTCTTCAAGGCTATCTAATTCTCACTCTGACGAAAATCACTTCGCAATTCATTCACGTATTCTGCACAACTTGCCTGTTTTGATGCTTTTAACACCACATTAGTTTTGCAATATTTAATTGTAGCCAATATAATAGAAGATATAAGAGTAAATAAATGGAGGCGATTTAGATGACAGTCTACGATTACAAAGTGAATACCCTTCGCGGTCAAGAAGTTGAAATGTCCGACTACCGTGACAAAGTGCTCCTGATTGTGAATACGGCAAGCTCATGCGGCCTCACTCCTCAATTCAAAGGTCTGCAAGAACTGCAAGACAAATTTCAAGATGCTCCATTTGAAGTTCTTGGTTTCCCAAGCAACCAGTTTGCACAGGAAAAAGGATCTTCCGACGATATTGCCGAGTTCTGTCAGATGAATTATGGCGTAAGCTTCCCAATGTTTGAGAAAATTGATGTGAACGGCTCAAGCGCTCACCCTCTTTTCCAACACCTTAGCACAGAAGCTCCTGGCCTGCTCGGCTCCAAAGCAATCAAATGGAACTTCACCAAATTCCTTGTGGATCAGAACGGACAGGTACTGAAACGTTATGCTCCCAAAACAACACCGGACAAGATTGAAGAAGATATCAAGAACTTACTTCAAAAATAATACACAGGCCACCCGTAGCCGTAAGGTAGAGCACCATTGCCCCGGTAATGGATGGCTTTTTTTCTCAACCCAGATGTCATACTGTTCGAAAAAGACAAAAAAAGAAGCTCTCCAATAACGGAAAGCTTCTTTTTCATCGTTCATATGATGCGGTCGAGAGGACTCGAACCTCCACGGGCATACGCCCACTACCCCCTCAAGATAGCGTGTCTGCCATTCCACCACGACCGCATGTCGTAAATAATCGGCAACAGAATTGATTATACCGGGTTCAGAACTAAAAGTAAAGTATTTTTTAATACTACTTTTTCAGCTAGGCATTTTCATCAAAAATCGCATAATCTCGTCATCTTTACCCATGAACTGCATATTATTAGATTTGATCTCCTCTTTTTCGGTAAGAGCCGATCTTGTTGATTCATTTATATATAGTCCTTCCTTCTATATAGTTCTCCCTGCACTCCACCACACAAATGACACATTAAGTTATATAAAATAACACAAATATTAAATTACAGATTTAATCCATTAAATTTCACGGATACCATTGACAAAAAGTGGACATTTATGGGAAGATAACTATCATATAATTCGGATTTATAAACATAAAGCAAACAAAAAGGATTATAAATGTCACTATAAGTGACATTTAACGAACACAGGAGGCGAATGATTGTGAACCGTGGGAATAAGCTGCTCGATTATGTCAACCTGCTTGATTCCTCTATTCAGGTTGGAGGGTTCACCCATTCCTTCGGCATGGATATCCATATCAGGGAGGGTACCATTCGTAATGCTGAAGATCTCGAATCATTCATGCGTTGTCAGTTGCATCCCAGCATCGTTCGTCTTGAAGGTATGGCCATCAAAGGCATCTATACCGCAGCAGATCACAAAGATACATGGCGGATAGCTCTAATCGACAAGCTCGTCCATGTTCAGCGAACCCCTGGAGATCTCAGAGAACAAGCTGCCGCCATGGGTAAACGATTGATCAGACTTGCACGTGCTCTGCACCCCTGGATTGAATTCAGCCAGCTCGAACAGATCTGTGCCAAATACGATTCGGTTGGCTGCCTCTCCACTGTTCACGCCTGGATTAACCACCACCTCGACATCCCGGTCGAGGAGGCGGTCCTTGGTTACCTGCATTCAGCCATGAATGCCTGCATAACCGAAGCCTCCAAAGTCATTCCCCTGAACAACGATACAACCAAGGATCTGATGGTCCGCCTGGCCACAGATCTGGAGAATGAATGGAAGACCGTCAGCGCCTCGGCTGCGGATGGACTGGCACAGCCAACCTCGATGTCCATGAAATCGTTTTTCCCCAGTTTCCATATGCTTGGAGCTGGACTTCATGCCTACAGGGCCTAATCCTCTTCCTCCTCATACCTGCTCCCCTTCATTCAGACAAACTAAAAAACACGCGGCAACCTCCTTGCCGACGTGTTTTTTGTCATTTTATTTGTTTTATTTACGTATTTACGCCATTTATCATCACAAAATACACTTTTTTCCGTCTTTTTTAATTGTTAGATGACGAATTTACGTATATAATGAAACATACAGCTCGCATTTCTATATATTCTACATGATGAAAGGGCGGCTGAATACTACATTCTAACCAGGGGTGAACCCTTTTGAACAAGAAAAAACCAGTTACTCCGTTCGGATGGGCCATCAAACGACGGCTAACCGAACTTCAAGTGGACCAGAAGACCTTTTGTGAACAGCATGGCATCCCACCCTATCGTTTATCCAATCTTATTCACGGCACACGCAAAGCAACCCGATTCAGGCACCTGGTCGCTGATATTTTGGATATTCCAGATGAACTGAGATAAGATTTCTGCCAAAGGAGGGTCTCATCCATGAGACATGTTACATCCGATCTGGAGAGGCTGTCGTTCCAGTCCATACGTCACCAACTCATCATCGTTGATCACAATTGGATTATCCAAAGTTGTAACCGTGCCTGGCAACAGGGACTTGGTCAATGCTCACCTAACCCGGATATACACAGTAGTTATAGACATTACCTGCATCTGACGGAAGCCTGGGCAAAACGAGGCAAGAACGCTAACATGGCACTTGTCGCACAGAATTTGAAAGAACGCGGAATACCCTTTAATCGAAATCATACATATGACATCTGCGTGTATACTGTATACAACGAAAAGAGGTGGTTTCGTGTAGAACTCACCCCTCTATCTTATGCAAATTCAATTCTGGATACCAATCTCGCTTTGATTGCACACATGGATATTACCGAACAGAGAAAGACAGAACACCAATTGAAGAAGGCATTGTCTGAAGTGCGCACATTGCGCGGACTGCTGCCTATTTGCGCCGTCTGCAAACAAATCAAGGACGAAGAGGAACACTGGAACTCCGTTGAGAGTTATCTGGAGAAGCATACCCACGCCGAATTCACCCATGACATCTGTCCGGAATGCATCCGGCGGTTATATCCCAAATACTCGAATATCCTGGACAAGCGTTCCTGAAACCTTTCTCCACTCGCCGACTAACTACAACTATACGGAGAGATGATGTTCAAACTGCGACATATCCAGTTCTTGCGGTGTCCCGTGCAGGGTTATGGTTCCTTTGTCCATGATATAGATGTAATCTGCGGCACTTCGTACAAAATCGATACTCTGCTCTACCAGCAAAACCGAGAGGTTCCCCTTTGCCTTGAGCTGCAAAATAACCTGCCGAATGTCCTCCACGATAGAAGGCTGGATGCCTTCTGTCGGCTCATCAAGTAGCAACAACCCCGGACGCGAAGCCAACGCCCGGGCGAATGCCAACTGTTGCTGCTGTCCACCACTCAGATCCCCGCCCTGCCGTCCATACATCGTCGCAAGCACTGGAAACATCGCCAGTACATCCTCCGGGAACGTTTTTACTCCCGGCGCACTTGTCTCCAGACCGAGCAATAAGTTTTCTTTCACCGTAAGCTGCGGGAAAATTTCCCGCCCCTGCGGTACATAACCGATCCCTGCCCTTGCCCGCTTGGCTGTGTCCAAAGTGGATAACTCCTGATTTTGCCACTGAATACTGCCCTTGCGTGTTTTGAGCAACCCCATTAATGTTTTCATCAACGTTGTTTTCCCTACACCGTTACGGCCCATCAGACACACCACCTGTCCAGGCTGTACATCCAGGTTCACACCACGAAGCACATTGCTTTCCCCGTAGCCGGATTCAATTCGTTGCAGCGACAGCATGGTCATCCCTCCTTTTGCCCAGATACACTTCGGCCACTTTCGGATCTGCCTGTACCTCCGCCATCGTACCTTCCTTCAGCAGTTTCCCTTCATGCATCACCGTTACCTTGGCTGCGAACTCTCGCACAAACTCCATATCATGCTCCACCACCACAACCGAGCGTTCACGCGCAATCTCTTGCAGAAGTCGCCCGGTCTTGTGCGTTTCTTCATCCGTCATGCCTGCGGCTGGTTCGTCCAGCAACAACACACGTGGCTCCTGGAGAAGCAGCATGCCGATCTCCAGCCACTGCTTCTCCCCATGTGATAACGCTCCTGCACGAGCATCAACGCGGTCTTGCAGACCAATCTGGAGGGTAACATGCTCCATGGCAGCACTCATTTTCCCATATCGACGAATACCGATGGCTTGCAAAGGGGAACGGCGAGTCTCCGCCGCCAGCGTCAGATTCTCCTGCACCGTCAGACCTGCAAAGATCGATGGCGCCTGGAATTTGCGTCCCACACCTTTGCGAACAATCTGGTGCTCCTTCAGTCGTGTTAATTCCGTGCCATCCGCCATCTTCACCGAGCCGGACATGGGTTTTGTTTTGCCGCATATCACATCCAGCATCGTTGTTTTCCCAGCACCATTGGGTCCGATCAGAAAATGCAGGTCATGTTCATGCAGCTTCAGATTCATTCCTTTGACCGCAACGAACCCACCAAAGGCGACCGTAACATCCTCGGCTACCAACACCGCTGATTCCTCAGTAGACTTCAGGTTTTTCCCGAGTGACTTGGACATGCGCACTCTCTCCTCTCCGCTTCAGCAAGCGAACGACATGACGATACACACCTACAATTCCGTTTGGCATGAACAAAACTACCGTTACAAAGAGCCCACCAATGACAAACAGCCACCCTTCGGGATAAGCCTCACTTATGCCTGTTTTGGCTGCATTCAGCACCACCGCTCCGATGACCGCTCCAATAAGCGTACCGCGACCACCCAGCGCAACCCACAGGACCATCTCAATGGAGGGCACAATCCCCATCATCGATGGCGAGATAATACCCACCTGAAGAACAAACAACATGCCCGCGATGCCTGCAAGCGCACCGGAAAAAGCAAAAGCCAGCGTTTTATATCCTGCCGGATCATATCCGAGGAATCGCACCCGATTCTCTCCATCCCGCGCAGCTTCGAGCACTTGGCCGAAACGACTGTTCACCATTCGACGACAGAGCACATATGCGATCACCAGAACGGCAAGCGTTATATAATAGAGAACAATGGTTGTTTCAGCGGAATGAAGTGTAAAACCAAAGATCGAATTATATCCGGTAATGCCATTTGTTCCACCCGTCCATTCCTGTTTGCCAACAAAGAGCGTTACTGTAATAAGAACCAAGGCTTGAGTCAGGATGGTAAAATAAACACCGGTGATCCGGTTACGGAACGTAAACCATCCCAGCGCAAAGGCAAGTAATGCCGGAAGGGCTATCCCCAATAACAGCGCCACCGGGAAAGAGCGAAACGGTTCCCAGAACCACGGCAGACCACTGAGGCCACTCCATCCCATGAAGTCAGGGAGCGTTGCTCCACTGGCCTGAAGCTTCAGATACATCGCCATCGCGTACCCACCCAGACCGAAGAACACTCCATGCCCAAGACTCAACACACCCCCATATCCCCAGATCAGATCGAGACCAATGGCCAGGATTGCCAGCGCCAAAAACTTGGCTAACAGACTCAGACGAAACTCCGTGGAGATCAGTGGAGCAAGACACATCATGATCAGTACAACCGCCCAGATAATCCTCATTTTCAGACTGCCAGTCTTGAGTAAAGCGGACATGAACTAACCCCCTTCTTCACGTTAATCGAGACTCCGTGTACGCATTGCGACCAAGCCACGTGGTTTCCATTGCAAAAAAGCAACGATACATACAAATACCAGCACCTTGCCAATGGAGGCAGAGGTATAGGTTTCGAACAGCGTGTTAAACATCCCAATTCCCAGTGCACCACACACAGTTCCAACCAATTTCCCTACACCACCCAGAACAACGACCATGAATGCATCCACAATATAATACGTGCCAAGTGAAGGGCCAATCGGACCAATGAGCGTTAATGCACAACCAGCAATTCCGGCGATGCCCGAACCAATGGCAAAGGTCATACCATCCACCCGCCGGGTCGAAATTCCAAGGCACCCTGCCATACTCCGATTCTGCATTACAGCCCTCATTCGTCTTCCGGATGATGTTCGATAGATATAGAGATACATACACAGCAGCACAACCGCAACTAATGCGATAATGAAAATTCGCTTGTACGGAAATACAATGCCATCCGAGATCGCCAATCCCCCATTGAGCCAAGCCGGACTGGATACTCCCACATTGGGTGCTCCGAATATCGTACGGGCCAGTTGTTGCAGCATCATGCCTACACCCCATGTCGCAAGCAGACTGTCCAGCGGCCTGCCATACAGATGCCGGATCAACACTACTTCAAGCAACCAGCCAATCAGAGCCGCTACAATGAACGCAATCGGCAGAGCCACAACAAAATAGGCACCAAACCACGCTGCTGGAGCATAGGACATGAACAAATTTTGTGTTACATACGTTGCATATGCACCGATCATGATCAGTTCACCGTGAGCCATATTGATGACATTCATCAGCCCAAACGTTACTGCAAGCCCCAATGCAATTAACAACAGAATTGAACTGATACTCAGACCGTTGAATATCTGCAGGATAAACATATCCATCGCTATCCCCTCCTCCATACCGTGAATCTCGATATTTCACATGACCTCAATTAGCGGCAGCAACATTTTTCCACATCACAGTAACGCTTTACCGCAATGCGGTGAGAGGGTGTGTTGTCACACCCTCGTTTATGTTTCGGCTGCTTTGAAGCGAGTTGCCTGTTTTATTGCGAGGTTTCTATGTTATTTAGCGCTGAGGGAAGCTCCCCATTCATACGTTTTCAGATAAGGGTCCGGCTTGACAGGCTCACCAGAATTCCACAATTCCTTGAACTGCCCATCTTCCTGCACCTCACCGATCCGTACGGTTTTATAGATATGCTGATTCTCTCCATCCACGGTTACCTTACCTTCCGGGGCATCAAACTCCAGACCCTTGGCAGCTGCCTTCACCTTCTCCACGTCGGTTGATCCTGCTTTCTCCACCGCCGCCTTCCAGAGATAAACTGCCACATATCCCGCTTCAATCGGATCAGCTGTCACTCGATCAGCACCGTATTTTTCTTTATACTTGGCAACAAATGTTGCATTCTCAGGTGTATCGGTTGTCTGATAATAATTCCACGAAGCCAGATGTCCCTTCAATACGTCTGCGCCAATACCACGGATTTCTTCCTCCGCCACACTTACCGAGAGGGTCGTCATCTGATCCGAGGAGATTCCGGCATCCTTCAATTGTTTGAAGAAGGCCACATTGCTATCTCCGTTCAGCGTATTGTATACAATATCCGGCTTCGCAGCTTTGATTTTGCTAATGATGGTACTGTAATCGGTATGGCCCAGCGGTGTGTATTCTTCACCCACTACTTCGCCGCCTTCTGCTGCGAGTTGTGCCTTAATGACCTGATTGGCCGTTTTTGGGAATACATAATCTGAACCGAGCAGATAAAACGTCTTGCCCCTGTTCTCCAGTAGCCAGGTTACGGATGGAACGATCTGCTGATTGGTTGTTGCTCCTGTATAAAAAATATTTGGCGACGATTCCAATCCCTCATATTGTACCGGGTAAAACAATAGACCTTTATTCTGTTCAAACACCGGGAGCATAGCCTTCCGACTTGCAGAGGTCCATCCACCAAATACAGCAGCGACCTTATCCTGTTGCAGTAACTTTCCAGCCTTCTCCGCAAAAGTAGGCCAATCCGAAGCGCCATCCTCAACTACAGGCTCGATCTGTTTACCCAAAACTCCGCCCGCGGCGTTAATCTCTTCAATGGCAAGCATCTCAGCATCTTTAACAGATACTTCACTGATCGCCATCGTTCCGCTGAGAGAGTGAAGAATGCCAACTTTAATCGTATCACCGGATGCAGCCGGCTCTCCTGTACCACCTGAACCCGAAGCTTCAGGCGGCGCAGCGCCCTCCACACATCCTGTCATCACAATGACCGCACCGAGCAAAATACTCCATAACTTGACCGACCTCTTCTTCAATAGCCTACACTCCCTTTTTTTTAGTCTATTGACGAACATTAAGGTCATTTGCGTCCGAAATGTTCGTTGATCCAAATTATGGAGGGTTACACTCTTCATGTCAATATAGCTTACATAATTTTATTTCATGCCTACTCGTTTCATGCATACTGCTAATATGCTTTGAAGCTTATTGACAAAGGATTCACCCTGTGTGAGTATATTTAACATATAACATGATCCATGAACATATCAGACATTATAAGCGAAAGGTCGGATTGCCTTGCACTGGACTGAGCAGGAAAAGGAAAAACTCCTGATTACCGTGGCTGCTAACCTCGCCCGTGAACGAAGAGCACGCGGACTCAAGTTGAATGTTCCCGAAGCCATCGCCTTGTTGACCTCCGAACTGATGGAACGAGCACGGGATGGAATGAGTGTTGCCGAATTAATGAGATACGGAGGCACCATCCTGACACGCGAAGACTGTATGGATGGTGTTCCCGATATGATTCCTGAAGTACAGGTAGAAGCCACATTTCCTGACGGTACAAAACTGGTTACCGTACATGAACCTATACGCTGAGAAAGGCAGGAGAAACCATGATTCCTGGTGAATACCGTTTGAAGCCAGATGACGACATCATCTGTCATCCGGATCGTTTAACCCTACGACTCATTGTCCTTAACCGCGGCGACCGCCCCGTTCAGGTCGGCTCTCACGTTCACTTCTATGAAGTTAATGCAGCACTGGACTTTGATCGCACGGCAGCTTTTGGACATCGCCTGCATATTCCGGCAGGCACCGCAGTCCGCTTCGAACCTGGTGAAGAGAAACCTGTTGAACTCACGACCTTTGGCGGCAAACGCCAGATTCACGGGTTCAACGGATTAACCGAAGGCTCTGCCGATCAAACTCCTGATCCACTGAAACTGGAGGCATTCCTGAAGACGTTCTCCCCTCCCATACAAGATGGGGGTGAATCTTCATGAAACGAATGAGCCGCGAACAGTACGCGTCCATGTTTGGACCGACAACCGGCGATGCCGTAAGACTTGCAGATACCGAACTATGGGCAGAGATTGAGTATGATTATGCCGTATACGGAGATGAGAGCAAGTTCGGGGGCGGCAAGGTTATCCGCGACGGGATGGGCCAGTCTACTACTGCTCTGCGAAGTGACGGCACTCCTGATACCGTTATCACCAACGCTATCATTATCGATCATTGGGGCATTGTAAAAGCGGATATCGGCATTCGGGATGGTCACATCTGCGCCATTGGCAAATCCGGTAACCCGGATACAATGGATGGTGTACATCCCACACTGGTTATCGGTGCTTCCACCGAAATCATCGCTGGTGAAGGCATGATTGTAACCGCTGGCGGCATTGATACCCATATTCATTTCATCTGCCCACAGCAGATTCAGACTGCATTATCCTCCGGGGTCACGACCATGATTGGTGGCGGAACAGGACCAGCAACAGGAACCAAAGCCACCACCTGCACACCAGGAGCCTGGCACATCCACCGGATGTTAGAATCGGCAGAGGCTTTTCCCATGAACATCGGTTACCTCGGCAAAGGCAACAGTTCCAGCACCGCACCTTTAATCGAACAGATTGAAGCAGGTGTCATCGGCCTGAAGCTGCATGAGGATTGGGGCACTACCCCGAGCGCAATCGACGCTTGTCTGACTGCCGCAGGGGAACATGATGTTCAAGTGGCTATCCATACCGATACATTGAACGAAACCGGATTTCTCGAAAACACCCTGGCTGCAATCAACGGCCGGACGATCCACACGTACCATACGGAAGGCGCTGGTGGCGGACACGCACCGGATATTATCCGGGCCGCTGGGGAGTCCTACGTTATCCCCTCATCTACCAACCCAACACGACCGTACACACGCAACACTGTAGAAGAGCATCTCGATATGTTGATGGTGTGTCATCACCTGGACCCTTCCATCCCGGAAGATGTCGCTTTTGCGGATTCGCGAATTCGTCCCGAAACAATCGCAGCCGAAGACATTTTGCATGATCTTGGCGTGTTCAGCATCATCAGTTCCGATTCACAGGCCATGGGCCGAGTGGGTGAAGTCATTATCCGCACCTGGCAGACAGCCGACAAAATGAAAAAACAGCGCGGCAAACTTGAACTCAACCCGGATTCCCCCTCTGATAACGATCGGATCAAGCGATATGTCGCCAAGTACACCATCAATCCAGCTATCGCACACGGAATCGGTCATCTCGTCGGTTCGGTGGAAGTTGGAAAGCTGGCAGATCTAATCATCTGGAAACCAGCTTACTTCGGAGTTAAACCCGAGATTGTCATCAAGGGTGGCATGATTACATTTGCCCAGATGGGTGATCCCAATGCGTCCATCCCGACACCTCAGCCCGTATTTGGCAGACCCATGTTCGGAGCTTATGGTAGTGCCATTGCCAGCGGATCGATCACCTTTGTCTCCCAAGCCGCAGCAGATGCGGGGATCAAAGAGTCATTGGGCCTGAAAAAGCGGGTTGAACCGGTTAAAGGCTGCCGCTCGGTCAGCAAAAAAGACATGATTCACAACGACGTCACCCCTGTCATTGAAGTCGATCCTGAGACCTATGAGGTACGCGCCGACGGCGAGCTTCTCACCTGTGAACCCGCAGACGAGTTGCCTATGGCACAGCGGTACTTTATGTTTTGATAGGAATACGGATTAGCTGATAAGGGGGCACTCATGATGAACAGTGGCACAAAGCTACTCCGTTATGTTCAGCTGCTGGATTCAGCCCTGCCCATCGGTGGTTTCTCCCATTCCTTCGGTCTGGAAGCTTACACGCATGATGGCACCGTGCAAAATACCGCGCAGCTTGAACAGTTTATTCGCAGCCAGCTTCATTCCAGTCTTGTACGACTAGATGGTCTTGCCATCAAAGGCGTCTATCAGGCGATAAAACAGCAAGATGCCGCTCTACTTGCCCTGTACGATAAACGTGTCCACGCCCAGCGCTCCCCTCGGGAACTCAGGGAAAGCAGCCACAAAATGGGAAAGCGACTGCTCAAGCTGGCCCGCTCACTCTATCCATGGATGGACTTTTCCCTGATTGATGAGGCCATCCGGGAATACGGCGCGTATTGCGGCATCACGACCATTCACGGTTATATCAACTATCAATTGGAGATTGAATTGGATGAAGCCGTTACCGGGCATCTGTATACCTCGGTGAACGCTTATGTGAACAGCGCACTTCGCCTGCTGCCCATCGGACAAACCGAAGCGCAGATGTTGATTCAGAAACTGCTTGATGATATCGAAGCGGAATGGGCTCTCATGCGGGACAATGACCCGGAAGATATGCACAGCTTCGGAATCGCCCAGGAAATCTACGCCATGCGGCATGAGACCTTACCCGCGCGGCTGTTTATGTCTTAACATCAACTTTTATATAACCAAGGAGGAATTGTTATGTGTGGAGGAGCTAATCATACGCATCATCCGGAGTGGGAACGTAAGGCATTTGATCGGAGTCGTCCGATGCGAATTGGAATTGGTGGACCGGTAGGTTCAGGTAAAACAGCCCTTGTGGAGAAGCTGTCCAAGGCACTGCGTACACGTTACAGCCTTGCTGTCATCACCAATGACATTTATACCAAGGAAGATGCCGAGATTTTGCTGCGTCAGAACGCCCTGGCACCAGAGCGTATTATTGGCGTAGAGACAGGTGGATGCCCGCACACGGCTATTCGTGAGGATGCCTCCATGAATTTCGAAGCAGTTGACGAGTTGATTGAACGTTTCCCGGATCTGCAACTAATCTTCATCGAGAGCGGCGGCGACAATCTCTCTGCCGCATTCAGTCCGGAACTGGCCGATGTGTTCATCTACATTATCGACGTTGCCCAAGGGGAGAAACTTCCTCGCAAAGGCGGTCCCGGCATCACGCGTTCAGATCTGTTGTTAATCAACAAAACCGACCTCGCCCCTTATGTTGGAGCAAGCCTGGAAGTTATGAAAAATGATACCGAGCGGGTACGCGAAGGCCGCCCTTATGTCATGTCTAATCTAATGAGCGGTGAAGGTGTGTCCGAGATTGTCCACTGGCTCGAACATCAATACATGGATGACGATGCTTCCGCTGCACATCTGCATTCACACAGCCATGAACATGGCACTCACTCGCATTAATTCATCTTCTGTCCCCTCGGGGACAGAGGTGAATCGGAATGAAAGTTCAGGTGCGCCTTTCACACGCCGCAGCGAGCTTCGGGCCACCTTTGCCTTTCAAGGCGACCGAACTGTCATGACCGATCGTTATTACAGCGCACCGCTCCGGTTTAGCCGTTCCTTTCGACCTCCCGGAGGTGGAACCGAATTATGTGTGTACACGTCAGACGTCTCGCCCGGAGTCCTTAACGGGGATCATTATCATTCCGAGTGGGAATTAGGTGAAGGCACCCATGTCATGTTGAGCAGCACATCTGCTACCAGACTTCATCCTACACCTTCCATTCCCTCATCCGTTAATCATCACTTTCGGTTGGGAAAGGGGGCCACGCTGGAGTACTTTCCTGAATGCGTCATCCCTTTCAAGGGAAGTTCTTCTTCACTCGCTGTAACCTTTGAGCTGGAAGAACAGGCGACCCTGGTCTATGCAGATATCTGGTCTGCCGGACGGATTCATCGGGGAGAAGCGTTCCAATTCGAGCGTTACCGCAGCTTGACGGAGATATGGCAAGGTGAGCAACTGGCTGTCTGGGATCGATTCGGACTTGAACCGGATACAGATGATCCCAAACACTCGGCGTCTCTCCTTCACTATACCCATACCGCTGCGTTATGGATGATCGCCCCGGGGCTCGGTACTATGGAGTTGGAGCAAGTCAGATCCGCGCTGCCACCAGATGGACGGATGCTCGCAGGTGCAAGTTTGCTGGTAACCGGAGGCATCGGCGTTCGACTCCTTGGCATGGCAGCTTGGGAGCTTCAGGAGCAATGTCTTCAGATCTGGAATACACTCCGTCCCCACCTGCTGGGCAAAGAAACCCTTGTCTTTCGTAAATAAGGGCGTAAAGTATGCATGGTTCATACAAAAAACCTCTGAACGTTCTCCGAGTATGTTCGGATTAGTCCAGAGGTTTTTGTACATTTAGTCTATGGATGCTCATATCGTTTACGCTTCGTTTTCCTCAGAATCGTTCTCTGATTTGTTCTCAGGTTTGTAGCGATAGTCGCCTGCATCCTTACTTTCCTTGGATTTTCGGTAACGGGTGAACTCAATATATTCGCTGATAAAAGACTGTTCCACAGTCGATAATTCACTTTCTTGGCAATTCAATTGCCGCAAAACGTCAAAAAAATAATCCTCCCGTTTTTCCCGAACCATCGCTTCCTTCGATGGACGTCCAATCATGAGCCAGTCGAGGCTCACATCAAAAAACGAAGCAATCTCAATTAATTTATTCGTACTCGGAATAGACTTGCCACGTTTCCAATCACCCAGATTGCCTGTGCTAATCTTCAGCTGTTGGCAGAAAGCCTTCTTGGTCATTCCTCGTTCGGCAATCAGGTGTTCAATTCGCTCATAGATCGACTGCATACAAGAACCGCCTTCCAACCGTAATAATCAACTCATCTGCTTGAATTATACCACATTATTCCTGAATGCTCAGCCTTTATATGCCTGGAACAGGATGAGGTATATCGTATTACACAAAGATAGACTCCCATGAATGATCATAGAAGTCTATCTTATATTGTTGCTGTGATGCGGTCGAGAGGACTCGAACCTCCACGGGTATACACCCACTACCCCCTCAAGATAGCGTGTCTGCCATTCCACCACGACCGCATATTCAATTGTAAAAAATGGTGAGCCATGAAGGGCTCGAACCTTCGACACCCTGATTAAAAGTCAGGTGCTCTACCAACTGAGCTAATGGCTCTTGCTGTAAACTTCACCGGATGTGCCATGCTTCATTCTTGTCTATAAGAGCAATGACTTTGAGGATTACTCATCGAAAATGTAGATCTCATGAGGTGGTGAAGATATGACCCGTAGGGGATTCGAACCCCTGTTACCTCCGTGAAAGGGAGGTGTCTTAACCCCTTGACCAACGGGCCTTAATAACAAGTTGTCTTTCTTGGCGACAAGAATGAGTATACCATAGGAGAAAATGAACTTGCAATACTTTTTTTAAAATTTATTTTTCAAGCCTTTTTGTCCATTGCATACTGTTCTTCAGAGCCCCGTTATTAGCCACCTCCCGTTCATGCCAATGTCATCCCCATGCAGGAACAATGTAAATCATCCATTAAAACACTTATAAAAACTTACGTTCACTTATAATATTGCAAATCACATTAAGAATACTTATAATTAAAGTATCAGTATAAGTACGGTCATCCATATACTCGGAGGTGACATGTTTGTTTCAAGAAGAACGAATGCAGCTCATTATTGAACATCTACGCAAACACAATCGCATCTCAGCCGATGATATTGTCGCCTTGTTTGATGTATCACGGGATACTGCACGCAGGGATCTGATTAAGCTTGAGGAACAGGATGCCATTATCCGAACACGCGGCGGCGCGATTCTCCCCCCTCCTCCACAAGAATTTAGATCCTACAAAGACCGTTTACTCGATGTATCTGAGGAAAAGAGGGCCATCGGCAAACTCGCTGCGGCCATTGTAAGGCAAGGCGAGATCATTATTCTGGACTCTTCCACGACTGTGCAGGCCTGTGCCGAGAACTTAAACGGCAAATCCTGTACCGTCATTACTAATTCGATTCATTCCGCTGATCTTCTCTCCAATCACACTGCTGTCCAGATTCGTTTGCTCGGAGGCAAAGTAGATAAGGAACAACGTTATGTCTACGGTACCTCTGTTATAGAGACCCTCTCCCACTATTATGTAGATAAAGCCTTTATCGGAATTGGTGGTATCACCATGGATGGCTTCAGTGCTTCCGAAGAGGAAGGGAAAATTAAACACCAAATGATGAAAGCTGCCAAGAAAGTTGTTGTTCTTGCAGATCAATCCAAATTTGATAGACGTTATGGTTATCGTTTTGCCGACTGGTCATTGGTGGATGTATTGATTACGGATCAATGGCCAACCAAAGAATGGCTTGTTTTTCTAGCCGAACAACAGGTTGAGATTCTCATTCCTGAACCTACAGATGATAAGGAGTTGTAAATATATGAAATTATTTGCCACAGATTTAGATGGAACTTTGTTGAACATAGATAGCCAGATTAGCCCGGAGAATGCCGCAGCTATCCAAAAGGCCCAGCAATCCGGTATGAAAGTTACCATTGCAACAGGACGCGTCTATTCCGATGTTGTGACCATCAGCCGCGAAGGCGGAATCAAAACCCCAATTATCGGCTCCAACGGAGCGACAATTCATGACGCAGACGGTGAACGTTTATTCCATCTTCCGCTCGAGCATGGCACAGCAGCTTCCGTCATGCAGTGGCTGGAAGATCATGATGTCTATTATGAGGCTTCAACACAACAAGGCATCTATGCCCCGCGTAGCAGTCATGAGACCTTGCTCGCCGAGATGGAACGTGTTCTTGGTTCGAACCCTGGTGAGGACATTGCACGCATGATTCGCTCCATCAAGAAACACTATGACAAAAAAGACTACCACCGCGTAAACAGCCACCTCGAAATTCCGGCAGAAGCCTACATTTATAATATTATGGCCTTCTCCATGAATCCGGCCAAAGTAAAGACAGGACGAGAATACTTCGCTTCCCGATCCGATGTCGCTATGGTTGTATCCTTTGAGCACAACTTCGAAATGCAGCACCCGGACGTATCCAAAGGTAATGCCCTCACCAAACTTGCGGCTCACCTGAACATCTCCATGGAAGATACAGTAGCGATCGGTGATAACTTCAACGATGTCTCCATGTTAAAAATGGCAGGACTCGGCATCGCCATGGGTAATGGCGAACCCGAAATCCAGGCATTAGCCAAAGCCATAACGCTGACCAATGTGGAGCACGGTGTTGCCCATGCCATTGAGTGCCTGCTTGAAGGTAAACCGGTGTCCCGTCCAGAAACGATTGTCGGAGAAGGTCAGTAATTGAACCCATACTGAATTAAGCACTGAACCTGCATGGTCGCCTGTTGAGCCATGCAGGTTCGCTTCATTTTAACTCCGCAGATCGAACGTGAGGCACGTCCTGTAACAAAATAATCAGTTGCTCGCCCCGGTATGAACCCGGTAGTTGCAACGTGAACTCAAGCACAGTCTCTTCCACGGAGTCTGTGCTTGTTTGCTGTTCAGTCTTAAATCCGATGACCGAGATCTTCTCCTGTCCCAGCAGTGCCAAAACAGTCTTCAGGGCCTCTCCCTCATTTTGCAGATGGATGGTTAAAGTCTCTGTTCGGGCGGATACCAGCCAGCGTGTGGGTCTATGCAGTAACATCTGTGCCACTACAATAAGCAGTGTCACGCCTGCACCCGTCCAATACAGACCTGAACCCACAGCAAGTCCCATGCCTGCCGTAGCCCATATGCCAGCCGCTGTGGTCAATCCCCTGACCGTATGCCGTTGTGTGAAGATCATCCCTGCTCCAATGAACCCCACACCGCTAACGACCTGTGCCGCAATCCTTGATGGATCAAGCGACAGATTGGCCCAGCCAGCCTGATCCTGGAATCCATACTTCGACACAATCATCATCAGGGCTGCACCGACAGCAACCACAAAATGAGTACGAATTCCTGCCTCTTTCATTCGATTCTTGCGCTCATATCCGATTAGCACACCACATATTCCAGCTATGAGTACACGCATCAAATATTCCACTTCCATGCACATCACCTCTTTCATTATGTATATGCTTACATTAGTCTATCTTTACTATTACCCAATCTTTCCCTGACTATATAAGTTGAACAAAAGATTATTTACACTGGCACTACGATGACAGAACAACCTTCCAATCGCTGTTATCCCCAGATTTTTTCCATTCCCTTTCCTAAAGGGGAAAATCAGGGGATAGCGTATGCTTCCGAAGTAGCTTTCTTTCAGAAAACTTTTAGGCGAGCGCTTCGCTTTTTCAGTTTGTTTCTGTCCTCTCCGTTATCGTGTAAATGATTAATTCATCTTATATAATAAAAAGCCTCCACTCAGGTCAATTCTCTGCCCGGAAATTTCCCCCTTGTCTCTTGCCCAATCCGAAATAATGTCTGAAATTATATATCAGCGGATGCCATTCCTCCGGATTAATCTTGTTCGGTCCAGATATTAGCCTTGTGTGCGCGTGCACCTTCAACGCTTTCACTTCGACAATCGCCATGAACGGTGTATGTTCGGGAATACGTATGTGTTGTACAGCCGCTTCAATTTGGAGCGGACATTCAACTATTTTATCTGGAGCCACCTGAACCGAGCATTCAGATGTCAGTCCAGCTACAGTGAATTTATCATGACAATATTCATATCCCATCTGCCTTTTCTCCTCAGGAACCGGTGTAACTCCAGTATAACGCCCCAATGCTTCAACCTGTTTCCACATAGATGCATCTGGCAGATTAATCACGCACTCAGGGTGTCGACTCAGATTTTCATAGGCTTTGCCCTGTGTTCCTAGACCGAGAACCAGACAGTCCCCCAGCGCCCAAGACGAAGATAATGGTGACAGGTTAGTTGACCCATCCTCATTTAATGTGCTTAGCAGCAATACAGGCGTGCCATAATATAAAATACTGGGATTAATCGTTTCATGTTGAATCACTGCTGGACTCGCGGACAACTGCTCTGCAGCAAAGTCCTGTTTCGTTATCTTTTTCATCCTGTACCTCTCCTGTTCCAATTCCAATGATTTATAAGCTCAATCTGACCGATACAACTGGATTGTAATACAGTAATAGTTCAGATATGATCGAAGTATGAATGTATATCCGAATATTACTGTTATTGCGTCGTTAATCGCTGATCCAAGCCGCGCTATTTTTCTGTCATCCTTACTGGATGGCCGTGCGTTGCCCGCAGGTGAGCTTGCTCATATGGCAAGTGTCACTCCCCAGACGGCAAGCAGCCATCTAGCTAAACTCGTAGAGGGAGGATTACTCGAAGTTGAACAACAAGGACGCCATCGATACTACCGTCTTGCAAACAAAGAAATTGCTAATCTGATTGAAACGATGGCCAGTATTGCTCCGCCTGTACAGATCCGCTCTCTCAAACAATCCGATCAGCTTCAACAACTGAGTCATGCACGGACCTGTTATGGTCATCTGGCTGGGAAATTGGGAATCTCGCTCTGTGAAGCCTTAATACAGAAGGGGTATCTTTCAGAGCCCGAAGAGGCACACAGCAAGGATTATCAAGTTACAGAGAAAGGAATACAGTGGTTCACTACGTTTGGAATTAAACTTCAGATGAAGCCAGGATCACGCCGGGCCATCGCTCGCAAATGTCTGGATTGGAGCGAACGCCGTCATCATCTCTCAGGCATGCTTGGGGAACAACTCAGACATCGATTATCGGAACTGGACTGGATTCGTCAAAAAACAGGAAGTCGCTCTGTCGAAGTAACGGAAGCAGGCAAGAAAGGTTTATACGAGGTGTTGAACATTTCACTTTAAGCAGAAGCGTACACGAGGGATAACCAAAGATCAGTAAACGCAAAAAATCCCCTTCACACTGACCGTTAACCGATCTAATGTGAAGAGGATTTTTTGTCAATCGGAACGGAGAAAGAGGGTTACTCTCACTTCGTTCGAGACTGCGGAGTATTGCTAACGAAGCTTATGCTCCGACGAACCTTTAGGGTTCTCATCCCTTTGCAGAGAAGTTTAATTCAGAACGGAGAGAGAGGGATTCGAACCCTCGCACCGCTTACGCAGTCTAACCCCTTAGCAGAGGGTCCCCTTATAGCCACTTGGGTATCTCTCCAAGAAATGGCTCCCCGAACAGGGCTCGAACCTGTGACAACTCGATTAACAGTCGAGTGCTCTACCAACTGAGCTATCAGGGAAAATTAACTTGAATAAGATTAATTTATCATGATTAATAATCCAAGTCAACATCCCTTCCATCACTTTCTTTAATACATTGAACGATACACACATCAGATATTCTGAAGCCCCAGTTTTCCCGCGCAACGACCACAACGGTAACGCTTCGGATCTATTTTCCGCTTGCGCAAATATTCCGTACCACAGCTCTTGCATACCAGCTTATAACGATATGGCAGCGGCTTTCTGCCTTTGCCCTCAGGAAGGGATTGGCAGTAACGCGAGCCACCTACCTTCTGCAATAAAGCCTTGAATTCCGGATCACGATGCTGATAACCGCGCCCACGAATATGCAGATGATAGTGACACAGCTCATGCTTGATGATTTTCTCAACCTCATCTCGCCCATAGGCTTCGAGTTGATGCGGATTGATTTCAATCCGGTGACTTTTGAGCATATAACGCCCACCCGTAGTGGTCAGGCGACTGTTAAACAACGCTTCATGGGTGAACGGTACTCCGAAATGATCCAGTGATACCTGTTCAATCCATTGTTGCAATTCCTCATTTTCCATCGGTATCCTCTCCTTGCACCCCCTCGGAGCATTTGTTTTTCCGGCATAATACTTGAATTTTAACCGTTTCGTAGGCTACACTGTCAAGTAGAATGTATGAGGGGAGATTATTACTCGTTATGCCTACAATGCGCTATGTCATCCTGCAGCAGGAACAACAATTGCAGTTCGTGGAAATGCCGGCAGATTACGCCTATCAACTCAGTGCGCTCAACTTGCGCCTGCACAAGGAAATTGATAAACTCACGGCAGCAGATGTCCCTGTCCTGCCTTGGGCGATCGCCGAATGTGACAGCCTCGATCTCCTAAACGAAAATCTTACTATCATCGGCGGCCTTGATTATATCAATGCGCTTGAAGAATCTTTTGCAGCACTACGTGAAAGCCATTATCCTTTGATTTCTCTGCTTACAGAAATCCGGGCTCTTCAGGCCCAATTGGAACAATGGTATGAAGAAGAGATGGAAGCTCTCTAATTCACCGCAGTTATCATTTTATAATGATGAGAACGAAAAGCACATCTCCCTGAATTGGGATTTGTGCTTTTTTTGAGTCAACGAGACATTGATTTGCCGGAGGCCTCCACTTATCCCGCACAGTCCAGGCTATTGCCACATATGCTAACGTACAGATGAATTATGCAAGAGGAGGAGATACCCTTGCCTCAATGGCTTTGCAATCAACTGATGCGTGCATTTCACAAAAAGGATAGCCGGCAAATCAAGTTGCTGAACGAATGCTGGTTCTTTTATCGTAACAAACCAGCAAATGGCACACCACGCAGCGCGGAGAACGAACTTTAAGAGGTTGTTCATAAAAGTCTGCATCGGATTACGAAGGAAGGCCTTTTGAACACGTACTTTAAGAAAATGCACATATTGCCCACCGTACTTACTAGAGGAATTAGAACGGACAACGGGACTATTACTGTCGACAACAAACAGCCTTCCTGGTTAGGGAAGGCTGTTCTCCAATCCTACTATTTAAGAAGACTGTTGCGCAGAAGCAGGCTTCTTCATCGTAAGGCCGACACGGCCTTTTTTGGTATCCACATTCATAACCCAGACCGTTACATTATCCCCGACGGATACAACATCCATCGGATGTTTAACATATCCGTTGCTGAGCTGTGAGATATGGACAAGCCCATCACTCTTAATTCCAATATCAACAAAGGCACCAAAATCAATAACGTTCCGAACCGTACCTTGCAACTCCATGCCTTCCACCAGATCCTCAATTTTTAATACATCTGTACGGAAGATTGGCAACGGCATTTCTTCACGCGGGTCACGACCCGGACGCTGCAAGCTGTCCAGAATGTCACGCAATGTAGGCACACCTACGTCCAGTTTCACGGCCAATTGTTCTGGCTGTTGCTCTGACAGTAATACCGACAGTTCCTTGCTGCCCAGCTTGTCCAGTGCAACCTGAAGCTCCTTGAACAGCTGATCCACCACCTTGTAAGACTCAGGGTGAATCGGTGTACGATCCAATGGATTCTCACCTTCACCAATACGCATAAATCCTACGCACTGCTCATAGGTTTTGGCACCCAGACGTGGCACCTTCTGAAGCTGACGGCGGTTCGTAAACCGGCCATTCTCTTCACGGTATTTCACAATGTTTTTGGCAATCGTAGCGTTAACTCCGGCAACATATGACAGTAACGAAGGTGATGCCGTATTTACGTCCACACCCACATGGTTAACTGCGGATTCGACAACAGCCTTCAGGCTTTCTTCCAGAACCTTCTGGGAGACGTCATGCTGATATTGACCCACGCCAATGGCTTTTGGATCAATCTTAACCAACTCCGCCAGCGGGTCTTGTACCCGGCGAGCAATGGAAGCTGCACTGCGCTCCGCAACATCCAGATCAGGGAACTCTTCCTGGGCCAGCTTGGATGCAGAATATACACTCGCGCCTGCTTCGTTAACAATCAGATACACAAGACTTTCATCACCGTTCTCCTGAATGATCTCGGCAACAAACTGCTCCGTTTCACGTGATCCGGTACCATTACCAATGACGATCAGTCCGATATCATATTGCTTGATCATCCGATGGAATACTTCCGCAGCTTCACGTTTCTTGTTGTGTGGTGGCGTTGGGTAGGTCACAGCCACTTCCAGCAGTTTGCCCGTATCATCTACTACAGCCAGTTTACAACCGGTACGATAGGCCGGATCGACACCCAGCACACGTTTGCCGTGAATCGGCGGTTGAAGCAACAGGTTACGCAGATTGGCCGAGAAAACCGATATGGCCTGATTTTCACCTTTTTCCGTGAGTTCTCCACGAACTTCTCGCTCGATGGAAGGCGCAATAAGCCGCTTGTATGCATCTTCAATCACATCACGCAGGATATCCTGCACGGCAGAAGCACCACGAATGATCTGTCCTTCCATATGGCGATGGGCCGGTTCTGCCTGTACGTCCAGGCCAACTTTCAGAATACTCTCACGTTCACCGCGATTAATTGCGAGAATACGGTGTGGAGGCATCTTTTTGGCTAATTCGCGGTAATCATAATAATTCTCGTACACGGACTCCTCTTGAGCATCCTTCGCTTCCGAAGTCAGCATCCCGTGATCCAAGGTGTACCGACGAATCCAGGCACGAATGGCAGCATCATCTGCGATGTTCTCCGCGAGAATGTCTTTGGCTCCCTGAAGCGCTGCCTCCGCATCTTCTACACCCAGTTCAGCATTGATATATTTCGCAGCTTCCTGGAGTGCATCTCCTTGTTTCGGTTGACCCCAGATCCATACAGCAAGGGGCTCAAGACCTTTTTCCTTGGCCACACTGGCACGTGTTTTCCGCTTCTGACGGAACGGACGATACAAGTCTTCCACTTCCTGCAGCTTCACAGCTTGGGTAATGGAGTTCTTCAGTTCTCCGGTCAGCTTGCCCTGTTCCTCTATAATACGGATGACTTCCAATTTGCGATCCTCAAGATTGCGCAGATAAACAATGCGTTCTTCAATCGATCGCAGCTGGTTCTCATCCAGCTCTCCAGTCATTTCTTTACGGTAGCGGGCGATAAATGGAATCGTATTGCCTTCGTCCAGAAGCTCCGACGTTGTGCGGACCTGCTTCAAGGACAGTGACAGTTCCTTGGCTACCTGTTTGATGATTCGTTCATGGCGTTCTGCCTTTATTGTTTCTTCATTGGGTTCCAGAACCGTTTCCTGTTCAGACAAAATAAATCCCTCTTTCCTTCCTGAATCGTTCGTTACAATCATTTCAGGGCAGCTTTGCTGCTGTAATTACAGTATAGTTGAACCATTTGTTTCTTCCACTCTACCCTATATTATCACAGAATCACGTCCAGATTTCCATCAATCCGCAAGCATACAAGTTCTGACAGAATGATGTCATCCTCAAGCCTTCCCCATTACGTCAAAAAAAGACCGAAAAACGTCAACACGACGCTCCTCGGTCTTTCCTTTTTTTAAAACTCTAAATAAAATAGCAATCTAATAAGTGAAACTGCTCATTTACACGATAACGGAGAGGACAGAAAAAACCTGAAAAAGCGAAGCTAAAAGCTTTCTGTAAGAAAGCTACTTCGAAAGCATACACTCGCCTAAAAGCTTTCTGAAAGAAAGCTACATCGGAAGCATACGCTATCCCCGGATTTTCCCTTTGAGAAAAGGGAATCAAAAAATCTGGGGATAACAGCGATTGGAAGGTTGTTCTGTCATCGTAGTATCCGTGTAAATAAACTGTAGTTCACTTTATCTAGACGCGTTCAAAGCGGAACATCTCGCTCAGATAGTCTCCTGATGTACTGCCTACCGAAATGCCGCCATACATCAAGGCATCGCCGGTAAAGGTCTCCGATCCGCCTTTCAGGCGATAATCTGCATTCGGGTCCAATCCTTTCAGCTTCAGGCGCTGAAGTGGCGCATTAGGCTCTGAGAGCACACGGAAGTAGAATACAACAGCTTCGCTTCCGTCTGGTGCAATAAACATCCAAGCTGTCTCATTGCCTTCAAACGGACTGAGCAAGCGACGGAATGTTCCATATTGAACCGTTCCACGAATCTCTTTGTACAGTTCAACCTGGGCTTTCACGATGTCGTTCTCTTCCTCCGTGAATTTTGTCAGATCCAGCTCATACCCGAAGTTGCCCGACATCGCAACATGTCCCCGAATCTCAAGCGAAGTTATCCGGTTGACCTGATGATTCGGTACCGCTGAGATATGCGACCCCATTGAACTTACCGGGTACACAAGACTCGTACCGTATTGAATCCGCAAACGGGAGATCGCATCGGTGTTATCACTTGTCCACGTCTGTGGCATGTAATACAGCATACCTGGATCGAAGCGGCCACCACCACCTGAACAACTCTCGAACAGAATGTTCGGGAACGCAGAAGTGATTCGTTCCATGACGTCATACAACCCCAACATGTAACGATGCGCAGTCTCACGCTGTCTGTCTGCCGGAAGCAATGCGGAACCCACTTCCGTCATATTCCGGTTCATGTCCCATTTCACATAAGTGATTGGTGCAGAACCAAGTACGTCTGTCAACATGCGTACAATCTCATCACGTACATCCTGACGAGAGAAGTCGAGTACCAGTTGTTGACGTCCTTCTGTCCGGCGACGATCAGGCACATGCAGACACCAGTCTGGGTGCGCACGGTACAGTTCACTGTCTGGTGAGATCATCTCAGGCTCAAACCACAGTCCGAACTGCATGTCCAGACCTGTTACGCGGTTAGCCAGATCATCCAGTCCCTGTGGCAATTTGTTTTTATCGACAATCCAGTCACCCAGCGAGGAGTTGTCACTGTCCCGGTGCCCAAACCAGCCATCATCCAAGACAAACAGCTCAATACCCAACTTCTGTCCAGCGCGAGCAATCTGTTCAATCTTGTCTGCATCAAAACCAAAGTAAGTCGCTTCCCAGTTATTGACCAACACCGGACGCTCCGCATTGCGGAATTTTCCGCGTGCCAGACGCTCCCGATACAATTCGTGGTAGGACTGTGACATGCCGTCCAAACCTGCAGTCGAGTACACCATAACCGTTTCAGGTGTCTGGAACGCTTCCTGTGGCTCCAACTTCCAGCTGAACTCAAACGGGTTGATCCCGAGCGATACACGGGTGGTTTGGAACTGATCCACTTCAGCCTGTGCGGTGAAGCTGCCACTATAAACGAGACTGAATCCGTAGACTTCACCTTGGTCTTCATCCGTGCCTGGTGTCATCAGCGCAATAAATGGATTCTGCTGGTGACTGCTTGAACCGCGACGACTCTCAATACCTTGTAGTCCAGAAGCAAGCGGTCTGCGAACGATATCCCGTTCCCGTGTCCAAGCCCCGGACAATTGCAACAATTCATAATCTGCATGCGGGAAATCGACGGAAGAACTGAGCGCACGCACTACATTCACTGGGGTAGCGCTCTCATTAACGATACGCACGGAGCGTGTAATCGCATTAAATGCCGTAAAGGCTGTATAGGAGAGCTCGATTTTGATACCAGCAACGCGGTCTTCCAATTCAATAACCAGCGTCTCTGCTTCGTCATCGGATTCCACATACGTTGCTGGGAGTCCGGTAAGCGCTGTCTTTCCTTTGACCAATCGATGGCCTGTATACGTAAACTCCGAAACCGTTGAGCCATTCTCAAGTTCCAATTGGATTGCAGGATTACGGAAATCACTCGTGCCATACACTGGCAATTCCACTGGCAACGTATCGAAGGAGATCGTACGATCCTCTGGCACCGGGTTAGGGCTAAAGGACGCTCGTTCTGTCCGTACATGCAACCAGCTCAGATCGGTGTCGCGTAATTTTTTGCCATAATACAAATGCACCAAATATCCTGAAGGCAGTACCTGAAATACGTAACTGGCCTCACGGGTCTGTAAATGAAATTGAAGTTTCTCCTGATTGATGTAAATGCTCATATGTCTCCTCCACCTCTATATATAGGTCTTTCGGGTAAACGGTTTCTCAGGTTTCATTATAGCGAAAAGATCGCCAATGTTCTACGCTTTCATCAAGCTTTAATCAAAAGAGCGCATAACAGCCCGAAGGATGTCATACGCTCTTTTGATTACAGTCTGAATTCAGTGTGTTCCCTTACAGGAACATCCATTGCCAACGGACAGCAGGACAGCGTACAAGACGCTGGTTGCTGCTTAAAAATCGATTAAACCAAGGCTGATCTGTAAGGCTTCGTTGACCAATTTCATGGTCTCCTCGTCCAGATGGGTAATCTTGTCAGTCAGCCTCTGTTTATCAATCGTCCGTATTTGTTCGAGCAAAATAACCGAGTCCCGGTCAAAGCCGTGTGCAGCCGCATCAATTTCCACATGCGTTGGCAGCTTTGCCTTCTGGATCTGGGCGGTGATAGCCGCCACAATACAAGTTGGACTGAACCGGTTGCCGATATCATTCTGGATCACCAGAACCGGCCTGACTCCACCTTGCTCGGAACCGACAACGGGAGAAAGATCCGCAAAAAAAACGTCACCACGTTTTACGATCAATGTCTACACCCCGCTAACTAAGCGGTCCAGAGTGCTGTCCGCATCTTCCTCCGCATGAAAGGCTTCGGATGCCATGGTCAGATTAATTTTTGCCATCTCCATGTACCCTCGCTGCATCGTTTCACGGATGTAACGTTTCTTACGCTCCGTTAAATACAACTTCATAGCCTGCCTAATCAATTCGCTGCGGTTGGAATTCTCCAGCGCTACGATGCCATCCACTTCCTGCAAAAGATAATCAGGTAAACTGATCATGATCCGCTTGGTGTTCTGCAAGTTGGCCACCTTTCTTCCACCCCCACAAACCTTTCGCCATTGTGAACCAGTATTACGTTTTTCCAGAACTTTTATACAAAGGAATATATATGCCCCGAGTATATCAAGTATGCTGTACTCCATTATAAACACGGGGAACAATATTCGTACAGACCAAACATCTCAATTAAGGAATTAAATCCTTACCGTCATACATAATTCGAGATGCTCCGACAGTTTTCCTTCTGTTCTGAAAAAAAGTTTATTGGTAATGACGTCCAGTTAGCTGTCAGGATGTCAAAAGTGGATTGATTCTGGCGACTACTGCTCCCCCGCGGGTATATACCCGTGGAATGCGGTGCGCCATCATGCAGATCACTTCATAAGCAATCGTACCGAGCTGGGATGCCACCTCGTCTGCGGTTATAACGCCACCAGACTGATGACCGATGAGGACAACCTCTTCGCCGACTTGAATTTCTTCCGCCTCTTCCGCGAAAGATTGTAACGACACCATACACTGATCCATGCAGATTGTACCGACGACAGGGACGCGGCGGCCGCGTACAAGCACTTGTGCTTTACCTGTCAGCATTCTGGAGAATCCGTCTGCATATCCGAGCGGCAGTGTCGCTATTCGTTCGTACCCTTGCGTAAAATAACGGGTTCCGTAACTGATCCCCCAATGGGGTGGCAGTGTTTTGACCAGAACCGCTTTTGTCTTCAGCGTCAATACCGGGGACAGCTTCACCACCTGATGATTCACCTCAGCCGAAGGATACAGTCCGTACAGGCTTATTCCCACACGTACCATGTCATAGGATAATTCCGGTGTATCAATGGCAGCGGCGCTGTTCGCCGTATGTATAATCGGGATGGAACATCCCTGATCCCTGAGCGCATGAACCACGCTTTGGAACCGTCTATACTGCTCCAGTGTATAGGTTTTGTCTTCTTCATCTGCTCTGGCAAAATGGGTAAACATGCCTTCCAGCATCACCTGATTGAGCGAAGCTACTTCCTGAATGAAAGCCAATGCCTCATCACCAGGCAACAGACCTAATCGGCCCATTCCGCTGTCGATTTTAATATGAACCTTCAGTTTGTTAGCGAATGTGCTCGCATCCAGATGTCGAATGGCTTCAAGCACTTCCTTGCTGAACAGTGTGACGGTCACATCATGTTGCCATGCAACAGCGATCCCTTCAGGCGGCGTATAACCCAATACCAGAATTGGAATCGTAATTCCATGTTGTCGCAGTTCCAGAGCTTCGTCAAGAAAAGCCACACTTAAGTAATCCACACCCACTCGTTCCAGTTCTCTGGCCGTCTCCACCGCTCCATGTCCATAGGCATTGGCCTTCACACAGGCGAGGAATTTCATGCCCTGAGGCAATGCCTCGCGGAAAGATTCTACGTTAGTACACAAATGATCCAAATTGATCTCCGCTTGGGTCGGCCGATATTGTCCTTGCACGTTAAGTCACCTTCTCTAATCATCTTAATCCGGCTCACGTCAGACTCCATCGTAATGCTCCAGCATGTGACTGTCAAATGAACCGAAGTTTCGCATTCAAAAACAGATGTAAGGTGCGCCGTTTGAGGAACAAATGCGAACACAGAAGAAGACCAATAAGCGAGATTGGCAGGGCTAAATTCCACTTTCCACCCCCAGCAAAATCTGCTTATATCGATTATTTACCCGGTTCCTTCTGCGTAGAAGCGCGTTTTGCATTATTGGGTGTATCGAGTAAGAAAAACGGCGCCAGATGAATACCTGTCTTACATCAAAGCAAAGCACCGGAGAACAGGTCTCCGATGCTTCTTAGCATTCCTTATGTTTATGCTACTATTCGTTCATTTGTTCAAAAATCATTTGCCTGACTCTTCTTGCATCGATGTTGCAATACGTACCATTTCGTTATCAGGCAGGTCGGCACTGGTGATCCGATATTCTATGCCATCTGTCGTCCATGTCAGTGTCTGCAACGCATCTCCGCTGACCATCCCTAGTGTGAATCCCAGATCCAGTACACGGGATGGGGCAAGCGACACAGCACGATCCTGCGGTCTGGCTTCGAATATCGTGTAATTATATGTTCCTTCATAACGAAGCATAACCGAATAGTCCCCCGCCTCTTCCAGAATCTGATCATCCTTGAGCTGCACACCTTCCGGCGCATAGGTCGGCTGAATTACGCCGAAGCTGTCTGCATCTTCCGGTTCTGCGAGTGTTGGCTCTTCGCCTTCCTGACCTGTTGCAGCACCTTCTGTACCTTGCTGCTCTGTGTCCCCACCTACACCCGTCTGTCCATCAGTGACAGCTCCGTCAGGTTCAGGCGCAGTCTGAGGATTGGCAGGTTCTTTACCGCCCTCATTACCGGTTTGTTCTACAGGAGTGACACCGGAGTCCGTTCCTGTTTTGCCGCCTTCTTCTGTAGCGGCTGTCATGTTACGTTGCATGTCAAAGGCATCTTTCTCAAATTCAGTCCCGAACTTGAAGGAGTCAAATTTCACATCGACCACAACATTGGCATTGGAGTCGGATACCTCCACCTGTTTAGGAGCATAATCGCTTTTGTTCAGCCAGATTTTCTGTCTGACAAGTGCGTGTGTATTGTAGTTGGCAGCTACATCAAATACATAGCTTTCCTTCTCATCCGCAAACTGGCGAGTTGTATCCCCCGTAATGCTCCGAATCAATGTTTCATAGAGGTATACCTGTCCCTGATTATCTGGCCAATTGCTCTGAAAACGGAAGCTTTTGTTCTGGCTCGGCGTCAGAACAAACACACCTTCATCGTTACGCAGGACAATCTGTGTTACATCCTTTTTGGCATTCGTTAACGCAATACGATAATAGGAAGGCTTCTGATGCCATACCTCGACCTTGTACTGCTGCGGCGTATCTCCGGTATGCAGCGTCATCACGCCTGCCCCCTGGTAACTTTCCATCTCTCCTACGACTTCGTTCAGATCTTTGACCACAGCTGCCGCATCCTTCTTCCCGCAGGCGGCAAGTAAGGCCGATAAGACCAATACCATGGCAAGCATCCATGATATTCGGCGCATGACATCATCCCCTTTAGCACATGTTTTCACTTCAGGATTGTGCTTGCAGCAGAACCCCTACTTGATTAGTACATGTTATGAGGGACTTGTTCGATATATGCGGACTAGTTTGACAAGCAATCGGTGAAGTCCGTTAATACGGCATTGCTACGCAAAATCAGTCTCGGGGAGGATGTTAACTTTATCCAGAAAAGGCATAGTGAATTGTAGGAGATTATTCGTTTTATTGAATATTGGGAGGGAAAAGCATGACGACAACAAAACTTAGCACATCACTGGAAAGACTGGATGAATTCATCGACGAGCAGCTTCAATTATGGAATGGTGTCGGCACAGCGGTGGCTGTGGTCCATAAGGATGAAGTCGTCTGGCAAAAAGGCTACGGTTATCGTGACCTGGAGTCCAAACTTGAAGTTACCCCTAATACGTTGTTTGCCATCGGTTCAAGTACCAAAGCCTTTACCGCAGCAACTGCTGCTCTGCTTGTGGATCAGGGGATACTCGACTGGGATACCCCTGTGAAGTCGTATATGAAAGACTTCCGGATGTTCGATCCGGTCGCAACAGAACGTATAACTATTCGCGACATGCTCTGTCATCGTTCGGGTCTTCCAAGGCATGAGTTGGTATGGTACAACTCCCCGCGTACAAGAGAAGAACTTGTTCGTACATTACAGTATCTGGAGCCGAATCAGGATTTCCGAAACAAATGGCAGTATCAGAACCTGATGTACATGACGGCAGGTTATCTGGTTGGTCAGCTCAATGAAACTTCGTGGGAGCAGATGGTTCAGAAGACCCTATTTAATCCGCTGGGTATGAACTCAAGTCTGTTCTCTGTTGAAAAAATGCAACTTCAGCCTGACTATGCGTACCCTTATATGGAGAAGGATGGTCAGAATACGAGAATACCTTTTCGAGCCATTGATGCCGTAGGACCTGCTGGTTCCATTAACAGCAATCTAGCCGATATGATTGCATGGCTTCAATTCCAGTTGCATCAAGGTCAATGGGAAGGAACGTCCTTGATATCTAAGGAGCAGATGAAGATTATGCATAGTCCTCAGATGCCCAGTGATTCGCCGTTCATAAGCCAAGAACTGCCTGTGAGTACATATGGTCTGGGTTGGATGATTGAGCCTTATCGTGGACATGCCATGATTCATCATGGTGGGGCTATTGATGGCTTTGCATCACAAGTTGCCTTTTTGCCAGAAGAGCAGATTGGAATCGTGGTTCTGAGCAATACCAACGGAAGTATAATTCCGTATACGGTTGCTTTTCATATCATGGATCAACTGCTTGGATTGGAGCCCGTTAATTGGAGTTCCAAATTGAGCAAATTAATGGGGAAAGAATCAGCAGAAACGGAGGCTAATCCGGAGAATCCTCTGGAAGTACCTTTTCAGCCAGACTCTGCCGTTGAGGAAAAAGTTGAAGAACCTCACATTACATCTTGTGATCGTCCTTACACCGCTTATGCGGGTATTTACACGCATCCTGGTTATGGCGAGATGTCTATTCAGGAGACAACGGACGGGTTGCAAGCAACCTTTAACGCCATTGAAATGCCCATGGAATACAACGGAAAAGATACGTTCTCTGTCGAACTGGTCACATTCGGGCTAAAGATTACATTTACATTCACCCTGAATGAATCATCAGAAGTTGCTCAATCCATCTCCATTCCTTTGTTGCTTGAGCCGGGTACAAAACCTATTGAATTCACCAGGGTTTCGTAAACGATCAGAACTGGTGAACACCTGATTCATTCCGTTGTGGTATCCATACCTACCACAACGGAATATACACTGGGTAACTCGTATCCTCTTCCTCGGCACCAGGTCTTCTCTTCACCCACAATCTCCGCAGATCAGGCAGACCATACCCCGCAAGACGATAATCTCGCAACGAATCATGATGGGCGTGTTCTTCCTTGAAGCTGTAGGTCGGCAGAAGCAACGCCTCCTGAATCAGTCGATCTTCTAACCGAATCAATCTATTCAACCGCTCCGCAGGTTCCTGGATCATCACCACTCGTCCACATTCCTGTTCCAGTTCATGTCTCCAGTAATCATTCATCGCAATCAGGAATAACGTGTTCTGGAAGGTGTACATCGTCACGAGACTCAGCACGACATGATCATTGAAGATTTCTCCTGTATAGATCAGATCACAATCCCCGAACCCATCTTGATAGACTGCATGGATCGGATCTCCCTGCATAATGTTGATATGTAGGCCAATCTGTTTACTTCTCTCTGCAAACCAGACCATATCTGCCTCCATCTTCTCGCCTTCTTCCACCCACAGACTTAAACTCTGCCCTTGATAAGAGCTATGACGCAATAATGCTGAGGCCCGCGCCAGTGAGGTCTCCACGGAAAGTTCAGATACAGGTGTGACCGAACCATCCAGTTGTTCCGATTGCTGTTTCCATGGCTCCCCTTGATTTGAACCCACCTTTAAAGGTTGCTGTACTCGTCCTCGAATCAAACTATAAGCAGCCTGCGTGTTCGTGCTTCCGAGCGCTTGCGACAACTCCTGCGCATTCAATAGTTGTTGAACAGCCCGGCGAAAATTCACATCATGCTGTGGCCCTTCCTTTTGCATATTAAACGTCATATACATGCCACCCTGCATCTCATGCTGCACGGCACGAGGCTCCGCATCCGGAAATATATTATGCTTGATGACGGACTCCACCCTCCCAGAGTGGGGAAGTTGCCATACTTCAACGCGGTCAATATAGGCTCGGCCTCGGAAGTAGGAAGGGAATACTTCCAACACAAGCAGCTTGGAATCATGACGTGTCAACCGATAAGGTCCTGTTCCAATCGGATGGAGCGGATTCATCTCCACATCTCTCGGCAAGATCGATGCAGACATACTACTCATCAGATCCGGGAACATGAAGTTAGGCTTGTTTAACACAAAACGTACTGTCAATTCGTCCAACGTCTCTATGCGCTCAATAGATCCAAACAGAGGTCTGCACGGGTTACTATTGTCAGAGATAATGCGATCAAAGGTAAACTTCACGTCCTCTGAATCCAATATTCTGCCATGATGAAATGGTATACCTTTGTGCAGATAAAAAGTCCATTCCCTCCCCTCTGAATGACTCTCCCATGCCATAGCAAGACTCGGTTCACAGACCTGGTGTTCAGCATTATAGCGAACCAAACAATCAAAAACCTCCGCAACAATAAAAACTTCTCCCCACATGGCCGTCTGCGTGGGATCCAATGTCTTAAAAGGGATATTCCGTGGAATCCGCAATGTATCCACTCGTCCTCTGTCCCCTCCATTCGAACGCAGACCAAATTGATGCTGCATTTGCTGTATCAGATGTTCTCTCATCGTAATTGGCAAGGTGGTGGCCAGTTCATAGGCATCCTCCATCCTGTTCCCATCCAGGAGATGGTCAAATCGTTCACGCGCCACTTCAAGCAACGGGACACAAAATACCAGCATCGATTTTTTGCCTCTGCCGCGCTGCGGGTTCCACCTGACCCATCCGTTCTCCTTGAATTTGTTCATAATGAGGTTCATATTGCGCATGGTACAACATAATAGATCGGCGAGTTCACCTACCGTTGTATGCAATTCTTGTTCATCATGTACATGTGGAAAGTTTAATCGCAGTTGAATGTAATGTTCTGATACGTCCATATATGCCCTACCTTCTGCTAAAATACGAAATCCATCCGGATGCTTCTACAGTTTTTCTTCAGGTTTTCCTCCATTATACTCAGTAACATCAACATGACCAGTGGGAAGGAAGAAAAACGACTTATGAAATACGCCGATCTGCACCCTAACATCAGGATACGTATCATTACTGATTTTTTCACCGATCTGACCCAGAAGTCCATCATTCCATTCATGGCGATCTATCTGAGTATTCAGATTGGCGCAGGTTTGGCGGGGTTGTTGCTGACGGTCAATATTGTGGCTTCCATGATTGTGGGATTGTGGGCAGGATATTGGTCTGACCGAATTGGACGGAAGAAGTTAATGGTGATTGCACAAACTCTGCAGGTCGTGGCTCTACTCGGCTTGGCCATCGCCAATTCGCCGTGGATGGATTCGATCATTGTCACTTGTCTCCTGTTTCTGCTCAGCAGTCTCAGTTCAGGGATCACCGTGCCGATTGCTAATGCCATGATTGTCGACGTGAGCAGTGAACATGAACGTCATTATGTATATGGATTGCAATATTGGACCACAAACGTTGCTGTAACTTTTGGTGCACTGATGGGCGGGCTATTTTTCGAATCATTTCGTTTCCTATTGTTCAGTCTGGTATGCCTTGAAAGCCTAGCTACCCTGTTTATTTTGATCTTTATGATTCGTGAAACAATGGATAAACGTGTACTTGGTTATGGCGATGCTCCCATCCAGAGGAACATACTGAAAACGTACTGGGCGGTCTTTCAGGACAAACGTTTCATGATATTTTTCACGGCTACTGTACTTGCAGTCTCCCTGGAATTTCAGTTGGATAAATACATCGCTGTTCGTCTAAAAAATGAATTCACCGCCCAACTGTTCGGCTCAGATATCTCAGGTCTGCATATGTTCAGCCTGATCATGGTCATCAACACCGTAATGGTCGCCTTGGTTGCCATTCCGTTCTCCAGATGGATAGGTCGCTTCCAGTCCCGATCTATCATGACTGTCGGTATGCTCCTCTATACCGCAGGTTTCACCGTACTTGCTTTCAGCAACTGGGCCTGGTTACTCATCTCATCCGCTATACTGCTAACCGTTGGAGAATTGATGTACGCCCCTGTTCGTCAGGTCATGCTCGCGGGTATGATTCCAGATTCGGACCGTGCTGCCTATATGGCTGCTGACGGGTTGAGTTACAACGCTGCTGCCCTTCTCGGCAGTCTCGGGTTAACCATTGGAGCCTTTCTACCCTCCTATGCGATGGCTGGTCTGTATATCCTGATGGGGCTTGGAGCGCTCGTCTTTTTCCGAATGTTACTTCGGAAGGCAGAGGAACAGAATCAACATCTGCCGTGTGCAGATGCATCTTGATTTCACTTTTCCGACAACTTTTCCGACAACAAAATAATCATCCAAGGGAGCCCAGCAGGCTCTCTTTTTCATGTCCATTATCAACGTTTAGAAGTAAATTATCTTTAACATTTTGTATATTATAGTTTACATTTAGTCAAATATTATGTACATTAGGTTCATGGAGGTGAGCAAGTGGAAGAATTACACAATCACGTTCGGGAGTTACGAGCCAGAGACCGGCTATCCCAAGCAGAACTGGCCAAACTCATTGGTGCATCCCGTCAAACCATTGCCCTGATTGAGCGTGGAGATTACTCTCCGTCGGTCGTTCTGGCACTAAAAATAGCACATGTATTTCGTGAACCTGTCGAAAAAATCTTTGAACTGAAAGGTGGAGATTAAAATGAAAAATTCATCATCCTCGTCCCTTAAAAAGCGGTTGCGTCTTCCCTTGTATGCAGCAGGTGGCGCTGTAGTTGGTTTTCTCGGAGCTAGCGGAGTCAGTAAACTCCCTTCTGACTTGAACTGGACGCTGTCCGTGTATTATGACTATGATCTTTTATTCGCAATCCTGGCAGCTCTTGTGGTAGTTATGACGGTGTGGAACATCTTCAGTCTCTCCCGCACGCCATCTGTCCCTCCCATGGAAGATGATGCTTATGGAGATTCCGATTCACTCATCTCACCCGCAGAGCGCTCCCTCGGAAAAGCGATGATCCTCAGCGGATTCAGCGTTATTCTTACGTTTACCTGGGCAGCACTTGCTTTGTCCTTGTATGCATCCAACCGAACCATGCCGAATTCTCCAGAACTGTTCAACCTCTTAAATTTTGTTGCTTCGTGTATCTCTATGATCATCGTTGTGGTCGTGCAAACTCTGACTGTGAAGCGATACAACCGTTATTACCCTGAACGCACTCTGGATCTGAACTCGCGCAATATGAAGAAAGATCATTTTGAGAAGCTGGATGAAGGTGAGAAATGGATCGTGTATCGCGCAGCCTATCGTTCTTTTCAGATGATGAATGTACTTCTTGGTGTTGGAATGGTCTCTATGGTTCTATATTCGATGCTCTTTACCTTTGCTCCATTCCCGATTGTAATGCTCTCTGTGATCTGGATTGCCAACATCGGAATCTATTATCGTGAAACCTATCGTGCGAGTAATCAGTAATACATGGGTAGGTAACTATTTTGTAAATATTTTCATAAAGGAGTGTTTGCATGCATTTATCCAAACGGAAGACCCGTTTCAGGTTCACCTCCCTAACAGGAGCTTTTATGGCTGTGGTTTTGTCTCTCAGTCTGTCGGTACCCGCAGTCCAGGCGGAGACCGCGACTCCAGTAGCTGCTGAACAAGGAAAGACGAAAGCGCTGACAACTGAATCGGCTACAGCTTTTCTGGATTCATTCTTCGATTCACCTGAGGCAAAACCCCATTATGTGGGAGCCTCCGTTGTTGTTGTGAAGGATGGCAAAGTTCTGGCGGAAAAAGGATATGGCTTCTCCGATGTGGAGAGCAAAACAGCGATCGATCCGAAAAATACGGCCTTCCGTGTAGCCTCTGTCTCCAAAACGTTCACGTCAGCAGCTGTTATGCAGCTGGTCGAGCAAGGCAAGGTTGATCTGCAAGCTGATTTTCAGACCTATGTGAAAGGGCTCGAATTTGATAATCCTTTTGATAAACCTGTAACTGTGGAGAACCTGCTCACACACACGACCGGATTCGAGATCCGTGATCCGCAGCAGGAAGACATCCATACTGATTTCGACAAGTACATAGCGATGGAGGATTACGCACTGCAACACATGCCTCCTGTCGTTCGAGAGCCTGGTAGCGCCTACATGTACGATAATTTCTCGTTTTTGCTGCTTGGCATGATTGTTGAGAATGTAAGCGGCGAGCCCTTTGAATCCTACATGCAACAACATATCTTCAAACCGTTGGGAATGGATAACAGCAGTTTCATGCTGGACAAAAAGTTCCAAAAGCAGCTAGCTACAGGCTATGATGCGGCACACAATCCGCTTGATCTGTACACCATCTCTCCAACACCAATGCCTCAAGGTGGCATGTTGTCTACCGCTGAGGACATCGGGAAGTTCATGATTGCGTTTCTGAATGATGGCGTGAAAGACAACGAGCGGATTCTCAAGGAATCCACGGTGAAAAGCATGGAACAGTACCGTTCCTCCATTCATCCACTGTTACCAAACACCACGTATGGATTCGAAGCTGCATTTCAGCTTCCCGGAGCAGGAAGTAGTCCAAGTATCATTACAAAAGGAGGCGACCTGACCGGATTCAGCTCTTATCTCTTCCTTATTCCCGAGCAAAATACAGGCGTTTTCCTGACGTATAATCAAAATGGAGCACTTCGTAATCTGTTCTACCCGGCATTCATTCAAAGTTTCTTCCCGCAATATGCAGAGCCTGTACAGTTCAAGGCATACACGCCGCAATCCGCAGCTGAGCTGCAACGCTTCAACGGATTGTACGCGGATCTGCGAATTAGCACGATCGTCAGCTCCCTGAAAAATGCTGGTACAGAGCCTGGACAACTGAGCATTTCGGACGTTTTTCTGGGTCAACGCAACCTGATTCAAGTGGAAGATAATCTATTCAAAGATGAATTGACCGGTCAATTCACAGCATTCAAGAAAAATGCTGATGGAACCATCTATATGAAAGAACCTTACCTCAACCCCATGGGTTATGAGAAAAAAGGGCAAAAGCCTATGGGCTTCCGGGATGTTCGTGATAACAGTCCTTATGCTGAAGCAATCTATGCCATACAATCTCTTGGATATTATGAGAATGATGCTAACAAGTCTTTCCAACCGAAAACAGCTGTGACACGAGCTGAATTTATTGAGAACACGCTTAAACTGAGTGGATTGAAGCCCAGCAAAACAACACCTCCTGCAGGCACCGACTGGGCAGACCATGCAGCAGCCGGATATATCCAACTTGGATATGAAATGGGTATGATTACTGGCAAGGATGAACAACAGTTTAAGCCGGATCAAGTGATTATCCGACAGGAAGCCATGGTCATGATGTGGAGAATTCTGCAACTGCAATATCCTAGTGAACTGTTCACGGATGTCAAACTTGCGGGACACACGGACCCATGGGCTGTACCAGCCGTTCAGATGATGGCGAAGCTTGGTATCCATGGACCTGAGGTAAAAGTGCTGGAAGATGGATCCATTGATTTACTTTCCCGCAAACCTCTGATTCGTCAGGAAGAGGCTGCGATTATGTATGCGTTGCTTACCCAACCAACAGATCAAATCGTCGCTGAGCTGATGGCTGCTAGGCAGCCGCAAGCAGAACCTGCTGAAGAAGCCGAAGCTGCAGAGGAGACATCTGAAACTGCACCGGTTCCAGTACCAACGCCGGTCCCTTCTGCAGCATCGGGACAATAAAAAATAAAATATCTTCATACCGATTAGATTTATCATGGTTATGATGCAAGAAAAAACAGGCTTGTTCAGAAGGGTAATATCCTTCTCGAACAAGCCTGTTTCGTTACTTTTCATAACTTATTATAAAAATCTGTTACTCAGTTATATCCGTCTCTATTCGATCAACGAAGATACATGGCGGTTCCCGTTGCGCTGATCAAACTTGGCTGCAACGGTCTGAGCATGCTCCGCAAAGTAATCGGCCAGCTTGAGCAGGTCGCCTGGATCCCCTTCATACGGGAAAGATGCTGGCAGACGCAATCGGTATTCCGGAGATTCTTCCGCCCAGCGGCGAAGCAACGATGCTGCTCTGGCATAAAACAACATTTTGGCGTAAGGATCTTCATGATCAGCAGCAAACACCAGTGTTTCCTCCAGCACATCAATGCCTTTTGCCGGATTCGTACGTGTGAGATAATCCATCTGCTCCGCAAAACTCTGCACAAAATCGTTCTGGCCTTTGATCAGGCGATATCCCTTGGTCTGATGTTTATCTGCTTCTGCAGTCCGTCCCAACCGATATAGCGGCATCAAAATTTCAGACAAAGTCAGATGCGGAATCTCTGCACAGCTCATACGACCTTTCAGGATAGGCTGGGCGACCTCCAACACCTTCTCATCGTCTCCTTTTAACAAGAAATATCGCATAATCTCATCCTGCTCACAGGCTTCGCAGTCACTCATAAAGTCACGATCCATCGTTCTGAATCGATCATAACTGCGTCCCGCTTCCTCCAGCTCCCCAAAATCCATAAAGATCCGGAACCGATAATACCAGTATGAGCGTTCGCTGTAACCGTAGGACTTGAAACGCCGTCCGAAATCCTCCAACAGCTCCAGGATCTTCTCACGTGATATTTCCGGGAAGTCGGGCATCTTGCCCAATATCCATTTGTACGACCACATTAATGTTTCTTCATCATATTCTTCGGGCTGTTGGTCGAACTTGCCCAGCTGCCAGGAAAAAGCAATCAATGCTTTCATCGGATAACCACAGAATGTTGCTGTCTCCACAATCTCCGATCTTGCTTCGTATGCCTCTTCCGCCATGCCGTTCACATCGGCAACTCTTGCCGCTTCCTCCAGCATACCGAACTTCGCCGGACCATTGGGCAAGCCATAGGCCTCGTCCATCAGTTCTTCAAAATCCATCTCTGTCTTCATCAGGCATCCCCCTTACGATCTGTATTTGCACGCAAACCCCAATCTATAAAACGAACAATGCCCTGATTTAACACTTCAAGCTCCTGCTTGCTCATGGCATAATGCCCCATCATCAGTGCATTGACGTATAACATTTCGATGGCAATCGGTGTCATCTGATCATCCGGTGATGTCAGTACCCGCTGAATGATCGGATTACTCACGTTCAAATACAAGGTTGAGTACCCTGCTGAACTCATGCCAGAAGACAATGAACCCAGAACAGACGAGAACAATTCCGTGCTCTCCTCGCTTGCTTTTTCCAGCGCACGAAGTGTTGACGATTCCTGAGACAGCGTGAACAACACCGGCAGATCCGATGGCTTAAAACCTTTCACCTCAGCCCGACAACGGAAGCGCTGCAGAGCAGAATCGGCCAGTCGCAACGCATCATAATACTGATTACGCTCAGCGGGTGGCACATCGGTGAAACTCATCGAGACCTGATCCGGCTGTAGCCGCTCCGTGTGTACGTTGTGCACAGTCATCGGCAGTGTAGCCATCAACTCGCTGTCATAGATGTAACCACCATTAATCACCAGCATCGATTGTGCGGATGCCACATGATGAATCTGACGGTACTCATCAACAGAGGACGTGAAATACAATGTCTCTCCTTCATCAATTAGCTCACCCAGTTCACGGTGCCCCCTCGTACTCTCAAAAGGCAGCCAGCGATGAATCATCGCGTAGAATGCCTGATCCTGCACAGCCAGTGCCTTCATGGATAAGGCATGCAGGCGAATCAGCTTCTGTAGCCGTTCCGTCTGGCTCTCAGCCATGTCCGCCAGTCCCTTGCGAAGTGCGTCTCCGAGTTCGGAGCGAACTTCCTCCAGCTTTTCATTTTCATAAAAATGCTCTCGTGATGCCGTCGGTTGAAGCTCATCTGTCCAGATCAGACATTTCACAAAGAACGCCCACTCTGGCAAAATGTTCTCGGCCTTCTCCGAAATCAGCATTCGCTTCAGGTAAACCCGGTGAGAACGCTTGGCATTGAGATTAACCGCGTGTGGCAGTACAAAAGCAATACCTCCGGTACGGCCTGAAGCTGTCGTCAACGGAATGAAGTCTTGGAACTGCTCGCCAAGCAGACGTTCACCAAATGCCAATACCTCTGATCTGCGTGAACGTGCGAGCGCAGGGTCCATCAGCCAGATCGGTGTCTCGCTATTCACCACATGTTGCGCGCCGTCATGATGCAACGTGACCGGATACGGCAATAACGCTCCATAATAGAACAGAGCTTCTTTCACATAATCTGGTTCAAAGTAGTGCGCCGCGTCCGGTGTGCAACGCAGATATACTTTGGTCCCCGGGGACAGCTGTGTGTCCAACTGTCGAATCGTATAGGTGCCATCCGGCTTGCCCCGCCACTCCATCGAAGGGCCGCCCTTCGCGGACTGCGTCAGCATGACAATTTCGTGACTCACCATGAAACAGGATAACAACCCGATCCCGAAACGTCCGATAAACGAAGTCTCTTCATCCAGCAGCGCTTGCTGCCTCCTCTTCGAGGATTGTCCAATCATGGCCAGGAATTCATGGATGTCAGCTTCAGTCAAGCCGATGCCGTTGTCCTCCACCATCATGGTCGATTGCTCACCTGTTCCCGTCAGTTCAACACGCACTTCACCCTGATACCCCGGCTCCGACTCCGTTCGTGCGGTAATCGCATCCGTCGCATTCTGCATCAGTTCGCGCAAGAACACCTTAGGACTACTATATAGATGGTTGGATAAAATCTGGATCATCCCGCTCAGGTTCACTTGAAAACGATATTCATTGGATGCTGTCATGACTCACTCACCTTCCTCTACGTCCAAACACAATATGTATCCATACAATGTATTCATATGGATGTGTTAGACGAATTCATTATGTAATCGTTAGAAACAGACGTTCCCCGTGACAGGCACGCCAAACATCACGTCAAGCCGGCCCTGGATAACCAAGACCGGCGTATATGCATATTTCAGGCATTCATGAGACGTATGGCCTTATCTTTCATTACCACGTTATAAATAGCAATGAAACGGATGTTCTACCCTAAAATAAGGATACATGTTACAAGGCAGAGTGAAAACAAACCTGAGACCCGATTTCAGGCAGACTTCAGGGTAATTGTGCATCCTACATTCGGGACTATTGAAGGAGGAAAATATCTTTTTTGTCGTCCATTTGAACGATATCAGCCTACCGCACGTATAATCTCCAAACTCAGATCGGACGGTGAATATACATGATCGAAGTACGCAACATATCCAAGCAATTCAAGGTGCATCAAGCACTGCATGATGTCAGTTTCACAGTTAAACAAGGTAGTGTCACCGGGTTGATTGGACCCAACGGTTCGGGCAAAACCACACTGATTCGCATCATGAATGGGGTCTTAGGCGCTTCCGGTGGACAGGTAACCATTAACGGATTGGACGCCGCTCGTGAGGCGGAGAAAGTACTGGCCATGTGTGGCACTCTTACCGAACAAAGTGGATTATATGAAAATATGAGCGGGCGTGACAATCTGACTTTCTTCGCAGATGTTTTTGGCCTGAAGCATGCCAAGAAACGAATCGATGAGCTTGTAACTCTGTTCGAGTTACAGGATTATCAGCATCGAAAAGTCGGCACCTATAGCACAGGCATGAAGAAACGCTTGGGCCTTGCACGAGTACTCTTGCACCGTCCTTCCATCCTGTTTCTGGATGAGCCCACCAATGGCCTGGATCCGGATGGAATTCAGATGGTGCTGCGCATTATCCGTCAGTTAAATAAGGAAGAAAAGATGACAATTCTGGTCTCATCCCACGTGCTGTCCCAACTGTCAGCCGTCTGTGATCATTATATTTTCATGGAAAAGGGGCGCATCGTGGAGGAAGGCACGGAACAGGAGATTGTTAGCCGGTACCTGTCCACTCCGAAGCTCGAAGTAGAAGCCGACATGTCCGATGGATGGCACACGGCAACCAACTTTACACCTGAAATAATCTCCGCACATCAAGCGACATTCCAGCTTACATCGCGTGAAGATATTCCATTACTGCTAAGGCAATTAACGGAGCATGGTCAAGTCTATCAGGCCCGCATCACGGGCAGTGATCTGGAAAGTATCTATTTTGCCATAAGGGAGGCACACCACCATGAATAACCGCCAAGCCATACGTGCACTGGTACGTAAAGATATCCGGTCCGTCACAGCCAGCGTTCAGCTCTGGTTGCCCATGTTAATCGTCCCACTGATTATTGGAATCATCATGCCCTCCGCCCTCCTGTGGGCG
>NZ_JAVDTB010000010.1:0-187412 GCF_031455635.1 Paenibacillus sp. 2003 | reverse complement strand
GCAGCAATGCATGGAGCTGACCAGTACTAATCGGTCGAGGGCTTATCCAATAGCAAGTGATAATTCGCATGTTTCGTTTCGAATCTAGTTTTCAGGGAGCAATCCTTGATGATGTTGAAGATTGTTATTTGGAGAGATACCCAAGTGGCTATAAGGGGACCCTCTGCTAAGGGGTTAGACTGCGTAAGCGGTGCGAGGGTTCGAATCCCTCTCTCTCCGCCATCTTTACCTAAAGATGGACAAGCAATCAAGACACAATTAATATGGCGGTGTAGCTCAGCTGGCTAGAGCGTACGGTTCATACCCGTAAGGTCGGGGGTTCGATCCCCTCCGCCGCTACCATATTACCCAGGAGGCTTAGCTCAGCTGGGAGAGCATCTGCCTTACAAGCAGAGGGTCGGGGGTTCGATCCCCTCAGCCTCCACCATATACGCCGGTGTAGCTCAACTGGTAGAGCAACTGACTTGTAATCAGTAGGTTGGGGGTTCAAGTCCTCTCGCCGGCACCATTAATGCCTGGAACCGTGGTGTAGTTGGCCTAACATGCCTGCCTGTCACGCAGGAGATCGCGGGTTCGAATCCCGTCGGTTCCGCCATTAATCCTAAAAATTAAATATGGCTCGGTAGCTCAGTCGGTAGAGCAGAGGACTGAAAATCCTCGTGTCGGCGGTTCGATTCCGTCCCGAGCCACCTTTAATCCCTGGAGGATTAGCGAAGTGGCCAAACGCATCAGACTGTAAATCTGCTCCCGTACGGGTTCGGTGGTTCGAATCCATCATCCTCCACCAGTTTTATGAGTCATTAGCTCAGTTGGTAGAGCACCTGACTTTTAATCAGGGTGTCGAAGGTTCGAGCCCTTCATGACTCATCTTTAAGAAAAGAGTGATTAATCATTAATTTGATTAGTCGCTCTTTTTTTGTTATGTGATTTTAGCTCAATATGGATATTTATTAATGCTGGGCAAGATATGATAAACTAATAGAAAACATGCAGAGTGGTGACGTTCATTATATGAAGCTCATACCTGATCTAAAACAGCAAATTGAAGTCATTATAGGCACAACTTTGGACGAATATGAAATTACAATACAAGAATGGACGCAATCCGTTGCTAATCTGGTTGGTCATCATGAGAATTTAGAGACCGTTGGTGATGAAGGTGAGAGTCAGGAGTTATCTGTTCAATCTACATCTCCAAGTTCATCCGATGTAATCAGTTTGAATACGGGAAAGCGTATCTTTTTTAAGGTTCGGATGAATGAGCAAGAAGAGACCGTCGTGTGTTGGGGATGCCCTGCAAAATCTATTACCGTGGAAACACGACAATTGATTGAGCTTTTGATCCGTACTAACACGACTCTACCCGATGAGACACAGCCTGTTGTATATGAGAATGATAGGGAGCAGTATTTGACTGAATTGGGCCTCTGGCTTAAAGAACAGATCGAAGAACCAATCAAGCAGGAATCTCAAACAGTTCCTGATCGCTTTGTGACGCCTGCAGGATTGAATGCTGAGAAGATTCTGTTCTTGCTGCAAGGGGATACACCGGATGCACATCGTTTACGGTCCAAGGAACTCAACAAGTTACTTGAGAGTTACTTTGGTGAGGAAATAGTCTTGATTCCTTTAGGGGAGCAAGAGTGGATTTTCATGGGTGATAAAGAAATTGTTACAGAAGAAGCCGAGGAAGATACAACAGAAGCCAAAAAGGATTCACTGAACGCTTTTTGTCTGGGGTTGCATGAATTGGTTGCCAGTGAGTGGGCTGGGGTGTTCCATCTGTCTGCATCTCTGCCATGCATTCCTGCACAACAACTTGTATCGGTCACAACTCTTCTTAAAGAAAGTGTTCACTTGGGGAGAGCATTCCATGTTACGCAGCATATTCATCTCCCATGGGATCTTCACCTGGAGCGGTTGGTAGCGAGCATTCCAGATGATCAACGGATACGTTTTATAAAGGAAACTGGCAAAGACACGGTAATCTTCAATGATAGTGAGACACTTGCTACGCTGGAGACTTTTTTTAGCCTGGACTGTAATGTCAGCGAGACAGCGAAACGACTTTTCATTCATCGTAACACGTTGGTATACCGTCTGGATAAGATCAAACAGGAGATTGGCTATGATGTGAGGCACTTTGAAAGTGCTGTTCTAGTGCAGTTTTTACTACTAATGTACAAAGTGACGAAAAAGCATTGATATTTTTGTGCAGTTTGCGAATAGTCAAACCTCACGGTGATAGGGTATTATAAAAATACAAATTGTATTCGATTACAAAATGATCTCTGAGGAGGCAACAATCATGGCTGGAGTACGTTTAGAGCATATTTTCAAAAAATACCCGGGTTCTGATAAAGCAACTGTAGTTGACATTAACCTGGACATTAAAGATAAAGAATTTCTGGTACTGGTAGGTCCGTCCGGTTGTGGTAAATCAACAACACTTCGTATGATCGCAGGCCTTGAGGAAATTTCTGAAGGTAAACTCTATATCGGTGACCGTGTCGTTAATGATGTTGCACCTAAAGACCGCGATATCGCGATGGTATTCCAATCCTATGCCTTGTATCCGCATATGAGCGTATATCAAAACATGGCGTTTGGTTTGAAATTGCGTAAGGTTAAAAAAGATGAGATCGACAAACGTGTACGTGAAGCAGCTAAAATCCTGGATATCGAACATTTGCTTGAGCGTAAACCTAAGGCATTGTCCGGTGGTCAACGTCAACGTGTCGCTTTGGGACGTGCGATTGTCCGTGATCCACAAGTGTTCTTGATGGATGAGCCTCTCTCCAACTTGGATGCCAAACTGCGTGGTCAAATGCGTGCTGAGATCACTAAACTTGCGAAACGTTTGGAAACAACTGTTATCTACGTAACGCATGACCAGATCGAAGCTATGACGATGGGTGATCGGATCGTTGTTATGAAGGATGGTATCATCCAACAAGCAGCTTCTCCGGAAGAGTTGTACAACCTGCCGGCTAACCTGTTCGTAGCTGGTTTCATCGGTTCCCCGACAATGAACTTTATCTCGGGTAAACTGGCTGAGCAAGGTGCTAACCTTCACTTTATTGCTCCAGGCGTGGACGTTGAAATCCCGCAAGGTAAAGCACAAGTGTTGAAATCTAGAGGATACATTGGCAAAGAAGTGATTCTGGGTGTTCGTCCAGAAGACATTCACGAAGAGCCAGTATTCCTGGAAGCATCCCCGAACTCCGTATTCTCTACACACGTAGATGTTACAGAGAACCTGGGTCACGAAATGCTCCTCTACTTGAGTGGTGTTGGTAACGATACAACAATCGCACGTGTAGACGGACGTTCTAACACTCGTGATGGTTCCACAGTTAAAATGGCCATCGACATGAACAAGGTTCATATCTTTGACAAAGAGACTGAAGTGAACGTACTTCTTCAAGACTAATATTACTGGGATTCCTCGGTGACGATGGAACCTGACAGTTAATGCAATTATACATTGTAATGAGAGCCCCTTCCGTTATTGCTGGAAGGGGCTTTTTTTAAGATTATTGGAATTATAAGTTTCGGCGGAGTTGAAGGATTAATAGCCGCAAGAAAAACGGCCGCTAAACTACGATTGTGGTATCCTAAAAGGTGCTTCGATCAGAAGACTTTTCTTACTATTGGTTGTCGGAGGCTGCGATTGCATTCATCCCGGAATTCATTTAAGATTATTTGAAGGTCTGTCTTCATATATTTGAGAGAATCGACTGTTGGAAGGGTATGCAGGCTGTACCCCATGTTGTGAATGCGCTAATAATGGAAATAACGGATACACGATCTGATGTACATAGAGGCACAGCTAATGCTGAAAGGAAGAGACAAATGGCGAAAAAAGTGAAAGTATCTGAACTCGTGCAGCAATTTCAGTTGGAGGTTGTTTCTGGATCTCACGGACTGAAAAGAGTCATTACGGTAGATGACCTGAACCGTCCTGGTCTGGAAATGGCCGGTTATTTTGAATACCACCCACAAGAACGGGTCCAGCTACTTGGAAGAACGGAGTTAGCTTTCTTTGCAATGTTACCTGAGCAAGAGCGGCGCGATCGTATGCAACGTCTTTGTACGGAAGAGACGCCTTGTATCGTTGTCACGCGTGGACTGGAAGTTCCGCAAGAGCTGATTGATATTAGTGAAGAACAGAATCTGGCTGTACTTCGCAGCAACATGGCTACAACGATTCTATCCAGCCGGATTACGGGATTCCTGGAAAAGAAATTGGCACCAACAGCAACCATTCACGGTGTACTTTGTGATGTCTATGGCGTAGGCATGCTGATCACGGGTAGTAGCGGTATTGGTAAGAGTGAAACAGCGCTTGAACTGGTGAAACGTGGACACCGACTGATTGCCGATGATGCGGTAGAGATCCGCCAAACGTCAGATTTTCAGCTGCACGGTACTGCACCTGAATTGATCCGCCATTTGCTCGAAATTCGAGGTGTCGGTATTATCAACGTCATGACATTGTTCGGAGCTGGTGCGGTTCGGAATAACAAACGGATTACCTTGGTTGTACGTCTGGAAGCATGGCAGCAGGATAAACAATATGATCGTCTGGGTCTGGATGAAGAGACTACACGTATCATTGATACGGATGTACCTCTTGTTACAATCCCTGTTCGTCCGGGACGGAACTTGGCGGTTATTATTGAAGTGGCAGGTATGAACTATCGCCTGAAACAGATGGGTCTGAATGCTGCGCTGCAATTCACGAACAAGCTGACAGCAACCATCTCGGAAGATATGGAAGACATGGATTAAGAAACATTTTATACAAGGAAATGAAGATGAATGGTTGACATGTACTGCTTCTCTTAAGGCGCAGGGCATGCCAACCATTCGTCATGCGTGCGATTGATTGAATAAATAGGAGTGTGAATGAATGGATACATTATTACTGTTGAACCCGATTGCGTTCTCTATTGGAGCGTTAAAGGTTCACTGGTACGGGCTTATTCTTGGTGCCGCGGCACTTATAGGACTCCTGCTCGTGATCCGGGAGGGCAAACGATACAATATTCCACAGGAAGTGTTCATGGACATGGTCCTGCTGGGTGTGCCTTCTGCCATCATTGGTGCCCGCATCTACTACGTAGCATTTAAGTGGGAAGATTATAAGGATAATTTCTGGGATGTCTTTAAAATATGGAATGGCGGTATTGCCATCTATGGTGCCCTTATTGGTGCAATCATCTGTGCAGTTATTTTCTTCCGTCGTAAAGGGTATAACTTCTGGCGTATGGCCGATATTTGTGCGCCTGGACTGCTCGTTGGACAGTTGATCGGACGCTGGGGGAACTTTGTGAATCAGGAAGCCTACGGCGGTCCTGTAGAAGAATCATTTTTGAGAGACAAGCTTCATCTGCCCGACTTTATTGTTAATCAAATGAACGTAGAAGGCGTATTCCACCATCCTGCATTTTTGTATGAATCGATGTGGAGTCTCGTTGGTCTGGTCTTGTTGCTGGTTCTGCGTCGTCAGAAGTTTCTGCGTTCAGGTGAACTGTTCATGTCTTATTTCATCTGGTACTCTATTGGTCGTTTCTTCATTGAAGCTCTACGTACGGACAGTCTTGGGTTCCAGGCTCCGCAGTGGGTTGCTTCATTAGTGAACGGGCTGTGGTCTCCAATGACTGCAATGGGCTTTGAACAAGGATATCTTGATCCTGCATACGGTAACCTAAGAATCTCGCAACTGCTCGCGATTGGCATCATTATTGTTGCTGTTGTATTCATTGTAGTGAGAAGAGTGACAGGCAAAGCAGATGTTCGTTACAGTGATCCGATTGTATCGTCCAAAGTTCCTGCAGATGATATGGAGCATACGGGAACGGTTGCTGGCAAAGAGAACAAGGTAACACTTCCAGCCAAAGATGAATCCAAGCAAGTTGATGATAAAAAGGAGTAATGCAACATGATTGACACGGTATTGTTTGATCTGGACGGAACGATTATTGATACCAATGAGTTGATTATCAGCTCATTCCAGCATGTCATGGGAGGATGGGAGCATTCAGCTCCATGGACTCGGGAACAGATCATTCCACATATGGGTGGCACACTGGAGCAGCAAATGCGCACCTTCTCTGGCCAGGAGGAAGTCTCCGAGTACGTGAAAGGTTACCGTGCTTATAATGATATTCATCATGAAGCGATGGTTAGACCTTTTCCACATGTCATTGAGGTAGTAGAGGCGCTGCATCAGGCGGGCATTGTTATGGGTGTGGTCACAACCAAAATTCGTCCATCTACATTAAAGGTGCTAGAACGTTTTGACCTACTAAAATATATGAAGACAATTGTAACAGTGACCGATGTGACGAATCCGAAGCCGCACGCTGAACCTGTACTGAAAGCCATGACGGAACTGGGGGCAGATCCTTCCAAAACGTTAATGGTGGGTGACAGTCCGGTGGATATCCAATCGGCTCAAAATGCGGGCGCACTCTCGGCGGGGGTTGCATGGTCTCTTAAAGGGGAAACAATCCTGAACGGATATGGACCCGATCATATGTTGCACGACATGAGGGACTTGTTGAAACTCATCCGTATTGAAACGGGACGTTCATGAGAAAAGTAACCCGCTATCCGGTAGAGGACCAGAATGCACTTTGGCATATCTACAAGACAGTGAGTCCGTGGAAGGGCGTTCGTAATTTTATCTGGATCCAGTTGTCACGCTACTGTCCAATCCTATCGGTGAAGAATTGGATTTACCGCCGAATGCTCGGCATGAAGGTGGGAAAACACACTGCTTTTGGCCTGATGGTGATGGTGGATGTGTTTTTTCCGGAGAAAATAACGGTCGGCGAAAACTCGGTCATCGGTTACAACACAACGATTCTCGCTCATGAGTATCTCATTAAGGAGTACAGGCTCGGTGAGGTGATTATCGGGGAAAATGTACTGATTGGTGCCAATACAACGATTCTGCCCGGGGTAACAATAGGAGACGGAGCCGTTGTGGCTGCTGGAGCTGTCGTACATAAGGATGTTGCACCAGGAGCTTTTGTTGGAGGTAATCCACTTCGTGATTTATCCCGCGCGGCAGCTTCTACGGAAGAAACTGTCTTTAACACGGATGATTCTTCTCAGGGTAGTGTGCATTGAGTCAATAAAGTAATGAATGAAGATGGGTTGAAGTAAAAAGCTGCTTATGGCAGCTTTTTTCGTATATAAATACCCTTTTGTGAGCGTAACGGTGTGTATATAAAACGATATGTCGATCCAAGGGCAATCAAGCTTTGGTATTGTTGACGGTAGTGCGGATTTCATGTTATCATATCCCATATCCTTTAGTTTGTTAGCACTTTACCATGTGAAAGTATCCCTAGAGAAATGAAGCATGATAAAGATTGAACTAAACCAATAGTTGAAGGCGTATGCGATAATATTGTGATTCAAGGTTTATAAGATAGAATGGGGATTTACACTACATAAATCCTGTTGAAATAGAACGAGTACAACTCTTAAATTACTGACTCGGGGTGAATAATACCAATGTCCAAACCAAAAGGTTTTGAAAAACCGACCGGATTCCGCGACTATACACCACATGTAGTATCCAAGCTGCGGACGATTGAACGCAATGTACTGGAATGTATGGAACGCTGGGGTTACCGTCAGATCATCACACCAACGATTGAATATTACGATACGGTGGGTGTAGCAAGCTCTACATCAGATCGCAAATTATTTAAATTGCTAAACAGCCGGGGAACCACACTGGTACTCAGATCGGATCTAACGGCTCCAATTGCACGCGTAGTTTCATCCATGCTCAAAGATGAGCAGTTGCCACTGCGTTTATCCTATCATGCGAACGTATTCCGTTCTATTGAAGAGGAAGCTGGGCGTGAGGCGGAATTCTTCCAAACTGGCGTGGAGCTGGTAGGGGACGACTCACCTGAGGCGGATGCAGAAGTTGTTGCGCTTGCGATTGCCTCTTTGCAGGCAGCGGGTGTGTCTTCTTTTAAAATAGCGATGGGCCATATGGGATTCCTGAACGGATTACTGGAGGAAGTGATTCCAGGCCAGACCGCTGAGCAGGAGCAATTGAAGGAAGGGCTGCTCGGACGTGATTATGTCGGCTATCGCCAGTCGATTGAAGCATTGAATCTGGAGCCTAAGTTGAAAGAACAGCTTGAAGCGATCCTTCGTCTGCGTGGTGGTAAGGAAGTATGCACACATGCGGTAGAGCTAAGTTCAAGTGCTGAAGCAGCACAGTCAATTGCACATCTGTGTGCCGTATTCGAAGTGTTGGAAGCGTACGGTGTATCCGAGCATGTGCTGATTGATCTGACGATGATCGGTGATTTCTCCTATTATACGGGCATGACGTTTGAAGGGTATGCAGCCGAACTGGGATCTCCGGTATGTAGCGGTGGACGGTATGATAATCTGTTACAACAGTTTGGTCGTTCATTGCCAGCTACAGGATTTGCACTGAAAACGAACCGTATTATTGATGGTGTTCATGGCATTACGATTGAAGAGAAAAAACCGGTACTTATTCAATATACCCCGAAACGTCGGGCCGAGGCACTAACAGAAGCGGCAAGATTACGCAGTATGGGGCAAAATGTAGTGACACTCCTTCTTCCTGAAGACGGGGCTGGGGCAAGTGCCGTATCGGTTGAGGCAAGAACCGCTCAGGCTGAGCAGGTTATTACTTACGGATCTGAAGAAGGAGGACGCTGAGATGTCGGATATTCTGAAGGTGGCCATGCCGAAGGGCCGAATCTACAAAAAAGCCTCCAAATTATTTCGTGAAGCTGGGCTGGATATTCCAGAAGATGTAGACGATACACGCAGATTGGTCATTGAAGTGCCGGAAGCTGGAATGGAATTCATTATGGCGAAGCCAGTAGATGTTCCAACATATGTGGAGTACGGAGTTGCAGATATCGGAATTGTTGGTAAAGACGTGCTGCTAGAGGAAGATCGGGATGTGTACGAACTGTTGAATCTGGGAATCGCTCAGTGCCGTATGTCTGTGATCGGACTTCCAGACTGGAAGCCAGGCATCCAGCAACGTGTTGCAACGAAGTATCCGAGGATTGCTTCACAGTATTTCCGGGAGCAGGGGCAGCAGGTCGAGGTGATCAAGCTGAATGGTTCCATTGAGCTTGCGCCTTTGATTGGTCTGGCAGACCGGATTGTCGATCTGGTGGAGACAGGTCAGACGCTGCGAGAGAACGGACTTGTGGAGATGACGGGCATTCTGGATATCACGAGCCGTCTTATCGCGAATCGGGTAAGTTATCGGATGAAAAATGCACGAATCCAGGCTTTGTGTGATGCACTTCAGCAGGTCATTCCGTCATCGAATGAGATTTCGGCGGGAAGCATTCGGAGATAAACTAATGCGTTGGAAACATAGATGAGAAACATGCAAAGCAGAAGCAAAAGTAAGAAACACACAAAGAAACGAATCGGCCATGAGTAGGCAGGCATTAAAGGGGATAAGGAGGTTGTACGCATGAAAATTGTACCTGCACGGGAGTTTGATCTGAAGCGGGAAGTGGAGTATGGCACGCCGGAGCAAAATGAAACGGTACGGCGTATTGTCAGCGACATTCGCCGTGAGGGTGATGCGGCACTGCTGCGTTACACAGAGCAGCTGGACCGCACGAAGCTGACGGCCGCAGAATTGCGCGTGCCGCAGGAAGAGCTGCAGGCGGCTTATGCAGCCGTGGAGCCATCCTTTGTGACGGCGATTCGCCAAGCCGCCGCCAACATTCGTGCGTTTCACGAGAAACAGAAACGCAATTCGTGGATGGATTGGCAGCCGGACGGCAGCCTGCTGGGCCAGGTCATCCGACCGCTGAAGCGGGTCGGCGTCTATGTACCTGGCGGCAAAGCAGCATATCCATCGTCTGTGCTGATGAATGTGATTCCGGCACAGGTGGCAGGCGTGCCGGAGATCGTTCTCGTGACGCCACCGTCAACGAACGGTGGCGAAGGTATTAACCCGTACATCCTCGTTGCTGCTGCGGAAGCAGGCGTGAGCGAGATGTACCGGGTTGGCGGCGCTCAAGCTATCGCCGCCCTCGCTTACGGCACGGAGAGTATTGCCCCGGTTGACAAGATCTGTGGACCGGGCAATATTTACGTGGCGCTCGCGAAGCGCGAGGTGTACGGTGCAGTCGATATCGATAGTATCGCAGGACCGAGTGAGATTGTGGTGCTCGCCGATGATACGGCGAATCCGGTGTACGTCGCCGCCGACCTGTTGTCGCAGGCGGAACATGACGAGATGGCATCGGCTATTCTCGTCACGAATTCGGCCACGCTGGCGGAAGCCGTGCAGGGCGAAGTGCAGCGGCAGCTTGAAGTGCTGCCGCGGCGGGATATCGCTGCTGCTTCCGTGGAGCAGTATGGCGCGATTATTGTGGTCGATTCCATCGATGAGGGAATCGACGTGGTGAACCGGCTTGCACCGGAGCATCTGGAGATCATGGTGCAGGAGCCGATGGCTTACGCTGGCCGGATCGAAAATGCCGGAGCAATCTTCCTCGGCCCGTACAGTTCGGAGCCGGTAGGAGATTATTTTGCCGGACCCAATCACATTATTCCGACGAATGGAACTGCGCGATTCAGTTCACCAGTGGACGTGGATGATTTCATCAAAAAATCGAGTCTGATCTATTATAGTAAAGAAGCGCTGCTGCAGAACGGAGCGGCTATTATAGAGTTGGCCCGTCATGAGGGTCTTGAAGGGCATGCCCGTGCAATCGCTGTACGGTTAGAACAGGAAGGAAAGGCGGAATCGGACAATGGATAAGCAAAATAATGGTGTGGAACTTGAAAACAAAGGTGCAGTGCGCCAAGCAGAGGTTGACCGCAAAACAAACGAGACCAATATTCAATTGGCCTTTACTGTAGATGGCACAGGACAATCCACGATTGAAACGGATGTACCTTTCCTGAACCATATGCTGGATCTGTTCACGAAGCACGGACAATTCGATCTGAACGTGCAGGCCCGTGGAGATATTGATATCGACGATCATCACACGGTTGAAGACATCGGAATATGTCTGGGGCAGACGTTGCGAGAAGCGTTGGGTGACAAACGCGGTATTAAGCGTTACGCCAGTGTTTTTGTACCGATGGACGAGGCGCTCGCCCAGGTCATTATTGATGTGAGCAACCGACCTCACTTTGAATACCGTGCAGAATACCCTTCCCAACAGGTAGGCAGTTTCTCCACGGAGCTGGTACATGAATTCCTGTGGAAATTGGCGCTGGAAGCTCGGATTACGTTACATGTCATTGTGCACTATGGTCAGAACACCCACCACATGATTGAAGCGATCTTTAAGGCATTGGGACGTGCACTGGATGAAGCAACGATGATTGATCCACGTGTAACGGGTGTGCCTTCCACGAAGGGAGTGCTGTAGACGATGGCGATTGCAATTGTCGATTACGGTATGGGTAACCTGCACAGCGTCGGCAAAGCGGTCGAACGTCTTGGCTACGAAGCGCTGGTCACGGGTGACCGGGAAGAGATTCTTGGCGCAGATGGTGTCATTCTGCCAGGCGTAGGTGCTTTTGGTGATGCGATGGTTCATCTGCGGGAGAGTGGACTGGATACGGTGGTGAAGGAAGCCGCTGCCGGTTCTAAGCCACTGCTCGGTATCTGTCTGGGCATGCAATTGTTGTTCAGCTCAAGTGAAGAGCATGGCGAGCATGAGGGACTAGATATTTTGCCAGGTAAAGTGGTGCGCTTTGCACCAGGAGAGCTGAAAGTTCCCCATATGGGATGGAACCGTTTGGAATTCCTGCACGCGGAAAATCCGCTATTTACGGGGCTTGAGGCAGGTCACGTCTATTTTGTCCATTCCTATCATGCGCTTACTGAAAACAGGGACGATCTGCTGGCGGTAACAGATTACGGACATCCGGTGACAGCCATTGTAGGCAGAGGATCCAACTTCGGCATGCAATTCCACCCGGAGAAAAGTGGAGAACTTGGTGTGAAGCTGCTCGGCAACTTTTTGGCTCTGACAGGAGCACCTGTACAAAGGTAAAGCATCATCTCTTCTTAACTATAGAAAGCGTACAAATCTAATTCATATTCAGGAGGCCTTGTATGTCATCTTTTATCCTATATCCGGCGATTGATATCCGGGACGGCAAATGTGTAAGACTGGTGCAGGGAGATTATAATCAGGAGACCGTGTATAACGATGACCCGGTTCAAGTGGCTCTATCCTGGGAGAAGCAAGGCGGTACATACGTTCATCTGGTGGATCTGGATGGTGCGAAAGCAGGGCATCCTGTTAACGATGAGCTGATCGGGCGGATTGCCTCGGCTGTGAACGTACCTGTTCAGGTGGGCGGTGGACTTCGTACGGTAGCGGATGTAGAGCGATTGCTGGGTCTGGGTGTTAGCCGGCTGATCATTGGAACAGCAGCGATTGAGGATCGTGCTTTTACAGAGGAAGTACTGGGACGTTACGGCGACAAAGTGGCAATTGGTATCGACGCTCGAAATGGTTACGTGGCAACCCGCGGATGGCTTGAAACATCGGAAGTGCAAGCAGAGGTACTCGCAAAGGAATTGGCGGCATATGGGGCAGAAACGTTTATCTTTACGGATATTTCCCGTGATGGCATGATGCAGGGTCCTAATGTGGAAGCGATTGTGTCTCTAGCCAAGGCAAGCGGACGGACGGTTATTGCTTCCGGCGGTGTGAGTGTAATGGATGATCTGCTTCGTCTGAGTCGCCACGCGGATGATGGAGTTGGTGGAGCAATCGTGGGTAAAGCACTGTATACGGGAAGCATCGATCTGTCTGAAGCAGTACGTGCGGTAAATAAGTAAGGGATATTCGGATAGAGAGGAAGAGGTAGCATGCTGGCAAAAAGAATCATCCCCTGTCTGGACGTGAAGGACGGCCGGGTCGTCAAAGGCGTCAACTTCGTTAATCTCCGCGATGCGGGTGATCCGGTAGAGCTGGCGGCACTATATGACCGCGAGGGCGCGGACGAATTGGTATTTCTCGATATCTCCGCTTCGGTAGAAGGTCGCGAAACGATGGAAGAAGTCGTGCGGCAGACGGCGGGCGAGATCGCTATTCCCTTTACGGTAGGTGGTGGCATCTCCAAGGTAGAGGACATGAAGCGGATTCTCCGTGCAGGAGCGGATAAAATTGCAGTGAATACAGCAGCGGTACTTAATCCGCAGTTGATTGCAGATGGTGCACGTCGCTTTGGCTCGCAGTGTATCGTGGTAGCGATCGATGCCAAGTATAACGAAGCTTGGGGCGAGTGGGAAGTCTATACACATGGTGGACGAAAACCCTCCGGGATCAAAGCGCTGGAATGGGTTAAACAGGCTGAGAGCTTGGGCGCGGGAGAGATTCTTCTCACAAGTATGGACGCGGACGGAACAAAAGACGGCTTTGATCTGAAGCTGACGGCAGCGGTATCCGAATCTGTGCGTATTCCAGTCATCGCATCGGGCGGTGCGGGCAAGGAATCTCATTTCTATGATGTGTTTACTACAGGCAAAGCGGACGCAGGGCTGGCCGCAACGATTTTCCATTACAAAGAAATCGCCGTACCGGCGTTAAAACAACATTTGAGAGAACAAGGGGTGGAGATCCGTGACTAAAGTGAGCGATGAAATCAAGGAACAGTTGTCCTTGGAACAGGTTGTGGAACACATTCGTTGGAGTGATGGTTTGATTCCTGCCATTGTGCAGGATGTGGATACTCGGGAAGTCTTAATGATGGCTTATATGAATCGCGAATCTCTGAAGTTGTCGCTTGAATCCGGTGAGACGTGGTTCTGGTCACGCTCGCGTCAGGAGTTGTGGCATAAAGGAGCAACATCTGGCAACGTGCAGACGATTACTTCCCTAAAATATGATTGTGACGGCGATACCTTGTTGGTTGAGGTGAAACCGAACGGTCCGGCTTGCCATACAGGGGCGGTAACTTGTTTCCATAATGAAATCATTGGTTTGCCAGAGAAATCGGCAGACAAGGCTTCGGATGAAGCGGGTGCGGCATCTGCTTCTGCAAGTTCCGGTTCCGAAAATCGCTTTGAGGTATTGGCTGAATTGGAATCCGTTATTGCAGAGCGTGAACGTGAGCGTCCTGAGGGTGCATATACAACGTATCTGTTTGATAAAGGTGTAGACAAAATACTGAAAAAAATCGGTGAAGAAGCGTCCGAGACGATCATCGCCGCCAAAAATAAAGATAATGACGAGCTTCGTCTGGAAGTCAGTGACCTGATGTATCACCTGCTTGTCCTGTTACAAGAGCGCAAGCTGCCGCTGGACGACATTATGTCAGAGCTGAGCCGCCGTCATGAACGGCCTCGCCGCGATTAGGAGGCGAGTTTCGTGCGTATAGACTATCATACACACCATGAGCGGTGTGGACATGCTGTTGGCAAACTGGAAGAGTACGTGCAACGTGGTGTGGAGATCGGACTATCCCAGATTGGATTGTCCGATCACATGCCCTTGTTGCATGTCGATCCGGCTCAATATTATCCGGAAATGGCGATGCCTATGGATGAACTGCCGCGTTACGTAGAGGAGTGTTTCTCCCTGAAAGAACGTTATCGTGGGCAGATTGACGTACGTGTTGGTCTGGAAGGTGACTATATCGAAGGCTGGGAAACAGAGATCCGTGCGATCATTGAGCGTTATCCATGGGATTATGTGATTGGCTCTGTGCATTTTCTCGGCGAATGGGACATTACGGATTTCCGCCAGACCCATCACTGGGAGGGCAAAGACATCCTTGAAGTATATCGTCAGTACTATGATGCCGTGAGCAAGGCAGCTACGACGGGCCTGTACGATATTATGGGCCATACGGATGTCATTAAACGGTTTGGCTATGTTCCTTCAGCTGAACAGACAGAAGAACGTATCTCACTGGAGAACGCAGCGCTGCAGGCTATTGCCAAAAGTGGCTGCGCCATGGAGTTGAATGCTTCCGGGTTATCGAAGCCTTGTGCCGAGATGTTCCCTAGTCGCAGAATGCTGACGGAAGCCATTCGCTTGGGGATTCCATTAACCATGGGCTCTGATGCACATGACCCACTGAAGCTGGGGGATTATTTGCCCGAAGCTGAAGCACTTTTGCATGAGTTGGGCTGTACGGAAGTCGCTGTTTTTGAAGGCCGTCATCGCTCGTTCATTCCTTTAAATGTATAAGCCAGTAGAGTATAATGAGGGTAGGAAATAACCTTTTAGCTAAGGGATTATATAGGGACTTCAACCCTCGGGAGGGCATTATGCAGCATTCGTTACGTATTTTTTCCGGTTCATCGAACCCTAAGCTGGCAGAACAGGTATGTGACAAGCTGGGTGTACAACTGGGCAAGATCAAGCTGTCCAGGTTCAAGAGCGGAGAAATATACGTTCATTATGAAGAAACGATCCGTAATTGTGATGTGTTTCTGGTACAGTCGTTGTCTCATCCGATCAATGAGCTGTTTGTCGAGTTGCTTGTGATGATTGATGCCGCAAAGAGGGCTTCAGCGCGCACTGTGAACATCATTGTTCCGTATTACGGCTATGCTCGTCAAGAGCGCAAATCCGCTCCACGGGAACCGATCTCGGCCAAGATGGTAGCAGATGTATTAACTACGGCTGGTGCCAATCGAGTGGTGACGATCGACCTGCACGCAGCGGCCATTCAGGGATTCTTCAACATTCCGGTTGACCATATGACATCACTGGATCTGATTAGTGATTATCTGTTAAGCAAAGGAATTGAGAACCCTGTTGTAGTATCCCCGGATGCGGGGCGAGCATCGATGGCAGAGAAGCTGGCGAACCGCCTGGATTCCCCATTTGCCATTATGATCAAGAAACGTCCAAGCCATAATGAATCAGTGATTACCCATGTCATTGGTGATGTAGAAGGACGGACACCGATTATTATTGAGGATCTGATCGACACCGGAACAACCATTCTGAATGTGGTGGAAGGGTTGAAGGAACGCGGGTCCAAAAATGTATATGTATGTGCAACACACGGATTGTTCTCGGATGGGGCAGTAAGTAAGTTGAATCACCCGTCAATTGAAGAGGTGGTAGTTACGGACTCAATTGCACTGCCAGATGACCACCCTGAATGCTTCAAAGTGTTACCTGTTGCGCCAATGCTGGCCCGCGCCGTACGCATTATTGTGGATGGTGGCTCCATGGCCACATTGTTTAAGGATTCTGGCATTTAGAGCATCGAGGATATAACGGTGTGCTGCCAGATGAACTGTTCCGTGTCTGAGTTGTTGTCTGCTCAGCACGGTTTTTTTTGTTTTGGCTCTTGGAATTCAATTCTTGCATTGCTGCTCAGAGGCTTGTGCTATAATAACATAAAATCAGTTATGATAGCGTTATCATTATAGCATTCAGCCCTCAAGGTGAGATGGATGCTGAACAGTAGAACCACGGCTGAGAACATTGGCATCGTGGAGTGAGGAGTGGGGTCTATTGTCTCGTAATTGGTACTACCGGTTACTGTTCTCGTATTTCCCAATTTTTTTTCTTACGGTGACCATACTCATTTTCATCGCGTTTGTTTTCATCAATGACATCTCTAAAGAGGAAACCAAAAAAGCAGACCGGATCTCCTCCAGTTATATGATAGACACGGTGGATCGCACAATCAGGGATATTGAACTATCCATCCTGGAAACGGTACAGAGTCAGCAGGCATACAAACTCTATTTTAATAACACAAACCTGACCAGCTCGGACACGGTGTATGCAATTGCGCAGAATTTACGTGAGTTAACCAATTCGTCCTCATGGATTCAATCCATCTATCTATATGACAAGCGAAATAAACATGTTCTTACCGTAAGTGGTTCCAGAGAAGCGGAAAGTTTCTCGGATAAGGCATGGATTGATCAGATGGCTACCGGGTCTATCGGTTCAGGCTGGCAGCCAGTCCGGGAATTCGATGCGGATTCTGTTCAACGTAACCCGACTCGCGTATTAACCGTGAACAAGGAAATGCCTTTGCCTTTTGGCTCTCAGGGCACATTGGTCATTAATATCAAGATGAGCAGCATTGAACAGAGCGTAGATAGTATGGTTAATGGTCAGCTCTCATTTCTGACGATTACGGATCGGGACGGTAAGGTTGTGTATAATGCACACTCGGACCAAGAGGGCTCGATAGACGGTCAGGAACTGAATAGGCTAGCGCTAGAAAGATTGGGCTGGACAATATCCAGTGGAATTAAGGCCGGCAACTTATTTGGCTGGGTATCTGTCATATCTTATGTATGGGTAATCATTGCCATTGTGACGGTCATCTGTGCGATTGTGTATATCGTGTATATTACTCGTCGTAACTATAAACCCATTCAAATCATCATGAACCGGATTGAGTCTCATCAGATACGGGCGTTTGAACACTCGGGAGCTCGCACGGATGAGATGAAGATGATTGACGGTGTACTTGAGAATCTGATTAATCACATGATGGATTATGACAAGAAAAGCAGGGAAAATGTACTCATGCAGCGTAGCAAGTTGTTCAATGCCCTATTGCATGGTGAACACATCGAAAATGTAGCAGAGCAATTAAAGGAGCTCTCTCCACTGAATGACGTGCATGACTCCTCGCGCTTTGTGGTTGTTGTTGGAGAGATTAACCGTTATGAGAAGGGATTTCAGGAGAGGTACACGAGAGGTGAACAAAATACGCTGAAGTTTGCCTTGATGAACGTTTTGCAAGAGCTGTCACGTAATACGGGAGTACAATGCTGGATGGAATGGATTAGTGTGGATCGAATTGCAATCCTTTTTGTGTTCAAAGAACAGAATGATAGCAACTTGGACATGTCTGGGCAGATTCGTATTGTAGCTGAAGAATGCAAATCATGGGTAGAACAAAATCTACGCATTTCCTTAAGCTTTGGTATTGGACCTCTTGCTCAGGGAATCGGTACAATACGAGATTCCTATATGGCTGCGGAAGCGGTAATGCAACGCAAACTGTTGATGAATGGAGATGTCGGCCAAGCAGACTGCGGTGAACCACAGCATCCTTTGCTGGATACCTATACCTATCTGCAGATGATTGCGGACTTTGTTAAGCGGTTCCGGATGTCGAGTGGACAGTGGCGGGAACAGTTGGAGGAGATCTTTACAGCATTTGAACAGAACAAACTGCCAGATGACGAGATTCGTTCTCTGATTCAGGCCATGTTGCAGATGCTCAGCCGAGAGGTGTCCATGATGTCGGAAGGGCTTCAGGAAGAGCTGTCCGAAGAAAATATCAACAGATGGTTAAGTGCTGTGGAAGAGGCAGAGACGCTTACGGATGTGAAAAGTCTTTTGTTCGATGGTTTGACGGACATGTTCAGAACGTATGTGGCAGTAACGGAAACCAAGAGTTACAAAGCCATGGTCAATGAAATGAAAAATTATATCGAAGAACAGTTTGCGAATCCTGATCTTTCATTGAAACATCTGAGCGACCGATTCCAGATTACGGGCAAACATGCGAGTTATTTGTTCAAGACAGAATTCAACATGAAGTTTGTTGATTTTGTTACAGAGCTTCGCATGAAGGAGACAGAGCAGCTTTTGCTCAATACCGATTACTCTCTGCAGGATATTGCCCTGAAGGTTGGGTATGCAAATGGAATTACGTTGGGACGTGTATTTAAACGGGTAACGGGCATTACACCAGGAGATTATCGTCGTTTGAAACGAGAACATCGAGAACCCGAAGAGTAACGCAATTATGATCTTAATCTGAGGTCTGTAGATCAGGATAGCACAGGGTGAATTTCATGCAGTCACTTTCCACCAGGAGAGCAGGCTTGCAGAGGTTCGCCCTGTTTTCGTTGAACAGTTCTCTGCTGCCCGAGATTGTATGCAACTGTTTTTGCAGGATAACAAGCGTATATTCCTGTTTTTTCCCGTTTACGAATATAGGCTGTGTGTGAAAATGGTTTATCCGAATGGGGACAGGCAGTTCCGAGTCGCGAGGCGTTGAGAGTCATCTTAGCCTAGTGCAGTGCAGCTTTGGGAAAATAATCAGTCTGCGAAAATGGGCTTATCACATAAACTAAATTCCGTTTGTAAGCGCTTCCGAAACTGGTTTATTGCTAGAGTTCGGGAAGATGTGGAATACTCGGAGCAAGCCTTAAACATTCACGCAAAGTAAAAGGGGATGACAAAATGATTGGAAAAGCAACCAAGGGGAGTAAGAAGAAATGGATGGGTCTGGCACTTACGATGGTAATGGGAGTGTCCTTACTTGCGGGGTGCTCGTCTGCATCAGAAAAAGAATCAGCAGAAGGCGGGGCAACAACGAATGGTGAGCGTGTTACTTTGAAAGTGGAGGTTTTCGATCGTGGTAACAGTCCTTCTCCACATACGATCACTAACAACTACTTAACTAAATTTGTTCAAGAGAAATTCGGCGATCCGAATAACATTGATGTGCAATTCGTACCTGTTCAACGTTCAGAAGAAACAACCAAGCTCAACGTGTTAATGGCCAGCCCCAGCGACGTTCCAGATATTGTGTTTGTATACGACTCCAGTGTGTTCTACCGTTATGCTCAGCAAGGTGGTCTAACTGAAGTAGGTGAACTTCTTAATGAACATGCACCTAACTTAAAAGAATATCTCGGCGAAGACCTGTTGAAATTTGGTCAGCTTGAAGGTCAGCAATTCGCTATTCCGGGTAAACGTGCCATTACTTCCCGCTACAATTCTTATATCCGCCAGGATTGGCTCGACAAAGTTGGAATGAAGGCTCCAACGACAACGGATGAGCTTTACGAAACTCTGAAAGCATTTAAAGAGAAAGATCCGGGTAATCTGGGCAGCAAAAACATCCCAATGGGTATGGCACTTGCCCCAGCCCAGTACGAGACATTGATTTACTCATTTATTAAACCCGTACAAGATGGACTTACTTACAGTCAGCGTTACGAGCTACCATTGCATGATGGCTTCAAAGATGCGATGCAGTTCCTTAACAAGCTTTACAATGAAGGTCTGATCAGCAAGGACTTCAGTCTTGATGAAGAAAAAACGCAATTGGTCAAAGACTTCCAGAACGGTAATATCGGCTACATGTCTGAGGACGTAGGTCAGATTCTGTATGCAGATGGTATGCTTGATAATTTGTACAAAAATGTACCGGATAGCAAAGTTGTAGCAGTTGACGCTTACACCAACTCGAATGTGGACAATAAACACATCAAATCACGCTATGGTAGCAACGGTATGTACATCATGATTCCAAAAAGCAGCAAACGTTCGGTTGAAGCAGTGAAATACCTAGACTGGATGGCTTCTGGAACGAACTTGCTAGAGATGAACACCGGTGTCGAAGGTGAAAATTACGATATGGTTGATGGTGTTCCAGTTGTTAAAGATGATGCACCACAGGATGTCAAAGATCGTATCTACAACGGTGGTGACATGGCCATTATTGCCAACGGTAAAGTTGTTGGAGATCAGGCAGCCAATGAAGCCGCATGGATTGCAGGCTTCCCAGAACGTAACCAGGAGCTGATGAGGCAGTCCATTGATATCGCTAATACGGATACGATCGGCCCGGTTATCTTCAGCAAACCAATTGAAGCAGAATCTAAATATGGTACAGCGCTAAATGATAAGTTGAAAGTGCTTATTGTGAAAACTGCGATGGCTAAACCGGCAGACTTCGAAGCGGTATATGAAAAAGAAATGAATGATTTCATGTCACTGGGTGGCACAGAACTGAAGAAAGAGCTTGAAGCAGCACTTCAGTAAACGTTATTAAATAAGCAGGTTCATCTTGTGATTACTAAATCAATATGTAATTTACCGCATAACTTTGGAAGGAACGTGTGCCGCCAGTATGGGCGGCACAGCCGTTTCTCTGTTGATAGGAGGAAACCGACTTGACCATCACATACTTGAAAAGGTATTGGCAATTATATGCGCTCATCTCACTGCCTCTGATCTACTTCTTGATCTTTCGTTACGGCCCAATGTACGGGGTTCAGATCGCTTTTAAGGATTTCAACTTGTTTCAGGGCATCAACGGGAGTGAGTGGATCGGTTTCGATGCTTTCCGTGAAGTATTTGGAATGCGGGACTTCTACACCACATTACGAAATACCTTCATGCTAAATTTCCTCGACCTGCTTGTTTCGTTCCCTGCTCCAATTTTATTGGCCATCATGCTCTATGAAGTTCGATTTAAATGGTTTAAAAAAATATCGCAAACGATTCTGTACATTCCTCACTTTATCTCCTGGGTTATCATCGGGGGAATTGTATACCAATTGTTCGGCAATCAATCCGGTATGGTTAACGGTGTGTTGGAAAGTATGGGCTTAAATTCAATACCATTTTTGACAGAGAAAAACCCATGGCTTGTGACGTACCTGTTCACAGGTGTCTGGCAGAGTGCAGGATGGGGTACCATTCTTTATTTGGCTGCATTAACCGGTGTGAACAAGGAATTGTTTGAGGCCGCCGAGATTGACGGAGCTTCAAGACTGAAAAGAATCTGGCATATTACGTTGCCAAGTATTAAACCAACCATTGTGACCTTGCTCATTCTTAATCTCGGACATATGGTCAGCATTGGTTTTGATCGACCTTATATTATCGGTAACACAGCCGTACGTGAATATTCAGATGTACTTAGTACATTTGTATACAGGGTCGGCCTTGAATCAGGACAATACACGCTGGCAACTGTCGTCGGACTGTTCCAGGCAGTGGTGGGACTCATATTTGTACTTGGTTCTAACTATATTTCAAAAAAGGCAACCGGCGAAGGCATTTTATAAGTTATCAAAGGCATGAAAGATACGCCAATCGGCTTGTATGTATAGACCATCAGTAAAGGAGCTGTGCGCATATGAGTGAACGCACCTCAAATCGGATTTTTGATATCGTTAATATCTCCTTTATCAGTTTGTTTGTTATATTTTGTCTGGCTCCATTTTTGCACACCATTGCGATATCTCTAAGTTCTAACCGGGCTATTACTTCGGGAGAAGTGACTATTTTTCCTAAAGAATTTAACTGGGATTCGTATATTCAAGTATTCTCTGATCAATCCATGCTATATTCACTGGGCTTTACGACTATTCTGACAGTGGTAACCACAGTGTTGTGCATGTTATTCACACTTGCTGCTGCATACCCGTTAACCAAGAAAAAATTGAAAGGGCGCAAGCTCTTCATGTATGTCATCATCATTACGATGTTCTTCAGTGGCGGGATGATTCCCGAGTATTTGCTCATTCGTGATCTCAATATGCTGAATTCTGTTTGGGCGCTGATCTTACCCGGACTGGTAAGTCCATTTAACCTGATTATCCTGATCTCATTTTTCAGAGGCATTCCTGAAAGTCTGGAAGAATCAGCAGAAATTGACGGTAGCTCACATGTACACACGCTATTTAAAATCATACTGCCATTATCCATGCCTGTACTTGCCACATTAGCGCTATTCTATGCGGTCGGTCGCTGGAATGGATTCCAGGACTCACTGTTGTATATTAATGATCCCAAGTTGTATCCACTACAACTGAAGCTCTTCCAAATGGTTCAAAACAACATGGTGAGTGAGCTTACATTGATGGAAGGTGCTAACCGCACACCACTGACTCCGGAAAGTCTCAAGGCAGCTACAGTTGTATTTGCAACGGTACCCATTCTGCTTGTTTATCCGTGGCTGCAAAAGTATTTTGTCAGCGGTGCCATGCTTGGTGCGGTAAAAGGTTGATATAAACTACCAGGCAAGTACCAGCTATTGGGAAGGAGAAGGAAAACAGATGCAGCACATAGATAAGGGTATTTATTCGTTCTCCACATGCTGGAATATCCGAAAACATGATGTCGGGGAAGATATGATTCGGGAGATTGCGGATCTCGGCTTTCGTCGGGTGGAGCTCAATTATAATGTGACGAAGGAGATGCTCACGACGATTGAGCCCATGATTGAGCGTGGAGAGATCGGAATTTCTAGTGTCCACAACACTTTTCCACATGATCCTGATCCAGACTACGGTACAGATTCCATCTTGCTCGGCTTCGAAGATGAAGTGAAACGTAAGCGGGCGATCGAATTGCTGGTAGAGTCGGCTGAATATGCCCAACGTTATGGGGGAGAAGCTGTTGTTGTACACCCGGGAGAGGTACCTTTTCCTGAGGATATCAGCAAAGACCTTGGAAGGATCTATAACGAGGAAGGTCCGGACTCACCGAAGTATCGCAGCAAATGGGCTGAATTGATGGAGCGGCGGGAAGCCCTCAGTTCAGGGTATGTGGAGAAAATTATCGCCAGTCTGGATGAGGTATGCAATCGGGCGGCTGCTAAAGGTCTAAATGTTCGTTTTGGCATCGAGACGAGATCGCGACCACAACAGATTCCTACCCTTGCCGAAGCCAAGACCATCATCACGGCCCTCAAAGGGGCTCCGGTTGGTATCTGGTACGATACCGGTCATGCCATCATGATGGACCGAATGGGCCTTTATGACAGTGTGGGAGAAATGCAAGGCTTGATGGATGATATCGTAGGTGTCCATATCCATGAGACACTTGGTCTCTCTGATCACTGGTGCCCGTATGTACACAGTAAGGATATGAACTTCTATGATGCCTATCTGCCGATGATTCGCAACGCACAGGTGAAGGTGTATGAGTTGAAGTCTGCCTGTAAGGCAGAAGAGATCCATGAGAGTCATGACTTGCTTATGAAAAAGCTTGGAGTGACAGAGTAGGCGCGGTGATGTGGGAAACAGTTTGCATGTTCACAGTATGTGTTTAATGACTGTTTTCTCAGTGACGAAGACCCTAAATATGTAGTTATACAAGCACGTATTTTCTAGCGACTTTTGTTGTTATATGGTATATACTGACGAGAAAAAATGAACTCACTTACGGCGGTATGCTTATGCCTCCGTTCTGAATTGAAGGCGCTGGAGCAACATACTCCTCACATCGGGAGAATGCATTGGTATGGAGGGACTGCACATGTATAAACAATTGGTGGAGAGTAATGACAGAGCGGTAGAAAGAGGCATATCCCGGCAGATGCTTGACCCGGAAAGCCGTTACTATGGAGGGACTATCGATCCCTATACAGGTGTTGCCTGGGTCAACCATACGACTGGAACGCCCACGGATATGTGTTACTGGGGAGCAGCGCTTTCCAATCCGGACTCTATCTATTACCGGGACGAAGCGTTGTTAAATCGACTGCTGTTAGCTACGGAATATGTACTTCGCTTCCAGCATGAAGATGGTTCAATATCGCCAGGCTGGACTAATTACCATTCCCCTCCCGATACCGCATTTGTAGTTGTGGGGTACTCACAGTTGTATCAGCTTCTTCTACAGCAACAATGGGAGCCACTGCAACCTGTATTGAACAATATGAGGCTATTTCTGGAACGGACAATCCCAACCATGCTTACAGGAGGCTGTCATACGCCGAATCATCGCTGGGTGCTATGCGCGGCGCTCGGTTTCTTGCATGAAATTTTTGGTGTGGAGGAAGCTGTGCAGCGCGCAGAGCAGTGGATGGATGAAGGCATGGATATTACACCCGATGGGGAGTGGACCGAACGGAGCAATGGGATATACAGCGCAGTTAGCGACATTATGTTAATTCATGCTGCGCGCCTGCTCAATCGTCCTGAACTGCTGGAACCAGTGAGGATTAATCTCCGCATGATGGTGTATCTGGTCCATCCAACGGGTGAAATTGTTACGGATTATTCAGGGCGACAGGATCTGGGCAGTGTTCATGATCTGTCACCTTACTATCTGCCTTATGCCATTTTGGCTCGGCTGGACGGTGACCCACTCTTTGCAGGTATGGCAGCCTGGGCTGGAGACACATTGACCGATCCGGGAGTATGTTCGGTGAATACACTCATTCGATTAATGCTTGAGCCGGAGCTTCAGCAGACGAATGATACACGTGATGCATTACCGGAACAGTATGAGGTCATGCTGAATGAACATTTTGTACGGGGCGAATATTTGAAACAGATGGACTCAGTAGGGCATCACGGACATATCTCGCACAGTCGGATGCATACGGACTTTGGTGCTCCGGTAGCCCGAATTCGGGATGGCGCTACTAGTGTGACTGTGATGACAGAAGTTCCTTCTTTCTTCGCTCTTCGTCATGGCAAGGTGCGCCTGCTGGCAGTGCAACTGGCTTCTTACTTTAATCCAGGGTATGTACCTATGCAGCAAATGACGAGGCTGTCCGAAGGGTATCGACTAACTGGTGAGCAGAAAAAAGGTTACTACGGCCCAATCCCTGCGAACCTGCTGCCAGAATCGGCTGCATCAGCCATCAGTCCATGGTACTTGTTGCCTCATCAGAGTCGTCAGCTTACTCATGAGCAGACCTTCCGTGTAGGAGCAGAATTACAGCCAACGGAAAACGGATGGACCATGCATCTATCTGGACAGGAACCGGAAGACATTATGATGCAGTTGTCCTTTGTATTCGGAAGCGAAGGTGAACTGACCTGTGAGGACGCAATTGAAACGAGTGAGGGTCATTATTTGTGGAAAGGCGGTACATTACGCTATACCTGCGGAGAAGACTGGCTGGAGATTACCGGGGGCGAGCTGGGGCATCTGGCGGCAACGGTACGTGAGGCAAAACTGCCGGACAAGTGTAAGGTTGTGCTGGTCAATTTCATGACGCCTTTTGATAAAACTATTCAAATTTCACTTTCTCCTTCGATGGGGTTAAAGCTTTAAATCTGTTGGATCTTTAAAGCCATAACATTAGAAGACCGAGCCTATGGAATCGGTCTTCTTTTTTTCACGAATGACGAATGACTGCAAGCAAACAAGCAGAATAAGATGAATACAATTGGTTTTATCTTCGAGATCGTCAATATAACATCTCCTTATAATAATAATGATGTGTCTTTATTTTTAATTACATACGCGAAAAAGAGGCTGACGGACAGAGCTAATATACGTTTTTTTTGGTTTTTGGTGGATATAAACCACTAAAAAGGACGATAAGTATAATAATACCATAGACTACACTCATCTCATCATAACCGGACCGAATCCAGTTAGACGTCCCGTAAGTGATAAGAATGGACTAATGTAATACTGCAAGTAGATCCTTGGCAAGCGAGTGCAGGAGTCTCTAGGAAAAGATGGGTTTCCTTTGAATAAACAACTGAATAAACAACGCTCCAAGGTGATGGGTTTCCGCAAAATGGAATATCACCTTCTTTTGCATTTTTTTCATAAACGACATGAAACTACATATTGAGAAGTGGGCCTTAAGATGTGGTATACTGAAGAGTATGAATGAAATGCAAAGAGGAGGTGCCTTGGAAGATGAAGGGCAAGCTAGTGCGGGCTGAGGGACACCTTGCCAATATTATACCGATTCACTTGGATGCTTCTTTCTTCTTTGAAAGAGCTGTCCGCTCGCTGGACCGAAATCATGTCGACAAGGCATTAAAATATTTTCGCAAAGCTGTTGAATACGAACCGGAAAATCCGGTAAATCATTGTAATATGGCGGGTATATTATCGGAGAAGGGGGATTACGAAGCCTCCAATGCCATTCTGGCTAACGTGCTGGAAGTGGTAGATCCGTCGATGACGGAATGTTATTTCTATATGGCGAACAATTATGCAAATATGGATCGGTTTGAGGAAGCCGAGCAAGCACTTGTTACCTATCTGGAGGAGGACACCCAAGGTCAGTTCATGACGGAAGCCGAAGAGATGATGGAACTTCTGTACTATGAGTTGGATCGTCCGACCAAACTGAATCGAATCAAATCACGCAAAGGTGTAGTGGAGCACGATCAGGCACGGGAACTGCTGGAAGAAGGGAAATTTGCACAGGCTGCTGAATTGCTCGAAGGCATGTCTTCTGATTATCCTGATTACTTGGCTGCCCGTAACAATCTGGCACTCGCCTACTATTATATGGGTCTGTTTCCCAAAGCAAAAGAGACCATTGCCGAAGTGCTAGAACAGGAACCAGGTAATCTGCATGCACTCTGTAATCTGGCCATTTTCCATCAAAATGAGAACCGGGCTGATCAAGTGCTGCTTCTGATCAAAAAATTGCGGGTCATCGTGCCGTTCCAGCACGAACAAGTCTACAAACTGGCGACAACGATGGGAATTCTGGGCCAACACGATACGGCTTATGTTCACTTCCGGCGTTTGCTCAAGGACGAAGAGACAGCTGCTGATCCGGCACTTGCTCATTATGCAGCCGTGGCGGCTTATAATACAGAACGTTATGCTGCTGCTGAGCGTTTATGGCATCATGTGTCCAAACTTGATCCGGGTTCCGAAGTGTCCCGGTATTATCTGTCAGGTCTTGAGGCTGTAAAACAAGGCGAGCAAGAGCCAGAGAAGCTGAGTTATCACTATCATCTGCCATTTGATGAACAATTCAGACAGTGGGAGAACTATGGTAGTGGTATACCTGAAGAAATGAAAAATGATCCACTGATTCGCTCATCTTTCTTCTGGGCATTGCGTCATGGTGATCGGGCAACCAAGCTACAGGTTATTCATGCGCTTGGGATGATCGGTGACTATGAGGTGCAGCAGGCTCTGCAATCCTTTATTGAAGAGACTGGAGAAGAACAGGATCTGCTTGAGGCAGCACAAGCTGTACTGAACGGATTGAAATCGGCTGAACATGAGGATCGGAATTCTCAGGTGGTTCGACCCTTTTCTCCTGTAGCCTTGAAGTCTATTGGGAAGGTTCCATCCACATCAGAGCAATCGGACACTGGTTCAACCTCCCATTGGCAGGCTGTTGTTGATCGTGCGTTACAGATGTCTGAAGCAAAGGCTGAGTTGCAGCAAGAGATGGAACGGCTCTGGACGGATTATGTATCCCGGGTACATCCGGAGGTTCCAGGTACGAAGCAGATTGAGGGTTGGGCTGCGGGACTTGAATATTTGGCAGCGAAGAATCACAGTCGGCCCGTTACCTATCAAAGCATTGCTGAGCGCTATGGGATATCGGCATCAACGGTTAGCAAGTATGCTAAACAGATTCATTCGGTTTGTAACAGCAAGCCACCACTTGTATAGAAAGTTCGCTTCAACTCGTTTTCAGAAAGACATCATCAGGTGAAGGATACAACAACCGGGAAAACGGGTAAACTTAACGAATGGGCCTCGTAAACGCCTGTAGGATATCATCTTGGCAAGTTCATCGCTAGTACAACACATTCTCACCTTAATTAAGGAGGCTGTATCTATATGTCTAAATACAGAACGATTGTGATCGGAACGGGACCTGCGGGTCTGACAGCAGCGATATATCTGGCCCGTGCTAATCTGAAACCGCTGGTTATCGAAGGTCTTCAGCCGGGTGGTCAATTGACGACGACAACGGAAGTTGAGAATTTCCCCGGTTTCCCACAAGGTATTATGGGTCCGGAACTGATGGACAACATGCGTAAGCAAGCTGAACGTTTTGGAGCGGAATTCAAAAACGGTTGGGTGGAAGAGGTTGATTTCAGCAAACCGCCCTTCAAGGTCAAAGTTGGAGGAATCGGTGAACTGGAAGCTGAATCGATCATTATCTCCACAGGTGCTTCCGCTCGTTATCTCGGTATTCCGGGCGAGCAGGAAAATGTGGGACGTGGTGTAAGTACATGCGCGACATGTGATGGCTTCTTCTTCCGTGGTAAAAAAATCGTGGTCGTTGGTGGTGGAGACTCCGCGATGGAGGAAGCGAGTTTCCTGACTCGTTTTGCAACAGACGTGACATTGGTTCACCGTCGGGATGAATTGCGTGCATCCAAGATTATGCAGGATCGGGCTCGCAGCAATGAAAAGGTGAAGTGGGCACTGAACCGTACTCCCCTTGAGGTCGTACCTGAAGCGTTGGGTGTCAAAGGGCTCAAGGTGCGCAACAACGAGACGGGGCAGGAAGAGTTGCTTGAAGCAGATGGCGTATTCGTTGCCATTGGTCACACACCGAATACCGGATTCCTGGGTAATGCGATCGCACTGGACGAACATGGCTATGTTGTCGTTAAACCGGGAACAACGGAGACTAATATTCCGGGTGTATTCGCCTGTGGTGATGTTCAGGATACGAAGTATCGTCAGGCTATTACGGCTGCAGGGTCAGGATGTATGGCCGCGATGGATTGTGAGAAGTTCCTTGAAGGAAGCATTGTCCATGATTGGAGCGAAACGTTGGATAAATAAGCATTACATGCGTGAGGTTAGGCATATGCTGGGAATAAGAGACAACGGGAAGTCTCATGAAATGAGAGAAGCCGGAAGGCTTCTCTTTTTTTGAAACTACAGTGGGCATGAGATCGTATACATATAGGGCATATTAGCTGTGAGGTGAAGATTTTGGGGGAAATGATAAAAGATTGGTTACAGAATGCGACAGTGAGACGGTTTTTGATCCTGCTCTTGTTCTGTTTAATTTTGTTCAGTATGGGGAGTATGCTGCACATGATTCTGCTGTTGTTCCTGGTGACATATGTCATGAACAGGTTACAGCATTTCATTACAGGTGGTTTGAATCGGTTGTTTCCAATCAATTATAAAGTTGTGGTCATCCTGCTCTATATGATTGTGATCGCAGTCATTGTGCTTGGCATTTCCAGATATTCACCACGGATCGTGGATCAGGTCGTTCAGTTGACAAACGAGATTATGAAATTTCTGGATAGTGCAGACGGTGATAATTTTGCATCCAAAATTGCAGGTTATCTTCAATCCTTCGATATTAAAAATTACACCAATGATGCATTGAAATATATTTTCGCTTTGAGCAAATGGCTGGAGTTTATTCTGCTCGTCATTATTCTGAGTCTGTTCTTCTTATTGCAGAAGCAGGAGATATCCAAGTTCACGTCCAAGTTCAAAACTAGTAAAATTGGATGGTTCTACAATGAAGTTGCTTATCTGGGAGACAAATTCGTGTCTTCTTTTGGTAAAGTCATTGAGGCACAGCTTCTTATTGCGGTGTTTAATACGGTACTGACGATACTGGGCTTATGGATTCTGGGTTTCCCGTATCTGTTCGCTTTGACCATTCTGGTGTTCATGCTCAGTCTGGTTCCCGTTGCGGGGGTTATCATCTCACTTGTACCGCTCTGTCTGATTGGGTATCAGATGGGTGGACTGAAATTAAGCATTATTGTGATCATTATGATTATTGTTATTCATGCCTTGGAGACGTACTTCCTGAATCCAAAACTGATGGCACATAAGACCAAATTGCCAATGTTCTACACCTTTATCGTACTAATTCTGTCGCAACACTTCCTGGGGATCTGGGGACTAATCATTGGTATTCCGATCTTTGTCTTCCTGCTCGATATTCTGGATGTGAACAAGATGGAGAAGACAGAAGAGCCGGTACGTGTGGAAACGAAGTTATAACGTAGAAAAATCAACTGAGTCAGCCCAATTTCTACAATTTCAGATTTTCATAAAAGTAAGGGCGCCTTCTATATGTGGAAGGCGCTTTTTTGTTGACAATACCGTCATTCGATAGCTCTCTGTATGAGAATGACAGGTGGCGGGGTGCATAAGACGAGTCACCTATATGAGGGGGCGAAGTTCATCTTTTATGAATGGAACGAGTGAAGATGCAATATCATGAGTTGAGGCTTCCTCTGTTATGGAGGAAGGAATAAAGCGTGTTTATAAATGAAGGTAATAAGATTGTATACGTATTCAAAAATGCTATGTGATGTAGTTCACAACCCTGGTGAAACATGATGTATGCAAGGTCTTATCGTCTTGACCCAGGCGTATCCTTCAATTATAGTTGGTACGTAGGACTTAAACTATTTTAGATAGATAAAGGTGGCTTGCAGCATGTCTGAGAAAATCTACGTTGGGGTCGATCTCGGCGGAACAGCAATCAAGGTCGGTATATGCGATGAACAAGGTCAGCTAATGCATACGTATGAAGGACCGACTGAAGTGGATAAGGGCGTAGACACGGTCATCGCCAACATCGAGAAGTATGTCCGACATATCGTAGCCGAATCACCTTACAGTTGGGAACAGCTTGAGGGTGTAGGCGCTGGAGTGGCCGGTTTCACGAATGTACGCGAGGGAATTATCGTTCATGCCCCTAACATCGGATTTCGGAATGTAGCCATTCGTTCGATTCTGGAAGAACGTCTGGGCAAGCCAATCAAAATAGATAACGATGCAAACGTGGCTGCACTGGGTGAAGTATGGGCAGGTGCCGGCAAAGGCGTAGACAACTGCGTATGTTATACACTCGGTACGGGTGTTGGTGGTGGCTTGATCTTGAATGGTAACATTTATCAGGGTTTCTCCGGTATGGCGGGAGAACTGGGTCACATCAGTGTTGTACCTGATCTGGAAGCCATCAAGTGCGGTTGTGGTAAAATGGGATGTGTAGAAACAGTATCTTCTGCAACAGGAATTATCCGTATGGCGAAGGATGCAGTAGAACGTGGTGATCATACGTCACTGGCACTCGTCGACAAGATTGCAGCCAAAGAAGTATTTGATGCTGCCAAGGCAGGCGATGAAGTGGCACAGCGCATTGTGAATCGTGCGGCCTTTTACCTGGGCAAGTCCATGGCTACTGTAGCAGCTGTCATTAACCCGGAGATGTTCATCATTGGTGGCGGCGTATCCAAAGCGGGCAATTTCTTGTTTGATGAAATCCGTACTGTGTTTGCTAAGCTGACGCCAGAACCGTTGCAAGATGGGGTTCAGATTCTGGAAGCTACACTTGGTAATAATGCAGGTATTGTGGGTGCAGCAGGTCTTCTCTTGCGTTCCTAGTGACCTCGTAACAATATATGAAGACAGCAATATGATAAGGAGGGGACATTTATGCTTGAAGGTGAAGGCTCACCAGGCACAGGCGCCACGCTCATTATCATTACGGGCATGTCCGGAGCAGGTAAAACCATTGCAGTACAAAGCCTGGAGGATCTGGGTTTCTTCTGTGTGGATAATCTGCCGCCGGTATTGATTCCGAAATTTGCGGAACTAATTGAACAGTCAAACGGCAAGATTGGTAAGGTTGCATTGGTTATCGATCTGCGCGGGCGTGAATTCTTTACGGCTCTGTCCGAGTCTTTGAACTATATTAAAGATCATTTTACCATTCATTGCGAAATTTTATTCCTGGATGCTACAGATTCTGTCCTTGTTCAGCGTTACAAAGAAAGCAGGCGCAGACATCCTCTGGCTCCTGAGGGCATGCCGCTGGACGGCATCCGACTGGAACGCAAGATGTTGGAGGAACTCAAAAACTCTGCGACTCAGGTACTGAATACAAGTACAATGAAGCCTGCCCAACTGAAAGAACGCATCATATCCCGCTTTTCTCATCTGGAAAGCCAAATGCTGTCAGTGAATATTACGTCGTTTGGATTCAAATATGGCATTCCAATTGATGCTGATCTGGTGTTTGATGTACGTTTTTTACCGAATCCGCATTATATTGATCATTTACGACCGAATACGGGACAGAATAGTGATGTGTACGAATATGTTATGAAGTGGCCAGAGACACAGGCGTTTCTGACCAAGCTGCTGGATATGCTGCATTTCCTGATTCCGCAATACCGGAAGGAAGGCAAAAGCCAGGTTATTATAGGAATCGGCTGTACCGGAGGCAAGCATCGTTCGGTAGCAATATCGGAATATTTGGGCAAGATGTTGGGAAGCAGCGAGACAGAAGCTGTCACCGTAAGCCATCGCGACGCTGACCGGGACCGTCATTGAAGAGGGTGAAGGGATGAAAGAGGCCGGACCACGAAGAGAACGTCCGAGAATAGTTGTAATGGGCGGCGGAACCGGATTATCCGTGATGTTACGCGGTTTGAAAGAAAAGCCGCTGGATATCACGGCCATCGTCACAGTTGCAGATGACGGTGGAAGTTCAGGCATCCTGCGCAATGAGCTACAGATGCCGCCTCCGGGCGACATTCGCAACGTGCTTACGGCACTGGCTGATGTAGAACCATTGCTTTCAGATATGTTGAAGTACCGTTTCAATACAGGCGCGGGGCTTGCAGGCCACAGCTTGGGAAATTTGATTTTGGCTGCAATGACGGATATTTCGGGCGACTTTGTGACCGCAGTGCGGGAGCTTAGCCGCGTGTTTGCCGTTCGAGGTGAGGTATTGCCAGCAGCCGGGCAGGCCGTTGTGTTGCATGCGGAGATGGAAGATGGGACAATTATTACAGGTGAGTCCAAAATCCCTGAGGCGGGTGGACGCATCAAACGTGTTTTCCTTGAACCGGATCACGTGGAGCCGTTGCCAGAGGCAGTAGAGGCCATTCGTCAAGCTGACGCCATTCTGATCGGGCCAGGCAGCCTCTATACAAGCATCCTTCCCAATCTGCTCGTACCTAAGCTTGCAGAAGCTGTGGTAGAGGCTGATGCGGTGAAGATGTTTATCTGTAATGTGATGACACAGCCTGGAGAAACAGATAACTATACGGTAAGTGACCACCTTAAGGCGGTACACGAGCATATAGGTCATCAGCTCTTCGACTATGTTATCGTAAATAATGGTGATATTCCGCTGCAAGTGCAGAATAAGTATGCGGAAAAAGGAGCAAAACCGGTTGTACTGGATATGAATGTACTCGAAAGCGCCGGCTATCAGGTGGTTGCAGATACCCTTGTTCTGTTCAAGACTTATCTGCGTCATGATGCCGACAAGTTAAGTCATCACATCTACCAGCTGGTACAAAATTGGATGTTACGGAAGAGGTGAAGTCCCATGTCGTTTGCAGCACAGACCAAAAAAGAGTTAACCATGATCGAGAGCGAACCGTGCTGCGAAAAGGCGGAACTTTCAGCCCTCATCCGTATGCTTGGTGCAGTGCAGTTATCGAATAAAAAAGTGATCTTGGATATTTCGACGGAGAATGCCGCCATTGCAAGACGGGCATACTCTCTGCTTAAAAAGCATTTTCAAGTGCATACGGAATTACTGGTCCGCAAAAAAATGCGGCTGAAAAAGAACAATGTATATATTGTTCGTATTCCAACCATGGTACAGGAGATTCTCAATAGTCTTCACATTGTATCGGAAGGTTTTCTGTTTACGCCAGGGATTAATACGGAGTTATTTCAGCAGAACTGTTGTAAACGGGCCTATCTTCGCGGTGCATTTCTGGCCGGTGGATCGGTTAATAATCCGGAAGGTTCCTCGTACCATCTGGAGATTGCGTCCATGTATGAAGAGCACTGTCAGGCACTAGTTGACCTGGCCAATGAATTTCATCTGAATGCCCGGTGTATAGAACGGAAAAAAGGATTCATCCTATACATCAAGGAAGGCGAGAAAATCATTGAGCTGCTCAGCATCATTGGTGCTCATCAGGCCTTGTTCAAGTTTGAAGATGTGCGAATTATGCGAGACATGCGTAACTCCGTTAACCGGATTGTCAATTGTGAGACTGCCAACCTGAATAAAACCATTGGCGCTGCGGTAAGACAAATCGATAATATCCGGTTGTTACAAAAGGAAGTTGGTCTGGAATCGCTGCCTGAGAAACTTCGCGAGGTGGCTGAGGTTCGACTGGCTCATCCAGATATCAATCTGAAGGAAGTGGGCGAACTCCTTAAAGGTACAGTCAGCAAGTCAGGAGTGAACCATCGGCTTCGTAAAATTGATGAGTTGGCTGAGAAAGTGCGCGCAGAACGTTATGGATAAGTTGGCATAGGGTAAAGTAACAAGGTCGGCTGTTTCTGCTGAACAGAAAGGTCGGGAAAGTCAATCGTTAAGGATCTAGAAGACTTACTTAGGTCATTGGATGTGCTGTTCAAAAGATGAAATAGGGCAAGATAACGTCCGTCAAAGCACCCTGAGTTTTTTCTTCTAGTGTCCTGCACGGGTTAATGGTATAATGTTGTATAAATATAATTGTGTATTTAATGTCCAGATTTCATAAAAGGGGGTAAGTTTCCATGACAAAGCACCCGGTAGTTGTCCGTTTGAAAACGGGTCTCCATGCCAGACCTGCGGCACTGTTCGTTCAAGAAGCGAATAAGTACTCGTCTGAAGTGTTCGTCGAGAAGGACGACAAAAAAGTTAATGCAAAAAGTATCATGGGGATCATGAGCCTTGCAATTAGCACAGGTACGGAAATCCAGATTAGTGCAGAAGGCGCGGATGCCGAACAGGCTGTAAACGCTTTAGTTAGTCTGGTAAGCAAGGAAGAGCTCGAAAACCAATAAGATATGATCAATCCAATGAAGAAGTCCCGAAAGGGGCTTTTTTGCGTTTTTCATGTTTATGCTATCGTCAAGTGCAACATTATGGAATTTGTCCCGTCTGTTAAGGTATCAAATCGATTAAAGTTTGAGATGTTAACACATAAGGAGGCTATCGTGATGGGTAAACAATGGATGAAACCGTTTGGTGCGGTGTTGGTGGCAAGTACGTTGCTTGTTGGAGGAACAGCATGGGTTGCGCCAGGCAACTATGCTTACGCTGCAGAGGTTCAGGGAGTACAACAGAATGTGATTAATGTTGTGGGTAAAGGTGAGATTCAGGTGAAGCCTGATATCGCTTATCTGTCCATTGGTGTGAACAGTACTGCAGAGACAGCTGCATCTGCTCAAAAAGCGAATGCTGCCAAAGTTCAAAAAGTATCCAATTTGCTGAAGAACACGTGGAAGATCAGTGCAGACGACATTCAAACGAGTCAGTTCTCTGTACAACCCAACTATACGTATAGCGAAAAAGACGGACAGCAAATTAAAGGATATACAGCGCATCATACGCTGACTGTCACATATCGTGAGATGGACAAGATCGGCGAGTTGCTCGATGCTGCTTCGGGGGCAGGTGCCAACAATATTGAAAACGTGCGCTTTACTGTAGAAAATCCGGAAAGTTATGAGTCCCAAGTGATTGAGAAGGCTGTTGCCAATGCAGATGTGAAAGCTGGCGCCATTGCAAAAGCAGTTAAACGTCAACTGGGTGCTGTTCTTTCCGTAAGCCAAGGTGATGCCAATGTGCCTGTGTTCTATGCAAGCGAGGCGTTGATGTCCAAAGCACAAGATACAGCAGGTGGCACTGAGATTGAAACAGGCCAGGTTAAAGTAAGCACAATCCTGAATATCACGTATGAAATGAAATAAACAAGATTGAACTAAGGGTTGTAAGCTCAAGTAACCTTTTCAAGTGTCATTTGAAGGGTACAACGAAATAATGACAAAGACTTTGTCCTGTGGACAGAGTCTTTTTTTGTTGGAAAAGCAAACTTTGATGAAGTTAGATAGGAGGGTACCTTTTGAAGCAACATGAAATGCTGTATATTGGTATCTTTTTTGTATAGTTGTTCGTGACAAAAAGGTCATATCCCCATATATTTTCGGTCTGATATTCATCAACATTGTAACTCGAGCTGTAAACCTTTCCGAAATCGGGTTAATTATAATAGAGAGGTGAGCGTATGAGATATGCGATCAGGTCAGGATTACATACGCAATGATCCCTAATTGTGAATTCAGAGAGGAGTTTTATATATGACATCATGGAAAAAATGGACAAGTGCTTTGCTTGCAGCAGGAATTATTGTAGGTAGTGGTTCGGTGTGGCAGGACAGTTCGGTTCAGGCAGCATCGGTATCCTCGAAAGTGACAACCACAGCTGAGGTGACCCTGAAGACGGGTGGAAAAACACTCGCTCAAAAAGGACTTCTTCAAGGTGGCTCAACTTGGGTATCTCTTACGGCGGTTAAAGATGTGGCAGGTGGGACTCTGAAATATGATGCGAAAACCAAAGAGTACGCTTTGACAGCAGCCAATAACACGATGACGATCAGCCTATTGGATGGCGAGCCGAGTGTTCGAATTAACAACTATTATCCTCAAGTGGACGCAAAGCTGATCAACGGCAGATTGTATATTCCATTCTCAGCAATGAGAGATTATTTGGGTGTACAGGGGAATTGGGATGGCAAAACCAAAACGTTGACACTCAGCAAGGTGAAACAAAATAACGTTAAAATTAAAGCGGCAACAGTTAATGTCACTGTAAAAAATGCTGAAGTAGATGTTCAATATCCGCAAGTGAGTGGACTTGCCAGCAAAGAAGCTGAAGCGGCAATCAACAAAGTGCTCAAAGACGAAGTGGATGCTTATGTAGCTGACTTCAAAAAACAGACATCTGAATTCGGCGGTGCAACAGCCAACCGTCCATATGCATTTGAGAGCTCCTATGTAGTGACGTACAACGAAAAAGGCGTGCTGGGACTCATTACACAACGATACGAAGATTATGCTGGCGCTCATGGTATGACATACCGTACGGGCCACACCTTTGCACTGGACACAGGCAAGGAGCTTGCGTTAGATGATGTGCTGCAAAATAACAAAACCATGCGTGAGACGTTGAGTAAAAAAGTGGGTGAACAACTGAAAGCCCGCGGCGGATACCTCGATGGTTATAAAGGGTTGAATAAAGATCAAGATTTCTATGTGACACCAACGGGTGTGGTCGTGTTCTTCCAGTTGTATGAGTATACGGCGTACGCAGAGGGATTCCCTGAAATGCCATTTACGTATAAAGAGCTTCTCCCTAAAGGCACAGAACCTTTCAGTAATGTAACGGGAACCAAATAAAGAATCATTATTATGCAATCTTAAGTTATCTTTCTTATAAAATGAAAAAAGAAGCCCTCATCATGATTATGATGAGGGCTTCTTCCCGTATAGACAACACAATGAGGTGTTGCTGATTATGTTAGGTGTTGATATATTAACGCGTAGCCCGTGGTCTACATAACACTTAGATGCCTTGGGAACCTACGTTTTCAATAACTTTATCAATGATACCGTAATCGGCAGCTTCAGCAGCGCTCATGAAGTAGTCACGATCTGTATCTTTCTCAATCCGCTCCAGCGGTTGACCTGAACGCTCAGAGATGATGCGGTTCAAGGTATCACGCATTTTCAGGATGCGGCGAGCACGAATTTCGATGTCAGAAGCTTGACCTTGAGCACCACCAAGTGGTTGGTGAATCATGATCTCACTGTTAGGCAACGCAAAACGTTTACCTTTTGCACCGGCATTCAACAAGAATGCACCCATGGAAGCGGCCATACCTACACAGATGGTAGATACATCCGGTTTGATGAATTGCATTGTATCGTAAATCGCCATACCGGCTGTAATTGATCCGCCTGGGCTGTTGATGTATAAGTGAATGTCTTTCTCCGGATCTTCCGCAGCCAGGAACAACATCTGTGCCATAATGGCATTAGCCACTACGTCATTAACATCGCTACCAAGGAAAATAATACGATCCTTCAGCAATCTGGAGTAGATGTCGTAGGCGCGCTCACCCCGGTTGCTCTGTTCAACGACCATTGGAATAAAACTCACGTGAAAAACCTCCTTGGAATGTAAATGTTATTGGTGTTTATACTTAAACTGTTACCGTATTACCCACATAATAAACAATTCCAAACAAAAAGTCAAAGAAAGTCAAACTAACTTACAAAAAAAAGAAACCTTTCCGGTTTCATTGGTTAAATGGGTTATGAGCTGTTAAATAAAAATGGCGCGCCCGCCAAGAATCGAACTTGGATCTCAGGCTTCGGAGGCCTACGTCATATCCATTGGACCACGGGCGCACATTATGTGACAGCAATAATGATTATAGCTCATGAAATATTTAATTGCAAGCAGTTCGTTGTGGTAGTTGGTTTGGATTCACCTGAAAATGATCATGATGAAGAAGAGTGGATAAAGAGTGCATTTAAGTAAATGCTATTAGAGGTTTTGGACATGCGGTATGAAATGTGATTCTGAGCGATATGTAGATGGAATTCATTTGTTTCTTCTATATATGGTATGTGCGAGCTAGTCCTTGATCATGGAAGTCTAGGATTGTGAAAATAGGCGCGTACAAACGCTGAATGCGTGTCGAAATAACACGTTGAAACACTTGCATGTCACGTCAGTTTTAGGTAGAATAGACGTGGGACTTAAAAAGTTAACCCGGGACGTTTTAGGGCCACGAAAGAGAGCTTGGAACGAGAACTTGCGGGAGTGGAAAGCATGCGAACGATTTTAGAAGTACAAAAGCAGCTTCTGCCTGATCTCATGGATATCTTGAAAAAGAGGTATACGATTCTGCAACAGATCATGTTATCGGATGTGATCGGACGGAGAACGTTAGCTAATTCCATGCAGATGACCGAGCGGGTTCTGAGGGCTGAGACCGATCTGTTAAAGGCTCAGGGACTTATTGAAATTGACAGTGCAGGAATGAAGATCAGCGAGGCAGGGTATGATTTGCTGCAGCAGTTAGAGCCCGTAGCCAAAGAGTTGTTCGGATTATCCGAGCTGGAAGAGCGCATCAAGCAAGCCTACGGTCTGCAAAAGGTAGTTGTGGTTCCTGGTGATTCGGACGTTTCTCCATTTGCCAAAAGGGAACTGGGCAGAGCCGGAGCGAAGGCTCTCGGCAATATCATGAGTGACAACGACGTTGTCGCCGTTACTGGCGGATCAACAACGGCCGAAGTCGCAGAGCAACTGACTCCGCCAACATCGCTCAAAGGTGTCTGGTTCGTACCGGCACGTGGTGGACTTGGAGAAAGCCTTGAAATTCAGGCAAATACGATTGCATCCACGATGGCAAAACGGGTAGGAGCGCAATACAAACTCTTGCATGTACCGGATTTGCTTAGTGATCATGCCTATGAATCATTAATCCAGGATCCCAGTGTTCAGGAGATTCTGCAGCTGATTCGGAAATCGCGGATTGTTATTCATGGAATTGGTGATGCCGTGGAGATGGCGACAAGACGTAAACTTGCGACGGAGATTATAGATGAACTTCAGGAGCAAGGAGCCGTATCTGAATCTTTCGGTTATTACTTTAATGATCAGGGTAAGGTGGTACATACCATGCTTACACTGGGTATGCGACTTCAGGATATTGAACGAACCGATGTTGTGATTGGAATTGCAGGTGGCAAAAGCAAAGCTGCTGCTATACATTCCGTGTTGCGATTTGGTCAGGAAGATATTCTGATTATTGATGAGGCAGCTGCCGAAGTCATCGTTGCTGAAATGGAATAAGGGTTTACTTTGCAACACAACTATTGTTGTCTTGACGGACTTCACCGTCTGTCTTGAATATATAAGTTTCATAAAAAATTAATCAAAACTTGGGAGGAACTTACTCATGATTAAAGTAGGTATTAACGGTTTTGGACGTATTGGACGCTTGGCATTCCGCCGTATTCAAAATGTAGAGGGCATTGAAGTAGTAGCAATCAACGACTTGACTGACGCTAAAATGCTGGCTCATTTGCTCAAATATGATACAACTCAAGGTCGCTTCGATGGCGATGTTGAAGTACACGATGGCTTCTTCAAAGTGAACGGCAAAGAAGTTAAAGTATTGGCTAACCGTAACCCGGAAGAACTTCCTTGGGGCGACCTGGGCGTAGATATCGTTCTGGAATGTACTGGTTTCTTCACAACGAAAGAAGCAGCTGAGAAACACTTGAAAGGTGGAGCTAAGAAAGTTGTTATCTCCGCACCAGCTACTGGCGACATGAAAACCATCGTTTACAACGTAAACCATGAAATCCTCGACGGTACTGAAACTGTAATCTCCGGCGCATCTTGCACAACAAACTGCCTGGCACCTATGGCAAAAACGCTGCAAGACAAATTCGGAATCGTTCAAGGTTTGATGACTACAATTCACGCTTACACTGGCGACCAAAACACGTTGGATGCTCCACACCCTAAAGGTGACTTCCGTCGTGCTCGCGCAGCAGCTGAAAACATCATCCCTAACACAACGGGTGCTGCTAAAGCAATCGGTCTGGTAATTCCAGAACTGCAAGGCAAATTGGATGGTGCAGCTCAACGTGTACCAGTAGCTACTGGTTCCCTGACTGAGCTCGTAACAGTTCTGGGTAAAAAAGTTACTGCTGAAGAAGTTAACGCAGTAATGAAAGAAGCTTCCGATCCACAAACTTTCGGATACACTGAAGACGAAATCGTATCTTCCGACATCCAAGGTATCACTTTCGGTTCCCTGTTTGATGCAACTCAAACTAAAGTTCTGACTGTTGGCGACCAACAATTGGTTAAAACTGTAGCTTGGTATGACAATGAAATGTCCTACACTGCACAATTGGTTCGCACTTTGGAGCACTTTGCAAAAATGATTAAGTAATATCTGCAATAACATAGAGCGGAAACAGATGCTATATTGTTTCCGCTCTTTATATATCAATATTTTGCAAATTTCTCAAAAACACCAGGATTGACAAGGGATTTCAGCCCTTGATGGGTCCACCAAATACATGGGTGCGGAGGAAATACAGATGAACAAAAAAAGTGTACGCGATATCGAATTGACAGGAAAACGGGCTTTTGTCCGTGTAGATTTCAATGTGCCGCTCGAAGATGGTAAAATTACAGATGACAAACGTATTCGTGCAACGCTCCCTACAATCAACTTCTTGATTGAAAAAGGCGCTAAAGTCATTTTGGCAAGCCACATGGGTCGTCCTAACGGCGAAGTGGTTGAATCCTTGCGTTTGACTCCAGCAGCTGAGCGTTTGTCTGAATTGTTGGGTAAAACAGTCGTTAAAGCTGACGATTCTGTTGGTGACGCTGTTAAAGCTCAAATCGCTGAACTGAACAACGGCGACGTATTGTTGCTTGAAAACGTTCGTTTCCACGCAGGCGAAGAGAAAAATGATCCGGAACTGGCAAAACAATTTGCTGAACTGGCTGACGTTTTTGTTAACGATGCGTTTGGCGCGGCTCACAGAGCACACGCTTCGACTGAAGGAATCGCTCACTTGCTTCCAGCAGTGTCCGGTTTGTTGATGGAGAAAGAACTTGAAGTGTTGGGTAAAGCAATCTCCAACCCTGAGCGTCCTTTCACAGCTATCATCGGCGGATCCAAAGTTAAGGACAAAATTGATGTAATCGACAACCTGCTGAACATTGCAGACAACGTGATCATCGGTGGCGGTCTGACTTACACGTTCTTCAAAGCACAAGGACATGAAATTGGACAATCCTTGCTGGATGAATCCAAACTTGATGTTGCTCTCGGTTTCATCGAAAAAGCGAAAAAACTGGGCAAAAACTTCTACCTGCCGGTAGATATCGTAGTGTCTGACGATTTCAGTGCGAAAGCAAACACACAAATCGTTGACATCGATGGCATCCCAGCAGATTGGGAAGGTATCGACATCGGTCCTAAAACACGTGAGATCTACGCTGACGTTATCAAAAACTCCAAATTGGTTGTGTGGAACGGACCAATGGGCGTATTTGAAATCGAGCCATTCTCCCACGGTACTCGTGCAGTAGCGGAAGCTTGCGCTGAGACAGAAGCTTACACTGTAATTGGTGGCGGTGACTCCGCAGCAGCAGCTGAGAAGTTCAAATTGGCTGACAAAATGAACCACATCTCTACAGGTGGCGGTGCATCGCTCGAGTTCATGGAAGGTAAAGTACTTCCAGGCGTAGTGGCATTGAACGACAAGTAAGTTTTAGTAGTCTATAGCATGAAGGAGTTGAAACCCATGAGAACACCGATTATCGCAGGTAACTGGAAAATGTTCAAAACGGTTTCCGAATCCAATGACTTCATTCAGGAAGTTAAAGGAAAAGCGGAAGTTGAAGGCGTGGAGACTGTAATCTGCGCACCGTTTACAAATCTGCCATCCCTGGTAGAAGCCGTTAAAGGCACAAACATCAAAATTGGTGCACAAAATCTTCATTTTGAAGATAACGGTGCATTCACAGGCGAAATCAGCGGTGTAATGCTGAAAGACCTGGGTGTGGATTATGTCATTATTGGTCACTCGGAGCGCCGTCAATATTTTGCGGAAACCGATGAGACTGTCAATAAAAAGTTGCATGCAGCATTCCGTCACGGATTGACTCCAATCTTTTGCCTTGGTGAGACGCTTGAAGAGCGTGAAGCGAACCAAACAAAAGACGTATGCAAAGTGCAAACAGTAGCTGCTTTTGCAGGTCTGTCTGCAGAGCAAGCGGCACAAGTTGTTATCGCTTATGAGCCAATCTGGGCGATTGGTACAGGCAAATCCTCGACTTCCCAAGATGCGAATGAAGTTATTGCTTACATCCGTACGCTGGTGAAGGATCTGTACAACGAGACGGTTGCGAGTGCAGTTCGTATTCAATACGGCGGCAGTGTTAAACCGGAAAACGTAACAGAATACCTCGGACAAAGCGACATCGACGGTGCGCTTGTTGGCGGTGCCAGCTTACAGCCGGCTTCGTTCATCGCGCTTGTTGAGGGGGCGAAGTAAGATGACAGCTCCAAAACCTGTAGCACTGATCATCATGGATGGCTTTGGTCTGCGTAACACGGTGGAAGGCAATGCGGTAGCGCAAGCTAAAAAACCGAACTACGACCGTTTCATGAGCCAATTCCCACATACAACTCTGACTGCTTGCGGTGAAGCTGTAGGTTTGCCAGAAGGACAAATGGGAAATTCCGAGGTAGGTCACCTGAACATTGGTGCCGGCCGGATCGTATACCAGGATTTGACCCGTATCTCCAAATCCATTCGTGATGGCGAGTTCTACGACAATGAAACACTTGTCAAAGCTGTTCGCGAAGCGAAACAAAGCGGCAAAAAGCTTCATCTCTACGGTTTGTTGTCCGATGGCGGCGTACATAGTCACATCGACCACCTGTTTGCTATGCTGGATCTGGCCAAAAAAGAAGAAATGAACGATGTATATATTCATGCCTTCATGGATGGCCGTGATGTTATGCCAGACAGTGGTAAAGACTTCATGCAGAAGCTGATCGCCAAGATCGAAGAAGTTGGTGTAGGACAAATCGCAACGGTTCAAGGTCGCTATTATGCGATGGACCGTGACAAACGTTGGGAACGGGTTGAGAAATCATACCGCGCCATCGTTTATGGAGATGGACCAAAATACACTGACCCACTCAAAGCGGTTGAAGAATCGTATGAGAAATCCGTATTTGATGAATTCGTTGAACCAACGGTTATCGTCAAAGCGGATGGTGAGCCGGTAGGTTTGGTAGAGAGCGGCGATTCCGTTATCTTCCTCAACTTCCGTCCTGACCGTGCAATCCAGTTGTCGCAAGTATTCACAAACCAGGATTTCCGCGGTTTCGATCGTGGTCCGAAGTTCCCAGTGGGCTTGCACTTTGTATGTTTGACTTTGTTCAGTGAGACGGTTGAAGGTTATGTGGCTTATTCGCCGAAGAACCTCGACAACACCCTGGGTGAAGTTCTGGTACAGAACAATAAAAAACAACTGCGTATTGCAGAAACGGAGAAATACCCGCACGTTACCTTCTTCTTCAGCGGCGGTCGTGATGTGGAGCTTCCGGGCGAAACTCGCGTACTGATCAACTCACCAAAAGTTGCAACGTATGATCTGCAACCAGAGATGAGCGCGTATGAAGTAGCTGACGCATGTGTTCGCGAGATCGAAGCAGACAAACATGATGCCATCATTCTGAACTTTGCTAACCCTGACATGGTTGGACACTCCGGTATGCTGGAGCCTACCATCAAAGCGGTTGAGGTAACAGATGAGTGCATGGGCCGTGTTGTGGATGCAGTACTTGCCAAAGGCGGCGTTGTACTGATCACTGCGGATCATGGTAACGCGGATATGGTGTTCGATGAGCAAGGACGTCCGTTCACAGCTCATACAACGAACCCGGTTCCATTCATCGTTACGGATGCTAACGTTACCTTGCGTGAAGGCGGAATCCTGGCGGATATCGCGCCAACGATCCTTGACCTGATGCAATTGCCTAAACCGGAAGAAATGACAGGAACATCTGTTATTGCTTCACGTAAATAAGTTACGCAACAAAATATATAAATGGACGGTTTGGCGTTTGCACATTGAACGAAGGTAAGCAGAAATAGTCTGAAGAAGCAACGCGTTCGCCTTTATCACATGATTTCAACTTATGAAAATAAGTTCAAAGAAATCAGGGGATAACAGTGATCGGAAGACGATTCTGCTGACGTAGTGAAATAAGGGCAAACACAAGTTGGTCCAAAAATTAAATTCCAACTATAAAGGAGATTATCACAAATGACTATTATTTCTGACGTGTACGCTCGCGAAGTCCTCGACTCCCGCGGTAACCCTACAGTAGAAGTTGAAGTATACCTGGAGTCCGGTGCAATCGGACGCGCAATCGTTCCATCCGGTGCATCCACTGGTGCCCACGAAGCAGTTGAGCTTCGCGATGGCGACAAATCCCGTTACCTCGGTAAAGGCGTTCTGCAAGCTGTTAAAAACGTAAACGAAACAATCGCTCCAGAAGTTATCGGTATGGATGCATTGGATCAACTGGGTATCGACAAATTGATGATCACTTTGGATGGTACGCCAAACAAAGGTAAACTGGGTGCTAACGCAATCCTGGCTGTATCCATGGCAGTAGCTCGCGCAGCTGCTGACGCTCTGGACCTGCCATTGTACGTTTACCTGGGTGGATTCAACGCTAAAGCATTGCCAGTTCCAATGATGAACATCATCAATGGTGGTGAGCATGCTGACAACAACATCGACGTTCAAGAGTTCATGGTTCTTCCAGTTGGAGCACCAAGCTTCAAAGAAGCTCTTCGCGTAGGTGCGGAAATCTTCCACAACCTGAAATCCGTATTGAGCTCCAAAGGTTTGAACACAGCAGTAGGTGACGAAGGTGGTTTCGCACCGAACCTTGGTTCTAACGAAGAAGCAATCACTACAATCATCGAAGCAATTGAAAAAGCTGGTTACAAACCAGGCGTTGACGTATTCCTGGGTATGGACGTAGCTTCCACTGAGTTCTACAAAGATGGTAAGTACACACTTGCTGGCGAAGGTAAATCTTACACTTCCGCTGAGTATGTTGACCTTCTGGCTTCATGGGTTGAGAAATACCCAATCATCACAATTGAAGATGGTATGTCCGAAGATGACTGGGATGGTTGGAAATTGCTCACTGAGAAATTGGGAGACAAAGTACAACTCGTTGGTGATGACCTGTTCGTAACCAACACTGAGCGTCTGGGCAGAGGTATCGAAGAAGGTATCGGTAACTCCATCCTGATCAAAGTTAACCAAATCGGTACATTGACTGAAACATTCGATGCAATCGAAATGGCTAAACGTGCAGGATACACAGCTGTTATCTCCCACCGTTCCGGTGAGTCCGAAGACAGCACAATCGCTGACATCGCTGTTGCAACTAACGCTGGTCAAATCAAAACGGGTGCTCCTTCCCGTACAGACCGTATCGCGAAGTACAACCAATTGCTCCGCATTGAGGATCAACTGGGTGAACTGGCACAATACAATGGTCTTAAAGGATTCTACAACCTTAAAAAATAAGCTGGATATCCAGCTTTTACGGACAAGCCGGGTAACCGGCTTGTCTTTTTTATTGAAACATAGTAATGGTATAACGTGAGGATCACGCAGATGGTGAAATTTAGGGCATTGTATAAACTGTACTACTTGTAGTACAACCATAGCTATGTTACAATTAAAGTAACTGTTTTTATGGTGAGATGTTATGCCCACATGGGTAGGAGGTGGAAAGAATGGATATTGCTTTGAAATTGCTGCTCGTTGTCTTCTCTATCGGTCTAATCACTGTAGTATTGCTGCAGCACGGGAAAAGCGCTGGTTTGGCGGGTGCCATCTCCGGTGGTGCGGAACATCTTTTCGGTAAAACGAAAGCGCGCGGATTGGATCTCTTCCTGCAACGTGCAACGGTGGTACTGGGTGCAGGATTTATGATTTTGTCTATTATTGTTACGGTTGTTTCCAAGTAAGACTTGGATCAGCACGGCAATGAATAGCTCTTAAGCTAATGGCTTAATTGATAAACCTTCGTTTCGTGGAGAAACGGGGGTTTTTTAATAAATTCTTACACGTCCAAACTTTTCCAATGATTAATAGACTCCATGATTTTGGTCTTCTTCTCAACTTCTGTTCAGAATTCCTTCCTTAGCGTGAAACACCCCTATCATGTATGGTATGTCCATCGCTTATTCGTTACGCGAATTCACTCCTTATAATGAATGTCATGTGTACAGAAAATTTTTCGGGTCTAGTCCTTTTCCAGATGCGTACTGTATATGTGCCGCATAAAATGTCTGTAGAGATATGTGAAAGCGTGATTATAGCGGAGCGTCAGGCCACTGTGGTTTTTTTGCGAGGTACGGATGGTCCGGATTGAATTCGTGTATACTAGGGTATGAGATAGTATGGTTGCACTACTACACTCTACACGACAATGGCAATATGTATCATGAAAATGGTAAGAATTCCGATACATAAAGAGATGACTTGATTACACTTTTATGTTTCCCGAGGTGAATATATTAATGATAACAGAACAACAATTGCTCGACTTCATGCGGGAGACCGCTTATAAACCCATGACTTATCAGGAGTTGGAACAGCACTTCGCGATCGAAGACGCAGCTGATTTCAAAGCCTTTTTGATTATGCTGAATACGCTGGAGGAATCCGGTAAAGTTTTGCTGACTCGTAACAATCGCTATGGCATGCCAGAGCGCATGGATTTGGTACGCGGACGTTTACAAGCTCACGCCAAAGGCTTTGCTTTCCTCATTCCTGAGGATCGGGAGCACCCGGATGTGTACATTCACGCCAATGATATGAAGAGTGCGATGAATGGTGACACGGTATTGGTTAAAGTCACATCTCAAGGACCTTCAGGCGGTCGCCTGGAGGGTGAGATCGTTCGCATTGTTACTCGTGCTGTGACACAAGTTGTAGGTGTGTTCCAAAGCCATGAGGTGTACGGATTTGTCATTCCGGATGACAAACGGATTAATCGCGATATTTTCATCCCGCGTACGAACTTTGCTGGGGCGGTTGATGGACAGAAGGTTGTAGCAAAAATCGTCAGCTACCCAGAGGGCCGTGCGGCAGCCGAGGGTGAAGTGATCGAGATTCTCGGTCATAAGGATGAGCCGGGTATTGATATTTTGTCCGTCATTCGCAAGCATCAGCTGCCTGAAGCTTTCCCGGATGAAGTCGTAGAAGAGGCGGAGAAGGCACCGGACTCCATCACGGATGAAGAGATTGTACAACAGGGTCGCCGTGATCTGCGCGGACTTAACATTGTCACGATTGATGGTGAAGATGCCAAGGATCTGGATGATGCCGTAAATGTAGAGAAACTGCCTAACGGTAATTACCGTCTGGGCGTTCATATTGCCGATGTCGGCTATTATGTACAGGAGAATTCCAAGCTTGATCAGGAAGCCTACAACCGTGGATGCAGTGTGTATCTGGTAGACCGGGTTATTCCTATGCTGCCACAACGTTTGTCCAACGGGATCTGTAGTTTGAACCCGCAGGTAGACCGCTTGACCTTGTCTTGTGAAATGGAGTTTAACGACCAGATGAAGGTTGTGAAACATGACATTTTCACGAGTGTAATCAAAACCAAAGAGCGGATGACGTATTCCAACGTCCGTAAAATCCTTGAAGGCGAAGAGCCGGAATTGCTCGAGCGTTATAAGGATCTGGTAGATGATTTCCATCTGATGAAAGAGATTGCATTGAAGCTGCGTGCTATGCGTATGCGCCGTGGTGCAGTTGACTTTGATTTTGAAGAATCCAAAATCATTGTGGACGCAGAATGCAAACCGGTGGATATCGTAAAACGGGAGCGTTCGATTGCAGAGCAAATCATTGAGGAGTTCATGTTGGCAGCAAACGAGACAGTGGCAGAGCATTTCCACTGGTTGAAGGTTCCGTTCATCTATCGTGTGCATGAAGACCCGGATCAGGAAAAACTGCAAAATTTCCTCGCCTTTGCGGCGAATTTTGGACACCAGGTCAAAGGACGGGGCAATGCGATTCATCCACGGGCACTTCAATCGTTGCTTGAAGATATCAACGGAACGAAAGAACAGACCGTTATCAGTACGATGATGCTGCGTTCCATGAAGCAGGCGAAGTATGATTCTGAAATGTCAGGTCACTTTGGCCTCGCGGCAGAATTCTATAGTCACTTTACGTCTCCGATTCGTCGTTATCCCGATCTCGTCATTCACCGGGTGATTCGCGAAGTCATTGAAAATAATGGTGCTTTGCCGGAGAACCGTCAGGAGTATTTGGCGGCACGCATGTCTGATATTGCACAGCAGTCTTCTGAACGTGAACGTGTGGCTGTGGAAGCTGAGCGGGATACGGAGAAAATGAAAAAAGCCGAGTACATGCTCGATAAAGTAGGCGAAGAGTTCGAAGGCATGATCAGCAGTGTGACCAGCTTCGGTATGTTCATTGAACTGGAGAACACGGTTGAAGGTCTGATTCGTCTGAGTGCGCTCACGGACGACTATTACCATTTTGACGATCAGCATATGGCTCTGATTGGTGAACGTACCTCGAAAGTCTTCCGCATCGGTGATGAAGTGAAGATCCGTGTGGCACGTGTAAGCATGGAAGAGTATACGATTGATTTTGAAATGGTAGATATGAAACCTCGCGCTGAACGTCCTGGCGGCTTTAGTGGCGGACGTGGCGGTAAAGGTGGACGTCCAGGTAGCGGGGGCGGACGCGGCGGTGCCAAGGGTGGACCAGGTGGTTTCAGCGGTTCGCGTGGCGGTAAAGGCAGCTCAGCTAGCGCTGGAGCTAACCGTGGTGGCAGATCTACGGAAGAGAGCAGCAAAGGTGGACGCGGTCGCAGTGGAACAGCGAGTGCAGGTGCGGGCGCAGGCTCATCCGGTGGCTACACAGGTAAAGGCGGCGGCAAACCGAAAGGTGAGCGTCGTGCTGGTGAAGCTGGTGCATCGACTGGCCGGGGCAAAGGCGCTGTAAGCTTTGGTTTTGGCTCAGGTAAAGGTGGTTATGGCTCTACATCGGGTGGACTGGATAGTGGTTCAACCGGTGGACAAGGAAGTGGCCTGAACGGCGGTAGCGGTCGCGGTGAAGGCAGCTTTAAGTCCGGCAAGGGTGGCGGTAAAGGTGGCAAAGGCGGAAGTGGACGCAAAAACACTTCCCCGAGCGGCGTGTTTATCGGAGAAGCTGCAACACCTGGTGGTGCTCAGGAAGGCGGAGCACCACGACGCAAACGGAAGAAGAGCAAAGGTGCAGCTGGTAACGGCACGGCAGCTTTTGTACGAAAAAAGAAAAAATAAAGCTAACGTAACTTGAAGAGATGGATTACAATTCGTTCCTCCAGGTTAAGCGTTGGAGAAAATAGTCAATTCAGCCGGTGTGTTGTTTCGCACAGTCTGAAAGTGGTGTAATGAGGAGGGGCGGCAGAGGTCGCCTCTTTCTTGATTTTAACAGCCGTACTTGCTACAATTAAGGTCTGGCACGTGGTACCTTGGTGCAACATGGGGTGCGCTGCTATAGAGCATGGTACCGGCTTATTTTACGGAGAAGGAGTGAGGACATGGGCAAGAATGATGGACAGAGTAAAGTGCTCGCACAGAATAAAAAGGCTTCCCATGACTACTTCATTGAAGATACGTATGAAGCGGGCATGGTGCTTACCGGAACGGAGATCAAATCTCTTCGTAACGGCCGTGCGAATATTGGTGATGCATTTGCCACGATTCGGAACGGTGAGATTCATATTCACAATATGCATATTAGTCCTTTTGAACAAGGGAACCGAAATAATCCGCTCGATCCGACACGTACGCGCAAGTTGCTGATGCATAAAGTACAGATTCACAAGCTGCTCGGGCTGTCGAAACAGGATGGGTACAGCATTGTTCCGCTGAAAATTTATATCCGCAACGGTTACGCAAAGCTCTTGCTTGGACTGGGTAAAGGTAAGAAGCAATACGACAAACGTGAAACTGCCGCGAAGCGCGATGCTCAACGTGATATCCAACGGGTACTGCGCGAGAAGCAGAAGGTTGCACGATAAGTGGAGCGCTGGGCGCGAAAGCTTTACTTTAGGTGTATAAGTTAGTTTTTGTGATGGAGCTAGGAAGATTGATGTATGAGTTAAGGAGTCTCAAGGTTTGTCCTGCAAGGGGCAAGATTGAGGCTTTTTTATTTTTAGTGGAAAGGGATGTGATGTGAGTAGCCGAAGTGAGCAGTGAGCTGATTTTTGTTGATGTGTGACTAAGAAAACAGCTAGGAGCCTGGTGCTAAGTGCGGTGATGAATCTAAATTATCAGCTGTTGCGTAAGTTGACTAAATCGTGGGTAAGATACTTAGGTGCAGTTGTTCGTGATCCAATCTGGGTAAACTTTACTTCCGATTGGTGACGCGGTATAATATGTAGACGATTGAGCCTGTTGTATTGGATAACCTTGTACACATGCTCAGCCTGCTGGAATGTCTTCCAGCAATCTATACTATTTCGGTGATGTGTCCTGTGTTATGATTACTCATGTAGCAGACAGGAATGCCGAGTTTGAAAGAAGCATCTTTTTACCTTGGAGGAAAAAGATGTGCAGCACCTTTGCTCCGTATTCACGGATTAATCCTGGAGCCCTTCTTATATGAGGGGGCGTTTATGGATTCGACGGGGATAGTTCGAGCATGGGTAGCGGGTAGTGGGGACGCGTCCGCTTCATCAACGCTAAAGCCTATTAAACGGCAAACAACAAACAAACTACGCTTTCGCAGCCTAAGAAACTGTGTGCGTGCTTCTACCCTGCATCGCCCATGTGACAGGGATAGGGGCTAACTAGTAGTGGGATACGCTGTCACATCTCCGCCTGGGGTGTGCTGAAGAAGACAATCAGGCTGACCCAACGTATAGCCGGTTACGGGGCGATACTCGGGTGACATCAAAACTGTGACTACACCCGTAGAAGCTTATGTGTCGTTATCTTCGGACAGGGGTTCGACTCCCCTCGCCTCCATTCTAAAAACCCGCTCATTGAGCGGGTTTTTTCATTTCAAGGTAAAGTTATGTAGACATTTTGTAGCCTTCCGTTACTTTGCTATCGATTTGAAGATTAGATATTGAAAATTAAAGCAGTAACAGATATTCTTTCATAAGACCAAACTTAGATTATTTATTTCTAGTCTACTAGGAATGGGAGCTAATGTTTGCTAAAATGATGGTATAGAAATAATGTGTTATAAGGAGATAATTCTATTATGAATAATAAATATAATGAAATTGCCGCTATAAGTTTGTTTTCAGGTGCTGGGGGAATGGACATAGGTAGTCATTTAGCTGGTGTTCCTGTAGGCTATAGTACGGATATTGAAAAAGATTGTGTTGACAGTCTTAAAATTAACGAAGTATTTAATGATACAAAAATAGTACACGGAGACTTATTTGAAACAACAAGTAAGCAAATATATGACGAGTTCAATAAGAAAAAAACTAATAAAATGATTGTGATAGGTGGTGCACCATGCCAACCCTTTTCAAAGGCAGGGTATTGGGTGACTAACAAAGTTAGAAGGGGAATAGATGATCCTAGAGCGCAGCTTGTCGATGAATATCTTAGAGTTGTAACAGATCTGTCACCAGATGGATTTGTTTTTGAGAATGTAGAAAGTTTATTACATCCGACCAACAAAGTCATCGTCGACCAGTTTCTTGAGATTGTTCAGAATGCCAATTATGACTTTAAAATCGTTAAAGCGAATGCTTTAGACTATGGAGTCTCACAAGGTAGAAAAAGAATTTTCATAATAGGAACTAAAGGTGAGTTTAAATCAGATGAACCAAAGAAAACACATGGTCCTAGTGAGACATGCGAAAAAAACAATTTGAAGCCATATGTTAACGTTGGAGAAGTTATAGGTGAGTTTGACGATGAGAAATATTTTGAGGCATACGAAGTAGCTAAAGGTGGAACTTATTATGAAGATCTTTGTGAAGTTCCTCCAGGGATGAACTATAAAGCACTGACTGCTTGGGCAGGCTATGAAAATCCCAAGTTTATAGCTGATAAACGATTTTGGAACTTCTTATTAAAGCTTTCACCAAATAAACCATCTTGGACAATAACCGCTCAGCCTGGGCCATGGGTAGGCCCATTTCACTGGAATAATAGAAGGCTTAGAGTTCCAGAAATAGCAGCAATTCAATCATTCCCTAAAGATTATAAATTTTCCGGGTCGAGACGTTCGATCCAGAAACAAATTGGAAATGCCGTTCCTCCGCTTCTTGGCAAAGCAATGATAGAGCACTTAAAGGAGAGTCTTATATAATGAATGTTGTCAGTGTCTTTTCGGGTGGAGGAGGAATAGATCTTGGATTTAAAAAAGCAGGATATGAAATTCTCTATTCCACTGATCATTGGGCTCCAGCTTGTAATACTCTTGAACATAATAAAGTCGGAAAGCTGGTAGAGTGCAAGGATATTCGTGAAGTTGATTTTAAAAGCATTCCTAAAATATTCAATATAGATAAAGTTGATTGTTTAGTAGGGGGGCCCCCTTGTCCCGCCTATTCAAAATCAAGATTCTATAGAACGGAAAAGAAGAGAGCACTTGAAGACGAGAGTGCGTTCACCTTAAGTGAATACTTTCGAGCCTTGGAAGAGTTGATGCCAAGTGTATTTTTCTTTGAGAATGTTTTTGGGTTTATTTACAAGCCACATCAAGCTGCTTTTGATTATTTAAAAGAACAATCTGAAAGATTAGGTTATGAAATATCATATAAAGTTATCAACACAGCAAACTTTGGTGTCCCTCAAACAAGAGAAAGATTTATATGTATTGGAGTCAAAAAGGGTTTCGCGAAACCTTTTGTTTTCCCAGAAGAAACTCACTATGACCCCACAAAAATTAACAATGATTTATTCAATGTTGATTCATCTAAAAAACCTTGGGTTACATGTGGAGAGGCTATAGGGGATCTAGATATTGACTTACCGGAAGATGAACATATGCAGGCAGGTTCGAAGCATAAGGATTTATTGAAGTTGATCCCGCCAGGAGATAATTATCTGTATTTTACTGAAGAACGGGGTCATCCTGAACCTATTTTCAAGTGGAGGTCAAGATATTGGTCATTTCTACTGAAGTTATCACCTGAAAGGCCTTCCTGGACTATACAAGCGAGCGTTTCGAATAATATGGGTCCCTTTCATTGGAAAAACAGATTTTTGAGAATTTCAGAAATTAAAAGGATACAGACATTTGATGATGATTATGAAATATTGGGTGATTTTAAAACACAATGGAGACAAATAGGGAATGCAGTTCCACCATTACTAGTCATGATATTGGCCGAAGAAATTAAAAAACAATTTTTCCAGCAGTAAATTAGTTAAATTAAAAATTGAGAAAGTGTCCATTTACTAATGGGCGCTTTTTTCATTTATCTTTTCTAAAGAAAACTATACTCCATGGATTATTTCAATTACAATTATATGTATTCTGGTAAAAACTAAGATGATTGGGGATTATAAACTGAAGAGAAATAATAGAATTTGTTACATACAGTATCCAGTTTAGAATTAGTCCTTAGTTTTTAATAGAAAATATAGAATCGGGGGAAAAGTCATGGCGGTATATAAGTGGGCAGAATCAAATGGAGTAATAGTAGAAAGTGAATACGATAGAAGTGTCGATTCATTAAGTCCTGTAGAGGCTAAGAATGTGCTGATTGAGGCTCTTAGTGCTTTTGGGAACGTGATTCATTGCGAACCCATTAGTGGCGATTTAAATGAGGTTTATAAGATAGATATTCAAGTTCCAACAACAAAATATTCTGTAATTGTTAGTATAAAAGGAACTACTCCTGGGGGAAGAGCAAGTTTAAAAGATGAACAACGTATTCAACAAAAAAGTAAACACCTAAATTATATACATGAGCAGTTTAAAAATGGTGAGAATGCTACTACACTGGGTGTCTATAAAAGAGGTGATAATGTAATATTTTGTGCTTGGTCACCTAGTTACTCAGATGCTTCTTCAGGTGAAACACCAATATCTAAACAAATAAAAATTGAAACTATAGCAGGTGCTCTACAAGATGGTTTTGTATATCAACATAAGGGTTATAGGGATTTCGCATATGCATTTAGAAAAGAATTTATATATTTTTACTTAAAAAATTTAAGTTGGATTCATACAGATAGAGTAACCGAATTTTTTAGTCATACACCTCCTCTACCTTCTCATTCAGAAATAGATCAAAGCTTAAAGGCGAAATATAACCGTATTTTATTCGGTGCCCCGGGTACTGGGAAAAGCCATAGATTAAAAAAGGATTGTGAAGAGAATTTCGATTCAGAAAATTATGAGAGGGTTACGTTCCACCCTAACTACTCTTATGCCCAATTTGTAGGTACATATAAACCTGTCCCTACTGCTGATGTAATCACTTATAAATACGTCCCAGGCCCCTTTATGAGAGTGCTCGTTAAGGCTCTAAGAGAACCTGATACCAATCATTTGCTGATTATTGAGGAAATAAACCGTGCCAATATTGCAGCGGTATTCGGAGATGTTTTTCAGTTATTAGACCGCAAAGAAGGCAAAAGTGAGTATCCTATTGAGACAAGTGAAGATGTTCGGAAATATTTATCTGAAGTTCTACCTCAATATGAAGGTGGACTCACAAAACTAACAATACCTAGCAATATGTATATTTGGTCAACTATGAATAGTGCAGATCAAGGTGTGTTTCCAATGGATACAGCCTTTAAACGCAGATGGAGTTTTGAATATATAGGTATAGACGAAGGAAGTGAAACATTAGTAAATAATAAAATTGAGATATCCAGTAAAGGATATGAAGTTGAATGGGATAATTTCCGGAAAGAAATAAATCGCTTATTAATAGAAAAGTGTAAAGTCAATGAAGATAAACTATTGGGTCCTTTTTTCTTAGGATTAGATGTTCTAGAGAACAGTATTAAATTTAATGAAGCTTTCAAAAGTAAAGTGCTTATGTACTTGTATGAAGACGCTGCTAGACAATGTCGTCACGTATTATTTAAAGAGGGTTGTACAACCTATTCTGGTATATGTGAAGCTTATGATCAAATTGGCGAAGAAATCTTTGGACTATCCTTTGAACATAATTCGGCCTTAATTGGATCTGGATCGTAGGTGAAATTTAATGAAGGCTGCCTATTTCAGAGAACTGAAACGCTATACGAAAGAAGATATAGCTACGCTACTAGGTGCATCAGTTGAACAAATACTTCCTGTTATTCGTAAACTTAAATCTTATGGAATATTAAAGGCAGTGAAAAGTTCAGCACTTGAGTTAAAGCAATTCGAACTATCCGAACAAGAAGTTATAATCAGTGATATTGATATACAGACATCAGAAATACTTCTTGTATTTACTTATGTTGGTGTTGTTACAGTCGATAACTATATATTTAAGTGTTATCCTAAATATATAGTCCAAAGTTCATCACCATTGACCGAAATGAAACAAGTTCTTCAAGTTATTGCGAGATATGACTCTAGAGAGCAAATCTTAAAATTATCTGATGGGTTAAATAAATCTAGTGGATTTGATATGTTGTCTTCCATGTTATTCTTAATTAATGATTATTTGGAGCACGGGGTATATTCAAATCAGAAGGAAATAACTGAACTAGATGGTGAGGGAGAAATACTATGGGAGAAAACTATTGATGAGACGTATGCCTTTATTCACTTGAATACACCATACTATTTAAATTTGTATACCCATACTGTAATTGACGACGATTTTGAATATTTTAGACGTCTGCATAGTTGTATTGTAACTGAATGTTCAAGAAAATTACATGAAACAGAATTAGATCAATTATTCTCTATTAGTGGAACATATCCGAGTGATGAATATATTGATGATTTTGGAGATAGAGATCATATTATTTATCGTATAGAAAGAGAGATGAACGTACAGTTTGTTACTAGAAAACAAATGCTACTTAAAGTGATGCATGCGTTCTTATCTAATGACAGTATGACTCGAAGTAATCTCGGGTTTAGTATGTATGGCACAAATACTTACAATTTAATATGGGAGAAAGTTTGTTCAGAAGTTTTTGGAAATATGCTCGGTACAAAGTTATCGAATTTACCAATGAGGATTTCTCAAACTTATTCTCAACAGTCTGACAAAAAGCTTATACAATTGATCGATAAACCACTGTGGAGAGTGTTAGATCCTAATGCTAATGTAACTCATAGGGTCAAGGATACATTAACACCCGATTTAATTAGTATCTATAAGGTTGATAATTCTAAAATTTTTGGTATATTTGACGCAAAGTATTACAATATTAAACTAGATCATCAGGGGGTTGCAGGTCATCCTGGCGTTGGAGATATTACCAAACAGTATCTGTATCAGGAAGCGTACAAATCATTCATCGAGGAACATTCATTTGAAAATGTCATAAATGCTTTCCTTTTTCCTAGCGATCAGATGAATACTGAATTGATTGGAGAAGTGGAATTGTCCATTTTTCATAATTCTGAAGATGAGTTCTTAAAACCTATAAAAGTTGTTAAGTTATCTGCTAAGAAAATGTATTCATATTATCTAAATGGACAGAGAATGAGTATCCAGAATGAATTTCCATTCGTCTAGTTAGATGATTTACACAATACGCTTAATATCTTTAGCTTTTGACAGACAATAGTTTTAAGTTCTGTTTACAGAGCATTCTTCAAGGATTTAAGTATATATTATAATAATAGTTGACCTATAGATATCTGTACTAAGACAGAGAACTTCTGATTTCATTAAAGATCAGAAGTTCTCTGTCTATTTTTGTATGGAGATATTTATTCTACAATGGGGGTGAAAAAGTTTGATTAGAAATCCATTTTCAGCAATTCAGGAGACACTACACATTGCAGCAGGAACTTTAGTTGGGGGAGCGACAGGGGCAGCTGTGGGTACGATAATTTTACCTGGTGCTGGGACAGCAGTTGGCTATTTAATAGGAGCCAGCGGTGGTATTGCCATTGTAAAAAAATCAAAAAAGTAGGAGGTACAAATAAGATGTATGACCGTTTAAAACAGGCTCAAAATGCTGCTTCTGATGCAGTTGTTAAAACTTTGGAAAATAGATTTGATCTATTTAAAACAGCAAAGGATTTACATGAGAAATATAATAATAGAGAGTGCGAAGGTGTAATTTTTTCAGATAAGAAAACTGAGAAATGACTTATAAAGAGGTGAGCGTACCACCATACGCGCTCATCTCTTTATTTTTTATCTTTAAACATGAGTAGTTGTTGAATAAAATAATATACGTCTTCTTGTTCATTTGTTGTTCTACTCTTTAGTTCATATACAATCTTATCAATGTATTCCGTAGTGATAATGTTTTCAAGTTCAAGGTTTGTTTCGAATATATCTTTAATATTAACATCTAAAGCTGAAGCGATTTTATCTATAACGGAGATAGTAGGGCTTTTTTCGCCGCGTTCAATTTGTCCTAGATAGGACGTGTTTAAACCAGCTTTGAGGGCTAGTCTTTCTTGACTTAGTCCTCTTTTTTGGCGTGTGGTTCTTATATTTCCCCCAACAAGTGAGTTAACTTTGTTCATACATACCACCTGTTTCCTAAGAGTTACTTTAAGGAAACGATAATAGTATAAATGAATATGCTCAACGTGTTATAGACGTTTATTGAATTAGTTACTAAAAGCATTGAAAATGTAGTTCGTTTTACCTATAATCAAGTAAGTGTCTTGTAATAAATACCATTATATCTAAATTCACTAGGGGAGGCATACAAATTATGTTAAGAAAGAAACTATTTCTTTTGTTGCTCGTTGTTAGTCTATTTTTTGTTGGGACATATTCAATGGTGTCTGCATCAGAAGTCAATCCAAACATTGGAGAACAGTTTATTCTTCAGGCTAAAAATAAAATAATGCTAGTTAATGGTAGGAGTGTATTAATTGACTCTACTCGGAGGATAGCACCTGTCATGAATAAAGGGACCCTCTATATCCCAGCTAAGAATATATTGAGGGAACTAGGAGGTGTTATTGAATATGACAAAGTCCAAAAGAAAATTACTATAACTTTAGACGACAAGGTCTTCACCACATATTTAGGAAGCAAAATGATTAATATTAATGGTACTTTAAAACAAGTAAGCAATGAACCAATGTTAGTTAATGGTATTGTATGGATACCTATCCGATCTATAACCTATGGTTTCGATTTGAGTAGTAGATGGGATCAAATAAACAAGCGTTACATCTTTTACTACGGTGGACTGGGAGAACGATGGTACGAGAAAAATTATACGACCAAGGTTTCGAAACAGTACGGTAATTATAAGGACCAAGCTATTGGTTACACAATAAATTATAAGTTAGCTTGGGGAGACCCGTTAGTTATCCAAAGAGATAATGAAACTATAAAAACGATTTTTTACGAAAGTAGTAATTTACAAATTTATTCTTATTCTGATTATATGTTATCTTCCTATTCAGACGAGGAAGGGCTTATTTTAGAAGAGTCATACGAAGAGTATCTATATAGAGTAAATTTGATGAGCGATGATGTCAGAGAAGAGGCACCAGGAGTTGTAGATAAACTGTATACGACTATGAAAGATGATGGGGAGAACATAGTATTGGATGTGATTTCTTTTAAAGGAGATCAGGTCGGAGTAATAAGTATTGCTGTGCAAGGTGAGTTAAGTGATAAAGAGCTAAAGGTGTTAAAAGAATGGCAGCGCCTTATGGATACCAGCTTCAAACCAGACGGATCAGTGGGTTAATAATTATACTAAAGGAGAATTATATGCTTAAGAATAAAGCAATAAGTTTATTAGTAGCCATCATTTTAACGGCACAATTATTTATGGGTCATGTGTCTAACGCTGCAAATAGTTACACAGGAACTTGGAGCGATCAATATGAAATTGGTTCGTATGGATTGAATCAAATGGATCTTAATATGAAGGAAAAGGGGAAAAAAATAGAGGTGGAGGTTGCTAATACTCACTATTTGCCTATCAATGATAGTCGAGGTAGTTTTTTAGAAGCAACGGGAAGGTATCGATCTAGTGTAATAACTGGGACAGTGATATTTAATTCGACAGGTAAAGCCAGTTTCAGCTATAAGGATAAATACAACAATGGCCAAATGACAATCAGTGTAAAAAATGAAACAGTTATAATAACCTGGTCGGGAAAAGAGAATAGTGATTACTCTTTTCCTAAAGGAACGTTCAAATTGAAAAAGAAAGTGGCCCTATCTCCTTCTGAATCAAAAAAAATGGGCGTTTTTCTTAGCAATTTTACTGAGTTGCAGTTATATAAATTTGATTCCGAGAAAGTGAATAATTCGGAACTCATCCGTTTTGGTATATGGCATAACTACATTAACAATTTTAGTTCAAGAATAGGATCAGTGAACGGTAAACTTTATATTTCAAAATCATACGTAGAAGCATCAATACTAAAATATTTTAGTATAAAATTTAAGGATCATCGTACCACTCAGAATTTCAAATACAATGGCAGAGGATACACATTTGAAGGGTCTGATGGGGAAAGAATTTACTATGTTCAGATAGATGGTGTTTACGATCTTGGTAGTAACAATTATAGGATACATGGTCATTTGTACGATGCTGATTCTGGTGAAGAAGTTGTGAGTCGTGTCAGTGCAACTGTGAAAAAAATAAAGTCGGGCAATGGGTATAACTACGCTCTTAAAAAAATGAATGTTAAATATTAATTGCTTTTAGAGGATTGTCTTAAAACAGTCCTCTTAGAAGGAGAATATAATGAAAAAGACTATATTTCTTATCTTTGTGGTAGTTATGGCTGGATGCGGAACAGAAACCGATCAGGCTGTTCAGGATGTGACCTCAAAAGTACAAGAACAGTTCAGTAATATTACAGATCAAAACAATGAAAAAGTACTTGGCGTAAAGAATGGCTATTTTCAGTCCTATCCTAATGAATCAATTGGTGAAGCATTTGACCATTTTTTTGAGAACAATACGTGGAAATACTTTAAGACAGAGTCGAGTGAGGATGTGGTGGAATTCACTGGAAATACAGTTTATAGAGAAGCTAAGGTTAAAGCAAGGCTTCAATTTATTATAGATAAAACTAGCGGATTCGAGGTAGCAGCACTGTCCTTTAATGATGTTCCACAAGATAACATGATTAAAGCAGCGTTGCTTAAAAGTGTTTTTGAGAGTGGAGCCAGCACAGAAGAAACTAAATCTACATCTATGAATAATGAAATGACATCTGAAGCAGAAGAGGCAAGTAGGGAAGTAACAAAAGAGGTTCAGAGTGAACAAAATATTATATCTAAGAATGATGTATTTCCTGAACTCAGCTATGATGAAAAGAAGAGGCTAAATCTATTTTTTAGCAATTTAAGTGAAGCTTATTTTAATCAGTTTAATAAGGATAATTATAATACAGAGAAATTAATTGATTTTGCAGTCATACATAACAAAATCAATTACCCAAAGCGAATAAAAACGGAACAAGTTAAAGGTGAATTTTATGACACACTTGAGAATAAGTATGTAGTTGACACAATCAAAAGATTTTTCGGTATTAACATCAAAACGGTAGCTACTCAGGCTTATTCTTTAAAGGGGGGGGAGATATCAATGGTTATCCGCTGACGGCGAAGAGTACATGAATTTCTCACAGGTTACTGACTTATACGATAACAATGATGGTAAATTTACAGCAAAGATTCAAATTTATACCTCTGATACTGAAAGTCAGGGCGAAAGTATTTTGTATGAACCCAAGGATGAGGCATGGGGGAATGAAATTGGATATGATAACTATGGAACTGCTACTGCTATCATAAAAAAGGCGAGATTACTGAATAAAGATACTTATCAGATAATTGATTATAGTGCAACTCGTTAATAATGCTAAGAGATGTTCCTGAGACATCTCTTAGCATTATTGGTAGTCATTATATACTTTTAGTCCAAATAATGTCTAGAATTGGGATGCGTGTAGTGTTATATTTTTAAAAAAATAGAATGGATGAAATAAGGATGTTTCAATATTGCGAAGACTCCAAAAGAATTTTACAATCAATCCTAGGTTTTAAGTTAGACATAACGGATGGTGAAGAAATAGCAAGTTTAAATATGTTATTAGAAAATATAAGTTTTGGAGATGTAGTGAATCATATACTGATTCCATTAGACCTGGATACTTTAGAATTTAAAAATTCTTTAATTAACAGTGCACTTTTTGCATTAAAAAGAAGCGTTGAAAGAGAAATATTATCATTTGAGAGCCTGGGCGAGACTCTAGAATTTTGTAATATAGATGAAAGAGACGATCAAGGAGCAACAGATATTTATGATAGTCTTGTATTTTCTTCTGTGGATGATTATTACGAGATATATGGAGAATTGATTCAGAAATTTTTGACTAAGAAGTGGAATAGCCAGATTGATATACATAGTAGTATTGAAAAGTTGTTCCTAAAGCAAGGAAATAAAGTTTTGAAGAACGGTTCAATATATAAAATCTTTGCAGATACATCTATTAGGTACAAAAAACCCTTAAAGAAAATAATGAATCCCTCACGGTTGAATAAGATTGACCTACAAGAGATTAAAGAGAATACAAAAATTTTCTTAAACTTGATAAATAAGCTCGAAGATATATCAGTTGTAGACGAGATTTATGATTTTGAATTAGATACTGGCGCCTCCTTTGTGTTTGATCTATATGATTTATTCAATGGAATGGAAGAGAATAATCTATATAGTAAAACACAAATGCAGACAATAGCTTCTGTTTATATGATTGAATCTCCAGAACTGAGAAGAATTATTTTGAAGTCTATAAGAGAAGAGGGTCTGGGTTTCATTGAAACATTTATCATAGGACTTATGAAAATTAGATATTTTATAATACCTCTATTAGAAGATTTTTTGAGAGAAACTATCCTTATTAGAAACTTTGAGAATAGAGGATTCACGGGGAATTATAGGCTAAAATCTTGTGTTAATCTCTATATTTTTTTATCACAGAGTCATTATTGGGATCAGAAGTCACAGGAGAGCATAAACAATATCAAGCAGATAATAAGCATAAAAAACAGTTCTTTAAATAATAGAATATTCTCAAGAGTCCCATATAATTTGAACTTGGTCAGGGATAGATTAAAAACTATGGATGGTATTATAATAAACAATATAAATACAATTAATTCCAATTCTGAAGATGATAAAAACAAGAAGTATCCGTTAGATCTCTTAATTTCTAGAGAGCATGACTCCTTCCTAAATAAGGTAGTAAAAATAAAAGAATAAAAAATCACTAAACACTAATTCTTATGAGTTAGTGTTTTTCTTTATATATAGAGGGTTCTACTGTATAAAAAATGATTGTGGCTCTTCTTACAGTAAAAAACGACAAGGTATACTTCGATTTGTAAGCCATTAAGGCAAATTGGAGAGGGGTTCATAGGAAATGAAGATACCACACATTCATGAGAACGAAATTAAGCTCTTAGATAACAAAAATGTTGATCGAGATGATATCCAGTGTTACATGATTCAAGGTGAGAAATCCGTAATGTACATCAACGAGTGTAACCTAGACAAAGGTAATCTATTTATTGGATTTATAGAGGGAGATAAAAAAATTGTGATGGCACGCCATTCTAATAGGTATTTGTCTCAAGGAATAGATGAAGATAACAGCTTTTTACGAGTTACTTTTGATTGTCGAAAAACAGATATTAAATTCCATGTTGTTCAAAATGATAGGTATCTGAAGCTAAAGAACAGCGATGATTCTAACAACGTCTTCATGATTGTAATGGTGGAATGTGCTGAGTTTCTACAACTTTCGTTATACGATGGAAGCCTTGAACAAAAAGTTAGTCATATATTTGTAACAGCAGCAAATATTAAAGATAAGCTAAGGGTACTTACATTTAGTATGTTGAATAACCGCTTTCCTTCTTTCTATGATAATCTCAAATTTCAAATGGAGGCCGAATAAATGAGTAAGCAAACAGGGGAGTATTGGAATATAGACATCTCTAACGATAGAAAAACTGTTAGTTCTGAGTATGTAGGAAGAAGTGAAACAATTGATGATAATTATGTAACAGTAGTTAGACAGGAAAGTAAACCATCAGAAGTTTTTATGAAAAAACACAGTGATGAAACTGATTATAGCCTAGTCCATAGCAAACAATTGGAGGGAAAACAGTCAGTTTCCCATCACGATAAAGTTAATGACAACCAGGTCGCTGAGTTATTTAACCAAAAGGGAAATCAGAGTTCAAGAGAAGATATTGCTTACAAAGTAGCCAGTGCAATGATGAATAAAATTACAATAAGGTGCTGTGGCAAACAAATTTACGTATATGACAATTCAAATGGATATTTCGAAGAAGTATCAGAATCTCAATTTACAGTTTACGTTAGGAAAAACATCTCTGCGGAGATGGATAAGAAATTGAATAAGAATCGAATGATCGAGTTGATATACCGGATAGAGAGCGATCCACATTTGCAAATAAATCATAAAGACTTCAATAGATTTATCCATCTGATCAATTTTAGTAACGGTGTTTATAATCTTAAAGACGATACGTTTAATAGACACAAGCCTGATTATCTATTTACAAATTTCATAGATGGAAATTATGATCCTAAATTTGCTAATAAATTTAGTAGGTATACTAATCATTTCACAGAGTTTCTTGATGAATGTACTCAAGGCGATAGGTACAAAATTATGTCTCTTCAAGAACTTACAGGGTACATTTTGAGCAATTATAGCAATGCCAAAAAATTCTTTATATTACTGGGTCAGGCCCATTCTGGAAAATCATTATGGCTAAGTATCTGGCGAAGCTTGATCGGTGAACGTTTCACTACAGCGGTAACCCTAAAACAACTTGGAACTAATAGATTCATGGCTGCAGAGTTATTTAAGTCTAGGCTTAATATATCACCGGAAATGAATGAGGAAGGAAGTTTGAAGGGAGTGGATGTCATTAAAGCACTGACAGGTGGAGATTTAATTACTGGAGAGAAGAAGGGGAAAGATCCCTTTTACTTCTATAGCAAAACAAAACTTGTAGCAGCTGGTAATCACATGCCTAGCTTGAGCAAGGCAGATACAACTGGTGCACTAACAGACAGGATGATGTTCATAATGTTTAATCAATCTGTACCAGAGGAAAGGCGAGATAAAGCACTTCTTGAGAAATTGATGAAAGAAAAGAATTATATCATAATGTGGGCTATTGATGGCTTAAGGAGATTAAAACAACAAAACTTTGTCTTTACAGAGAGTAGCGACGCTATAGAGTTTAAAAACCAATTTAAAGCTGAGAGCGGGATTACAGGATTTATAGAAGACTGCTGCATAATTGATGTAGGCGATAGAGAACTCAAAACTCATAGAAAACTATTGTATGAGACATATATTGGCTACTGTAAAAATAACCAGTCAAAGGCTATGAGTTCAAAGGACTTCTTCAATGAAGTTATTAAAACTGGAATTGAGCCAGCAAAGTTTCGTATAGACGGAACCACACCATTAGCAGGATATCGAGGCATTAAATTAAAGCACTCATAATTACAGGCTACAGTGGCTACGTTTATCAATAAAGTCCGGTATCATAAGGGTTTAAGAGTTCGTAACGTAGAATTTCAATTCTACAATGTATCTCGTAATGTAGCTACGACAGTGAAAACTACAAAAGTTAAAGTATATATTATTTTCGTGTGGAGGAATAGATTATGAATCTGAATAACCAAACTGATCATAAAGAATTTTATTCAGTATCTGATTTGCTGAAATTATTACCTGTTGGGAGGAATGCAATATACAAACTTGTAAACGAGACTGATTTTCCGAAAATTAAGATAGGTAGTCGAATCGTCATTCCTTCACAGCAGTTTTGGGCCTATATTGATCAGAAGTTATAAATATGAATACTATTCGGGGATGTCTTCCAATGTAGATGTTTCTGAAGGGGAGGGATAAGATTGGCTGGTAGTATACAGAAAATAGGCAATAAATTTCGTCTAACAATGGAAGTAGGTGTTGATGTAAAAGGTAGGAGATTAAGAAAATATAAAACTTTTCAAACGGAACGAGAAGCTAAGAAAGCATTGAATGATTTTAATTATAATCAAGAAAGAAACTTATTAGTGCACACCCCTAAACTATCTTTAAGTCAATTTCTCAATCATTGGATGGAGGTCTATGTTCAAACTAACTGTGAACAGACGACACAGTATGGTTATAAAAATATAATAAAACATATCATGAGTTATATGGGTAGCATGTTTCTTGAGAATCTCAGACCTGATCATATCCAACAGTACTATACGTATTTAATGAATGAGAAGGGTCTTTCAAGTAATACGGTACACAAACATCATGCTATACTACACAAGGCTTTTGATTTCGGTTTAAAGCAACAATATGTCTACAGGAATATAGCTGATGCTGTGATGTTACCAAAAAAATTAAAATACGAAGGCCAGTCGTACACTAAAGAACAACTTAGACTACTTCTAGAACTTGTGAAGGGTACTAAGTTAGAAGTACCTATCTATCTAGCAGGATTGTTGGGTATGCGGAGAGAAGAGATTGTCGGATTACGTTGGAAGTATGTTGATTTGGACAATAGGATTTTGTATATCCATGAAGTTCGAACGAGCGCTGGGAAAGAAACTATAATAAAGAGGCCTAAAACAGAAAAAAGCCGAAGATCACTTCATATTGATGATAGCTTACACAGTATTCTTTTAAATCACCGACAACTGCAAGCCTCATGGAAGCAGAGTTCAGGAGCGAATTTCGAAGATACTGGTTATGTCTTTACTAAACAAGACGGCAGACCATACAGAGTGAATTCTATTACAGAACAGTTTGCTGCATTTCTCGTAAAACATAATTTACCAAAAATTAGATTGCATGATTTACGCCATACATGGTGTAGTATACTTTTTAATGAAGGTGTATCTCTTAAATCTATCTCGGAAGCAATGGGGCATTCTGAGATTGGAACAACAAGCAGGATTTACGCTCACTCGTTTGATAAAGTACACAAGAGTACCGTCAACGCTATATCTAAAGCTGTAATTGATTAGTGTAGTTGTTTGTAGACGTGAAGTAGACAAACCAGTTAACACATCATAATCTGTCTTAGTATTGTATAATCACCGACTCACTAAAAAATTTAGTTAAAATACCTTTTTCAGACTAGATAAACAGCAGTAACACAGCTTAAAATGAGGGAGACAGGGGTTCGACTCCCCTCGCCTCCATTAGTAGTATCAGTGAGACCGCCTATTCAGGCGGTCTTTCTTTGTTATATGCGCGTATGCTTACAAGAGTTTTAAGAGGAATTTTCACATAAAAATTCTACGATCTATTAGATATGGTAATGGCGATCCGCAGATGTGGATGAGGAATAATGCTTTGTTGAATAAGACAATAGTAGCAAAAATATAGTTCATTAGTATCGAAAAAAGCCGACGACTACCTTTACAGACTTTGGGCAATGTGAGAACATGTGTATATAGAATAAATCTGTTTCAAAGGGACTGATTAGCGTGTAGCTGAACTTCGTATAAGTATTCGCTGAAAACCCTCCTGACTGGGCAATTAGAGAAATAATTGGATTACATTTCCATTAGCTATGGAAATGAGCATAGAGAAAGTTAGTTAAATTGCAGGGAATGTTACTTATATCTAGTTTGGAAGTTATTAAGTTAAATAGATGATAAGCAAAAGAAGGGAATTGCATCACTTGCCGATAACCTACAGGGTGGTTATAGAAGAAATCCAATTTTTTATACATATATAGGTCTGGAAAGTTGCTGAGGCTGGCATTGGCTTTTAATATGGTTCCTCTCCGTAACTATAAAAGCGTAGTATCATGTACTTAAATATACAATCACACTATTTAAAAGTGAGGCGAAGTAAGTGAGTAGTTTAAAAAACGGTCAAATAATATCTTTTATTAATATGAAGGGTGGAGTCGGTAAGACTACTCTAAGTATTGGGGTTGCTGATTATCTAGCTAACGTTCATGAGGAAAAGAAGAAAATACTCATTATTGACGTTGATCCACAGTTTAATGCAACTCAGGCACTGCTTGATGCCTATTATAGCGGTGATTATTTTGCTGATGTGTTACCACTTGAGAAAACAATCAATAAACTATTTAGACCTCAAGTCGATTTTAGAGAAGGTTACTCATCCCCTACTAAGGATAGTTTAATTATATCCCTGACAGAAAATCTAGATATTATTTGCGGTGATTTAAATCTCGTTCTGGCGAATAAATCTAGTGATTACACACATGTTAAGAGATTGCGTAGATTCATTAATGATAACCGTCTTAGAGAAATATATGATCTTATTATTATTGATTGTCCCCCTACTTTAACAATTTACACAGACAGTGCTCTACTTGCATCTGATTATTATTTGATACCTAATAGAATTGATAGATATTCTATAATTGGTATATCATCTTTACAAAAGGCAATACGAAATTTAACAAGAGAAGAAGAAAAAGAGTTGAATTGCATTGGTTTAGTATATACGATGAGGGAGGATACGTTGTCTCAGAAACAAGAGAGAATGAAGGCTAGTTTTGAGGAAAAAGAAGATGTCGAGGGGGTACATATCTTCACTGGATATTCATGCATAGTGAAAGACTTGCAAGTAGGGCTACAAGGACCTATACCTACAAAATATAAGCGATCTTTAGAGGATATTCGAGCAGTATCGTATGAATTATTACTTAGATTGAGAGGGGAATAGACATGGAGGGTCAGTTTCATTTATATCAAAGTGAACTTCGATCAAAAAATATTCCTCGATATAAAATGACAGGCATTGTTACGGAGATTCTCCTTTCGAAAGATGTATTTCCTAGAAACGAGGATATTTCTGCGTTTCTGAAGAATGTTTTTGATATCGCATATAAGGAATATGTATTAAAATCAAGAACTACTATACTGGCTAGGTGTATCAGAGATATATATATGGTTGAAGAGAACGTTTATGAACAATACCGTAGAAAATTGTTAGACTACGTTAAGTCTGGCAGTGAGGTTAAACCCACTTCAAAAAAAGTTGAAAATAGCTTGCATAAATGGATGGATGGAATAAATGAATAGAATCTATGACCCTACTTTCGAAGAACTCAGAATTGTTAAAGGTGAGATACAAAGTTTTGTTAACGATAATTTTAATCCTTCGTCAGAGCATCTGAAAAATTATTTTATTAATATATGCAAGAAGATTGTATTAGTCAAATACCTAATAAGACAACTACCAACGGACTACAGATATAGAGCTTTGCTATCTGACTTGTATTACCTCTTAAATAGCATAGAACTGGGCGAACTAAGATATTATTATCTAAATATCCGTTCTATAATTGAGCAATCTATGAGAATAGTTGTAGATATTGCAGATACCACTACCATAACTTATGTCGAACTTATGGAGAGTGTGTCTGGCTTTAGAAATACTATTAACCATATTAGAGAGGTTAATATAGGAATTATTCAAGACGAATACAGTAAGGCATGTCTGTACGTGCATGGGAATTCTAACGCACAAATGGGCCTAGCTGAATATTACAATACTTCTTTTCGGACAACTAAAAGTATTGAGGGATTAGAAACAAAATTAAATCAATTGGTGGGACTATTAAAGTCAGTATTCAGTCTAATAATACTTAGTCAAGCGGGAGTTACGGATGCAGCATTTCATAGGAGAAAATCTATATTAAGATATCTGATAAGCGATGATAATCTGGTTAATTATGTGATCTTACAAGATGCCTAAAAGCTGTGAATTACGGATCACTTACGATGCGTCCGCTTCATTAAGACGGAAAAAGAAACTTAGTTGACCTCAAGATCGAACAGAACATGAGCGAACTCGAAAAATGCAAATATTTTAGTTGTTTTGAATAGAGCTTTTCATTGAAATAAATAAAAAACAGTTTGAGTTGAGTACTAAAAAAGGAGAGTAAGCATGACTAAAAATTATAATGAAGTTGAATCAGATAATGTGGTAGGAAGGCTATATAATTTGATTGCTACACTTAAACAAACTAGTAAAACCAATGCCGAAGGTGCATTTAGTAAGGTTTTTTCATTAGAAGAGAACGATAGAGTTTCAATCTTGACTAATTACGCTGAGTTATTCAAAATGTGCAATATTGGAATAAATGAGTTAGAAAGATTAAAACCGAAAAAATTAGAAAAATACAAAAATACTCTTAGTCAGACTAGTGAAGGAATTGCCAAAATTTATTTTAATGCAAATCCATTAACGGTTAATAATGGAATGGATAAATTTAAGGATCATTTTTCAAGTAGTTTAATGCAATCACTCGAGAGTTGTGCAGATTATTTATCTGAAAATAGTTCTGAAGAAATTGTTGAAAATGAAAAAATTCATGAATTACTCAAAGAAGTCTATGAACTTGAAGAATCTATAGTTAACAGTAAATTACTTAGTGGCCTAGAAAAAGTACTTATTTATCAACTAAACAATGTTAGAGAGTCCTTATTAAAATACAAATTCTATGGCTCACAGGTCATTATCGACAGTGTTGCAACTACACTAGGAACAGTAATTATGAATCGGGATAAAATTGAAGATAATCAAGATAAAGGTAACATTGAACGGCTTTTAAAGCTCATAGCAAAAATTAATTCAATTTTTAGTTTCAAGGATAACAGCATTAAATTAGTAGGTGAAATTTTTAGAAAATTAACTGGTGGGGAATAATTACTGTATCAACAGACACTGAGATGACTCGTAAGGGATAACGGGCGACATCAAAGTTGTGACTACACCCGTAGAAGCTTATGTGTCGTTATCTTCGGATAGGGGTTCGACTCCCCTCGCCTCCATTAATAGTAACAACAGCGGCCACCATTTGGTGGCTGTTTTTGTATATCAATCTATTATTCTGGTAATACTAATTATTATATTAATAGATTTGGAGTGAGGACATTGACCTTAATGGCTATTAAGAAAGAAAACCATATACACATTTCAGATTATAAGAATTTAGTTAGAGAAATAGTCAGGGAAGGATCGTTGTTTTCGTTATTCAAATTTCAAACTGAAATGATACGAAAGTTAACTGCTGATAATGGAACAGACTTCACACAGCAGAGAATTGTTGACTTTTTGAGTATATTAAAAGAAGTAGCTGACGATTGCTTGTTATGCAATAAGTGCAATCAAACATATAAATTTAGGATTTGTACCGGACTGAGTTATAAAAAAGACAATGCAATTGAGTTAACTTGTGAAGGGTGTGGCGATTGTTACACTCATTCTGAGGAACGAAGTCATTTCACCTATTTTAACTTTGAAGTATGGAGAGAAGTAGATAATTTAAGGAAGCGATCTAGGGGATTCACTATAAGCTATCGACTTAGTAGTTCACCTGAGAGGGCACTTCTTTTTATAAATGATAATAAAGAGATACGCCCTGAAATATGGATTAATGGCCATCGAGTTTTTCAAGCAGAGGAAGTGAAAAATTACTGGAATCACTCAAAAGAGCTAATAAAAAAATGGAAAAAGAATGAGGAAATACAAGCTAAATTTACACGAAAAGAGAATGAAACGATTTATGAATTAGATGAAAGAAAAGATGGATAACTATTTAAGCTATATAACACCACTAATCAGTGTTCTGATTGGTGGTATTCAGTCTGTGATATAATAGGGATAATTTAAAACTGGAGGGGGACTGAGAATGTTTACAAATCGAAAACAACTCCAAGAAATTTTAAACAAAGCAAGTCAACATGCACGGAAACAAGCTAAAGAATCAGGGGCCTCTATTTACTATATAAAGAATAACAAACGCGTTCGTGAGGATGCTGCGGGTAATAAGTTCGAAATTATATTTGATGCTACTGGGAAACGCCAGGAGTTGGAGTATCATGAGTGAAATCAGACCAGTCATGACTGTGTTTGCGGGCACCAATGGAGCAGGGAAAAGTACACTTAGCATGCAAATGAGAGAGTGGCTTGGTGAACTGGTTGATCCGGATCAAATTGCAAGAGAGTTGAAGCCAGAGAATCCGCGCAGTGCTGACCTGTCTGCTGGTAGGGAAGCTGTAAAAAGAATCCGATCACTCATTAAAAGTGGTGTAAACTTCGCTATTGAAACGACATTGTCCGGATCATTTGTTTTAAAACATATGGAAATAGCAAAAGAAAACAATTATGAAATTGTCGTTTACTATATCGGTCTTGAGGATGTTCAAATGCATATAGATCGTGTTGCCTCTCGTGTTGAACAAGGTGGACATTGGATTGCAGAAGAAGACATTCGTTATCGATATGGTGAGTCATTGAAGAACCTTAAACCGGCTCTAGCCATCGCAGATCAGGTTATCATCATTGATAATACATACGAGCCTTTAATTGTTGCAGAAATCATACAGAGTAATTTGATCTATTGTGTTGAGTTCATACCTGCTTGGGCTAATCCTGTTCTTGTGGGTTACTGATACTTGGGTGACATCAAAACTGTGACTACCCCCGTAGAAGCCTATGTGTCGATATCTTCGGACAGGGGTTCGACTCCCCGACCTTGGTTACGAATCATTGTTGTATTGTAATTGTTTTAAATATTCGTTGTTACCTCTTCGATACTACATGCATCGATGGGCCTCCATTCACTGATATGGATAAACGTGAGGGGAAACACGGGAGAATAGGCATTGTGGTTCCCGAGAGGAGCCGACTGTTGATCGCCGAAGTCAAGTTTAGAATACGTGATACGAAGAACTTTAATACGGTTGACATCGATGATTTGTGTAGAACATTTCCAGTTGAGATTGGAAGTATGGGGTATGGCTTTGACCCCAATCACATAATGGGCTTTGACTTTTTTCTGTTCAGACACAATATAAAATTTGGCCCTAAGCAACCTCCTCGAACAATCTAAGCCCACGTGTCGGCGAATTGTGGATTTTGCGTTTCAGGGAGATGCAACTTCAAAAATAGTTCAACACGCTCTTTATAAAGAATACTTTAACTACGCAACTGAAAATAAACCCATTGATTTAGATTTCGTGTAACAATATGATCTTTGAACTTTGATAGCACTGGCGTAGCGCTTACTCAGTAACTGGGGCTCGTACCTTCTTTGCTTGTGTTCAATAATCGATTGCTCAAGCTTTAGGACTTCAAGCTCGTTCAGCATTATCATGACTCTTGGGTGAAGTCTGACTCTCTGAGCATACGTAATCCCTTCGATTTTGAAAGGATTCTTTTTATGGATATCAATTCATATTTTGAATACTACTAAACTTAGGAAAGGATATAATAGAAAATGCAACAGGACAATAACCAAGAGATTTTAGAGCAGAGAGATGTTGATAATTTACTTATCTTTATTATCTATTTTCTAGTAGTGATATTAGGGAATGTACGCTTTCCTGGATTCTATATGGCGATACTCCTTTATATAAGTACATTGTGGTACTTTAATCGAGTGGGCTTATTTCGTAAGGTCAGTAAATTAAGGCTTGTTATTCTGGCACTGTATGTGCAAATTATCTTACCGTTACTTACGACATTAACCTCGGTGACAAAACTCATAGAAGTTATACCAAATAGTGTGTCGGGTAATGTGCGAATGTATATAGTTTTAGGTTTTTACATATTTGCTCCTATTATCTTGAACCTTATAAGTTTTGCAGTCTTCAAAAAGCATGAACATTTCCGTCTTAATCAAAAACCAGCTTTAGAGATAGGAAGAATGTTGATCTGGGGAACTACTCTCACCCTTAGCATTTTAGTTATTACTGATGAAGTTAATGATGCTTTTCTAAAGGTTTCATTGTTAATAGTAATGGCTCCGTTACTTATGTTTAACTATGCGGTTAAGATAGTATATGAAAGCGATAGTGCTCTCGATGAATACAAATATCCAAAGAATAATTAGAAATAAAAAACTAGTTAAGCGATATCCTTAAAAAGACGCATCATAACAAAACAACGAATTGTGGATTTTATAAGCCACGGTTCGCCTCCATTAGAGTCAAGTCAAAAACCACCAACCAGTGTTCTGGTTGGTGGTTTTTCTGTTTATGATATAATCTTTGTAAAATAAGCTGATGCAAGCCCGATATACTCTGTAATCTCCCAAAGGAGGCAAAAAAAATGAGCCAAACGCAGCAAGAGATCCGCGAGTTTGTTGCAGGGATACAAGCGTATGTCTCGCCAGTAAATGTGATTAATCCTTGGAAAGATTATGTGACGGGCTATGATATCGGCCCCGAAGCGGTGAAGATTCGGTCGGAACATTTGGTCAGGTATTTCGAACCAAGAATGTGCAAGGCTCGGTACATTTTTATTGCGGAAGCGGTGGGATATCAAGGGGCGAGGTTCTCCGGCGTACCCTTGACGTCTGAGCGAATGGTTACCGGGCATCACTCGCTGGTGGATCACCAGATGATTTTTCCAGGTGAGCCGGGTGTCCGAACCAGCTTGCCCAATATCGCCAAACCTAACCGGAGTCAGGCAATGTATGGATTCGCAGAACCGACAGCATCCATCATATGGGGCGAAGTGTTATCCAGTGCAAGGTGGAAGCCAACGGACTTTATATTTTGGAACATCTATCCCTTTCATCCCTATCAATCTTCTGAGAACAGGATGACGAATCGAACGCCGACTTTGGCAGAGTTGGAGGATGGTGTGTTATTCGCCAGACAGCTTATGCAACTGAATCCAGATGCTCAGATCGTGGCTATTGGCAGAAAGTCAGCAGACACATTAAGCGCCCATCTCATTAAACATCATCATGTTCCCCATCCTGCAAATGGAAGGGCAGTACAATTTCAAAAAGCAGTAAGTTCCATTATCTAGCCCATTTCGAACGGGAGGAATGTTAGGCTAACATATGTACCCTTATCGTTCCAAATGCTCTACGCGTAATGTAATGACCTATCCCTATAAAGATTGGTTGGTGAAGCTAAATGAGTGAAAAATACTGGCTTGTGGTGCAATATCCGCTGAAGAGTGCGCAGGGCAGCAAACGAGATCATTGGTTGAAGGAAAAGGTGATGGAATATCTGGAAACCGTTCTGACCCAGGCTGAGTTGGGAGAGGTGGATGGATGTGATCTGGGTAGCCGTGTGGCTGATCCAAAGGAATATGTAATGAACATTTTCTGTGTGGTAACGGACAAAGATCGGAGCATAGCTCTAATTAAAAAAGTGCTGAGAGAGAGTCGGCTGGATTACACCCGCATCCAAATCGCTACGATGCCATATGGCACAGAAGGAAGCTACACGCTCAAATATGCCTCCAAAAAAGGCGTTACCGAATTCTCGCTTTGATCACGATTTGCTGTTTCTTACCATAACGAACGGTACTTCTCCAGCCTGAGGGCGGTGTGCCCTCGACACTTTCCTCACTTAAATTCATCATACAAGAAAACGATGATTGAATTTTACAACCTTAACCACTCGATCAACACACGGCCCATAGTAAGATTTGTGCATGCTCGTACATATCGTAATTCTGCTCAAAAGTATGCGCATTTCAAGGTAGATATTCATCAGCGTCTCTTAATATTAAGATCTTCCGCGTTCCCCGCATCACTCTCCATCCGGCACAAACCACGACTTTTTATCTCTACCTCCGAAATTTTATAATAGTAGTGCTCCTTGGGGTTTCAAGTCAAGGGGCCCCATACCCGAAGTATTCACAACAACCGTCTTCCCACATCCTCATTTCTACTTTACTCAGTCATGTCATCACCAAGCGATAAATAGAATTGAGCCTCCTCCATACACCGTCCTATAATATACAATTGTATAAAATCCGAGAGAGTGGTGGATTTCACAACAGGTCATCCGATCACAACCGATAAACCCATCACACCTCGGAACCAAAGGAGGGTCACAGTGAAACACAGAGCTGAAGAAGAAATAACAGAGGCAGAAGAAGCACCAGAAGAAGATGCAACGATTGAAGCGAAAGCAACAGCAACAGCATCAGATGTCGAGACCAATGCAGAAGCAAACGAAAATACGAAAGATAACACCAGTGCAATGAAGAAGAATTGGACTCCCCGTTTCAAAGAGTTTATTCGACGCAAACCCAAGACGCTGGCTTTTAAAATCCCGTTTGCCTACTTTGTCATTATTCTGCTAACGGTGGCGTTCAGTGCATTGGTGTTGAATCGAATCTCGGAAAATGACGCGCAGCGAAAGATCAATGAAGCATCACTGCAGACAATCACATCCATTGAGACCAATGTTAATCTGATGATCGGGAACGTAAACAATTATTCGAAGATGATTTTCTCCGATCCCAATTTGCAGAACCTGCTGCGACAGGGCAATGTGTACTCCAATTTACAGACACAGTCCAAGGTTAGCGCGTATTTGACCAATCTTATGCAAGCGGTTCCAATTATTGATTCAGTCTATATTTACGATAATTCGGGTCACCGATTCTCGGTCGGTACACAGGAATGGCCCACGTTTATGGAAGCGAGTGTGAAGGAAGCGCCGTGGTACGAACAGGCTTTGAAGCACAACGGAAGATATCTGCTCAGGCTGAATGGTGGCAACAACGACAGCGGAGTCTCGGCGACGGGAGAAAATGATGGGCAAGAGGTAGTCTCATTTATTCGCCTCATTCGGGATCTGGATGATACGTCTCCGCTTGGATTTCTGGTCATGAACATCAAGGGGGCATCCATCGCTCAAGCCTACGCCAACCTGTCTGCACCGGATTCATTTCAGGTGGCCATTCTGGATGAGCATCAGCGGGTGATCGCAACCAACGCAACTGATGGAAAGAAGGGCGTACCTGCGGTATCCGACGCATCCATATCCTTGTCTGCGGCTTCTGGACAGGAAGGGATGTACGAGATGTTAGAGGCCAATCAGGCCAAGTTAAAACAAATATTTCACGAGCAGTCCTCCGGCTTCATCACCTTGCAATCGGGTGGTCAGGAATATGCGGTAACCTATCGTTCGGCTGGTGATGATCAATGGAAATTCATCAGCATGAGTCCATACCGGGCTATGGATACCCGTAATAAATCCATGGTGCTGCTTGCGTTGATTCTACTGGCGGTGAACGGAACTGTCTTTTTTGTCAGTTCGTTCATCATCTCGCGCAGTGTCATCAAGCCGATTCACAAGCTGCTTCGCGCCATGCAGAAAGCGCCAAGTGGCAACTTCCGCAAAGTGACGGTTGAACTGAACAGCTACGAGTTCGCACAGCTATATGGAGGATACAACCAGATGATTGAGCAGATTGACCAGATGCTGAAACGAATCATTCAGGAGCAGCAGACAATCCGCCGTGCAGAGCTGAATACACTTCAGGCGCAGATCAAGCCGCATTTTTTATACAACACACTGGATTCCATCACCTCTCTGGCCATGTCGGGCATGAACGATAAGGTATGTGAGCTGTTAGAAGCGCTTGGAAGTTACTATCGACTGAGTGTCAGCAAAGGCCGTGAACTGATTACACTGCACGAGGAGGTAGAGATTGTACGCAATTATCTGACGATCCAGCAGGTGCGCTACCCCGGTGTATTTGAGGTGCAGTACGATATTGCTCCAGATTGTGAGCGGGTGATGATTCCCAAGCTCGTACTCCAGCCGCTGGTGGAAAATTCACTGTATCATGGCATTCGCCCCAAAGGCAGCCCAGGCACGATACGCATTCAAGCACGTCGATTCAAGGAAGGGGTACTTCTAACGATTACTGACGACGGAGTCGGCATATCCGGGGAAGAGATACAGCAGGTTCAACGCAAAGAAATACACAGTTCTAACCGTTCTGACTCAACTAACTCATCTAACCGCTCTAATTCAACTAATCTTTATTCTTCCGATCTTTCTAATCTTTCTAAGATTACCTATAACTCTAAACACAATCCAAGCTTTGGCTTATGGGGCACGATGGAGCGGCTTCGCATTTTCTACGAAAGAGAGAATGGACTCAAGCTGGAGAGCGAGGTTGGAAAAGGAACCACCATTATGATAACGATCCCGAAGGGAGCCAATGAATCATGGAATTAACTGTGGAACCTTTAAAGGTATTGATTGTGGACGATGAATACCTCATCCGAAATCTGCTGCGTATGCGTATCGATTGGGAACAACAAGGCATGTCCATCGTTGGCGAAGCCTCCGATGCTGTGGAGGCTTTGGATCAGGTGGAGCTGTTGCGTCCAGACATCGTATTCACGGATATATACATGCCGAAGATGGACGGCATTGAACTGAGCGGCATTCTCATGCAGCGTTACCCGAACATAAAAATCGTGGTAGTGACGGGACATGATGAATTTGAATATGCTCGTCAGAGTGTGAAGCTGGGCATATCCGATTTTATTTTGAAACCCATTCGTGCTTCTGAGTTATTACAGGTTACGGCGAAGCTGCGATTGGCGATTGAGCAGGAGATTGGACGTGAGTACGAGCTGATGAAGTTACGGGAGGAAATGGAGCAGAGCTTGCCTTATCTCAGAGAGAGGTTTGTAAATCAATGGTTAAGTCATGTGGTGCCTGAGGATGAACTATACGAGAAGGCGCGATTCTTCGGCATTCCTATCTCGTCTGGTGAACCTGGATTACGCATCGCAGTAATGGAGGTTGAGGTTGCTGTACCGCAAGCGAAGATAGCTGCACCAGAGGTATATCCACATCTGCCCGAGACAGCTCATCAAGTTCATCAAGCTCATCAAGCCCGTCAACCTCACCAACTCAGCCAAGTTCAACGAGAGCCTCAACACGATCAAACCCATTTAAGCTGGCATCAGACAGAAGCCCATCCACAACCCGCTGAGGAAATACATATTCTGCTCCGAATGGTAGGCATGAAGCAGGTGCAGGCATTTTATCCGCAGGATTCGCAAACCCTTATCGTCATGGATCCGCATAACCGGATCGTTGTGCTCTCGCTTGGTACGGATACGGAATTTGCCAATCAGGTGCAGCAGCTTCAGGAAGAACTTCAACATTCGCTTAAACTCGAAGGATGCGAAGTGGATGTAACCGTAGGGATTGGGCAATGGCAATCAAGATGGGAAAAGGCTTGTGTGGGCTACCGGGAAGCTTGTCGTGCACTCGATTATCAGGCATTTGTGGGAAAAAATCAGGTCATTTGCTTCGAGGATCTGATCATCGAAGGCGTGAAAAGGCCCTACCACTCGGATGTGCAACTGCTCCAACAACTGCAATTTTACGTCAGTGTTGGTGCGGGGGAAGAAGCCGTATTGTTACTGGAGCGTATACTGTCTGTGTCGTTCTCGGATGTTTCACAGTTTCGGATGGCAGCCTTGGATGTGGTTACGGAGTGCCAGCGTGCTGCTATAGAGCAGCAGCTTGAGGGAGAGCACGCATTGAACAAAGAGGCCGTTGCGGCCATTTTTACAGCAAATCATCTGCCCGAACTAAAAAGTATGCTGGAGCAGCATATCCGCACCGTATCGGATGTCATACAAGCCAAGCGACAGACCAAGGAAGGCAATCTGATCGACCGGGTCATGGCTTATCTTGAAGAGAACATGGGCAATGCGGAAGTGGGGCTTTCCAGCACCGCGGCTGCTTTTTACGTAAGTTCGGGCCATTTGGGGCGGCTGATGAAAAAAGAAACCGGGCAGACATTTGTGGAATATCTGACCCAACTCCGCATGAAGAAGGCTGAACTGCTGCTGAAACAGACGGATCTGAAAGGTTATGAGATTGGGGAACAGGTAGGCATCCCGGACCCACACTATTTCAGCGTCTTGTTCAAAAAACATATCGGCCGATCCATGAATGAATATCGAAATGTAAAAACATGAAAAACGAGAGTGTAGTCTGGAGTGTTGGGGGAGTGTGGGGAGTGCAGATAAGGTGTGAGTGTGCACTTCCGGTTCCAATTCCACATATGTTCGAAAATTACAAATCGATGCCTGTTTTCTAAATGGAGAACAAAGCACAGTTTGACTAAAATATGGGCTAGAACCAACGAAAACACATAGGGAGGTCCGTAGATATGAAAGCGCTATTAAAAAAATCAGCAAGTCTAATTCTGACGCTGGGCATTGTAAGTAGTCTGGTAGCATGTTCATCCGATTCGTCCGGCGGTGCACAGGGGGAAAGTAATGGAAAGATCAAGCTGACGCTATGGGATCAATCGGTCGGCAATACCGATCCTTCGGCCAAGCTGCTGCCCGAGATTGTGGAGAAATGGAACAGCGAGCATCCAGACATTCAGGTTGAACGTACGGGCACAACAGGAGAACAGTACAAAACCAAAGTCAAAACATCGATTGCGGCTGGTGAAGCGCCAGACCTGTTCTATGGCATGGGCGGCGGCAGCTTCATGCAGCCGTACATCAAATCCGGTAATGTGCTGGAAATCTCAAGTTACCTGACGGACGATATCAAAGAACGGATGGGCCCGGGTATGGCTGAGGCGATCAATATGGACGGCAAAATCTACACGTTGCCCGTGTACACACATATCGCCAACCTTTACGTGAATACGGAACTGTTCGAGCAGGCAGGTGCCAAGATTCCGACCACCTATAACGAACTGCTGGATGCAGTCTCCAAGCTGAAAGCGGCAGGTATCACTCCAGCTGTAATTGGGGAAAAGGACCGCTGGCCGGGCATGTACTGGTACGACATTATTGCGATGCGTCAGGCAGGCAATGCTGCGGTGATGGAAGCCTTTAAAGATCCGTCAAAGTGGGATTCGCCCGACTTTGTTGCCGCCGCGACCAAGATGCAGCAGCTTGCGCAAGCAGGGGCTTTCAACAGCAGCATGTTCAGCATGAGCTATGACGAGATGCTCGGGGCATTTAATGCAGGCAACGGGGCGATGATGTTCCAGGCCAATTGGGTGAATGCAGGAATTGAGGACCCGTCTTCGGCAGTCAAAGGCAAAGTGAAAGTGATTCCGTTCCCGGTGTTTGAGGATGGGCAAGGCACAAATACCGAAATCTTCGGCGGAGCCGTCGATGGTTTCTACATTAACCAGAATACCAAGCATCCGAAAGAAGCGGTGGAATTCCTCATGTATCTGAGCGAACAGCTCGGTACGCAAGGTTTCCTGGCCGGAGCTGGTCTGCCAAGCTGGAAAACCGATGCACTCGACACGTCCAGTCTGTCCTCCCTGGATCTGTCTGCGGCAGATATTATGAAAACGGCGACCTCATTCATCGCGTGGTGGGATAACATTCTGCCAGCGGAGTCTGCCGAAGCGCACAAAAACCTGATTGCCCAACTGCTTGCCGGCGATGTAACACCGGAGGAGTTCTGCAAACAGATGGCACAGCTCAAACCAACAGAGCTGAGCCTGTAGATCGCACAGGCTAATATGCGCATAATCCATACACGTGTAAGCTCGTGAGCTTGCCAAGCTGAAGCCTGCTAACAATGAAGATGAACCCAAACAAGGCGTGGTCCGGCATATCCCGGTCACGCCTTTGAGAGGAGAACAACAATGAACTCTGTATTTTCCAATAAAGGCACCATAGCTGTCTTTGTACTGCCCACACTGATTCTGTTCTGCGGGATTGTGCTTATTCCGATCTTTGTCTCCAGTTATTACAGTCTGCTGGACTGGAACGGCGTAGGTAGGGGTACATTTATCGGTCTGGACAACTATGTGGAGATGTTTAAGGATACCCGGGTGCTAAATTCGATCAAAAACTCCCTGCTGTTTGCTGGTGCTTCGGTGTTCATTCAACTGCCGATCTCGCTGGTGCTCGCACTGATTCTGGCGTCCAACGTCAAGGGGGAAGGATTCTACAGGACGGTCTATTTCATCCCGGTGTTGATTTCGACCGTGGTTATTGCCCAGTTGTGGTCGAAAATCTACAATGCCGATTATGGTCTGCTGAACGTGCTGCTGCAAAGTATCGGCTTATCCAGCCTGGCACAGGACTGGCTGGGGCAGAAGGACACCGCCCTGGCGGCATCGTTTATTCCAACCTTGTGGCAGTACGTGGGGTATCACATGCTGTTGATGTACGCAGGGGCGAAATCCGTCTCGCAGGATGTGCTTGAAGCTGCAAGAATGGATGGTGCTTCACGTCTTCGCACGGCGTGGTCCATTATGATCCCTTTAATGAAGCCCATCCTGAAGGTAAGCCTTGTATTTTCGGTCATCGGTGCATTCAAGGTGTTTGACCTGATCTATGTGCTAACGGGCGGCGGGCCGTTCTACACCACTGAAGTGCCGAGCACGCTGATGTACGCTACCATTTTTGATACGTTCCGGTACGGATATGGCAGTGCAATCTCGGTCTTTATCATTGTGGAGTGTCTGGTATGTACGATCCTCATTAATTCATTGTTCAAAACGGAATAGAAGGAGGCATGAGGCATGAGTACCGTAGAAGTCATGTTGCAAAAAAAGCCCAAGCCAAGGTCCATCTCCGGACCGATCGGGAAAGTGTTCCTGCAAGCGTTTCTGATCCTCGTTGCAATTGTGCAGATCTACCCGCTCATCTGGCTGGCGCTGTTTTCCTTGAAGGATAACAGTGAAATCTTCAGCGGCGATGTTGCCGGATTGCCGAAGGCGTTTCTGTGGAGCAATTACACCAAAGCCATGTCCGATGGCCATGTGCTGACCTATTTTATGAATAGCGTGCTGGTCACAGCTGCCTCCATTGTCTTGGTACTGATCTTGTCTTCGATGACGGGATACGCAATCACAAGAATGAATTGGAAGCTCAGCGGGCTCACGATGACGATTATTTTGCTGGGTATGATGGTGCCGATCCATGCGGCGCTGCTGCCATTGTTTATTATTTTGAAGAATCTGAGCCTGCTCAACAGCTACTGGTCACTGATCATTCCCTATGTGGCATTTGGCATTCCGATGGCGGTATTCATTCTGGGCAGTTTTTTCAAAGGTATCCCGAGAGAGATGGAAGAGTCGGCGGTTATCGACGGCTGCGGCATCTACCGGACGTTTTTCTCTATCATTCTGCCTCTGGTAACCCCGGCTATATCAACGGTAGCCATCTTCACGTTTTTGTCGTGCTGGAATGAGCTGATGTTTGCGGTCACGTTTATCAATAACACGGCTTATCAGACATTAACGGTGGGCATGATGTCGATGGTGGGAACGTACATTACGCAATGGGGCATCATTGGTGCGGGACTGATGATTACGACGGTGCCAACGGTGGTCATCTATCTGCTGTTGAACAAACAGGTGCAGAAGAGCATGATCGCAGGTGCGATCAAAGGTTAGCTGGAGGCTGGACTGGAGGGCGTGGCGGTAGAAGCGCTTGCTGCTCGCTCACTGTACTCTCTTTCTGGTAGATATCGGCTTGATTCAGGATTTCGCAAGGTGTGATCTCTGGACTGGACCGCGGTCTATGAACATGGAATAATAAGGGGTATGTAGCCAGTCAGTTGCAGAGAGGGGTCATTAGGGTATGGTCAATATCGCGATGGTAGAGCAGGAGTCTGTTCGGGAAAAGGTTGTGGCGTTTACGTTTGATGATGGGCCGCATCCGGTGTATACACCTCAAGTACTTGAGATATTCCGTCGTGCCGGTGGGCAGGCAACGTTTTTCATGATTGGTAAAGAGATAGAGGCTCATCCGGAGATTGCGGCGGAGGTATACCGTGAAGGGCATGAGATCGCAAACCATACATACACGCATCCCGACTTGACCAAGCTGACGCTGGAGGAAGCCGGGGAAGAGTTGCAACGCGCAGAACATCTTGTTCAAGAAGTTACGGGGCAACCTGCCCGCTGCTTCCGCCCGCCATATTTTGGTGTAAACGATGATATACTGTCTCTGGCAGCGGAGCGTGGATATCGCACGATTGGTGCGGTCAATGGTGATGCGAAAGATTGGGATAATCCTGGCGTTGAGCATATCGTGGAGCATACCCGGTCTGCGGTAAAACCTGGAAGCGTGCTGATATTCCATGACGGGTACGGGGATCGTTCCCAGACGGTGGAGGCGGTTCGTGTGCTGGTGGAGGAACTGGTCGCAGAAGGGTATCAATTGGTTACGGTAACTGAGCTGCTGGACATTTCTTATGAGCAGGATGAAAAGATAACATAATCAAGTGGACCCATCATTCTTTGAATGACAGGGTCCTTTTTATATATAATTTATATAGGAAGAACGGAGCGAAAGCACAAACTTTGCTTGCCCTCTCAAACTACTTTATAATAATAGGCTAAACTAGATTATGTCAGGAGGAAACAATGGACTTTATCAAAAATCAACTAGAAGAACTCGGCATGAGTGGACCCTCCATTGGTTATCTTTCAAACATCATTATGATTATTTTTATAGCAGTGATCTCGATATTGGCGAATGTGATAGCCAAGCGAGTGGTACTGAAGACGGTGCATCGTATTGTAAGTAACAACCGTTTCAAGTGGGGCCACATCGTGGTTCAGAAAAATTTATTTCAGAAGCTGTCGCATCTCGTGCCAGCCATTATAATCTATTATTCGGCTTATATTTTCTCGCCCTATCAGGCCATAATTGAAAAAGCAGCAATGACCTACATGATAGTCATCATGATCACGGTACTGAATGCTTTGCTTAATGTATTCGATGATATCTATCGTACCTATGAGGTGTCGAAGATTCGCCCAATCAAGAGTTACATTCAGGTAGCCAAGATCGTTCTGTTCATTATCGGGGGTATTATCGTCATCTCTAGCCTGATCGGACAAAATCCGCTCATTATCCTCAGTGGACTTGGGGCACTATCGGCGGTATTAATGCTCGTGTTCAAAGACTCGATCCTTGGTCTCGTGGCTGGTGTACAGCTATCGTCAAACGATATGGTGCGCGTCGGAGACTGGATCGAGATGCCCAAGTATAATGCGGACGGCGATGTAATCGACATTACATTGAACACAGTGAAAGTGATGAATTTCGATAAAACGATTACGATGATTCCAAGCTATGCCCTTATTTCGGACTCGTTCCGGAACTGGAGAGGCATGCAGGTGTCCGGTGGCAGAAGGATTAAGCGGAGTATCTATATTGACATCAGCAGTATTCGTTTTTGTACGGAAGAGATGGTGGCGGAATTTGAGAAGATTCATTACCTGACGGATTATGTCACTTCCAAACTTAAAGAAATTCAAGCGTACAACATGGAGCACCAGGTGAATACTGAAAGCAACGTGAACGGCAGACAGCTGACAAATGTCGGTGTATTCCGGGAATATATCCATCAATATTTGAGAAATCATCCAAAAATCAATAAAGATATGACGATGATTGTGCGACAATTAGCACCAGAAGATCGCGGGCTGCCTCTGGAAATCTATGCATTTAGCAATGATATCAACTGGGGTGTATATGAGAACGTTCAGGCGGATATCTTTGACCATATCTTCGCGGTGGCGTCAACATTTGGACTGCGGGCCTTCCAGAATCCAACCGGACATGACATTGTGCAACTGAAAGAGGATAAACAATATTCGAGCGGATATTGAGATTCGAAGCACCGTAAAGGTGCTTTTTTTTGTTTAAAAAGTGACATACATACCATTTAAAAAAATGGAAATTATTAATAGTATATTTATATGGGTCTGATTTCCATATTCTATTTTTTTTATCTTCTCAATCATATGGATATACATGTACCGCTTTGATTATTGGAAAATTTGATGGAGGTGAGCTTCGTGGCACGTGTGTTAGTTGTGATGATGCCTGCAGAAGGGCATATCAATCCGTCGCTCGGATTAATCAAGGAGTTGATAGAGAGCGGAGATGAGGTCGTCTATTGTTGTACTGAAAAATACCGGACGAAGATTGAAGCGTTAGGTGCTCAATTTAAAGCTTACTCCTTCAGCGAGGCAACCCTACTCAACAACCCCAATATGAAGCCATTTGAAATCAAGCATCCGTACCAATTCTTATATATGATTCTGAAAAAAATAATTCAACGGTTTATTCCGGATGTTCTGAATCTGATCGAAAAAGAAACCTATGACTATTTAATTTTTGATTCCTTAATCGGCTGGGGCGGACAAATTTTGGGCGAAAAGCTGGGGATACCCACGATCTGCTCGACCAGCACCTTTGTTTTTGTAGAGCCTCTCGGGTCAGGTAGTCATAATCTGAAGGATGACAATGAGGAGGTTCAGGAGCTATATAATCGAATCATGGAGATGTCCAAGCAATTGGCTGCCCAGTTCAATGTAGCTGTGCCTTCTTTGAAAGATCTTTCAGGGCATTCAGGACAACTGAAGATTGTCTATACAAGCCGCTATTTTCAACCCATGGGGGACAAGCTGGACGACAGCTTTGTGTTCACTGGCCCCTCCATTATTCCTCGTAAGGATGCGCCTGCTTTTGCATACGAGTCTCTTCGAGCTATGTATAAACAGGCGGTTTATATTTCGATGGGGACCATTTTAAATAGAGACCTTGATTTGTATAAGCTCTGCTTTGCAGCCTTTCGTGATTTGCCTGTGCAATTTATATTGGCTTCGGGAAAGGATACCGATCTGGAGCCGATTGCGGATCTTATTCCCGACAATTTCATCATTAGACCGTACCTGCCTCAGTTGGAAGTGCTGCAACATGTCGATGCGTTTCTGACACATACAGGTATGAACAGTGCAAGCGAAGCGTTGTATTACCATGTGCCGTTGATCATGCTCCCGTTAACCTCGGATCAGCCTCATGTAGCAAGCCGTGTGCAGGAGCTGGGAGCGGGGGTCATCGTGGATAAAAACAACCTTACACCTGAGGTGCTGAGAACCGCGGTGTTAGAGGTGCTCGGCAATGATTCCTACAGGGAACATGCAGGAGTGATTGGGAACACACTGCATGATGCTGGCGGGTATAAGCGGGCAGCTGCTGCCATCAAAGACTTTTTGGGCAATCGACCTTTATCAGCCAAGACTATCTCTTCCCTCGAATGAAGAGGCGACTTTCCTCTTATTAGAGAGGTTGGCTTACCGTGTGAACAGAGCGAGAGGTCGAAGGGATTCTCGATGATGATGTACAATTGATTCAAGCGCTTAAGGAAAGGTTAGAGATAACCGAGAGCACATGTCATTTTGTCGCATTAAAATAGGAAGCATACCTTTCGTAAAGGAGAGTTCTCACATGAATCATCACATTCCGGAATATACATTGAACGATGGCTTGAAAGTACCTGCAATTGGATTTGGTACCTATAGTTTAAAAGGTGAAGAAGGTGTTAAATCGATCGCGTCCGCAATGGATGCGGGGTATCGATTAATAGATACAGCGTATAACTATGAGAATGAGGCAACGGTGGGCAGAGCAATCAAGCAAAGCTCCATCGCCAGAGAAGAACTGCTCATTTCCTCGAAGCTGCCGGGGCGTTATCACGCTCAGGATAAAGCACTCGTGGCGATCCAGGAATCCCTGTACAGAGCGGATCTGGATTATTACGACTTGTATCTGATTCACTGGCCCAATCCGAAGAAGGACATGTATGTCGAGGCATGGCAAGCGCTGATCGAAGCCAAAAAGCGTGGATATATCCGATCCATTGGAGTGAGTAACTTTCTTCCTGAGCACAATGAACGGCTGATCAAGGAAACGGGCATAGCACCGAGTCTGAATCAGATTGAGCTGCATCCATTCTTCGACCAAGCCGATCAGCGTGAACAGGATACGAAGCATGGCATCGTGAACGAATCCTGGAGTCCGATTGGACGTGGCAATGATGCCGTACAGGATATTCTCAAGGATGAGAACATTCTTCGAATCGCGGAAACGCATGGCAAAACGCCAACCCAGATCATTCTGCGCTGGCATGTTCAGCTGGGTTCCATTCCAATTCCGAAAGCCGGCTCCTTGCAGCATCAGCAGGAAAATATCGATATATTCGATTTTGAGTTGAGCACAGAAGAGATGCAGGTCATCTCTGCATTTAATCGTCCGGATGGACGGTTGTGGGATCAGGACCCAAGCGAGTACGAAGAATTTTAAAGAACGACAAATGAAGGGCTGCTCCCATGTCAGATATGACAGGAGGCAGCCCTTTATTGTTGAAGCATAGTAAGCATTGTTGCAGTTTTCCATGTTACGTAAGTTCTGTTTAGTGTCCGGCAGGGATACGGAAGGTCAGAATCTCATACGGTTTGATATCAAAAGTAATTCGACCATTTTCCACGGCGCATTCTGCTTCGTTGTTCTCGAGCAAATCACACGCATACGCCGTAGCACCTGCTCCCTCAGGCAATTGCAGGGAAGCACGGCTGCGGCGGCCATGTGCTTCATAGAGACGGATGATCATATCATCGTTGTTCTCGGCTTTTTTGATAACCTCCAGCACGACATTATCCTGATCTACCGATGCCAGTGACCATATTCCCGGCAATGTACCGGTTTGCGATGCAATCTCACGGGCAACCAGAGGACGGTTGAGATCATAAGCGGCTTGGATGACACGTCCTTCACGGAAGTCGCCCTGATGCGGATAAAGTGCGTAGGTGAATACGTGCTGCTCTTTGTCGGCATTTTCATTCGGGTACGTTGCGCTCTTGATCAGTGATAGTCGCATCACCGAGTTATGAATGTCATATCCGTATTTGCAGTCGTTCAGCAGTGCCGCACCGTACCCGTTCTCCGCCAGATCAGCCCACTTCTGTCCGCACACTTCGAACCTGGCTTGATCCCAGCTCGTATTACGGTGGGTAGCACGTTCAACGTTGCCGTACTGGATTTCGTAGACCGCTTTCTCACTCCAGATGTCCAGCGGGAAGGCGGTTTTCAGCAGCAAATGCTCCTGTTTCCAATCCACAAACGTACGGAAATCAATTCGGCGTGTATGCGCGTAGAAGATGATCGTTTGTTCAACGACAGAGTCCAGGAACTGTCGCGTCACTTGCAACACGGAACGCACCGGCCCGCTTTCAACCCACTCCAGTGACTGTAGGTCGTTAATCTCCCACATATGCTGTTCATAATAGTCGTCAATGTTCCATGCCTCGTATTCCGCAGGTCGATCCTCGAACACTTGCAGCACATTACCACGCTTGCCAGACTGAAGCAGCTCACGCCCCTCCAGCTTGTCCCATACGGATATGAACTCGGCACTTTCATTCAGTTGAATATCGTACCAAGGTGTATGGATATGGCGCTGATTGGCTTCCCACTGTGCAACCGATACGCCCGCGACAAGTTCGTCTGTCAGATCCGGTGTAATTCGGAAGGATTTATACCCTGATGCAGGTACGTTCTCTGCAAGGAACACGAGTCCGCCTTCGGGAGTACGCTGGCTGGGTACAGGGCGATCTCCATCATAGACGGTCACTTTTCTCGCAAAAGCAGGCAGTTCAACCACATCCGTCCGTACAAATCCGGTCGTGTTGAATACTACAATGGCTTCGTCATCAGATGTAATTTGGCTCGCAATGCCTTTCAGTGCGCTGTCTTTCAGCTCATCCGTGACACGCAGAACTTCTTCATATTGCTCCTTGGAATCCACATATACCTGCTCAATGGAGCTGCCCGGCAGAATATCATGGAACTGGTTCAGCATCGTAAGCTTCCATGCATGCTCCAGTGCAGCGGTTGGATAGGCCGCCTGTGCATTCGCCTGACGATGAATCATGGCATACAGTTCGGCATCGGCCAGTGCAAATTCGCTATGACGGTTGTACCGTTTGTTGCGCGCCATGGACGTGTAGGTACCTCGGTGATACTCCAGATACAGCTCTCCCGACCAGCGGGGAACGGAAGGAACATCCGCCAGATTTTGCTCCAGCTTCTCGAAAAACTCGCGTACAAAGGTACGTTTCACCGCGGGTACACCCGGCAATCCGACATCAAGTCGTCTGCCATGCTCCAGCATCTCCTCAGTTGGTCCGCCGCCGCCATCCCCGAATCCGAAACATTGCAGGACATCTGCATTGATGTTTTTGTTCTGGTATCGCTGCCACGTGCCTTTCACTTGCGAAGCATTAAATCGTCCATTATAGGTCGTTTCGAAGCGGCGCTGCCTGAAATCAGGATGTTTGTCATAGTCTGTTGCTGTGATGAAATGGGTCAGGACCTCTGATCCGTCGATTCCTCTCCAGTACATCGTGTCGTTTGGAATCTGATTTGTATCATTCCAGGCAATTTTGGTTGTCATAAAATAATCAATGCCGCTCTTACGCATAATCTGCGGCATCGCTGCACTATAACCAAATACATCCGGCAACCAGAGCACACGGTTCTCTACGCCGAACTCTTCCTTGAAGAAACGTTTCCCGTATATAATCTGACGGATCATGGATTCGCCGGAGATTAAGTTACAATCAGCTTCCAGCCACATCGAACCTTCGGCTTCCCAGCGGCCTTCGGTTACCTTTTCCTTGATTTTTTCATAGAGAGACGGGTAGTCTGCTTTCAGGTACGCATATAACTGGGGTTGCGAGGACATGAACGTGTATTCTGGAAACTTGTCCATCAGATACAATACACTCGCGAAGCTGCGAATGACCTTCTCCCGGGTCTGATCCAATGTCCATAGCCATGCCACATCGATATGCGTGTGTCCGATACAGTGAACGGTTGGGATGTGATCACCAGCAGGGCGGACATCACCATAGACATGATCTTGCAGATATTGGCGCGCTTCCGGTACCGACGCATGGAATTCTGCGCTGTTCTCCTGACGCAAATCCAGTAGATTCACGGCTTTATTCAGATGTTCGACCAAATTCAGCCGCTCCAGATCATCCTCACGTAGCAGATCCGCAGCATCGAGCGCAGCCTTAAGATCGTAATATAGATCGGTGACAGGCTGATGATGCTCAGCTACATAGACATTGAGAAAGACATCGGCCGCCGAAGTACTACAGTACGCATATAAAGCCAGTTCGAATTCTTCCCCTTTTGCCGCAGCAGGTGTCAGGTCAATTTCCGTATGGTTCACATCCAGACCACAGATCAATTCCCCATTGAGGAATGCCAGGAATTGCGGATTATCATAGTTCCAGATATCATCCGCACCGGTGACAATGGTACATACGACTTTTTTTCCTTCCATATGATCCGGGATGCGAATCCGGGTTTTGAAGCAGCTGTGTACATCTTTACCGCCCCAGCCATCACCTTTACGAAATACGTTCCAGGAGGAAGGGTCTTCATGCACCAGTTCCCAGGAGTGGTAACCACTTTCTTTATGATAAAGCTCCGGTATATATGTCTTTGAGGTCAGTCGTGCACGTTCCAAGTGTTTAACTATGGTATGGATCCGAGTATACAAGGAATTCATTTTCATGTTGGTTTCCCACCTTGGTTTGTAGTAAGTACAGGCTGTAGTCTTTAATGAAGCGAAAACATTGCAAGCGCTAACATATCAACTCTATCATAACAAAGGGGAAAGGGAGCAAACTACGTAATGTATGCTGAAAAAGACGTCTTTTTATTGCATTTCATGCTAAAATAAAGTCATTAGTATCGGGATAGGAGGCATGTCCATGACAACATCCGTTTTGACATACGAGCAGGGATATGTAATCCATGTCAATCAGCCTGGAGACGAACTTTTTTATCATCTGGACTATGACGAACGCTCCCATGACTTGAATATGGAGTTTCAGCACTTTCATGATTTTTATGAAATCTGCATTCTTCTGGATCGTACGGCTGCGCATATTATTGAAGGCAGTTTATATGAGATTCAGCCATTGGATATCGTGCTGCTGCGACCTTCTTTGCTGCATAAGACGCAGTATCCGAAAGGTACACCGCCAAAACGGTTGATGATTAATTTTTCGATGCCTCGCCATATGCCAGGACTTGAGAACGGTTACAATGAACTATTCTCCATTTTTGATGAAGAGGTTCCGATTTTCCGCTTCCCGGAAGAACGGCGCAAAGAAATCCTCGCGCCCATCAATGATATTTTCGCCATATCCCAGCAGCGCTCTACGCTTCAACCGGTTGTGATCCATCATAAATTTATAGAATTTCTATGTGCAATTCATCGTTACGCGGCAGAGAACGGGTATGTGCGAGAAGAGACAGGATCATCGATGTCCCGGCGCATGTATGCCATTGCATCCTACATTCACAGCCATTATCAACAGGATTTATCTTTGGACGAGGTATCCAGGCGGTTTTATGTAAGTGCCCATCACTTGTCCCGCCAATTCAACAGGGTCACTGGTTTTACCTTCACGGAGTATGTGCAGATGACCCGTATTCGAAATGCCCAGCAATTGCTGCTGAATTCGAGTGAAAAAATTACGGACATTGCTGCACAGTGTGGATTCGCCAGCTTTTCCCAGTTCAATCGCATCTTCAACAAACAGAGCGGTATGTCACCAAGTGCCTATCGACGGAGCAGACCATCTCAGAGCAAACATGAAATGATGCTTGTGGGTGAAAGACCCGAGTGACGTTAGCGCCTAGCGTGAGATAACAAGCGGAGTGATGGACAGGCTTAAATTGCTAGTTAACGGGCTATTTTTCTGGACAGGAGATTTTTATGAAAATAATAATAGCTAAGGACATGGTATAGGGTTGGGTCCATCTATTTATGAATTAGATAGGGACAAACCGCCATCATACATCCGATATACCTTGTCACAATATTCAAGCATGCGCTCATCATGGGTAACCATAATGGCTGCTTTTTGGCGTGATTTCACTTCTTGTGCGATTAGACTAACCACTTCATGGGCTCGTTTGGTGTCCAAACTGGCGGTTGGTTCATCGGCTAAGATGATGTTGGGATTATTCATTAAAGAACGCGCAATGGCTGTCCGTTGTTTCTCACCACCGGATAACTCTTCGGGAAAACTTTTTAACTTCAAACCGAGCCCCAGTTCTTCCAGCAGCTTGGTGGCAAATGCCTTATCCTCTTTTTTGACCGTTCCCGTCATTCTTTTTACAACCAGCAGTTGATCGAGAACATTTAGATAGGGAACCAGATTTGAAGATTGCATAATAAATCCAACTTCTTGCAGCCGTATAGTAGATAGCTCTTTCTCCGTAAGCTTCGAAATATGATTTCCGTTTAGTTGAATATCTCCTTCGGAGGCTTTCAGCATTGCCCCAGCAATAGATAAGAATGTACTTTTACCAGAACCAGAAGGTCCAACCACAGCAACAAACTCTCCCGGCTCTACGGATATGGATACATGATCGAGCGCGGTGATCCGATTGTTTCCTTCGGCATAATACATGGTGACTTCTCGCATGTGCAATCCCTTACTCATTATTCAACCCTCCCGAGCGCCTTAAGCGGATCAATCTTTGTGATTTTGCGAACAGATACCAGTGAACTTAACATAGCGATAACCAGCAGGATAATAGAGTAATTGAAGACAAGACTGGTTTCCAGCTTAAATGGCATTCCTTTTGGCATAATTGCTGCTGTCCCATAAGTCAGCAAGATTCCAACAACAATGCTAGTCAGGGAAAGGACAAACACTTGCGAGATAATGGCTTTTCCCAAGAAACGGTTACTAGCACCTATCGCTTTCATAATGCCGAACTGGTTGGTCTTTTGCATCGTAATGACATAGAAGAATACCCCGAGTACAAATGCAGAGATCGCGAGCAGAAATGCAAGCATCATCAGAATCGTTCCGTTCTCTTCTTTGTATCCTGGCATGCCTTGCACAGCTTCCGACCGGGTAACTGTATCCGTACTGGATAACTCTTTATTTATAGCTTCTGGATCAATATTCCCGCCTTGTAACATGATCGCATTAACCGGTCCGGCAATTCCTTTATCTGAACCTGGAGCCGCAAAGGCAATCTTCCGCCATTCAGCCATCGGGGTAAATACGGATGCAACGTGGTTATAGGTCTGATTCTCCACAAATCCGATAATGGTCAATGATTCCGTCGTGCCATCCAGTTGAAAGGTGTCCCCGATATTATAGCCCTCATCTTTTAGGGTCGAATTCACAACTACCCCGGTGGGATTCTCGGAAGACAGGCTCTCACCTTCTACAATAGCTGGCTCCAGGAAGCTTCCTGGGTTAATTCCTATAATCGCTATATCGACTTTATCTTCATTCTTGGTACTCGTCTCTTTCATTGCTGTTGCCATCGTACTTCCCATAGGGGATGCGGCATCCACATTAGGAAGTTGTTCCGCCTTCGCCACCAGTTGATCTGACAGCAGTGACTTGCTCATGGAAGACTGAGCCCCTTCTTCAAAGATGACATAATCAGCCTTCATGGTCTTGAATGTTGATGCGGCTAGCGTGGACAATCCATTCCCCAGACCGGATAAAATAAATACCAGCCAAGCCATCAGTACGAAGATAATGATAATCATCAAAAACTTCATTTTACTATGCATTAACTCCTTCATCGCTAAAAACATGATCTGTTCAACTCCTTCTCTTTCTTTTTTTGACACATGTGTCAAATTGGATGCGCGGCCACGCGGTCTTCATCATTAAACGACATAAATGACACTTGTGTCAAATTAAATCCAAGAACAAAGTTAGCTCTTGGCTCCTCCGATCCACATTTGGAACAACAGCTTTCCCCAATCAGGCGTAGGGATATTCATCATGTTAGGCGTATTAATTAAGTTGAAGAATACACCAACAAGTACAGGTAGAGGGATATCTTGCCGGAGGGCCTGATCCTGCTGTGCACGTTCAAATAAGCGTGATAATTGAATTTTGAGGGTCTTATGTGCTTCCTCAATAAATTCAAGATCTCTCGCTGCCGCAGCAGAATTAGTCGTATTAATTTTACTGGCATCTCCCAGAAGTTGATGGAGCGTCGATTCTTCTGCGTAGATCAGAAGCAGTTGCTCAAGAGCATCCATGGGATCAGTCTCATCAACGGCTAATGAATTCTCCAACACGGTTGCTATTACACGCTTCATACAAGCAGCAACAATCTCTTCTTTATTAGCGTAATATTGATATATCGTGCTCCGGGCTCCAGACAGATGCTGTGAGAGCAGCTTGAGATGAAAACCGTCGTAGCCATGCTCAAGAATTAATTTCTTGGTCGTATCCAGTAGCTCTGTTTCGGTAAAAGATTGTTTTCTCCCCATTGAATCTCTTCCTTTTTCTAATTTAAAGTCGGTGTGAACTTTCACGTAATCGATGTGTACTGCAAGTCTAAAGGAGTTCTGCACTTCCTTTGTTTATTATGATCAGTTTAGCATATGTTTGATGGCCATAATACCAACCAAGACGATTGGTCTGAATAAATGGGTGGACGATATACAAAAAGGCAAACCCTTGAACTTACAAGGGTTTGCCTTTTTCTTTCTATTCATCGAATACCGACGTAACACCGATACGTGTACAATTGATCTTACGATCAGACTCACGCATGTACCGGATGAATCTTGGTGTTATCCCTGATCCTTCGGTGCCAGCTCAATGGCGGAGCGGATGGCTGCCAGCATGCTTTTGTCATCGGCGATGTTCTTACCTGCGATGTCGAAGGCTGTACCATGATCGACAGACGTACGAATGATGCCGCCCTTCAGACCAACGGTGATGTTCACGCCTTCCTCGATGCCCATTACCTTAATTGGTGCATGGCCTTGGTCGTGATAGCAAGCTACAACGATATCGAAGTCGCCGCGGCCAGCGCGGAAGAAGAGTGTGTCCGCCGGGAGTGGACCAACAACGTTAATGCCTTCCTGCTGCGCACGCTCAATGCCGGGCTGCAGTTTCTCTTCTTCTTCCCCGTTGCCGAACAGTCCGTTCTCTCCGGCATGAGGATTGATTCCGCATACGGCTACGCGCGGATTCTCAAAGCCTGCTTTTTTCAGCGTATCATGGGCAAGCTTCACAACGGTGTAGGTTCTTTCCGGGTTGATACTCGCGATGGCATCAATCAGACCCATGTGTGTCGTCAGGTGAATGACTCTCAGATTAGGCGTCGTCAGCATCATCGAGAAGTCCTGTGTATCCGTCAGGTCCGCCAGAATTTCGGTGTGTCCTGGATACAGGTGCCCCCCTTGATGCAGAGCTTCTTTGTTCAAAGGTGCTGTGCAGATGGAGTGAATCTGGTGTTTTTTGGCGAGATCAATGGCTTTGGCGAGAAACTGGAATGCTGCATCCCCAGCCACGGCAGATACTTTGCCGTATTCCAAGTCCGCCGGGACAAGGTTCAAATCAATCACATCCACAGTGCCGAATTCATACTTGGCTTCGGAAGGCTCTTGAATAGCATGGACGTTCAGCGTTGATCCGATAACCGGCAGCACACGCTCCAGAATCTTCGCATCACCAATCACGAGTGGATTGCACTGATCATACATCTCTTGATGACCCAGTGCTTTCATAATAATCTCCGGTCCAATACCTGCTGCGTCGCCCATCGTAATTCCGATTGTAGGTTTCATACGAGAATACCCCCTTTTAATTTTTGAATCGCATGGATAAAGACATCGGGTTTGCCGAATCCGCCTGCTTTGGTAATCACATGCAGATCATCAATGCCTATGAACTTGGAGATCGGCACGCCGATTTCAAGCTCATCCAGCAGCTCGAAGCCGCTAATATTCCATTTCAGACAGATTTGTTTTGCCGTATCGCCACCAGTCATGGAGACACCCTTGAACAGTCCCTCTTCCAATAGTCTGGCGCAGATCTCACCCATCGCGAGTACGATTTCATTGCTGACTTCGGTGTGATTAAGCCCCCGAACTTCGCCCGTGGCACGAGCCAATTCGATATCAATCTGTTCAGCGGTGGAGTAAAGAACGACATCTTGTCCTTCCAGCGCTTTGTCTCGGACCTCGTTATAGACACGTTCCATCTCTTCCGCGCGGTCTGCGGTTGCGGATACCGCTTTGAAGGAATGGAAGGAGACTGAAGCCACGCGGGACTTGCGCATCAAGCGATGCAGCTGCTCACGGGAGTTTTTGTTGACGCTGCCTACCACCGTGAGGATGGGGCCGGAATTCTCCGGGATATCAAGTGAAGCAGCCCTGGATTCCAACTCGTAATGTGCGGGGAGATAATCGGCAATGCCCGCCGAACCTGCCCAAGTAAAGGTATAATCCAATTCACGGGTCATCTGCAGAATCAGTTCCAGATGGCGTTCTTCGGTGGAGTCCACCATCACATACGGAATGTTATTTATTTTCAACTGTTCTAGCTTGGTGCGAATATGATTTTGCCCGGCTTCCAAATCTGCGACGGTGATCTCGCCAACTTCGTACTTGGTTTGTAGTTTCAACAAGTCCGGAAGGTAGGAAATCGTAACAGGTGTCTTCGGATCATGAGCAATTTCAGTATCTGCCAGCGGAACGCCGTTCAGGTAATGAATTCCTTCCAATATTGTCCGTTTATTTTTGGGATATCCCGGGGCAATCATCATAAAGTCCGGCTTAACTACATCATATACAGCATCAATCTCGATGCCGATATTGCCGCGCATGGTGGAGTCCATTTTTTTGAAAATCGTCTCAAATCCGTTGTTCGTCAGCAACTCAGCAGCCCGATATACACGGTCATATGCTTCCTGAGGGGATATGGAACGACTATCTGTATCAAAGACGACAGCATCGTAATGTGTAAGAGGTTCTTCATTCATATTAAAAAGAACACTGGTCTTTAAGCCATGACGGGCAAGCTGCACCCCGCTGTCATTGGCACCGGTCAAATCATCTGCAATAATAGCTAATTTCATGCAGTCATCCCTCCTTGTAAGCAAAATTTCATAATAAGTCCGTCAGATCATCAATTGTACAGATTAAACATATCGGATCAGGTGATAACCATTTATGTGGTTGGTCGTTGATTGTATTTCTCGACGCCACCTGATTTCTCCAGTCGTTTGGAGAGGAACCCGATGAAGATGGGTAACAGGATAGCTGTCGTTACAACGCTCGCCGCAATTTGCACAGTGGCAATCTCCGCAATCGGGCCAAATGAAGCATTGGCAGCCACGATGGCAGCGGGTGTACCTACCGCATTCCCGGCTGTTGAACCTTCGGAAGCACCAACGATCGGGTTCCAGCCAATGGCTTTGAACACCAGATATCCGATTCCGCCTGTGAGAAGCACGGTCAGAACACCGAGGAGAATGCCACCTAGTCCGCCTTGAATGATGGATGAGAAATTGATTCCCATACCCAGGGAGAATGCAAAGAACGGAACAAGTTTGTCACTGCCTTTGTACAGCCAATCCCCCAGATTACGGTCCAGATTACCAATAATGACACCAACGATGAGTGGAAGCAATACAGCAACGAATGCCATCGGTGAGAACATGCCGTTCGCAAAGCCCATTGCACCAAAGATCGAGAGCGCTACCATGGTCAGGAACGGACCATCGCTAAGCGCGAGGAACGGGTAAGCTGCCTTGTCATCTTCTTTACCGTATTGACCAGCGAGTGCGATGTACAGACCACCGTTAGAGTTGGTCATCGCAGCGATAATGGCAAGTGGGGCCAGACCCAGGAATAAACCGCTTGAATCCGCAAACAAAATAGCGATAAAACCAAGGCCTGCGCCAATCACCCATTTGAACGTAAGCAAGGTTAAACCTTTGCCGACAGATGAACCTGCTGTTTTGAACGTAATCTGTGTACCCGCAATTAACAGGAACAGCGCAATCAACGTACTGGCACTGTTAACGAAGAGAGCTTCCGTGAATCCGCCAATGCGCAGGGCATTTGGGAAGAATGTATTGATGGTTGCACCAATTAACAGGGGAACGACCATCATACCGCCAGGGATGCGATCTAAAGTTGCTTTAATGTTCATAGTAGTAGCTCCTTATGAAGTAATCGTTTTTATGAAGCGCTTGCAGGGATTATGTTATCCCATATCGTTTAATATAGCAACAATTAATTATTGTAAATTTTAAATACTTGCTCAATTGTTTAAAAATGCAACACATTAAGGCAATAAAAAAGACGCAAACTTAAAGTTAATCTTTAAGTTTACGCCATAATGTGGCCCGGTTAATCCCCAGACGTTCTGCGGCCTTTGATTGATTATTATTTTCCTCCTGAAGCACGATCTGAATAACTTCTTTCTCGATCTCCTTCAGCGTACCGTTCAACTTGATTGGGCTTGAAGAAGGTTGCTGATCAAGCAAGCGGGATAAGGTAGCCGTGGTAATTATATATTCCTGTTCATTAAGTGCAGCCTGCTTAATCAGATGTTTCAACTGGTTAACATTCATATGTGTGATCTGTTCTTGGATCAGCTGTAGTGCATCTTCTTTTATTCTCACCGCAGTAGTTCCGTATTTGTGGTAGTAGCCGGTAAGGAAATGCTGCATCAGTGGAGCCAGATCCTCTGGTCTATCCGCAAGATTAGGCATCATGATTGTATTAAGCTCCAAATCGAGTGACCAATGTGGATTTATTACCTGTTCCCCGAGGATAAACACCCCAATTCGGCTTTGAAGGCAGCTCTGGATAAAGGAGAGCAACTCCGGATCTTCCATACGTGTTTCCATGTGGTTAATTTCTATATTTCTAACTTTGGCGAGTGGTATCTTGTGCAAATGACCAGGCGGAACTTGCGAGAGATCGATCTGTAATAACAGTCCGCCACCGGCGTACATCTGATGAATATGTTTGACCAGAAAAGATTTACCGGAATCCGCTTCACCCCGCAGATAGATCGGTTCATGATTCTCGTAAAGTGCCCGAATGTTCTTCAATACCGCCTGCATGGCAGGGGATTCGGCAACGATAGGCTCCATCGATGCGTCGGTAAACGTTGTTATGCCGAATTGTGCAAATGCATAGGGTTGTCCTTTTTCCAGCATATATACCTTGTAGTTTTTGTTGTCCAGGGTCGTTTCATAGGCGTTAACCGTGAGTTGGTAATCGTCCACCATGAACACATTTTGAATCTGGGATTGATGGAATTCCAGACTCGTGTTGGTCAGATACATGTGATTATCGGTCAGCGGATTTTTCTCGAAATCAGTCAGGTTCTCGAATACGACTTCATTCCGTTCATTTAAAATAAGCAAATTCGGATGTTCCCGTGTAACCAGGTCATTCAGTATGATCGATATCGCATGATTTTTGCTCAAATAACGGTAGACCAACTGCGCATCTTCCATCGCTCTAAGGATGGATTCCTGACCGGATTGGATTAACAATCCCTCCAGACCATAAGTCTTCGCGGTGTTGACGGTAATCACATCTCCGACAATCTGGCGGTACCCGGAAGCTTTCAGCTCCAAGAGCAATCGTGCCACGTCTTCCGAGCTATGTATGGTATAGACCTTGAGGGGCAGATCCATCAGATCAATTATCGATTGTGCACCAGAGGTGATGTTGGAGAAACCAACAATGGCTGTTTGGCCGTTAAACTGGCTTGCGAGGGTAAGTGAACGAATCATATCATAACCCGATAACTGCACATCAATGACAGGAATGGTTACTGCTTTTTTAATCAATTGGGCGGTACCGCCGCGGCTGATGATAATCTCTGCCCCGTTTTTCTCAGCTTGGGTTGCTAGCTCCACGCCTTTTGCCAAGTCGCCCACGTCTGTCTGAATGGTTAACTGGGGAAAGCGAGGAATGCACTCTTGTATAATAGGAATCATCGATTCGTAGGGAGCAATAAAGTGAACTTGTGTACGCATAATTTTCCTGCCTTTATCGAAAACTTTGATCCCCTTATTATAGCCAACTTGCGAAGGAATGGCACCTATGGGGGGAATCAACAATGCTACATCTGAAAAACGGCTGTGGATATACGCCCTAACTCTCCGAGTGGAATGTGATGAAGTGCACTGAATCGAATCCTTAACTATTTCAAAATTAATACATAATTGCACACGTTAAGTATAGAGAAATGAGGAGAGATCGTATGGGAGACATTCATAAAGTAGCTGAGCCAGATCACGTCATTAAGGATGTTGTCGCAAAGTTCCCGTGCAGGGTGCTGTGGAGTGAGGGCCGCCCATGTCTAGAGTATCAGAGGGAAGAGGATGTGGCGTTAATAACTGAATACGTCCATAAAACGTATAACGTTGAATTATTGGATGTGTTTTTCACAGCGGTGGAGAGCCTTCCGGTTGAGCCATAGATTAGGTAGGGATTTGTGGATTGCGAGAAAAGGATTAAAACCCATACACCTTCCAAAGTACATGGTAAAATAAATAGAAGTGTACATCATGTTGGAGGGGAACCAATGAGAATTGTGTTGAAGAGATTGGGGTATGGTGCCTTGGCACTATTGGGTGTCATGCTATTGTTCATTGTAATTAGTTTCACGAATCATACGATTAAACTCAAGAGTGAGTTGACTATTCTGTCGCCGCCAGGTGCAATGGTTAACGTGAATAATCACCAAATGCATGTCTATACAGAAGGTTCTGGGGCACAGACGCTGGTCTTTCTGTCAGGTGGGGGTATATCCGCTCCTGTATTGGATTTCAAGGCGCTCTACTCCAGATTATCGGAACAATACAAAATTGCTGTGGTGGAGAAGGCAGGGTATGGCTTCAGTGAAACGGCCAAGGTGTCCCGTGATATCGATGCGATATTGGAAGAAACTAGAACAGCTCTTACTTTAGCTGGCCTAAGTCCACCGTATGTGTTGTTTCCACATTCCATGTCAGGCGTTGAAGCACTATATTGGGCACAACGGTATCCTAACGAAGTGAAGGCGATCATCGGATTAGACCCTGCCATTCCGGAAGTTTATGAAGCATATCCTTTGCCTTCGAAAGGCATGATGAGTCTGACAGGTTTGGGAGCACGCATAGGGATTACACGCTTTTTCCCCGGGATTGTGGATTCATCGGCTGCGATTAAGGAGAATCGATTGTCTCCTCATGAAGAGGAACTTTATCGGGCGTTGTTCTATAAGAACACGCAAACATCAAATATGAATGATGAAGTCAAAATGATTAAACAGAATGCAGCAAAAGTTGCCACACAGGGGATTCCGGATGTGCCGATGTATTTTTTCATATCTAATGGTGAAGAGTTGCCGATTGAGAATTGGCAAACGTACCTAATACGTTATATCGAGTCTGTGAAGATTGGGCAATATCAGGTTTTAAATAACGGCCATTACATACATAATACCGATCCAGATCGGATCGCAGATGAAAGTATGCAATTCATTAACGAACTGTGATTGAGGAAGAATGATACTGATAAGTACGAGAAATTTTTTGGATTATAAGGCGACACTATAGGTGTTCGTCTTTTCTTTTATTACTCCATCATTACCCGACTTTGGTACAGGGGGACTCCACTTGCCATCGTGAAATGTGAAACGTATGTGGGCGTATTCATGTATTATAGTATACATATGAACTTTTCGGAGGAGGAACAAGTAATGGGAATCTTATCGAGGTTTAGAGACGTGATGAAGGCGAATGTGAACCACATGTTGTCTCGGGCGGAAGATCCTGAGAAGAGTGTGAATGAGTATATGCGAAGTCTGAGCAGTGATCTGGGTCAGGTAAAAGCGGAGACAACGGCGGTGTTGTCGGATGAGAGCCGGGCAAAGCGAGCATTGGATGAGTGCAGCGCCGAGGTTAAGAAATTACAGCGGTATGCAGAGAAATCAGCGGAGTCGGGAGACGAAGACAAGGCACGTGGTTTTCTGGAGAAGAAAGTGAAGTTGGCTGACAAATTGAACGAATTACAAGCCGCCTATGAACGTGCTTCCGCCAAAGCCAAGATGATGAAGCATATGAACGATAAATTGGTTGCAGATCTGGGGCAATTGGAGGCACGGCATGCAGAACTAAAAGGTCGCATGGCAGATGCGAAGGCGCAACAACAGGCTAATGAACGGAATGCACCTGCGGGCAGAGCTGATGCTGCATTGAAGGCCATGGAAGACAAGGCGAATCAGGCGCTGAACGAAGCAGAGGCTTTGGCAGAACTTCGTGCTGGGGCACAGGAAGATGATCTGGACGAATTAATTGCCCAGTTGGAGAGGGACATGAACGCAGATGCGGGTAATAATGAGAATGCGTCGCCAAGTGCAGAGGAAGAACTCGCAGCGATTCAGGAGAAGCTGAAGAAGTGAGTTTAACTTGTACACTACAACGTAGAGGGCAGAAATAAGCTGAAGAAGCGGAGCTAAAAGCTTTCTGAAAAGCTGCATCGGAGCAAACACTTCGCCTTTAAGAGCGATCGGAAGCTTTGTTCTGCCAGCGAAGTTATACAGTGTCAATTAGAATCATATTTCGTTAACATTGAGGTGAGCAGATGCCGGTTATTGAATATAAATGTCCAAACTGCGGCAGTGGTATGATCTTTGACAGTGTGTCAGGTGCACTATCCTGTCCCAGCTGCGGCCGCCAGGACAACATAGAGCAGATCCCCGATCCCTTGAAGAGACAAGTATTCACCGAAAATGAGGTCAAAGAATACCACTGTAACAGCTGCGGAGCTGACATTGTCACGGAGCCAGAGACCAGTGCGACGACATGCAGTTTCTGCGGTGCGGCGGTTGTACTCAGTGATCGGCTGACGGGCAATCTGGCCCCCGCGATGGTGATTCCCTTTTCGATCAACAAGGATCAAGCCAAGCAGGCTTTCAAAAAGTGGTGCAAAAACGGCCTGTTAACGCCAAGTGGCTTCATGTCGGCCGATCGGATTCAGAGCATTACCGGTATGTACGTGCCGTTCTGGTTGTACGAGTTACATAACAAAATCGAAGTGCATGGTCGTGGCACCAAGGTCAGATCCTACACCCAGGGCGACTACCATTACACGGAAACACAGCATTTCGATATATACCGCCGGATTCGGCTGAATTACGTGAACCTGCCCATCGATGCATCGGAGAAAATGAAGGATGAACTGATGGATAAGCTTGAGCCTTTTCCATATAATCAGCTGAAATTGTTCAAGACCCCGTATCTGGCGGGGTACATTGCGGAAAAATATAGTTATACGGACGAGGAACTTTTTCCACGGGCCAAGGATAAAACGAGATCGTACATTGATTCTTATATTGCCTCAACCGTATCCGGTTATAGCAGCGTGAGCTACACGGACAAACAGATTGATACTACGCTCAAAAATGCAGACTATGTGCTGCTCCCGGTGTGGATGGTCAACTATGACTATAATCGGGCACAGTATACCTTTGCCATGAATGGTCAGACAGGGAAAGTGGTCGGTAAACCGCCGATCAGCAAAGCCAAAGTGGCCGGCTGGTTCGCAGGAGTCTCTGCGGTGTCGTTGCTGTCACTGAAGCTGGTTTCCTGGATGATGGGAGGTGGATTCTTATGAGAAAAAGAACCCCTCTGGCCGTGATGGCTACGCTCATTTTACTTATGATCACCTTTGTCGCACCGTCGATTTCCATGTCATCGGCATCCGCAGCTGATAGCAAAAACCTTATCTACGATGAGGCCAACCTGCTTAGTGAGCAGGAGAAAAGTGAACTGAACCTACTTGCGAATCAGTATGGTGCGGAACGGCAGACGGACTTTGTTATCTATACAACAAATAATGTTGAGAATCAGGATGTTATGCTCTTAACAGAAGATTTTTATGATAAGCAGGGGCTAGGGTACGACAAGAAATTTGGCAATGCTGTCATATTAACGATGGATATGAATAATCGCGAAGTGTATCTGGCTGGATTTTATAAGGCAAAAGAATATTTGAGTGATCAGCGGCTTGATGCTATCCGTAATCGAATTACCTCTGAATTATCCAGTGGGGATTATAAACTCGCATTTGAGAAATACATTGAGCTCTCTTACAAATATATGGGGTATGAACCTGGTGTGAATCCGAACAACATTTTGTTCAACGGCTGGTTTCAGTTAGGAGTATCTGTGGTTCTTGGCGGTATTGTTGTTGGTGTGATGACCTATCGTTCCGGGGGACGTGTCACGGTCAATCGTGCGACTTATGAGGATTCAAGCAATTCCAGTGTCATTGATCGTCAGGATCGTTATATCCGTACAACCGTCACCAAGCGCAAAATAGAGAAGAACAATAACAACGGTGGCGGAGGCGGCGGTGGAGGTACCTCCCGAGGTGGTCACTCACACAGTGGAAGTAGAGGTTCGTTTTAGTAACTGAGTAATCGGATTACGTTAAATAGAAGGGATGGGAACAAGTATGGGATTTTTCAGAAATCAATTTTCGAATGTGGTGGAATGGGAAGAATTCAGAGATGACATGATATTTTGGAAGTGGAGCAACCGGGAGATCAAGAAGGGGAGTAAACTTATCATCCGTTCCGGTCAGGACGCCATTTTCCTGAATAACGGTAAAGTGGAAGGGATTTTCGAGGACGAAGGATCGTTTAATATTGATTCCGAGATCATTCCGTTCCTTTCTACCTTAAAAGGGTTCAAATTCGGATTCAACAGCGGTATGCGGGTCGAAGTATTGTTTGTAAATACCAAAGAGTTCACCGTGCGCTGGGGCACACAAAGTCCTGTGTTGATTCCGACTCCACAACTCCCGGGCGGGATGCCGATTCGGGCCAACGGAACATTTAATTTCAAAGTAAGTGACTATGTGACCCTGATTGATAAGATTGCAGGCATCAAACAGAGTTATCTGGTCGAGGATGTCAAGATCCGAATCACTTCAGTGCTTGATCAGCTTCTAATGAAGTGGATTAGCCGTGAAGGGAAGGATATGTTCAACCTGCAGGCCAATGCATCGGATATTGCCAAAGGTATTCAGGAAGATCTGGATATGCAGATGATGGACATCGGCATTGGGATTACCGGTTTCCAAGTGATGAGCTTCAACTATCCAAAAGAGATTCAGGATATGATTACAAAGACCGCTTCGCATGAGATGATTGGTAATCTGCAGAAGTATCAGCAGGTCAGCATGACAGACGGCATCTCATCCGGTAAAGTACAGGGCGGCGGCGCAGCTTCGGATATGGCGGGCATGATGATGGGTATGAACATGGCCAATGAAATGATGAAAAACATGAACCAGAACCAGAACCAGGGCCAAAACCAGAACCAGAACAATAATTCCAATTCGTCTCAGAATCAAAATAACGACCAGAAACCAGCGGGAAATAGCAACGGTGATTCAAATACATCTTCATCTACAGAAGGCAATAAGAAGCCAAACTTCTGCCCGAACTGTGGAGCCAAAAATGAAGGAGCCAACTTCTGTCCGAACTGTGGTCAAAAGCTAGGCTAATAAAATAAATACATGAGGGCTAGTCCACTGGTTTAGATATCACGGGGCTAGCCCTTTTTGTTTGGATTCTTATTCAAAGCAACATGACGTAAGGTGGAGAGCAGGTCCATTTATTTTAATTTTGATAAAACAGTTGACAACTAATCACAAATCATTTATCTTTAACTTAAGATATTTAATTTAAATATAAATAACAACTTAAACAAATATCTTTAATCCATTACACAAGGAGAGATCAAGATGATTATCCCAACATTGACCAGAATTAATGAACTTGCAAGAAAAGCCAAAGAGGGCGGATTGACGGAGATGGAGAAAGAGGAACGGGTTAATCTTCGCCAGGAATATCTGCAAACTTTTCGCGGTTCGGTCAACGACATTCTCTTGAATGCAACCATCTATGATCCGAACGGCGATGACGTTACTCCTGATAAATTGAAACAAGAACAGGCCAATCAAAATAACAACTAGAATACAATTCGCTAGCTCATATATCTTAATTTAAAGATAATGCAAACTTACTATAAATCAATCAACTAACTAAACTATCTCTAATACCTACTCAATTTAAAACATGCTTACCAAACCAAGGAGGAATTAATCATGACTATTCAAACAACAGGTATTCACCATATTACAGCTTTCGCAGGAGATCCACAGGCCAACGTTGATTTTTATGCCGGAGTTCTGGGACTTCGTCTGGTGAAAAAAACAATCAATTTCGATGCACCTGATGTATATCATCTGTATTTTGGCGATGAGCACGGAAGCCCAGGTACCATCATTACCTTCTTCCCATCCGCTGGATCACCACGGGGGAAAATTGGCGGAGGTCAGGTCGGCATCACTTCCTATGTCATTCCTCCTGGGTCGATTGGCTTCTGGCAGAATCGGCTGGAACAGTATAACATTGAGGTAACCAAAACAAGTCGCTTTAATGAAAACCTGCTTCAATTCGAAGATGGCGAAGGCCTGCGGCTTGAACTTGTTGAACGGGAAGAGGGAGCAACCAGCACTTGGGCACACGAAGGCATTCCAACAGATAAAGCAATCAGAGGCTTTGGTGGTGCTGTCCTGTTCAGTGTTAACCCACAAAGAACGATGGATGCTCTTGAGAAAATTTTGGGATTTGTCAGAGTGAGTGAAAATGAAGAGTATGCCCGTTTCCGGTCCAGCGGGGATATCGGTAATGTCGTAGATGTTCCAGTGACCCGTATGGCTCTGGGTATGGGCGGCGCAGGAACCGTGCACCATATTGCATGGCGCGCCAAAGACGATGAAGAGCATGCACAGTGGAGTGAAGCTGTACGTGATTACGGGTACCAACCGACTCCAGTTCGGGATCGTCAGTACTTTAATGCAATTTACTTCAGAGAAGCTGGCGGCATTCTGTTTGAAATTGCTACAGATCCTCCGGGCTTTGCCAAAGATGAACCTGCTGATTCGCTTGGACAAAAATTGATGCTGCCAGAGTGGTTTGAGAAATACCGCCCTCAAATTGAGGACAATCTGCAACCGATCGAAGTCAGAACGCTCGTACCTGCTACAGTACAATGAAGTAAGGTAGATGGCGCTCAGAGTTTTTCCTCTGGGCGCGTCACCAGGTCAGCGGGAAGGTAACTGAGTTAGCAACAGGCGTTGTATTATGAGAAAAACCTAAAGGAGCAACGAAGGATGATGGAGAAAAAGGTTACCTGGCTGGAGCTGTTTTACGATCTGCTCTTTGTAGCAGCGGTCTCCAAAGCGGGTCATGTCTTGTTACATGCCGAACATGGAGTAATTACGTTTGAATATTTAATGAAGTTTGTGCTTATTTTTATCCCTGTTTGGTGGGCATGGGTCGGTCAGACCTTGTTTATTAACCGCTATGGTCAAGATATTCTGATCCATCGAATATTCCTCATCCTTCAGCTTCTGTCCGTTATGGTCATGACGGCGAGCCTCTCTACCCATTTTGACCAGTACTACCTGTCCTTCTTCATCGGATATATCGGCTCACGGGCATTTACGGCGATTCAGTATCTGACGGCTCACAAGTCAAAAGGCGAGCACCAGCAGCAAGCGGCTCGTTACTTGGGTATCTGTTTCCTTATTGGCATATTGATCTCATCAGGTTCATTGTTCTTCGATTCCTGGTTACGCTACGTGATTTTGTATGCGGGGATTGCTGTGGACATCGTACTTCCGTTGATCGGACGCAAAAATCTGGTGAAAGTACCAGTTCAGACCCATCACTTATTGGAACGTTTTGCGCTCTTTACACTTATCCTGTTAGGTGAATCGGTGGTAAGCATTATCGCTGTGTTGCAAGCCGATCATTGGGATATGAAATCCATTCTGTTTGCCGCCTTTACATCCATATTTGTCATTGCGATATGGTGGCAATACTTCGACAACGTGGAGAAAAAAGTCAGCAAAGAGATTCAGACTGCCGGGCAAGCGATCATATACGGTCATCTTTTCATCTACATCTCCATGAGTATGATCGCTGCTTCAATTCAGCTGTTATATCAGAATCAGTTAAACTATGTGTTCATGCTAGGGTTTGTATTTGGATCAGCGCTACTGTATTTCTTGTCGACCTCACTTGTGTTCCATCGTTACAGACACGCACATCTACGACTCCGGCCACTTCATCTGGCGGTGATGCTAGGACTACTGGTGGCATTTGTCCTTGTTGATCTGGTCTACCGGGTTCCTGGTTATGTGATCATGGGCGAAGACATGCTGTTCTTCCTGGTGTATGCGAAACTTACGACTTGATATAGTGTATTAAAATGAAGAAAAGTCACGGACAACAGGTGTCCGTGGCTTTTTGTTATGCCACTAATCGTGGACATTTTTTAATAATATAAATAATGCACAAATCTAATTTAATTTCTTCTATAGAATCTGTTAATATGAGACTATGTACAAGTGAATCTACCAGATCACAGAATATCTTTTATATAAAATGAGTGTACGTTTTGTTATATAAATTGAACTAAACATTTATACGAAACGGAGAGGACAGAAAAAACCTGAAGAAGCGAAAGCGTTCGCCTTTATCCCCGGATTTTCCCCATATAAGGGGGATTCATAAAATCTGGGGATAACAGCGATCGGAAGGTTATTCTGTCATCGGAGTGTCCAGTGTAAATATTCTTTAGTTCAATTTATATAGTTCACTTTATATATAGCGATTCGTAGATATGGGGATGACAATCAGGAGGGAAATCATTGAGCACACATCAAATTGGAGTTCCATTGGAAGGGTTTGCAGAGTTTAGTCGTACGGTTGCCGCAGAAGGAGCCGTTTTAGTCAGAAATGAAGGCCAAGTGCTTCCACTTCGTGAAAACGAAAACGTTTCAGTTTTTGGACGGATTCAAGTCAATTATTATCGGAGCGGCACGGGTTCAGGCGGTAGTGTTCATGTGGCCTACACAACAAATCTATTGGATGGCCTGCGCAGCAAAAAGAATATAACGGTCAATGAAGAGCTGGCAGCTGTCTATGAGAAGTGGATTGAGGAAAATCCATTTGATGATGGCGGAAAAGTATGGGCGGCCGAGCCATGGAATCAGAAAGAAATGCCTTTGACGGATGAACTTGTTGCACAGGCTAGAAGCAAATCCAGCAAAGCCATTATCGTGATTGGACGTACAGCAGGAGAAGATCAGGATAATGCGGATGCGCCAGGAAGTTACCAACTGACAGAAGATGAGAAAGCGATGCTGAAGCAAGTCACTGCGCAGTTTGAACACACAATCGTAGTGCTGAATGTCTCGAATATCATCGACATGAGCTGGTTAAACGAAACGTATCTACATCCAATCCAAGGCGTAATTTACTCCTGGCATGGCGGTATGGAGGGTGGCAACGCGATTGCTGATGTGCTGGCGGGAGACGTTACACCAAGCGGTAAACTGACAGATACGATTGCATATTCCATCGAGGATTATCCTTCGACAAGCAACTACGGCAATGAGTTCAAGAACCTGTATCAGGAAGATATCTATGTAGGTTATCGTTATTTCGAAACGTTTCGACCTGAGCGTGTTCAGTTTGAATTCGGTTACGGCCTGTCTTATACGACGTTCTTGGCTCAGCATGAAGAAGCGAAATCTGTGTCCAAAGACGGCGAAACCTACATTGAAGTTCGCGTCAATGTGACCAACTCAGGTACAACATATGCGGGCAAAGAGGTTGTGCAAGTCTATTATGAAGCCCCGCAAGGAAAACTGGGACAACCGGTGAAAGCTTTGGTGGCTTTTGGCAAAACAGGATTGTTGCAGCCGGGCGAGTCAGAACTTCTGACGATCAGCTTCCCGATCCATGCCATGGCATCTTACGATGATGCAGGTGTTACGGGTCATGCTTCCGCATACGTTCTGGAAGAAGGCACATACCGATTGCATGTAGGAACCAGTGTGAAACAAGTGCAGCATATCAGCGTTGATGGCCAGGATGGCTATATTATTGAATCTCTTCAATTGGTGGAGCAACTGCAAGAAGCGATGGCCCCAACTGAAGATTTTACACGGATGAAACCAGGTTCGCGCAAGGAAGATGGATCTTATGAACTGACTTATGCAGAAGTACCTAAACGTAAGATATCCATGGCGAACCGGATTGAGCAGAATCTCCCGCAAACGCTGGAGCAGACGGGTAATCAGGGCCACAAGCTGAGTGACGTTAAGGCTGGCAAAGTGAGTCTGGAAACCTTCATCGCTCAACTGAGTGATCAGGATCTGGCGGCGATTGTCCGTGGAGAAGGCATGAGCAGTCCGCTCGTTACTTCGGGGACGGCATCTGCATTTGGTGGTGTCAGCGACAGCCTGTTTAACTACGGTATTCCGGTAGCATGTACGGCAGATGGCCCGTCCGGTATTCGTATGGATAGTGGCGAGAAGGCAACACAGGTATCCATTGGTACTTTGCTTGCGGCGACATGGAACAAGGATCTTGTTGAAGAGTTGTATGTGATGGAAGGACAGGAATTGCTGAGAAATCAGGTGGATACCCTGCTTGGACCTGGACTCAATATCCGCCGGAGCCCGCTCAATGGCCGGAACTTTGAGTACTTCTCCGAAGATCCACTGATCTCGGGTGTATTTGCCGCAGCATGTACAAAAGGTATCATGAAGGGTGGTCCCAATGCCACACTGAAACACTTTGCCTGCAACAACCAGGAGAAACACCGTAGCAAAGTAGATGCCGTTGTCTCTGAGCGCGCACTGCGTGAAATTTACCTGAAAGGGTTCGAAATCGCTGTAAAAGAAGGCGGAGCGAACTCCATCATGACTTCCTACAACCCGGTTAACGGACACTGGGCAGCATCTAACTATGACCTGAACACCACAATTCTGCGCGGCGAATGGAATTTCGAAGGAATCGTAATGACCGACTGGTGGGCGATTATGAATGATGTGACCGAAGGTGGAGAAGCGGATCGTAAATACACCAACTGGATGATCCGTGCGCAGAATGATCTCTACATGGTTGTACCGAACTACGGCGCAGAGATCAATGGCTGGGACGACAACACGATTGAATCCTTGGGAAATGGAACATTGACTCGCGGAGAGCTGCAACGCTCGGCGATCAACATCTGCAAGTTCATCATGAATGCACCGGTGTCCGGCAGAAAACATGAAATCGTGGAGAACGTCGCTTCGTTCCAAGCGAATGCATCCCTATCTGCTGCACAGGCTCAGGCCCAGGCTCTGGTTGAGAACGCACAGGTGAAACCTGCGGTTGCTGGACCCGTCTACATGAAAGTGAGCGAGGCCGGCCATTATCGGATTATCGTACAGATCATGTCCCCTGAGCCGGAATTGGCTCAAAGTGCATGTAACCTGCTCCTGAATGACCAGTTGGTAACCACCATTCAAACAAATGGTACGGAAGGCAAGTGGATCAGACAGAAGCTTGTCAAAGTAGACCTTGAAGCAGGTCTGTATGAATTGAAACTGGACTTCACCAAACCAGGTCTCCAGATTGATTGGATCGAATTCAAGCAGGTTTAGAGGTAATCAGAAATATCTTGTGATAGCAGCAATCGAAAGGTTGTTCTGTCATCAAAAGCAGAATACGTTGCGAATGACAAAGGACACTGTACGCGGGTGTCCTTTGTTGTAACACAGAATAGCTACTGTTATGATAGTGTTATGAGATTCGTAGTTCTGAACAATGGGGTCAGGGGTGTTGCTAGGAATGAGAAATTATAATTTTTTGAGTCCAATCCTGCTGGTTGTGGTGGCGCTGATTGTAAGAGGCCTGGTGACTAACCTGGGAGTTCTTTTCGGCTTATCACAAGAAGTGGCGAGTAATATTGCCATGATAGCCATGATTATTGCTGCTCTGATTATGTTTAATCGAATGACGAAGGCTCGGCGTAAAAAATAGAAAAAGCTCCGGTAACCAGAAGGTTATCGGAGTCATGAAGACACCCTAGAGGTGTCTTTTTTTGTATTGACGTTCTGATCCTAACGTTTTAGACTATTGCTAATAAATAATAACACTATAAATAACAAAAATAACAAAATTCATTAGATGAAGTGATGAAATCCGTTGCGCTCTCTATTTGCTAGCCCATTTCGGTCCCCAAAGGAGAATCCAATCATGAAGATCATTGCCGACAAACCATATATCGCTCAGGAAGGTCAGCCTTTGCAGATTGCGATCTGGAAGCTGACCGTCGTCAAATAATAATGAAGAAGGACCGCAGGAGCGCTGATGAAGCATTCAGTCGGTCCTTTATGTCATGGATCAGGCTGTGTGCAGTTCGAGTGATGTCTATCGATACGGGTTAACGGTTCTAGAATATTCAATGATGAAGTGAAGGGAGCAATCCTCATGAAGAGACAGCCTGTATTGGAAGTCATTGCTGTGGATGTGGAAGATGCCAAGGCAGCTGAGGAGGGAGGGGCCGATCGGATTGAGCTGGTGTCTGCGATGTCTGAAGGAGGACTTACCCCCAGTTATGGCGTCATGGAGCATGTGGTGTCCCAGGTATCCATTCCGGTGTATGTCATGATCCGTCCGCATAGCCGCTCGTTCCGCTATAGCGCAGATGACATCCACGCCATGACCCGGGATGTACGCGTGGCGAGGGAACTTGGAGCCGCTGGCATCGTGATCGGCGCCCTCACGGGAGAGGGCGAAGTGGACCTTCTATCCTTGCAATCATGTATGGCCGAAGCTCAGGGTTTGGGCGTTACGTTTCATCGTGCAATTGATGTGACCACAAGCCTGACTGAGGCGCTCAAGACCATTAACACATTGGGCAATGTGGAGCGTGTGCTTACATCGGGAGGAAAACGGACAGCGCCTGAAGCGATGCTAGAACTGAAACAACTTCAGCAATTGGGGCAAACCTTGAACATCGCTGTCATGGCAGGGTCGGGGGTCACCATAGAGGGAATTCAAACCCTAGTGAGGCAGACGGGTATCACAGAGATACATATGGGATCAGGCGTGAGGTACGAAGGCAGCTTTAATTATCCCATTGATCCACATTTGGTTGAAGAAGCCCAGCAGCAGTTATTGCTTGCATCACAGCCATTCATGGACAGTAGTGCACTGAGTAGTGGTCCAAGCAAGGGTGGTCCTATGATATAGGGATGCGCTAAATAAAAGGAGTGATACGCCATGAATTATGAACTGCAACCAGCCGAATGGATTAAGTCCGCAGCACAGGTCAGCCCATCCGAACGCCAGCTGAGATGGCAGGAGATGGAGTTCTACGCGTTTATTCATTTTACGGTAAATACATTTACGGATCAGGAATGGGGCACTGGGGAGGAAGACCCGTTGATCTTCAATCCTTCTGAACTGAGCGCAGCGCAATGGGTGCAGGCATGCAAGGCTGCCGGGATGAAGGGGCTGATTTTGACGTGTAAGCATCATGATGGATTTTGTTTGTGGCCAAGCCAGTTTACAGCGCATACGGTCGCGGCCAGTCCATGGAGGAACGGTGCGGGGGATTTGGTTCAGGAAGTCGCCGATGCCTGCCGTGAGGGTGGATTGAAGTTTGGCGTGTACCTGTCTCCTTGGGATCGGCATGAAGCCACTTATGGAGATTCCGAGAGGTATAACGAGTTTTTCCTCCAACAGTTGCGCGAGCTGCTCACGAATTACGGCGACATCTTCTGTGTATGGTTTGACGGCGCGTGTGGTGAGGGTCCGAATGGCAAAAGGCAGGTCTATGACTGGTACGCCTATTATGCGCTTATTCGTGAACTTCAGCCCGAAGCTGTCATCTCGGTATGCGGCCCGGATGTACGTTGGTGTGGCAATGAAGCGGGACACACACGGGAATCGGAATGGAGCGTTGTGCCAGCGCATATGCAGGATAATGAGAAGATTCAGGAGCAATCGCAGCAGGTGGATGATGGTGAGTTTGCAACAAGAGTCAATACACAGGACAGTGATTTGGGGAGCCGAGAGGTCATTCGTTCCCAAGGTGACCAACTGATCTGGTACCCTGCCGAGGTGAATACCTCAATTCGCCCAGGATGGTTCTATCATGCCAGTGAAGATGATCAGGTCAAAACACTGGAAGAACTGCTCGCCGTTTATTACGGCGCAGTGGGGGGCAACGCCACCTTTTTGCTCAATCTGCCACCGGATAAGCGTGGTCTCATTCATGAACAGGATGTGGAGCGACTACAGGAATTGGGAGATTCACTGCGCACTATTTTTCAGGAAAATTTCGCCTTGCAGGCGCTAGTAAAAGCATCGGAGACGATGGATGAACAACATGCCGTATCGGAAGTGCTGACGGAACGCCGGGAAACGTATTGGTGTCCTCACGAAGGAACGGAGCAGGCTTGGATCGAGCTGGATTTGCAGGAGGAACGATCGTTTGACCGGGTGGTGCTGATGGAACATATCCAGACAGGCCAACGGATTGAGCGTTTTACACTGGAGTCACAAAGGGCAGATGGGGGTTGGGAAGAGTTTTACAAGGGGACGGTGGTGGGGCATAAGCGAATTTGCTGTTTCCCACAGGTCACATCGAGAAAGATGCGATTAAGCATTCATGAATCCAGATGGTGCCCAACGTTGTCTAGGTTAGGCATATATCTGAGCGAGCGGGGAGGGTTGTAGAATGGCGGTGCTGACGTATAAAGGTTCACAATTTATGTATGATGGCGAGCCCATTCGGATTTTGTCGGGTGCCATCCATTATTTCAGAGTGGTCCCCGACTATTGGGAGGATCGGTTACTCAAGTTGAAAGCCTGCGGTTTCAATACAGTGGAAACGTATGTGCCGTGGAATGTTCATGAGCCGCAGCCGGGGCAGTATTGTTTTGAAGGTTTGGCTGATCTGGAACGATTTATTCGCATTGCGGGAGATGTGGGTCTGCATGTGATTGTTCGTCCAAGTCCTTATATATGTGCCGAGTGGGAGTTTGGCGGATTACCTTCCTGGCTGCTTGCAGCTGATGATATCCGTCTTCGGTGCAATGATGCAAAATTTCTGAAGCATGTGGATCGTTATTATGATGTGCTTTTGCCCAAATTGAAACCTCTTCTGAGCACCCATGGCGGGCCAATCATTGCAATGCAAATTGAAAATGAGTACGGCAGCTTCGGGAACGACGCGAGTTACCTGCAATATTTACGTGATGGCATGGTAGCACGCGGTATGGATGTGTTGTTATTTACCTCGGACGGACCGACGGACCATATGCTGCAAGCGGGATCAATCCCGGGGCATCTGGCTACAGTTAATTTTGGATCAGGAACGGAAGAAGCGTTCGCCAAGCTGCGTGAATATCAGACGGACGGACCTTTAATGTGCATGGAGTACTGGAACGGCTGGTTTGACCACTGGGGCGAGTCGCATCACACCCGAGAAGCTGCAGATGTAGCTGTTGTGTTTGAAGAGATGCTTCGGGCAGGTGCTTCGGTTAACTTTTATATGTTCCACGGTGGAACAAACTTTGGATTTTATAACGGGGCCAACTGTCAGCAGAAGGATCAATATGAACCCACCATTACAAGTTACGATTACGATTCACTGCTCAGTGAATCCGGGGAGCCGACAGCGAAATTTCATGCCGTACGTGATCTTATTGCTCGGTATATCAACGAAGATCTGGGTGAGCTTGTGCTGCCAGAATCAAAGGGAACCATCGCCTATGGGCGAGTTGAGTTGAACCAGCATGCGTCATTACTTACGCAATTGGACCGGATATCAGCCCCGTTGCAACGCACGAATCCAGAACCGATGGAGAAGCTGGGTCAGGATTATGGATTTATTTGTTATCAAACCCGAATATCCGGGCCCAGAGAGCGACAGGAACTGGTGGTTCAGGAGGTTTGTGACCGTGCGCTTGTGTTTGTTGATGGGCAATTTCAAGGTGTGCTCGAACGGGGGAATACAGCAGGATCGATTTCTTTTGAAGTACCGCCAGAGGGCGCAGAACTATTGATCCTTGTCGAAAATATGGGGCGAATCAACTATGGCCCGTATTTGAGAGATCCGAAGGGGATTACGGAGGGGGTACGACATGGCTTTCAATTTCTATATGATTGGACGATTCATTGTCTGCCTTTAACTGATCTGTCTGGCTTGCAATTCAGCGATGTGATTAGCGAAGCAATTAACGAAGCCCAGGGACCGGCATTTTATCGAGGAGAGTTTCATATCACGGATGTAAGAGATACTTTTCTGCGACTGGATAACTGGACCAAAGGGGTTGTATTTGTAAACGGATTCAATCTGGGTCGCTACTGGAATAAAGGACCGCAAAAAACACTGTATGTACCAGCCCCGCTCCTTCGTGAAGGTGAGAATGAAATCATCGTACTCGAGCTTCATCAGACGTCTGAACTGGCCGTAACGTTTGTGGATACACCGGATTTGGGTTAGAAAAAGGAAAATAGGTGAGCCAAACGATTATTGAGAATTGTCGTGTCCGCCGGAAAAAGGTATACGTTGGGTATGGACATTGACTAGGGCGTGTCTGAAAACTCCGAAGGACGCAGATTTTGCCGAATTTTCGTTCCAAGCAAGGAAATTTTCCGCAGGCGTGCCGGGGCACGTCAAGGGAAAGTGACGCAGCAGGGGGCGAAAAGGTGGTAAAAGATGCACTTCAGTGAGTTTTGAGACACGTCCTAAAGGAGAGGATGAGGAAAAATGAAAGTTGGACTCAGCACCTACAGTCTGCAACAAGCACTGGATCGCAAAGAATTAACCGTGCCTGATGCCATTCGCTGGATTGCTGATCAGGGCGGAGAACATGTGGAGATTGTTCCAATGGGATTCAGTCTGATCGATAATCCGGAATTAATTGATGAGATCAAAGCTGTGGCAAAAGAGGTAGGGATCGACATTTCCAATTATGCCATCGGCGCTAACTTTGTTGTGCAGGAGGACGCCGAAGCGTTGGAGCAAGAGATCCAGAATGTGATGCGACATGTGGATGTGGCTGCCGCGTTAGGTGTGAAACTGATGCGTCATGACGTGGCTTTCCGCCCTGCACCAGAGGGAACTGTAGCACAGTTCGAGATCGACCTACCGGTACTGGTGAAAGCCTGTCAGCGGATAGCCGATTATGCAGCGGGTTTTGGAATCACAACAAGCGTGGAGAACCATGGGTACTATGTGCAGTCGAGTGAGCGAATTCAGCGTTTGTTACACGAAACGGCGCGGAGCAACTTCAAAACCACACTGGATGTTGGCAATTTCCTTTGCGTGGATGAAGATCCAGTGAGTGCCGTAAAAAATAACATTCCGTACGCGTCGATCGTGCACGCCAAAGACTTCTACTGGAGACCTTCCTACCGGAACCCCGGTGAAGGCTGGTTCCAAACCTCGCATGGCAATTACCTGCGCGGTGCCATTGTGGGCCATGGCGATATTAACATGCCCGAGGTCTTCCGTGTGTTGAAACAATCCGGGTATGACGGATATATCTCGGTTGAATTTGAAGGCATGGAGGATTGCAAAACCGCCTCACGTATTGCTATGGATAACGTCCGCCGCCTATGGGAAGAGGCATAGGGCTGAGTACTTGTTTTAAATGAAATAGGACTTGTTATGTATGGCTCAAACAGAAAGTTAATTCAGTCAGAAAAAGTAGTGGAGGGGGCGAAATCGATTCTGAAGAAGCGAAGCGTGCGCCTTTATCCCCGGATTTCCTCTTTGCAAAAAGGTAAGTGAAGAAATCTGGGGATAAGAGCGATCGGAAGAACGATTCGCAACCGGAACGTCTACTCTGCAGAACTTTAATTATTTTATTTATGGAGGAATCAGTACTATGTCCAAATTGAAAGTCGCCGTCATCGGTGCCGGATCAATATCCGATTGCCATTTGCAAGCCTATGCCAGTAACCCGGACGTTGAAATATACGCCATCTGCGACCTGAATGCAGCACGTGCCGCAGAAGTCGCGAAGCAATATAATGCACCTCATGTGTTTACCGATTATAAGGAACTGCTCGCAATGCCCGAGATTCATTCCGTCAGCATCTGTACATGGAACGACTCCCATGCTGAGATTAGCATTGCTGCTCTGGACGCGGGCAAAAACGTGCTATGTGAGAAACCACTCTGCCAAACGGTGGAGGATGCCCTTGAGGTAGAGAAGGCCGTTCATCGCAGCGGAAAACTGCTGCAAGTCGGTTTTGTTCGCCGCTATAGCGACAATGCACAGATTCTGAAGAAATTTATCGACGAGGGTGAACTTGGCGAGATCTATTATGCCAAAGCCTCCAGTCTGCGTCGTCTGGGCAATCCAGGTGGCTGGTTCTCGGATATCAACCGCTCCGGCGGCGGCCCGCTGATTGATATCGGGGTGCATGTGATCGACATTTGCTGGTATCTGATGGGCAGACCGAAGGTGAAATCCGTCTCCGCTAACGTGTCCAACCGATTGGGGAACCGCTCGAACATTAACAATCTGTCGTTCTACAAAGCAGCAGATTATGATGCGGAACAGAACACTGTTGAGGATATGGCGAATGCCCTGATTCGTTTCGAAAATGGCGCGAGCCTGCTCGTGGATGTAAGTTTCACGCTCCATGCCAAAGCGGATGAGACTTCGGTCAAACTATATGGCGACAAAGGCGGTGCCGAACTGGAGCCGGAAATTTCGATCATTGGCGAGAAATTCAACACCATTTTGAACATGACGCCACAGGTAGATTTCAAATCATTCGATTTTATGGGCTCATTTCGCAATGAAATCAACCATTTTATCGACAGCACACAGGGCCGCAAAGAAACACTTAGCCCCGTCGAAGACGGCGTCGAAGTGATGAAAATGCTCTGTGCCATCTACGAATCGGCACGCCAAGGCCGCGAAATCACGCTGTAAAAGGAGCATTGCATGGCGTTGGTAGGCTACGTTGATACTTTACTACTCCCGTGGCATTAAAAGTTATGAGTACTTCGCTCCCTTTCAATGAAAGGCTCCGCTCCGGGCGGGCGTGGATTCGTCCTCTCCGCTCGCCGTTGGAGCAGAGTAGGGAGCGAGCGCTAACGAATCTGAGGCGTCTTATTCAAGGATTCGAAGCGCTAGCAGAAATCTAAGGAACCTAGCACAAGATATATAAGAATAAACAGCAGTTTACAGCGTTTTTACCACCTAATTTCGGGAAATAACGTGTCTGATGTTCCTTACAATTTAAAAAGAGGACCAAAAGGCTAAATAAGACGCCCTGTTTTCTTAGATAATTTTCGACCCATTCGCAGGATCAACTGCTTGGATTTCGAGACGTTATAAACGCGCTGACATCCATCATCGTAAATCTTCCCTGAACTGAAGTTGAAGACACATCCTATAGAGACTTACCGTTTACGCCATAACAGAGAGTGCAGAACCAATCCGAAACAACGAATCGCACTCTCTCTGCTCTTGTATTTCCCTATAGAAACGAGGGAAATAAGGAATCCATAGTAATTGGAGAGGGCACCGCACTCGAAATAACAAAGTTACTACGCCCCTTAACAGTTAAACTAAGCGTTTACGCCAAAACGGAGAGTGCAGAACCAATCTGAAGAAGCGAAGCGCTCGCCTTTATCACCGGATTTCCAACAATTATAAAGTGAAATAAAAGAAATCCGGGGATAACAGCGATCGAAAGATGGTACTGCACTCGGAGTGAACAGGCGTAACATACAAGGTCTATCTTTTATCTAATCCAGAGGAGATGAAACAGGATGAGCGAAACCAAAGAAACCGTACTGGAGCAGGAAGAGCAGATTGTCGAAGCCGGCGTGCACAATTTTAGCAAAGAGGAAGAGTGGATCAAACCGGAGGATCCGCTGCTGAATGAGCGGTTGGAGTGGTTCAAGGACCAGAAGCTGGGGCTGATGATGCACTGGGGGCCGTATTCCCAGCTTGGTCTCGTCGAGTCCTGGGCGTTGAGTGACGAGGATGGCGATTGGTCGCGCGATGACATTGACTGGACGGATGACATGGAAGACTTCAAGCGGGAATATTTTGATCTGAACAAAACCTTCAATCCGATTCGTTTCCAGCCTGAGGAATGGGCACAGATGGCGGCAGATAACGGGTTCAAATACTTCCTGTTCACCACCAAGCACCATGACGGTTTCTGCATGTGGGATACCAAAACGACGGATTACCGGATTACGGGTAAGGAAACCCCTTTTCATACCCATAAGTATGCGGACATCTGCCGAGCATTATTTGACGCTTTCCGGGCCAAAGGACTGGGTATCTCAGCGTACTTCTCCAAAGCGGACTGGCATACCCCGTATTACTGGGCACCGGGCATGGAGCGTGGACGTCATATGTGGCGCGGCCCTTCGTATGATCCCCATAAGTATCCGTGGCTGTGGGAGAAATTCGTGGAGTTCACACATGAGCAGATCATGGAACTGCTGACCAATTACGGGCGGATCGAGTGTCTGTGGCTGGATGCCGGTTGGGTGCGCGAAGGTCGCCATGGTCAGGATATCAGGCTGGGAGAAGTCGTGGAACGGGCGCGTCAGACCACACAACCTTGGCTCCTGTCCGCAGATCGCACCGTGGGTGGACCGTATGAGAATATCGTTACCCCCGAGCAGACCATACCGGAACATCCGATGAACATTCCATGGGAGAGCTGTATTACCGTGGGGAACTCCTTTGCCTTCGGATTCGATGATCAGTATAAATCGGGAAGACAGCTGGCACATATTCTACTTGAAGTTGTGTCCAAGGGCGGTAACCTGGCGCTGAATGTAGGACCACAACCCGATGGGCGTTTGCCAAAAGGGGCAATTCGAGGCATCAAGGGCCTCGGTGAATGGTTAGGTACTCATGGAGAAGGTGTCTATGGAACCCGGATCTGCGGGCCATATTTTACGAAAGATTGGGCTTTCACGCAGAAAGAAGAGATCAACACCGTATATGCCTTCCGTTTGTACCGAAACGAGAATGAGACCGTACAACTACAGTTAATCATTCCTTATCTGGAAAAGGTAGAGCGGATCGAACTCGTCGGTAGCGATGACGTACTTTCGTATCAGCAGACGGAAGACGGACTTCTCGTGGAACTGCCACAATCCGCTACAACCGGTGCATTACCCATCACACATACGTTCAGATTGATCACAAGCGCATAGAGATTGTTCCAGTGTGTTCCCCTTCTCGGTGCTGAATCGGTAACTTTTTGAACATGCATGCATAGAATGCCATGTCAATTCCGGGGGAGATATAACCACCTCCGGGATTTTTTTATTCATACATAAGGAACATAATTCCCACCAAAAACAGCTCGTAATCGCTTGCCACACAAGGGTTTATGGAATAAAGAGAAGTCGGAGAAAATTGCAAATTGATAAAAGTTTACCGGGCGATGTACTATCAAATCAAGAAAGCGCTACCTGGTATGAATGTTTACATCGTTTATGTTTAACAAGGAAACGAGAACAGAAAAAAGGATGTTTAAGGGATGTAAATGTAATGTATTATTACACTTGAGGTGTAGAAGGAGTGACGCAAATGAGTCGAGCTACGGAAAGCATACCCGCCAAGATGGAACTCCAGCAGAGGAAACATGTGGAGCCCAAGCGGCAGCATCCATTCATCAAAAGCCTCAAGAAACACTGGGAGCTCTACCTGCTCGTGCTGCCCCCGGTGTTGTATCTGTTGATCTTCAAGTACATCCCTATGGTGGGTGTCCAGATTGCCTTCAAGGACTTCAGTGTGGTCAAAGGAATCTGGGGAAGCCCGTGGGTTGGATTCAAACATTTTGAAGCCTTCTTCCAATCTCCAAACTTCTGGCTGTTAATCAAAAACACGATAGGCATTAGCTTCTATTCCTTAATTGCGGGTTTCCCTATTCCCATCCTGCTGGCGCTGGCGCTGAATGAGATTCGAACGGGTTACTTCAAGAAGACCGTGCAAATGGTCACTTACGCTCCGCATTTTATCTCAACCGTTGTCATGGTATCCATTATCATTCTGATGCTCTCCCCACATGTGGGCGTGGTAGACAAGTTGTTCTCACTGCTCGGCTTCCCAATGACCAACTTCATGGGCATTCCGGAATACTTCAAATCGATCTATGTCTGGTCAGGTGTGTGGCAGGGCATGGGATATTCATCCATCATATATATCGCAGCTCTTGCTGGTGTTGATCCATCCCTGTATGAGGCAGCGAAGATGGACGGCGCATCAAGACTTCGGAAAATCTGGCACATTGACCTTCCAACACTCGTTCCAGTCACCGTCATCATGCTGATTCTGAGTCTGGGCAGCATTATGGGCGTGGGCTTCGAGAAAATATACCTGATGCAGAATCCGCTCAACACAAGCGCTTCGGAGGTCATCTCCACGTATGTGTACAAGGTGGGTCTGATCGGAGCGAATTTCAGCTTCTCCTCGGCAGTAGGGTTCTTCAACTCCATTATCAACCTGATCCTGCTGGTTATCGTCAACGGCATATCGCGCAAAGTATCCCAGAACAGTTTGTGGTAAAGGAGGAGCTTATCCATGTTCAACCTGATTAATCGTAACCGGATCAAGGACCCGCTTGGTGACCGCATTTTTATGACACTTAACTACATCTTTCTGTTCGCCATACTGCTAACGGTGTTTTACCCGCTCTTGTATATCATCAGTTCTTCGTTCAGCTCTTCACGAGCCGTGACATCCGGCCAGGTGTGGCTGTTCCCGGTAGACTTTAACATTAAGGCGTACATCTCCATTTTCAAAAGCCAACAGCTTATGCTCGGTTTCTATAACACGATCATCTATACCGTGGTGGGCACGTTCATTAACGTGGTGCTGACCGTCATGCTGGCGTATCCCTTGTCACGAAAATCGTTCTATGGACGAGGGGTCATCATTATTTTCATGATGATCACGATGTTCTTTGATGGTGGTCTGATCCCCACCTACCTCTTGATGAAGGATTTGCACCTGCTGGATACACGCTGGGCGATGTGGCTGCCCGGGGCGCTCGCAGTATTCCAGGTCATCGTGGCAAGGACTTTCTTCCAATCTTCCATCCCGGAAGAACTCGGGGAGGCCGCCGAAATGGACGGTTGCCGGGATATCCGGTATCTGATCAGCGTAGTTCTTCCCTTATCAAAGCCCATTCTGGCGGTCATGACACTCATGTATGCCGTAGGTCACTGGAATGCGTACTTTGATGCACTGATCTACCTGCGTTCCGAGAAATTGTTCCCTCTGCAATACGTGCTTCGCAATCTGCTCATCCTGAATGCGGCTGATCCGGCGATGCTCGCCAATACCAGCCAACAGATGCGGGACCAAGGGTTCGAGCAGGTGTTGAAATATGCACTGATCGTTGTGGCGAGTATTCCCATTCTGATCATGTATCCATTTGTACAGAAGCATTTTGTTAAAGGGGTCATGGTTGGTTCCCTGAAAGGTTAATCCTTGTGAGTTAAGCCCGGATGCCTCTTGAAAGGAGGTGGAAGGAACACGCCGGCTTCCGGGATCGATTTTATACACGTGCAGTACAAGTCAATAATTTGCCGTTATGAACAAAAAGGAGGAGTCAGATTGAGAAAATCTTGGATTTCGATGTTGTTTCTGGTCTTTGCTTCGATGGCTTTGTTGTCCGCATGCAGTTCATCCGAGGAGTCGGGTGGAAGTAGCGACGGTAGCGGGGAGAGCGGCGGTCCTGTAACCATGACCCTTTTTGCTCCGCAAGGCAAAGCGTCCATGGAAGAGAATGAATTCACCCAATTTATCGAAGACAAGTTCGACGTTACCCTGAAATGGGATCTGGCCCCAACGGACGCCTTGCAGGATCGCAGACAATTGCTGCTGGCTAGTGGTGATTATCCCGAAGTGTTTCTTCACGGCAAGTTCACCACCTCAGACCTTCAAACCTATGGAAAACAGGGCGTGTTCCTTCCGCTACAAGATCTGATTAAGGAGTATGGTCCGAACCTGACCAAGATTATGGAAGAGAAGCCATACTTCAAAGAAGCCATTACGGCACCGGATGGCAACATCTATGCACTGCCAATCTTCAATGAATGTTACCACTGTACGTATGCACAGAAATACTGGATCAACACAGAGTGGCTCGATAATCTGGGTCTGAAAATGCCAACCACAACCGATGAACTGTATACCGTTCTGAAGGCGTTTAAGACACAGGATCCCAACGGTAACGGGAAAGCGGACGAGATTCCACTTACGGGTGCACCGAACAAGTATGTATGGAATGGCAACATTGATGCCTATCTGATGAATAGTTTTATATACAATGACAACGACAAATACCTGATCGTGAACGATGGTAAGGTGAGTTTTGCCGCCAATCAGGAAGGCTGGAAGAAAGGGCTGGAGTACATGAACAAGCTCTATGCAGATGGCCTGATTGATCCGGCTTCCTTTACACAGAACGATCAGGCAATCGGACAACTGGGCAACAAGGAAGGCGATGAAGTGGTCGGCTCCATTACAACGGCGCTGGTCAGTTATCTCGTGAATACTTATGACAAAGACATCACCCGTCACCAACACTGGGAGATCGTTCCTCCATTGAAAGGACCAGATGGAGTGCAGACAACAGGCGCCACACAGAGCGTCGGTGAGTTTGAGTTTGCCATCACGAACAAAGCGACAGAAGCACAGCAGATTGCCGCCATCAAAATTGTGGACTACATGTTCAGTGAAGAAGGTGCGCTGTACGCAGAGTATGGACCAACCGAAGGCAAGGGCTGGAAAAAGGCAGATGCCGATGAGAAAAACATCAATGGCGAGCCTGCCAAATACAGCTACTACAACCTGCCTGAGCGTGATCCGAACGTTGTTGTGAACGAGAGCTGGTCTCAGATCGGAGCGCATGACTTGTCCAACACATTCCGTAATCTGTTTGCCGAAGGACAGAACCCTTTAGAAGCAGAGGGTTATGGTACACGTCTAGCTCAAGCAACCAATGTGTATGAACCTTATGCACCAAAAGAAGTATACCCTGCGAACGTATTTATCCGTCCAGAGGATACGGAATCAGCTGCACAACTGACTACGGCCATCAAGGATTATGTGCAGACGAATATGGCACAGTTCATTATTGGCAGCAAGAGCATTGATAAGGAATGGGATTCGTATGTCAAAGGCTTCGATGGTCTCGGACTGAGTAATTACCTTGAGATCTACCAGCGTGCCATTGAGAAGAATCAATAATTGAAGGATTGAATATAGAGGCTGTCCCGTCTGTCACCCGTGACCGGGATGGTCTTCTCCTATGACAACCCCACGTCATCCGATATAATGTACTGAATATTTATGGAAAATTAGCGATCAGCACAGATGTTTGTCGTCATTCAGCATGAACAGTAATGGTGGGGGGATCTCGGAGATGAACAACAATTGGTTTAGACGTTTGCTGTTATCGTATCTGCCTGTTTTTTTTATTGTGACGACCATTCTATTCTTTATTTTCTTTCAAGTATTCAATGAACAGAACCGTAGAGAAGCGCTCAAGGCCAATGAATTTCTGGCCTCTCAGGTCACGCAATATCTGGACAACTCCCTGCGCTCCATCGACTTCAAGGTACTGCGTGAGATTTTGACCAACCCTAACTTGAAGAATTATTTCTCGGTATCTGGCAGCGATGATGTGTATGCCGGCATTCAGGCGGTCCAGGTGGTTGATGAATTGAAAATAGAGTATCCGCTGATTGATTCTATTTATCTCGTTCGATACGGGGATGGCACGGTCTTCAGTAACGGGAAGGCTGTTCCGATTGAAGAGTTCCCGGATGCAGACTTTATTGCAGATAGCCGGTCAAGGGATGAACAGAAGTGGGCAGGAGCACGAGCGTTCCGAGCTTTTCCTTCGCAAGCAACTGAGCAGGTGATTACGATTGTGCGAAGTGTAGGAAACGGCAAAGGACTTGTGGTGACAAACGTGGACCTGAGTACCCTGAGAAAATCCATTATGCAGATGTATGATCCGGAATTTACGTTTGTGAACATCTTCAACCGTTCGGGCGACAATCTGTGGGATAGCAGCATGCCAGGAGGGGTTGCAGCTTCTACTAAAACCACGTCGGGAGAAGTCTTCTCCGAATTTACGTCGAGTTATAGCGGTTGGAAAGTGCAGACAGGTCTCAATAATGGAAAAATCGTCAAATGGACTCTGCAATTTTATAATATCTGGTTTGCCTTTGCTGTAGTGGTTGTGTTGATCGGGGTGGTGTGGGTGATCTACGTGACCCGTAGAAATTACAAGCCGATTCAGCAGATTGTCACGTTAATTCAGACCGTCTCTTCACAGAAGCAATCCGGACTGAACTATGGCAAAGAGAATGAATTCCGATTCATCCATACAACGTTGGAACGCATGATTGATCAGACGAGACAATATCAGGAGGAGCATGAAGAGAATTTGATTTTGCAGAAAAAAATGCTCTTTCAGGAGTTGCTGGAAGGCACACGAGACTTTACGAGCACAGAGCTGACAGCAGAGATGAAGAAGTTCAAAATGCCTGAGCTGGAGCATCGTTGGGCCGTCATGGTAATTGAAATGGATCGGTATGATGCATTTGTGACGGAGTATCATCATCAGGACCAATCCCTCCTGAAATTTGTGTTGTCCAGTATTCTGCAGGAGAGTGCACGCCATGAAGGAACGGAAGTATGGGCTGAATGGATCTCCGATCAGCGTCTGTACGCCATCCTCTGGATGCCGGAAATGGAACAGGCCGAGGAGACTGAGCATCGATTACTCGCTGGTTATCTGGACAGAATCGATCAGTATCTGAACTTCACCGTCACCATTGGTGTGGGTCGGGTTGCTGTCGATATTCGGGGGTTGAGAGCTTCATTGAAAGAAGCTGTGCACGCGCTGGAGTACAAGGCTGTACTGGGGATAAATCGTATCATTCCGTGTAGCGATGTGCCGAATTCGACCAATGATGTGTATGAGTTCCTGAAGACCATCTCACTGCTGGTACAGGCAATGCGTTTATCGGACGATGTCTGGGAAAAACATTTTGAAAGACTGTTTGAACAAATCAGTGAGTCCGTCCTGTCCCGTCAGGAGATTATGAATACGATCCAATTGTTATTTCAACATTACAATCGGGAATTCGCCGAACTTCCACGGGAGTATCAGGATTCGTGGGCCGCTATATTCACCCCGCTTCTCCCAAGGCTTGAGGGCTGGGAGACTTTAGACGATTTGCGCGAGCTGTGCTGGGAAGGGTTCCGGGAACTGGCCCTGCAGATGAAGACGCTGCAATGTTCGCGAAAACACAGATCTCATATTCTCGAGATTCGAAAATACATTGAAGAGCATTACAATAATCCCGATCTGTCGCTGAACTACCTTAGTGATCTATTCGATATTAATCCGAAGTATCTGAGCAAGCTTTTCAAGGATGAGATTGGGGAGAAGTTTGTGGATCTGCTCATTAGTCATCGCATCGAAAAAGCCAAATTGCTCATGCAGGAGACGGATAAGGCCATTCAGGAGATCAGTGAAGAAGTGGGATATACCAACTATAATTCCTTCAATCGGGCTTTCAAGAATGTGGTGGGTGTAGCGCCAAGTGACTACCGCAAAGCTATGTGACGCAAGTTCACGCGCCTAACTAATTCCGAACGCATAAGGAGAATGTGCATATGGACTATAAAGATGCTTCGCTTCCCATTCAGGAGCGGGTTCAGGATCTGATCGGACGGATGACAACGGCAGAGAAGATTGGACAACTCATCCAGCCGATGGGCTGGAAGACGTATGTCAAGGCAGCAGATGGCACAGTACAGGTCACGGAAGAGTTCGAAGCGGACATGAAACAGGGCGGTGTCGGTTCCCTGTATGGCGTACTTCGGGCCGATCCATGGACTGAAGTAACGCTGGAGACAGGTCTGACACCACGGCAAGGAGCCGTTGCCACAAATGTCATTCAGCAGTATGCCTTGGAGCATTCCCGGCTGGGCATTCCCATTTTGTTCGGAGAAGAATGTTCCCACGGGCATATGGCAATCGGGGCAACAGTTTTTCCGGTACCGTTAATGGTGGGCAGCACATGGAATATGGAGTTATACCGCAAGATGTGTGAAGCCATCGCTGTGGAGACCCGGAGTCAGGGGGGAGCGGCAACGTATTCCCCGGTGCTGGATGTAGTGCGTGACCCGAGATGGGGACGGACGGAGGAATGTTTTGCCGAAGATCCATACTTGATTGGTGAATTTGCAGTAGAAGCCATGAAGGGACTACAGGGTGACCGCCTCGATTCCAACCAGACAATTGTGGCGACACTTAAGCATTTTGCGGCTTATGGCAGCTCAGAGGGTGGACGTAATGCTGCTCCAGTTCATATGGGATTACGTGAATTGCATGAAATAGATCTGTTGCCGTTCAAAAAAGCAGTGGAAGCCGGGGCTTGCTCCGTGATGACCGCGTATAACGAGATTGATGGCGTACCTTGCACGTCAAGTACGTATCTGCTGAATGACCTTCTGCGTGAGCAGTGGGGTTTTGATGGGTTTGTGATTACTGATTTTGGCGCCATTCAGATGTTAGTCCATGGACATAACACCGCTGAGAACGGGGAGCAGGCCGTGGCACAGTCCCTTCAGGCAGGTGTGGACATGGAGATGTCTGGGTACATGTATCGCAAACATCTCGGTCAGGCGCTTGAGCAGGAATTGATCGAAGAGAAGGATCTGGACTTGGCTGTGCGGCGGGTGTTGGAGATGAAATTCAGACTCGGGTTATTCGAACAGCCTTTCGTTGATCCAGAGTTTGCAGAGCGGGTTATCGGATGTGAAGACCATACTCAGCTGGCGAGGGAAGTTGCACAAGAGGGGATTGTTTTACTGAAAAATGAAGGAAATATCCTTCCGCTTGCCAAAACAGGTACGAAGTTAGCTGTCATTGGTCCGAACGCGAACCATATCTATAACCAACTTGGGGACTATACCTCGCCACAGCCGCGAGAACAGATCGTCACCGTACTGGATGGTATTACGCGCAAGCTTGGCGTGGATTCGGGTCAGGTGTTGTACGCACCGGGTTGCCGGATTAAAGGCGATTCCAAAGAGGGCTTTGCGCAAGCGCTCGCCTGTGCGGAACAGGCGGATGTCATCGTGATGGTGATGGGTGGTTCCAGCGCCCGCGATTTTGGTGAAGGCACGATCGACTTGCGGACAGGAGCGTCTGTGGTAACCGATGACCCATGGAATGATATGGAGTGCGGCGAAGGCATTGACCGGGCTTCCCTGAATCTCATGGGTGTTCAATTGGAGCTGGTGCAGGAGGTTCATAAGCTGGGGAAACCCGTTATCGTGGTGTATATTAACGGCCGCCCCATCGCTGAACCTTGGATTGATGAGAATGTTCATGCCATTGTGGAAGCGTGGTACCCCGGGCAGGAAGGTGGTAACGCAATCGCAGATATTCTGTTTGGCGATGTGAATCCATCTGGCCGCCTTACCGTCTCCATTCCCAAGCATGTTGGGCAACTTCCGGTCTACTATCATGCCAAGCGCACGCGTGGCAAGCGGTATCTGGAGATGGATCTGGCGCCGCAGTATCCGTTTGGACATGGACTGAGCTATACCAAATTCAAATACGAGAATGTAAGAGTAATGCCAGAAATCATCGGCCCGGACGATGAAGCACAGGTGATGGTTGAAGTCACGAATACCGGAGCGGTTGCGGGAAGTGAGGTTGTACAGTTGTATATCACCGATGTATCAGCTTCGGTCACGCGGGCTGAAATGTCACTGAAAGGGTTCCGTAAAATCCATCTGGAGCCAGGACAGACCCAGACCGTTACATTCCCTGTGCAAAAAGAACATCTCGCACTGGTCGACTCTCGTCTCCAGTCTGTTGTGGAACCAGGTGAATTCAGACTCATGGTTGGCCGTAATTCGGCTGACTGGACCGCTTGCAGTCTGCACATCCAGAAGGTGGGGGTGGAGGTATGATTCGAATTCAACGATTTATTGAGGATATGAACCGGTCGCAGTGGCTGGATACGATCGAGCTTCCAGCGTGGGAGATGCAGAAGGCCAGATACATTCGGCCAGGGGAATACGAGTACGAGCAGGCGGACAAGGCAGTGCAAAGCTTGAATCCGCTGAACAGTGTACACGGAACGACGTATTTTCTGAGTAAATGTGTGGAGATTCCGGACAGTTGGCAGGATCAAGCCAGTGGGTTGATTTTTGAGGCCGGAGGAGAAGGGCTGCTGAAGGTGAATGGCTTGCCTTATCATGGACTGGATCGGAATCACGGATTCGTACCCCTGCCGAGAAGTCGAGTAGGGAATAAGCCGCAGTTGGAGATTGAACTCTACGATCCGATCCCGGAGCCACATGATCCACTCAATCGACAAGCTGTGATTCAGCCGCCTATTCAGGGCATCCGTACAGCATTGGTTCATATCAATCAGCCCTTGCAGAGCCTGATGTATAGCGTGACGGTACTCGCCGAGTCGCTCCGGGCATATAACGAGAAGGAGCCCAAGCGGATGGCGCTTGTTCAGGCCATTCACCAGGTGATGGATGAGATGTACAATAATCCGGACCGCTGGACTGATGCAGCATGGATACAGAATTTTGAACATGGACTGGTACAGTCGGTACAGCAGGAAGACCCGGAGGAATATCGAAGTGGCTTCATGCATCTGGTTGGACAATCCCACATTGATATTGCCTGGCTGTGGCCTGTGCGAGAGACGGTTCGCAAGTCCAGTCGCACATTCTCGACCATGTGTACCTTGATGGACACGTACCCGGATTTTGTGTATTCCCAGAGCCAGCCGCAACTGTATGCCTTCGTGAAAGAACATTACCCGGAGCTGTACGAGCGAATTAAAACACGCATTGCTGAAGGCCGCTGGGAGTTGGTCGGAGGCATGTGGGTGGAGCCGGATCTGAACATTCCGAGTGGCGAGTCGTTGGTCCGGCAGATTCTGTACGGACAGAACTTCTACCAGGCGGAGTTTGGCAAACGCTCCAACATCGAGTGGCTGCCAGATACCTTTGGCTACTGTGCTTCCTTGCCGCAGATGCTGAAGCTTGCGAATATTCCTTATTTTATGACCACCAAGCTGAATTGGAATGACACCAACGCGTTTCCTTATGACCTCTTCGACTGGGTAGGCATTGACGGTACTTCAGTGCTGGCCTATCTGAATCATGGGGTGAATGAGCATACGCGGCCCAAAGATGTGGATGAACATTGGCAATCGTACAAACAGAAGGATGTGCATCCCGAGCAGATGTTGCTCTACGGACATGGCGATGGTGGCGGCGGTGTGACGAATGAGATGGTGGAGTTTGCAGAGCGATCCCACTTGATGGTCGGGCAGCCAATCAGCAAATTCAGCACGGCAGCTGCTTTTTTTGAAGACATATCGTCCAATAATCCAACGTTGCCAAAGTGGCACGGGGACTTGTATTTGGAACTGCATCGCGGAACGTACACAACTCATGCGAGGAATAAACGTAGTAACCGAAAGGCAGAGGTATTGTACCGGGAAGCGGAGATCTGGGGGCAATTTGCCGGAGCTTGCGCTGCACACACGAAGAATGACCTGGATGAAGGCTGGAAGCTGATCATGCTCAACCAATTCCATGACATTATTCCGGGGACGTCGATTCCTGAAGTATATGTAACGTCCACCGAGGAGTACACGAAGGTATTTACATTAGGTACATCCGCCTTGCAGCAAACGCTGGATATCCTTGCGGAGAACATTGCAACCGATGAAGTTGATGGTCTTCCCTACATTATATTTAACAGCCTCGGCTGGGAACGTGGAGAAAATATCACCATTACAGGGGATGCAAATCTCACCACGGTGGGTGCATTCGATCGTCAAGGGAACCCTCTGGCCTGTGATCTCGAACAAAAGGGAGACAAGTATACGTTGCTTGTGCATGTTCCATCGATTCCTGCTTTTGGGTATACAACCATATGGCTGCGCGAGGCATCGGATGTTATCCTTCCAGTAAGGGAAGAAGAAACTTTCCCTTCCACATGGGAAACCGAATTTTACACGCTTGAGTTCAATGACTTGGGAGAGATCACCCGATGGTATGACAAAACGGTAGGACGCGACTGGCTGAAGCCCGGTGATCGGGCTAATGAGTGGCAGTTTTTCCATGACAAACCGACGTACTGGGATGCCTGGGATATCGATCCACGGTTTGAATCTCAGCGGGCAGGTGCGGTGCAGTTGATCTCCAGAGAGGTTGTACAGCGCGGAGCTACGCGAGATGTGCTGCGTTATGTGTGGAAGCTGAATCAATCGGAGATCAGCCAGGATATCATTTTGCATCACCACCAGCGGCGTGTTGATTTCCATACGAAAGTGAACTGGAATGAGAGTCATAAGCTGCTCAAGGTGGCATTTCCGGTGGATCTGGTGGCAGCCAAAGCAGCCTATGAAATCCCGTTTGGAGCGTTGGAGCGTCCAACCCATAACAACACCAGTTGGGAGAAGGCACAGTTCGAGGTCTGCGGTCATCGCTGGGCGAATATCTCAGAGGGTAACAGTGGTGTGAGTTTGCTGAATGATTGCAAGTACGGATACGACATCAAGGATCGGACGATCCGCCTGTCCCTGCTTCGTGCACCCAAATGGCCAGATGAACATGCCGATCAGGGCGACCATGAATTCACATATTCGTTCCTGCCACATCAGGGAGATTGGCGACAAGCTGCTGTCGTTCGCCGCGCGATGGAGCTTAATCATCCGGTAGAGCTTGTGACAGCAAGTCCGTCTTCGGGGCACTTGCCATCTGAACATGCTTGGGTTCAGTTCCATAGTGAGCATGTCATTCTGGATGCAATCAAACCCGCAGAAGATGGATCGGGAACGGTGCTGCGTTTCTATGAGTCATCAGGAGGTAGAGAAACGGTACAGGTCGAATGGGTTAAAGGGGGAATTGAGGCGTCTGTCATTAATCTGCTGGAGGATGAGATCCATCCGTTGGCTTGTCCGAACGGCACATTCGAACTGACATTCAAACCGTATGAAATTAAGTCAGTGAAACTTGTTCCAGTGAATCCAAATACGTAATCTTCAGGAGGTATGACATGAAATTAACGAATAAGATCGGTGTCATCGTGGATAGCTTTGGCGTAGGTGTACGGGAAGGGTTAAACAAGGCGAAGGATGTTGGTGCAGAAGGTGTGCAGATATACGCCGTCAAGGGAGAGATGGACCCTGAAAATTTGTCACCTGCGGCACGCAAGGAACTGAAGAGTTACATCGATTCGCTGGGTCTCGAAATTTCAGCACTGGTTGGTGACCTTGGCGGACATGGTTTTCAGGTCAAGGAAGATAATCCGTGGAAAGTGGAGAAATCGAAGCGGATCGTGGATCTGGCCCTCGATCTGGGTACCAACATCGTCACAACACATATCGGCATTGTTCCACATGACCCTTCATCGGAGGTTTATGCCACGCTGCATGCTTCTTGTGAGGAACTGGGCCAATACGCCAAAAGTGTTGGCGCATACTTTGCCATTGAGACAGGGCCGGAAACGGCTGCTGACTTAAAAGGATTCCTGGATACACTGTCGACCAACGGGGTATCGGTGAATTTTGACCCGGCAAATATGGTGATGGTGACTGGAGATGATCCGGCGCAGGGCGTTCGTCTGCTTAAGGATTACATCGTACATACCCATGTGAAGGATGGTGTGCGGTTGAAGGAAGTCGACCCACGAGACGTATACGGAGCGGTCGGTTATGCGCCTATGGATCATGAAAAAATTGCCGAGATGGTCTCATCCGGGACTTTCTTCCGTGAGGTTCCTCTGGGTGAGGGTGGCGTTGATTTTGATGGATACTTTGCAGCGCTTCAGGAGATTGGCTACACCGGTTATCTGACGATTGAGCGCGAGGTAGGCAATCAGCCGGAGCAGGACATTCGTAAGGCGGTTCGATTCATCCAACAATATCGATAGGGAGCTGAGCAGATGAAAGTGGGCCTGAGCACGTACAGTTTGTTGAACAATTTGAATTCCGGTGAGATGACGGTGCTGGATGTGATCGACTGGGTTGCGGCGAACGGTGGAGAGCATATGGAGATGGTACCTTACGGTTATACCGTGGAGGATAATCACGATCTGGCGGATGCGATTCGGGAACGGGCAGCGTCTGCAGGTATTGAACTGTCCAACTATTCGATGCCAGCCAATTTCGTGCAGGAGACGGAAGAGGCGTTTGAAGAAGAGATGGCCCGGGTCAAAAGGCATGTGGATGTGGTACACCGGATGGGTGTAAAACATATGCGTCATGACGTCACGGCGTTTACCCTGCCAAAGGAGAAGATGACCATCGCCTGGTTCGAGGACCATCTGCCGCTGATGGTGCGGGGAAGCCAGATCATTGCGGACTATGCTGCGCAGTTTGGTATCACCACAACCATTGAGAATCACGGCTTCAGCGTGCAGGCGAGTGACCGGGTGCAGCGTGTGCTGCATGCTGTGGACCGTCCGAACTTCAAAACAACACTCGATATTGGCAACTTCATGTGTGTGGATGAGAATCCGATCATCGGTGTCATGAAAAATCTGCCGTACGCTTCTCTGGTCCACTTCAAAGATTTTTACTTCCGTCCTTATGATGAGCATCCGGGTGAGGGTGAATGGTTCACGACAGCCTACGGCAACTTCCTGCGTGGGGCCATCGTTGGACAAGGGGACATTCCGATTCGTAAAATTGTTAAGTTGATCAAAGACTCCGGCTATGATGGCAACATTACGGTGGAGTTCGAAGGTATGGAGGAATGCAAATCCGCATCCAAAATCGCCATGGACAACCTGCGACGCTTCTGGGAAGAGGCGTAACGAAGCATAAAGAGGGAATGGATCAAGGGCCACTTTTCGAAGTGGCTCTTATTGTTGATCATCAGGATTCTGGACTGCCCATCGATCCAGGATCATTTCGATGTAACGCATGGTTTCCGTTGTCATACCATATACACGAGCTGACTGATCATCCTCTGGGGTGATATAATCCCAATATTTTTCTGCCAATTCTGCATTCCCTTGAAAAGTCCTTTCAGCATAATCAGAGATTCGGATGGCCAGTAGTCGTGAGGCTTCGGAATCCGGAGGTTCCATCTTGCATGTATGAATATCTTTAAGAATATCGGCCCATTCCATGGATAGTGAATTGTTCTGATTATTCAGAGGTAACGATTCCATTTCTTCAGGTGTAAAAACATCTTGACGGAACCTGCCCGGAGGCTGATCCAGTTCACGGATGAAACCCAACATCTCATCGAGACTGATTGTACCGGAGGCTCTGATGGCATATATGGTTGAAAAAAGAAGATGCTCGACCTTGCTTAATCTCTCCTGCTGTTCCTTGACGACGGCCAGTTGTTGTTCCAACGTATTATTCCATAAAGTGAGGGTACTCTCTGGTTCGGAGCGAGCAGCATCCTGATCGAGGAATTCTCCAATCTCATTCAATTTAAAATGCATTTTCTTCAGAATGGTAATCTGCTGAAGCCGTAAAATATCCTTTTCACCATATAAACGATACTGATTGATCTCGTTACGGGCCGGTCGCAGTAAACCCAGCTTCTCATAATAATGCAGTGTTCGGATGGATACTCCAGTATGTTTGGATAGTTGTCCAACGGTATACAACAGGCAGAGCCCTCCCTCATGATTTATGTATTCTCCACCAGCGCCATGCATTGAGCACCGCCAGAATGATTCCACCGACGAAGATTATCATCATATACAAAATAAATATTTCGGCCAACCCATTATCTTGCGCAGTATAACTTAACAATGCCGGTCTATCACCTGGCACAACAACGAATCGGGCTACTTCCAGGTAAGCGATATGAAATCCGATGGAGGCCCATAAAGATCCGGTCAAACTGCGCAGAAGCTGTAACGTAATACCATAGGTCAAGAGCAGGATCATATAATCCAGGGTTATCCGGTTTCCGGCATCCATACCGACGAGCTCTTGCAATAGGCTGACACTCATCGGAACCAGCAGAAAGAGTATGATTTGAGTTACATAAGCGAAAAACACAGGAAGTCGCAGTCTGAAGCGTAATCCATCATAGACCATGCCTCGCATGGATAGTTCCTCTGGCAAAGCTTCATACAAGAAAGCAATACAACTATTAAGTACGACTGCAAGCAAGAACTCGGCTGAAAAGTGCCACGCCGTAATCGTAATCCAGTTGTTCATACTAGCTATCGCTAACCCAATGAAGGCCAGAGAAGTGGCAAATAATGCGCCAGAGAGCAAGTGAATTATGCTTTTTCCTGTCAGAGGAAGAAGAACGGACTTCATATGGAAGTGTCTTCGAATGACGAATAGTAAGGGCAAGACGATACTAATAATGACAACAGCTTGGGTGAGATGAACCATCCAATCAGCAGCACCAATAGTGCTGACAAACTCCCCTGCGAGTGTAGCAAAAAACAGACCCAATGTCATCGTCAACCAACTCAATCCGATAATGGCTATTCCACTGCTGCGTCGTTTCTTGGTTACATGTTCAGGTGACATGCTCATGCTAATCCCCTCCTGAAGCCAGTATAAACCCTCGAGTTAGCGTCAGGGTCAAGCAGGAAATATGCCTATCAGAATATGGTTCTGCGCAAGGATTAAGTTACGAGCAGCACAAGTGTGGTATACTGGATATATTCAGCCTGATAATAACTGGCTATGGATAGGAGATGTCACTGATCTATGCAGGTATTCGAGGACTGGAATCAGAAAGTAAAGAGGACGTTTAATGCTACGAACCCCGAGGTAGTGTTGACGGTATCGGAAGCTGGAAGTTTGCTTGGTTTGACCAAAGACCAGATGAAACTGTACGTGGACAAGAACAAACTAACGAAGGTCCCGATCATGAGAAGTGTTCACCGATACCTCTTATTGAAAAGTGAAATAGATAACATCGTTCAAGCTCGATAACTTCATAGGATTGAACACAACCATTTTACCGACAGGATTCGGGAGAGTGGTCTTTTTTTTTATCGGAAAGGGGACGGAACATGCTGAATAAAGTGTCAAATTGGTTCTATCAGCGGGTAAATTGGAAATGGGTTGTAGCTGCGGTTGTTGTATTTGCCTGTTTTATTGCATTTATTCTGCCCTGGCAGGCGGCAAAGTCGGAGAAAGCGACAGGTGGCGGGCAGTCCCCGGACACCTCTTTTTTGTACACCGCGGATGAACTTTATCAGATGGCTGAGCAGTATGGTGAAGCAGGGCGGAGCGCCTATATCTATGCACGGTTCACATTTGACCTCATATGGCCGTTGGCCTATCTGTTGTTATTGGTCGTTCTGTTATCAGTACTCTATCGCGTGCTTCCGGTGAAGAGTCGCTGGCGCTGGGTGAATCTTATTCCAGTCTTAGGTTGGGTTATGGATATGCTTGAAAATATAGGTGCGTCTCTGATCATGTATCGTTATCCTGAACGTACGCCTGTGCTTGCTGAACTCACTCCGATATTTACCTTGTTGAAATGGTGTCTGATCTATGCCAGTTTTGCAGCACTGGTTCCGGGTGTTCTGATCAGTATTCTCTACTATATACGCAAGCGAAAGAACTAGTGGAGAGAGGGATGGATTAAGAATATGTTGGTAACCCTAATCGTGTAAAAGTCCGCAGAGATGAGTGCAGAAATATATGCTTGTCAAAGGACAACCTGTTCATATATACTCATGTCGCAAGTGGCGTGAATCGTATAATTACATGAGCCCAAGGAGATGAAGAACGCATGTCGATCAGCTTGAATGTGTATCTGATAACAGACGGTAATGGACGTGAAGCGGTAGATTTTTATCAAAAGGCATTTGGAGCGAAAGTGCTCGCGCTTCAAACATTTGGTGACGGTCCATCTGACCCGAATCATCCCATCCCGCCAGAAGCGAAAGACCGTATTATGCATGCTTCTTTGCAGATTGGCAGCTCGGTATTAATGTTGTCCGACACATTTCCAGGCATGCCGTACACCATAGGTAATCATGTTAGTATTACTGTGAACACGGATACTGTGGATGAAGCCAAAGCTATTTTCAGCCAACTGGAAGATGGCGGCGTAGTGGAAATGGCGATACAAGAGACGTTCTGGAGTCCAGCCTACGGCACGGTTGTCGACAAATTCGGCGTACATTTTCAGATCAGTGCTAAACCGGGACAAGCTTAAGAGCGTACTCTTCGCTAATATAGCCTACAAACGGCAAAACCTCCGCGATCTGCTTTGAGCAGTTCTGGAGGTTTTTTGTTTTTCCCTATACGGCGTGGGATTACCCTTCCTTCTGAATTTTGGAGGGGTTGTTGATTTTATAAGGAACCGGGTTACGTGTCAGCTTCTTCTTGATGATTTTGGCTTCAAACGTGATAACGTCTCCCACCTCCAGTTCTTGTTTCTTAACAGTAGCACTGTGGCTCGACCAGGCTTCCCCAACGTCGATGACATCTGGCTCCGTGATGGTAACTGCTTCATAGATGATGACTTCATCGTCATTGTCAGAGAAGTGATTCGGTACGGTGGTGAATTCTTTGACAACGGCACTCATCTTCACTTTACCTTCGGGCAGATCAATCTTAACGCTCTTGGCTTTGCTCGCTGTTTTGGCTTTAGGTTTGGCTTCACTGGCTGCCCCGGACTGAGGTCCAACATACGCTTCTACTAGCCCATCCGGATCACCCTTCAGCCCAGAGGAGAATTCATCTGTGTCCGTATCGTCCGAATCATCCAGATCCGCCGGAATTTCATCCGGATTAACCAGGGCATCTGGAGTTGACGTAACATCAACAGAGACTGGTGCGACTGTATCCGAAGTTGTCGATTCTATGCTTCGATCTGACCCGGCATTACTTATGCTTCTGGCGCTGTAACTGGACGCTTGCATTTCCTTCAGATACGACGGGTGAATGCAATGTTTTTGTCCATTATCCAGTTGAATAACGGCCGCCATGTGATCGACATATCCAATGATGGTGCACGGCATGTTTAATCCGTTTCCTTTATAATAGAACGTTTTGAGTTTGGTCGCTTTACCAGAAAGCAGGCCCCACTCCTGACATTTCTCAATCAGCTCATCTTCGTTATCCAGCGCAATAAAATCCTGTGGTTCAATCATAAACGCGTATGTCATATGGAATTTCCGCCCTTCCAATCCATTCTTCATGTTCATCGTTTCCAAATTACAACCAGTGTATCACAAATGAGCATTTTGCATAAATCGAAACGCTGAAATCTGTACTCGGAGATGAAGATTATCAACGCCTGCTCACAGAGGCCTATGCTATAATTTGATCAGAATGTAAGGTGAGAAGTTGTAGCCCTGATATACATATTTCAGGAAGGGAAGATCTGCATGAAGAAAAAAGTAAATCATCAAGCCGTATGGCTTGCCATAGGAACGGCTATGGGAGTCAGCATTGGTACGGCTACACAGCAGCTTGGACTCGGGATTGCTTTTGGCTTGGCACTTGGCATTGTGATTGGTTCGGTGGTTAGCAAACGTGCAGGGTCAGACTCGGAACATATGCTCAGCGAACATGTCCGTGAATTGCATAAACCAGATGACTGGGAAGACGCGCTGCATCGCTCGCAGGATCATCCGGTGCTTATCCTGAAACACAGCACAACTTGTCCGACCAGTGCGAGAGCGTACAGAGAGTTTATGGCGTTTGTAGGCACCAATGCATCAGATCCCAAACAACCTATGGACTACCGCATCGTTAAAGTAATTGAAAATCGCTCATTGTCCCGCCATATTGCGGAAGAGACAGAGGTTCACCATGAGTCACCCCAGGTACTTCTGCTCGATCAGGGACAAGTCGTCAAACATACCTCGCATGGTAAAATTACAAAAAAGAGATTATTGCAGTGGGCACAGAATCCATTTGGATAAATGGTAAACCTTATAAACCCGTTCTTTTTTTCAGCCTATTGCTGAGGAGAGCGGGTCTTTTTTACGCTTTTTTTACACCTGTGGAGGCATTTCTTTACCCCTTTTTTACAGCGTTTCGTATTACGATTTTACATGTAGCAGGTGCAGAGAACGGTAGTGAGAGGGAGGAAGGGCGCATGGTGAATGATGCCATGATGATTGGATTGGTTGTGCTGCTGTTTGCGGTGTTTTGGGGATTTATGAAATTTTGCGAAAAGGCTTGAGGGTAGAGAGGGGGAGCGGAATGATTGTCATCGGCATGATTGTACTCGCACTGGTGATTTATCTCGGTTATGTGCTGGTGAAGCCAGAGAAATTCTGATGCTGACGATGTGCGTAATGCGGAACAAGGGAACGTTGAATAGGGAGGAAATGCGGATATGGGTATCGGTGTAGTGCAAGTAGCAGTGACGCTGCTGATCATCCTGCTGCTGGTGAAACCGGTGGGAAAATATGTAGTGAACGTGTTCGACGGACAGCGAACGGGGCTGGATCGGGTTTTTGGCGGGCCGGAGCGACTGCTCTATCGAGTGATGGGGGTACGGGAGAACGAGTCCATGGGGTGGAAAAAGTACCTCATGGCCCTTCTCCTCTCCAACTTTGTAATGTTGATATTGATGTTTCTGGTGCTGCGACTGCAAAAATATTTACCCCTCAATCCGGATGGGATCGGCAATATGCCAGCGGCGCAAGCATTTAATACGGCCGTTTCGTTCATGACCAACACGAACTGGCAGTCGTATACGGGCGAGAATGCCCTGTCGTACCTGTCACAGATGCTGGCCGTGACGTTCCCGATGTTTACGTCGGCAGCGACGGGTTTCGCGGTAGCCATTGCGTTCATTCGTGGGCTGGTAGGCCGCCGGGATGAACTGGGGAACTTTTACGTCGACCTTGTACGTTCGATTACGAGGATTTTTTTACCGCTGAGCTTCATCGTGGCCTTGTTCCTGGTGTTCCAGGGTGTGCCTCAGACGCTCGCGGGAGCGGTGAACGCAACGACGCTCGAAGGCGCGCAGCAGACCATTACACGTGGATTGGTCGCCTCACTGGAGTCGATCAAACACATTGGCACCAACGGTGGTGGCTGGTTTGGAACCAATGCTGCACATCCATTCGAGAATCCGACGGCCCTGAGCAATCTGGTGCATATCGTCTGCATGATGCTACCTACTGCACTGGTATACGCCTTCGGCTTGATGGTCAATAACCGGAAGCAGGGTTGGGCATTGTTCGCAGCGATGAGTTTTCTTTTCCTTGTGATGTTGACCACCGTATTTGTCTCCGAATATCGGGGTGTACCCGCGTTGGATGCAGCAGGTCTGCAGGGCAATATGGAGGGGAAAGAGGTCAGGTTCGGCATACCCGAATCGGCTTTATTCACGGCAGTCACGACAGCGGCTACTACAGGTTCGGTCAACAATATGCACGAGTCGCTCACTCCACTTGGAGGCATGGTATCACTGGCTCAGATGATGCTCAATAACGTGTTTGGCGGCAAAGGGGTAGGGCTGATCAATGGACTGCTATATGTGATTCTGGCTGTGTTTATCTGTGGATTGATGGTAGGACGCACACCTGAGTTTCTGGGCAAAAAAATCGAGGGCAGAGAAGTGAAGCTCGCATCCATCGCCTTGCTCATTCATCCTTTGATTATTCTTGTGCCAACGGCAATCGCGCTTATGCGGCCTGAAGCTATTGCGTCCATCTCGAACGGGGGCATGCATGGCCTGACCGAAGTTCTCTATGCTTTTGCCTCGGGTGCAGCCAATAATGGATCGGCCTTTGCCGGACTGAATGCCAATACAGACTTTTACAATATCGCCATTGGTATCGTTATGCTGCTCGGAAGGTACGTTTCGATGATCGCCATGCTGGCTATCGCGGGTTCACTTGCTACGAAACGGGTTGTACCTGTAACCACAGGCACATTGCGGACACACACACCTCTCTTTGCTGGCATTCTGGTCATGATGATTGTTGTTGTCGGCGCACTCACATTCTTCCCTTCACTTGCCCTTGGACCGATCGCAGAACACTTGGCAATGATTCAATGAGGGATACGACAGGGGCTCTACAGAGAAATTGGTGTATCGACGTAACGTATGGAGGTGGCAGTGCACGATGAATGCAGTCGAACGAAAGAAGGAGCAGACGATGCAATCAGAAATGTTTAGAACGAAGGGTAATGAGCCGGATAACAACCGCGGTCATATTCAACGTGATCCCGGATCGAAACGGTCGTTAAGCAAGGATATGATAATTCAGGCTTCACTGGATGCGTTCAAGAAGTTTAATCCAGTGGTCATGATCAAAAATCCGGTCATGTTTATTGTCGAGGTGGGTACATTCATTACGCTCTTGTTATGCATCAATCCCGATCTGTTCACCGCATCCGAAGCCGGGCGCGGGTACAATATCGCCGTATTTTTCATTTTGCTGTTCACGCTGCTGTTCGCCAACTTCGCGGAGGCACTAGCTGAAGGTAGAGGTAAAGCCCAGGCGGATACGTTACGCAAGACGAAGTCGGACACCATGGCCAATCTGGTACAGAAGGATGGAACAATCCGACACGTGTCTTCGACCCAATTGAAAAAAGGCGATATGGTACGTGTGGAATCTGGTGAACTAATCTCGACGGACGGTGAGATTATAGAAGGCTTGGCCTCTATTGATGAATCGGCCATTACGGGAGAATCTGCCCCGGTCATCAAGGAAGCGGGAGGCGATTTTTCATCGGTTACCGGAGGTACCCGCGTCGTGTCTGATTACATCGTCATGCGTGTTCAAACCGATCCGGGGGAGTCATTCCTTGACCGGATGATCTCTCTGGTTGAGGGTGCACAGCGCCAGAAAACACCCAATGAAATAGCACTGACAACCCTGCTCGCCGTATTAACGCTGATCTTTCTGATCGTCATACTCACGATGGTTCCGATGGCGAATTACCTGGGTATTCGACTGGATCTGGCGACCCTGATCGCACTGCTCGTCTGCCTGATCCCAACCACCATTGGTGGATTACTGTCTGCCATTGGTATTGCCGGTATGGACCGTGTTACGCAGTTCAATGTGCTCGCCATGTCGGGTAAAGCGGTGGAAGCGGCAGGGGATATTGATACATTGATTCTGGATAAAACAGGAACGATCACATACGGAAACCGCATGGCATCTGAGTTTATTCCCGTTCAGGGCATTACTTCGTCAGAGATGACGCAAGCTGCTTTACAGGCTTCTGTGCGAGATGAGACCCCGGAAGGGCGTTCTGTTGTAGAACTGGCAGGCAAACAAGGCCAGAGCTGGCCTGAGACGGAGTATGCACATGCAGAAAATGTGGAATTCACGGCAGAGACCCGGATGTCCGGTCTCAATCTGAGTAGCGGAATGAAGATCCGCAAAGGTGCGGTGGATGCGATCAAAAGATATATCGCTTCCGAAGGAGGCCGTATACCGGAAGATCTGGATGAGATCGCAAATCGAATTGCAAAGGCCGGAGGTACACCGCTTGCTGTAGCCATCGATGAACGCATTTACGGTGTGATCTATCTGAAAGACACTGTGAAGCCAGGGCTGAAAGAGAAGTTTGCTGAGATGCGCGCTATGGGCATCAAGACCATTATGTGTACAGGCGACAATCCGTTAACCGCAGCGACTATCGCGCTGGAAGCGGGCGTGGATGATTTTATTGCCGAAGCGAAGCCCGAGGATAAGATTGCGGCGATCAAAAAAGAGCAGCAGGAGGGCAAACTCGTCGCCATGACGGGCGACGGTACCAACGATGCTCCTGCTCTGGCCCAGGCTGATGTGGGCCTGGCAATGAATTCGGGCACCATGGCGGCCAAGGAAGCGGCCAATATGATTGACTTGGATTCCGATCCGACCAAGCTATTGTCGGTCGTCTCCATTGGCAAGCAGCTGCTGATTACACGCGGTGCGCTTACAACCTTTTCGATATCCAATGATATCGCGAAATATTTTGCCATCATCCCAGCCATGTTTATTCTCGCCATGCCGCAGCTTCAGGCGCTAAATATTATGAATCTGGCTTCACCGCAGTCTGCGATCCTGTCGGCGCTCATCTTCAACGCCATTATTATTCCGCTACTCATTCCTATCGCAATGAAAGGGGTCAAGTATCGGGCGATGTCAGCCGAACGACTGCTTGGTCGCAATGTGTTCATCTATGGCGTAGGTGGTGTGATTGTACCTTTTATCGGCATTAAGCTCATTGATATGGTTCTGTCAGGGATTCTATGAGAAAACGATGTGATCTCGAAATCTTGAACTAAAGCGTGATAGACTGCAACGTTTATCAAAATTGTCCTTTTATCCTAATGAATTCAGGAAGTGATCTGTATGAACATGTTCTTACCCGCTGTACGGCTATCCGTCGTGCTTATGCTGATCTGCGGTCTAATCTACCCGCTTGTAACGACTGGCGTAGCCCAACTTCTGTTTCCTGCGCAGGCGAATGGCAGTCTGATTACGCAAGATGAGAAAATCATCGGCTCGTCACTGCTGGCGCAGGAAATTCAATCGCCAGGGCTGTTCCAGCCCCGGGCATCAAGTGCTGGTTATGACCCAACGGCTTCAGCCGGTTCGAATCGTGCCGTAGCTTCGGATGAGTATATCAGTGAGATGAAGGAAAAGATTACTCAGTTTAGGCAGGAAAACCCGGGATTGCAGCAGATCCCTGCTGATCTCGTGACGGGTTCAGGTTCGGGACTTGACCCGGATCTCTCTCCTGAAGCCGCTGAGGCACAGATCCCACGCATTAGCGAAGCTACTGGGCTTAGTGAACAGCAGCTTGTGCAACTTGTAAATGAGCATACGGAAGGCCGTCAGATGGGTATATTCGGGGAACCGCGTGTGAATGTAACGGCTCTGAATCTGGAGCTGACAACAGAACTGAACTAACGAGTTAACATATTTGCCTACTCACGACATATCGTGAGGGGCTTTCTCCATTTTTTATTTTATTTTTTAAAGGAAAGGGGGAGAGGACGGATGGAAGACAGCTTCAAACGCAAGTCACCGGAAGAGATGCTGAAGATGATTACGAAGCTGCAGCAGGGTACGCTCAAAATCTACATCGGCTCAGTCAGCGGATCGGGCAAAACGTATCACATGCTGCGGGAAGGGAACACGTTACGCCAGCAGGGCATTGATGTGGTCATCTGTGCCGTGTCCACGATGCGCAGACCGGAAACGGTGGAGCAACTTGGCGCACTCGAAAGGATTCCAAGCATTCACTGGGTGCGCCAGAGTGATGATGTAGAGATGAAGGATCTGAACTTGGATGCACTAATGGCGCGTAATCCGGAAGTTGTGCTGGTGGATGGTTTGGCACATCGCAACAGAGAAGGCGCTCGCTATGCTACCCGACTGGAGGACATTCAGTTTTTGCTCCGAAACAACATCAGTGTCATGACAACGGTGAATGTGTATGAGCTGGAAGGCTATACCGAGCTGGCACGACAACTTACAGGGATTGCAGCAGAACATACGGTACCCGCGGATACACTGGAACTTGCGGATGAAGTCAAGCTGATTGACGTCACGCCGGAAACGATACTGAGCCGTCTGGCAGAAGGTCATCTGAAGGGGCATGAGGGAGAAGCTGTATTTCGTCAAGGTAATCTGGGTATTCTGCGCGAACTGGCCCTGAGATTGGTGGCAGAAGGGGTGAATGAATCCTTGCGTGAGCATCGGGAGGAGATGGGAATTACCGTCACAACAGGCATCATGGAGCGGATTCTGGTGTCCACGCAATATCATTGGAACGGCTCCATCTATATCCGGCGTGGGCAACAGATTGCCAAACGGCTGAATGGTGATTTGTGCGCCGTGGTTTTCCGGAATATGAAGCAGTCATTAACAAAGGAGGCAATCGTATTTCGGCGCAATATGATCAAGCTGGTGGAGAAGTTTGGCGGCCATATGGAGGAGTTATCTATATTACACCGTCGCAACATCCCGTCTACGCTGGCGCGTTACGCAATGGAGCACCAGATTACCCGGATTGTGATGGGACACTCCCGGCGTACGCGCTGGCAGGAACTGTGGCAGGGGTCCGTTGTTAACTCACTGCTGCGCAGATTACATGGTGTTGATCTGTTTCTGGTTGCTGATCGAGCGGCCCGGGAGGGTGAACGTGTGGTTCCGGCTAAAGTTAACGATGTGGAGTCGCTGACATACCGCAGACTAAGCGAGCAGGAAATGAAGGAACAGATTGGCCAGATTCAGCGCGGCACATTCAAAATATATATCGGAGCCGCGCCCGGTGTAGGTAAAACCTACATGATGCTTCGGGAAGGCAATGATTTGCTCCGCAAGGGCATCGATGTGCAGATCGGCTTGCTGGAGACACATGGACGGGCAGAAACCGTGGAGCAGATGGGCAACCTGTCTGTGATCCCTCGCACGAAGCGCGTTTATCAGGAAACTCGTCTGGAAGAGATGGATACGGAGGCCATACTGCGTCTCTGTCCAGAAGTGGTGCTTGTGGATGAACTGGCACATACGAATGTACCCGGGAGTGTCCGGCAAAAGCGTTATGAAGATGTCCTGCTCCTGCTGAATGCAGGCATCTCGGTGATTACCACAATGAACGTACAGCATCTCGAAAGTCTGAATGATGCCGTTGAACATATTACAGGTGTTCGTGTCCGCGAGACCGTACCCGATCGGATCATTCAGATGGCCGATGAGGTGCAGCTGATTGATGTGGCACCCCAGGCCTTGCGGCAGCGCATGAGGGAGGGTAAAATCTATGCAACTGCCAAGGTCGAGCAAGCCCTTGTGAATTTCTTCAAAATCGGTAATTTGATTGCCTTGCGAGAACTTGCCCTGCGCGAACTGGCGGACGATGTCGATGAACGGCTTGAAACACAGCAGGCTAAAATTACACTTCGAGGACCTTGGCGCAGACAGGAAGCGGTCTTTGTATGTGTAAGCAGTGATCGTCATGCCGAGCGGCTGATCCGGCGCGGATTCCGCATGGCTTATCGTCTAAAAGCCATCTGGCATGTACATCATATCCACATCGGCGAGTCCATGAGTGACGAAGTGAAGTGCCATCTGGAAGCGTTGGAGCAGCTGACGATTCGGCTGGGTGGTCAATTTCATATTCATCACAGTCTAAGGCTGCGCAATGTACCTGAGATTTTGGCAATAAAGGCATCGGAGGCGAGAGCAACCCAGTTGGTGGTCGGGCAGGCAAGACGGGTGTGGTGGTTGAATGGCTACCGCGGCTCAGGTTCGGTGGTCAACCGACTTGTGCGTTTGACGCGGCATCTGGATGTATTAATCGTTGCAGATTACGATTATGAACTGAGCGGGATGTGAATGGATATTGTCTGAACGAATAAAAAAAGAAACGCAGGCATCCCATGGGAAACGGGTTCCTGCATATGTATGGGTGACCCTCGCGGTGACGCTGCTAACTTTGCTGCTTCATGCCATCGGTATGAGTGGTGATCTGGTGAATGTAGCGCTTATATACCTGTTTCCCGTACTTGTGAGTGCTGTGTATTGGGGAATGGGGCCAGCTGTATATGCCGCGAGTTTTAGCGTCATTATGTTTGACTTCTTTTTTGTACCGCCATATTTGAGCTTTACGGTTGAAGACTTGAGATATCTCATCTCCTTTGTTGTATATCTTGCGGTGGCGATTCTGACGGCGAGTCTTGCCGGTCGATTGAGACAACAACTGGAGATGGTAAAAGCACGTGAGGCCACGACTAACTCCCTGTACGCATTGAGTCGTCAGATGACAGCTATTACGGATCTGAATACGTTGCTGGTTAACATTGCAACCCAAGTATCGCTTACCCTGGGTAAGCCCGCGGCTGTGTATCTTCCGGATGGGCAGGGGGATCTGCTGGTTACAAGCTCTTCTGCACCCGAATCAGAAGGGGAAAAGGGTGGCTGGGGAGATGGAGAGTCGGAGATTGCCATTGCCAAATGGGTATATCATCACGGACAGCTCGCTGGTAAAGGATCATCTACTCTGCGGGAATCTCCCGGACTTTACGTGCCGCTACGCACAGAGGAGCAGATTCATGGCGTGCTCGCTGTGAGCATGGACGCTGGTGAGGTTCATGAGCAGCAAGAACAGCTTCATTTGTTAGAAGCATGCGGAGGACTGGCCGCAGGTGCCATTGCCCGAGTGAAGCTGGCTGAAGAGGCCCGATTGGCGCAGATCACTGCCGAATCGGAGCGCATACGCACAGCGCTGCTGGACTCTGTCTCCCATGAATTGCGTACGCCCCTAACCGCCATTATCGGCTCGGCTACGGGATTGTTGGAGAATGATATTCTTTTTACACCTGAGGATCGGAGAGAATTAACAGGCAACATTCGGGATGGAGCCTTGCGCATGAATCGTCTCGTCACGAATCTGCTGGGTATGGTTCGGCTGGAGAGCGGCATGTTGCAACTGAATCGGAAATGGTGTGACGTGGGGGACATGATCAGCGTTGTATTGACACAGGTTCGGGAATTCAGTCCGCATCGCAACATTCAAGTTGAACTGTCTGATGATCCGGCCTTCATCTACGGAGATGAAGTATTGCTGGAGCAGGTACTGGTCAATATCGTCAGCAACGCCATCAAATATTCGCCTGATGAGAGCCAAATTGTCATCACTGTGACCAGTAATAAGAGTCCAAGTCAATTGACAATCTGGGTAGCCGATCAAGGTGTCGGTATACCGGAAGCGGAAAGAATACGTATATTTGATAAATTCTATCGCTCAGCTTCTACTCAGCATGTCACAGGAACGGGGCTTGGTTTGGCGATCTGTAAAGGCGTTGTAGAAGTCCACGGAGGTACCATTGTGGCAGAGCCGAATCCGGGCGGGGGAACGAGAATGCGCATAGATATCCCCATGGAGGCCCACGGATCGCGGTTTCCCTATTCAGAACAAGGAGAGGTTGAAGGATAACATGAACGCACCACTAGGGGCTCGTATATTGGTGATCGATGATGAGCCGCAGATTCGCAAATTGCTCAAGGTCACTCTTCAGGCGCACCAATTCGAACTCCACGAGTGTGGGGAGGGCGAAGAGGGTGTTATTCAGGCGAGTATTGTACATCCGGATCTGATCATTCTTGATCTTGGTTTGCCAGGCATGTCCGGCATGGAGGTACTTCACCGGATTCGAGAGTGGTCACAAGTGCCGATTATTGTGCTGACAGCGAAGGATCAGGAGGGAGACAAAATTGCCGCGTTGGATGGTGGTGCAGATGATTATGTGACCAAACCATTCGGAATGGGTGAGTTGGTCGCCCGTATTCGGGTGGCGCTACGTCATGTAGCCAAAACGACGGATGAACCGATACTACGCTTCGGACCACTGACGGTTGATCTGGCCCAAAGGCAGGTTGAACTGGAGGGGACTTTGGTGAAATTAACCCCAACGGAATATGAGATGCTGAAGGTGCTCGCCTCGAATGCGGGGAAGATCATCACCCAGCGTCAGCTTTTGCAGCAAGTATGGGGAGGGCATCATCATGAGTCCGACAGCCATTATCTGCGGGTATATGTGGGACACCTGCGCAAGAAATTAAATGAAGATCCAACCAATCCGCGATATATTCAGACGGAGCCTGGCATTGGTTATCGCTTTTTGCTCCCTGCCGAATGAAGTTTATGGGAGCGAGATATTTATTAACAATGATGTGATGCACTATTATGCAGATGAGTGCTATGGAACGAACAAACACCGTCCCCTTCAGCTGCAAAGGAAACGGTGCTTTTTATTATGACGTGTATTTTGGCAACCAATCGCCGTGAGCCTCAATCAACTCATCACACATCGCTACGATGTCATCGATAGACAGCTCGGCAGCCGTGTGTGGATCAAGCATGGCGGCATGATAGATATGTTCTTTTTTGCCAGTGATTGCCGCTTCAATGGTCAGCAGTTGCGTGTTGATGTTTGTCCGGTTCAATGCCGCGAGTTGTGGAGGCAGATCCCCAATGTACGTAGGGCTGATCCCTGATCCATCGACCAGACAAGGTACCTCGACACATGCCTCACGCGGCAGGTTTGTAATCAGTCCGTTGTTCATGACGTTGCCGCCAATCTTGTAAGGGGTATTCGTCTCCATCGCTTCAATAATATGCGATGCGTATTCACGGCTGCGGGTATGTTCAATATTTTCGCTGGCAAACAGCTTGGTACGCATTTCTTTCCAGCCTTCAATCTGGTTCACACAGCGGCGTGGATACTCATCCAGTGGAATATTGAAGCGTTCAATCAGCTCCGGGTAATTCCGTTTGATGAAGTAAGGATGGTACTCGGCATTGTGCTCGGAGGATTCCGTTACATAATAGCCAAATCGCTGCATCAACTCAAAACGCACCATGTCGTCATGCTGTTCCTGCTGTTTTTCCTTCGCCAGACGTTTAATCTCGGGGTACAGATCCTGCCCGTCTTTTGTAACTTCGAGCAGCCAAGCCATGTGGTTGATCCCTGCAATCTTAGCCACAACACCTGTCTGATCGATCCCCAGTGCATCAAACAGATGTGGTACACATACCTGCACACTATGACACAAACCTACGGTTTTGATCCCACCATGCACATTCATGATGTTGGTAAGCACGGCCATCGGGTTGGTATAGTTCAGGAACCATGCATCCGGACATACTTCCTGCATATCCCGGGCAAAATCCAGCATGACCGGAATCGTACGCAGATTACGGAAAATTCCGCCGATGCCGAGTGTATCTGCAATCGTTTGACGCAATCCGTATTTCTTCGGAATCTCGAAGTCTGTAATGGTACATGGATCATATCCACCGACCTGGATAGCGTTGATGACATATTTGGCCCCGCGCAGCGCTTCTTTGCGGTCATGATATACGTTCACAACGCAACGGCTTCCGAGTGAACGGCCCAGACTGGTCAGCAAACGCTCTGAATCACTCAAACGTTCAGCATCAATATCAAACAATGCCAGCTCAAAATCCTGCAGTGCTTCGGTCATCATGACATCACCCAATACATTTTTGACAAAGACGGTGCTTCCCGCACCGAGAAACGTAATTTTGTTCATCTTAAGTTCAGCCTCCCTGAAAAATGTTGTACCCCAACTATAGGCCGATTCGGCATATATAACTATGGCTCAACCCCTCTCAAACATGGCATAATCCCATTTTTGTTTCCGTTTTCAACTAATAATGTTGTGCTTTAGCTGTTATAATTTAATTAGACATACAGATGGTGAACCTCGGAAGGAAACAAGGAGGGAGGGCATAAAATGAGAAAAATAGAGATGAATGTGGTTCCCGCAGGCTGGACACAGATGGAGCTGATGTTGTTGTTTTTTGGGTGGGAGGCATGTGACCCTGCGCATTATTGGGGACCGGGTGTACGTGATTCTTACATTGTGCACTACATCCATGAAGGACGGGGCGCCGTGTACATGGGGGATCAGGAGTACAAGCTTAGCGAGGGACAGGGTTTTGTCATTCTCCCTGACACGCTTATTCATTATGAGGCAGATCCGCAGGAGCCCTGGACGTATTCGTGGTTTGGTTTTAAAGGCGTACAAGCCAAAGCATTCATGCAACGTGCCCAATTGAGCCCGGAGCGACCGGTGTATGATGCCCAGGATACAAATACGATGGGACAATTGTATACGGAGTTGGTCCAGGCTTCTACGCGTCCGGGAGGCGATGTGATGAATCAGAGTCTCTTGTACCGCTTGATGGCAGAATTAATCTCTTCTTCATCTGTGGAGGAAGAGATAGGGCAGCTCCTTTCGAACAAAGAAACGTACATCCGGCAGGCGGTGCAGTTTATGGAGAACAGGTACAGTCAGCGAACTTCCATTCTGGATATTGCCCAAGCTGTGGGGCTGGATCGCACGTATCTATCAGGATTGTTCAAAGAGCGATATGGCATGTCGCTACAGTCCTTTTTTCTGGAGTACCGTATGAATAGGGCTGCCGAACTTCTTCAGAATCCAGGGCTGTCGGTCAGTGAAGTGGCCCATTCTGTTGGTTATACGGACCCATTATTGTTTTCCAAGATGTTTAAGCGTGTGACGGGCGTATCTCCGAAGGGGTCGAGAATTCGCGATTAGACGCACTTAGTGTTTCAAATTTGAAAGAAAATTTTTGATCATTAAACGTTGTCCCGCTATTCTGATACAGAAGTGTAATTGAATATGTGGAACTTGGTGCTTTGCCCGTCAGGGTGGAAGCTTAATAGGGAAGTCCGGTGTAATACCGGCGCGGTCCCGCCACTGTAACAGAGGAGTCAGGTAGCGATAATCCACTGGTTTAAGCCGGGAAGGAGCTGCAAGTGACGATGAGTCTGGAGCCAGGAGACCTGCCAGGTTTAACAAACACAGTAGTACCCTACGGGAGATAGGAAGGTGTTTAGAGAGCATGATTTTTTCTGAAAATCTGTTTATTTAAGGCATCCTCATCCAGAAACACGGAGAGGGACGCCTTTTTTGATAGAATTTATAAGTTTTCAGCGGAGCTGTGGACGAAGAACATCATGGCACATACATAAAGTTGTGGGGAAGGACGTTAGAGCACTTGAGCAGATATATCGTTAAACGATTAATACAACTGGTATCGTATTGTTCGGTATCACGTTCCTGACGTTCCTGCTAACCTACCTGTCTCCTGGAGAAAGTCTGTCAGGATAATACTGATGTGCGGGTTTTCTTTATAGTCTAAGTAAGGTTATAAAAAGAGAATGATGCAAGAAGGGTTACCCCAGAAGTCCATAGATGACTTTCAGGATAACCCTTTTGTTGTATAACAGGTATGTTGTGTGTAAGTTGGAACGTGATACAGCAATAGCTTGTGAAAGCTTTATTGTATGTGGTTCAGTGCACCTATGTCATTCAGTACACCATAGTTTTGCGCAGGCTGTATAGTACTTAGTCTGGCACTTCATGGCTATTCATCATACAATTATTGATTGCTTCATTGGGTGATTATCACTATAAGGACAGTCAGTCTTATTTTGGAGAGGTACTCCGCATATAGACTCTTCTGCCCATATGTGGTTGGCTACATCTGCTTAGCCAGTCGTACTGACATGAGAGATTCAAACTATTGTGGTACTTGGGATTGGAAGTCGTTCCGGTTGGACTGATCAGCATGGTAAAAGACAATATCGCCATCCTTCAGAGGCCAGGTTCTGCCGTGACTGTCTGTTGGCGTTTTGTTGGAACCTTCCATCTGCCATTGATTCATCAGCGGTGCATGAATGTATTGCAAATGGGGTGATTCTGTATTTCCATTTCGCAGGCTCTCCATGTTGAAGTTGACCACGATATAACCATTTTTCAGAAAAACATTCGATTTCTCATCCAGCTGATTTTGTCGGGCGAGGGGCTCAAGATCCGTACCTTTTGGTACGGCATATACATCGGCCGGCAAGCTGTACTCCCCGTACCAACGCTGGATTGCTGCATTGGCCCGGTCCACGTTGACCCCGGAAGGAATGTCCGTTTTAGGTCCAATGAGTGTCCGAATTGGAGCGGACAGGATCATCCAGTCATAACGACCTACCCATGTTTTTTGATGAGATGTCTGATCGACCATGCGAACCATATGTTCTGCCAACGTACGCTGGCTGCGTTCTTCCGCTGTCAGTTCATAAGTATACTGATAACGCGCTGTATCGCTTAACTCTGTACCGGGTACATTTCGAAGACGTGAGTTAAGGACAACAAAGCGTTTCTCCAGATCCTGAGCCGATCCGATACGGATTAGGCGTTCCTGGCCTCGATGGTAGTACAGATCGACTTCTTGTCGCGAGGACCCGTCTTTACTCACAAAAGCAAAAGTGGGTGTAATTCGAATACCATCCTGATTGCCAAACATATTGCCCTTGGTCTTCAGATCAAACTTGAAATGGTACCCTGTCTTCACAGTTGCGTTAGCAAATCCCTGTACCGGGTGGCTTCCCGGTCGAATGGGCAATACAAATGGAGCCAGGTTACCTCGCGGATCACCATCAATGCTATTCATCCCGGTCCAGTAGCTATAGCCCGTTGGTTCGGGACTACCCAATCGCTTGCGAAATACATTTTCCCAGTTGTAATCAGAGATATCAGTGACGTGAAAATCATATAACCTTCCGATGACATCTACCGGTACGGTGTCTGCTGCAACATGATGTGCCAGATTGGTATTGGCATCCTTTTGCTCGGTAAAGTTTGCAGGTGCATTCTCTGCAATATTGCGGAATGTAATATGGTATTTTCCCTCGTCTACCCATACAGGGAGGTAGAATGTGGTATCCAGTTGATTGACCGGAATATCGACCCATGTCTTGGCAGAGATAAACTGACTCCGGTCTGCGTTGTAGACATCAAACGGGAATTGCACCTGTTTGGTTCGAAAGTATTTGGCATAGTCCCGATTCCCATATCCAGGATAACTTGCTGCGTCCAAGTGCTGTCCCGATGTGGGAATTCTCACAATGAACGGACATTCCAGAATGAGTGCAGCGCTTGTTGGGTCCGGCACGGTTTTCTGATTATGCGGCTGATCATCCGATACCCAGGCGTAATTGACGACAGGGGTATGTACCGTGATGGTGTTGATACCGTTAATCGGTAATATTTTATTGGCGCCGCCGTTCACGTTGCCTGGTAGCAAATCATAATAGATCTCACCAGAGCTTGTGGTGTTTGCTTTATTCAGCAGGGAATTGCTGATCATATTACCCGGTTTGTATAGCACATTGCGACCGATCGTCGTTGGGTTAGGAAAGTTGGATGGCGTTGGGCCATCCTTGGTTGCTTCCACATCATTCATAATGGTTGTGTTGTTGAATTTTACTAGATCATTATTCACTTTACTTTGAGGTGTGTTGGATTCAGCCATCCCTTTTAACCGTGATGTATCATCAGGCACACTGGGAGGTTGGTTCAAACCACCTGTTAATTTGGGTGGAGTATATGAGATTGAAGTGGTTTGCCCTGGTCGTACATGGCTTTCTACGGATTCATCATTTTTAGACTCCAGTGTTGGTGGTGTGTATCCTGATGGATTCATCGTAACGGTCTCTCCGGGCAAAGCGTAATTGTTCATGGTTGCTTTAGCGATCTTATATACTTCCAGGTTATTAATTTTCCAGTAGGAGTAGTCTCTTGTGATTTGGAAGTTGTATGGTTTGGGTACCGTGTCGTTCGCAGGTACAGGTGTCCCTGATGTACAACCATCATCATCACATACCTCCGGTCCAGGTACTGTCCACTCTCTGTCGTACGAGATTGTGACATTACAGTTGTATGTAATTTTACCGCTCATTTTCGCCCAAGCTTGTTTAAACAGGTAATTGTCAGCAAAGGCATTTGTGTAGAGTGACTCGGAAGTAGGGATTCCTTTTAACACATTGAATGTCTCATTATCTCTGTTATCTGACTTAATAACACCGTTGGCATTTGGATCGAGATCACTCATGCTCATGATGGTTCCAGCAGAAGGTGGTCCAACCGTTGGCGTGCAACCTCCACCGCCTCCGTTACCGTCCTCACCACCAGGACCCGGATTTTCTTCAACGCCAATGTTTGTTGTGGTAGTTAGCTCAAAATCATCCTTTTCCCACAGTACTTTGATGGTTGTGGTTCCTCTGCTGACGGCTTGGACCACTCCGGAGTTACTCACGGTAGCGACACCAGGATTGGATGATTCCCAAGTCGTTGTACCCCCGCTGCCAGTGTTTACGTTGGTCTCCGCTCCAAAGTTCCCATCACCATTTTTCGTTTTGACCGTTGCATTCAATTGTTTAGACTGGTTCAGGCTAAGTTGCCCGCCAGCGGTTAGGTTAATCTCTTTGGTTATTTCGGCAACGGCCCGCCAATATAAATCGGTATTAAATATATAGTCGGCAGAGTATTTAGGTGGGTTATAGGGTCTGTGTCCTATTGGTTCAATAGCACCTCCGATTTGAGTTGTAAATTTTACCGTATCGCCATCAAATGATTCCACACTAACCAAAATTGGTTTCCCTGGTAAGTAATATTGTGTGTTATCCATATACATGGGCTTTAACGAGATTGAAGTTAATTCACTTCTAGTATATCTCTGACCTGAACGATCAAAGTATTCAGAGGGTTTGTAGCTTGGTGCATCTAGTGTAAGATTTACGCAAACTAATGATGAGTTTGGTTTGTTGGTATCGGGATTATTGCTTAATGTTTGGCCGTTGCATTCTCCATCTACACTCCATCTTAAATTATCGAGTTGGTAAACATAAACACCGATATTAGACATTCCACTACCCTCAACGGGTACTACTTTTTTCTGAGACTTTGAAGGGGATGAAGGTACTATATGAGAGGCTTCTAAAACTGGCTTTGTTCCAGGTCCCCCTCCAGCAAAAATTACTGAAGGGGTTTGGAATAATATGCATAGTATTATATATGCTATTAATAACCTCTTTAACAATTTATAGAAGTGCAAATTGGAACACCCTTTTCATAGTTTAATTTGGAACTACAGTAAAGTTTGTTCCATCTTTGAGCGTCAGACGTACTCCAGGATTTAGTGACTTGTCAAAATGTAAGAGACCATGTGCCCAGTAAACAGGTTTTTTTTCAATAAAAACGCCTTTGGGTCCGAGTAAATCATTTATATGTTTAAGTCCATACTCGTTAAAGGCTTTAGTGCTTGGAGAAGTTAAAGCATTAATAGTTGGGGAATTGATAAGACTACCGGCTTGCAGTTGGTTCATAGAGTTTTTAATACTAATATCAAACTCTGTAAAGGAATAATAAGCGCCTCTCAGTAATCTATCTTTTTCATCAACGAAAACGGGATAATAGATACTTCTCTCAGTTTCTTTCACATATGGATTGACGATGATCCAGTTCTTGACCCTCAGATCTGCATAATTCGTTACTGTAACTAATTCTTGATTACGAATTTTCGCAAAATCGCCAGTTACTTTGCTGTAATCATACGATTCAGAAAATTTTTCTGGTCCTGCTTTCTGATACTTAGGCGCAATAATACTCAAATTCGTTCCCGTCAAACCCACTGCCCGCAGCTCATTCAGCCCCTGAAAATCAGCAGGTTTTGTCTTGGCAACTGCTGCATAACGGGCGATCAATACAGCTACTTCAGCTCGTGTTGTAGTACGTTCAACGCCAAATGTTTTATCGTTTGCTACACTCATCAGTCCCGTTCCCAGGGCAACAGCGACTGCATTTTTTTGAGCGCTTGCGAGTTTACCTGTGAAATATTCCTTTGCAGGCACAACGGTGTTGGTCACATCAGAGAGTGCTTGTTTGTATTCAGGATCAACCACGGTTAACCCTTGAGTCAGCCAAGTAGCCATTTCTCCTCGTTGAAGAGCGCCTTGTGCATCCAATTTCCCCTTATAATTAGAAGGGCTGATAAAACCTTTTGCTATAGCAATAGAGACACCACTTTTTGCCCACTCGGGTATGTCCGTGAAATTGTTTTGTTCTTGTGTTGATGCATTAGGCTGGTCGGATAAACGTCCCAGAATACTTGCCATTTCAGCTTTGGTGACCGGTGAGCTTGGTTTAAATGTCCCGTCGGCATACCCCTTGAAATAACCTTGTTCCACGGCCGAATTAATTGCTGAAGATGCCCAGTGTGTAGAAGGAACGTCCTTGAATTTAGTTGTAGCTTGTGCGGCTTCTACAGAACTCCCAACGCCTCCAAAACCTACGATACCCCCTGTTAATAAAGCCAATGCCGTTACGCCGGAAATCATCATTTTTCTCATGAATTTTGCTCCTCTCAATTGTGAATTTCTCTCCTTGATATGTACTTTTCAGGCTACTAGATACTAAATTTGTAATAATAATCAATATTCTACCATGCATAACTAGGCTGTTGGTATGATTTATCAACAAAACTCCTCCTCTTCGCTCAACCCTTACTACTTCTCCAGACCTATATTTCCTCCAAAAAACACAAAAAAAGGCCACAAATCCGCAGATTCATAGCCTTATGCTTTAAGGTCTCCAACATATGTAGTTCCATCAATAGTCAATTCAATAATCAATAAATCAAGAATACTCGATTTCCAAACATTTAAAAAGCCCATATTCTTTTTACTCAAAATAAAGTCAGGCTATCGGTGTTCCATTAGGTAATGGGCTATCCGGTGAGAGCAAGACAACATCGCCTTCACCAGGCACGCCGCCAAGCACAAGTACTTCAGAGACAAAACCGGCAATCCGCCGAGGTGGGAAATTAACTACAGCAACGACCTGTTTGCCAATGATCATGTCAGGCGTGTATCGCTGAGTAATCTGAGCACTGGAGCGCTTAAGACCAAGTGGTCCGAAGTCGATCGTCATTTTAATAGCGGGTATGCGAGCCTTGGGGAAGGGTTCGGCTTCCACCACGGTACCAACCCGGATGTCATGCTGCATGAACTCTTCAAAAGTAGCCATAGGGGTAGATCTCCTTTCAACTATTGGGGACTATTATAAATGAAAAATCAACAAAAAATCCAGATTACGCTGTATCGTAATCTGGATTTCTGTTGTGTTGCATTGCAGCAAATTAAGCGCCGTTCCAATTTTCCCCGGTGAGGTATTTCTCAGTGAGGATGGATAACATCTGAATACCTACTTCATTATGTCCGCCTTCTGGAATAATGATATCAGCATACTTTTTGGATGGCTCGATAAAAGCATCGTGCATTGGTTTTACCGTTTCGAGGTATTGTTTGTACACGGATTGGATCGTGCGTCCGCGCTCTTCAATATCCCGCAGGACTCTCCGTAGAATCCGAACATCGGAATCAGTATCAACAAATACTTTGATGTCCATCAGACTGCGAAGATGTTCATCAATCAGCACATGCAATCCTTCTACAATGACAATATGGTTCGGTGCCAGTTCAACCGTCTCATTGGCAGCACGGTTATCTATGGTGAAGTCATATACGGGAGCATACGCCGCTTGGCCTTTTTTCAACAGGGTGAGATGCTCAATCAACAGATCATTATCGAATGCAAACGGGTGATCGTAATTGGTGAGTCGGCGTTGCTCAGGTGTGAGCTGCGACTGGTCTTTGTAATAATTGTCTTGGGATATAAACGTAACTTTAGCTGATCCCAGACGGTCTATGACGGAGCGAGCTACCGTCGTTTTACCGGAGCCGGTTCCTCCGGCGATACCAATAATGAGCATGGTTGTTCCATAAGCCTCCCTAAAATGGCAGCATGATGAATGGATAAAAGCGCATCAGAAATCCTTCGTTCATGGCCTTTATCCACATGTCTGTCTCTGAATACACAATTCTTTCATTGTACCATAGCAGGCGACTTTTTTCATCTTGGTGTATGGACCATGTTTTGCCTTCAAGGGGCGTTTATGCATGCTCATATTCATTTTACTGTATATTTTTGGATGATACTCCCTGTGGTGACTCCCACAGCGTCATGAGGCGCTGTCCGATGGAGCTTTTTGTAAACAGATTCAGGATGACAAAACCAAGTACACTTCCCGTTGTATTGGCTATTATATCGTTCAGATCGGTACTGCGACCGTTGCCCAAGGTTACTCGGAGCAGCAACTGTGTTATTTCAATAAGGATACTTAAAGCCAATCCCGCTAATGCTGCTGTTTGCATCGAATGAATCCAAGGCTTTATGAAAGGAAGCATGAACCCCAGTGGCATAAACAGCACAATGTTTAGGAGAAAGCTTGGTGCATCCGCGGTCAGGAGCGGAATCCATTGAATGCTTTGATACCATGGAGTTTGATTGGCATAGATTCCGATGTTCACGTCGATAGGGAAGAATACAAAATGCATAACGCCCAACATATATATGGCAAATGCGAGCATCAACACATACTGTCTGACCGTATACCTGGTTTTACTCACCCTGGCGTGGATCATCAGGGCGAGCAGGACCAGAACGAATAATGGGCCAAGTACGATGGGAGATGAGATTGAATATTGGATGGACATGGAATGGCTCCTTCATAAGGAAATGAGATCAGGCTATTGAAGCTGAATCTTCATTTCCATTCCCTTGATGAATTGTGTGTCTTTAACCTCTTCAGCGAAGTCATCCTTGATCTCGAAAGGTTTCACTATCAGGTATTTCACATCTTTGGAAGTCGTAGCATACATGCGTTCGGATGTTATTTGGTTTCCCTCATAGATGCCCTCGCCGCTAAGTGAGGTCAGTTGCCGCCCTTGATCATCATAGACGGCAAATCCGATGTGACTCAGCTGTTCCTGCTCTTTTGCCGTAAGAGTACTCTTATCGTTCAAACTGATAACAGTAGTTAGACGAGTAGTGACAGGGGTAACCACAGCTTCCGTAACAGCGGCAGTATACAGATCATTGGTCATGGCTGTGTTGGGCAGAACCTGATGAATGTTTTCTGTTGATTTGGCAAATGGAACCGTCAGCTCGAACTCATGATCGATGCCCTGCAACGTCAATTGAACCTTGGCCTCGAACTGATCCGGCAATTGTGCCGTTCCCTGATCGGAGGAAATGACCTGCTCAAAGAGCAGTGTATTTGGCTGCGTTTCTCCTACCGAACTATAGAACAGTCCGCTATCCGCAAGGGACCCGTCGACTTTGAAAAAGACATTCTCAATACCGCTGCTCAGTTTCACGATGTCCTTGCCATTGTCATATTCACCCTGATTCAGATTCGACGCAGTGAAATGAACCAGAAATGCAGCACGGGTACCATCATAAACTGTTTCAAGGACTTCCAGCTTCACATCCTGGTAAGCGACCTTGCTGTTAACAGGGGTAGTCAAGCCGTCGTTGCCCGCCGTTCGCAGACCCATATCGGCTTCGATTGAGCTGAAAAGGCTACCTACGAGTGGGATATTGCGCAAGGAGGCGGCCATGGCCGGTGATACAAAGCCGGATGCAAATACGGTCACGCCCAATACTCCGGCAGCAATTGTCGCAGCTGTAGCCTTGTGCCATCGCTTGTTCCGGCGACTGGAGCGCAAAGTTTGTTCGGTTTTCAATGTGTTTGGGGACGCCGGCAGAGAATCCAGTGTGGCATCAATCCGGTTACGCACAAGTTCAGACATCAGAGGACGCTCCTTCGCTTGGTTCTTTAATTCCTGATCGATATTAAACGGGTTTGACATGTAAGTTTACCTCCCGAAAATTTTTGAATTTCTGATATAACTCCTGCCTTGCCCGAGTAAGTCTCATTTTCACTGCACTTTCGGAAATATTCAGCGTATCGGCGACTTGGCGTAGGGACAGGTCCTCAAAATAATGCAAAACGACTACAATTCGTTTCGATTCCTCCAGACGGTCTACCGCTTCTCGCATATCGACCTCATCGTAGGGACTGGAATGCTCCCGCTTTTCTGAAGGTACCTCCGCATAAGCAGTGGATAGAGAGCGGCGGGACAGCATCGTGTTACATTCATTGATGAGGATGCGAAACAGCCAGGTTTTGAAATACCGGGGTTCCCGGAGTGTATGCACCGATTTGTATGCGTTCAGGATTGTCTCCTGAATGGCATCGGCCACGTCCTCCTCTTTTCTCAGCATAGATTTTGCCGTATTGTACAAAGAGTTTTCAATGTCTCGAATAAGCCGGATAAAGGCTTCACGATCTCCTTGGATGGCCTGGTTAACGAGATCGGTTGAACCCATGGATAACAGCTCCTTTCGTATTGGAGGGATGAAGCCAGCACTTGGCTGGTTTTTATATGAATTAGACTGGCGAGTAGGGCATATGGTCACATTTTCTTTTTGTAGTTTTAAAAAAGGGCGTTATTATATATGACGTATCGGGTCTCTGCGTTCCCTTCAATGATAAGAGAGGCTGATTTTTCCCTAAGATTGGATGATTGACTTTTTCTAAAACAGCACTATAATAAACTTATATTCATAACACGGACTGTTACTGGGGAAACCAGGCATGACCGAATTCGATTGCTTTACTGTAATCGCTTTCGGTCTTTTTTTATTTTCGTCGGGGGGTGAGGACATTGAAGGTTATTAAGAAAGTGAATAATAATGTGGCGATTGCCATTAATGATAACAACGAAGAAGTATTCGTCGTAGGTAAAGGGGTCGGATTTCTGAAAACGCCTTACGAGCTGACAGAGACGGACTTGGTGGAGAAAATTTTCGTAGCACCGAAGAATATCCGTATGTATGACCTGCTGAACAGCATTCCAATTGAGGATATTTATCTCGCTGAGGAAGTCATTAAGCTGGGAAGTCAGATTCTGAATAAACAATTTAACCCGAACCTGCTTCTCACCCTGTCTGACCATATCAGTTTTGCATTAACCCGAACCAGAGAAGGCATCAGTATCAAAAATCCGCTGGAATGGGAAGTGCGGACACTCTATCCGGACGAGACCCGGGTGGGGGAGGCTGCGCTGAAGCTGATTCAGGAAAAAATGGATATTGCTCTGCCGACAGCCGAAACAACACTGATTGCTCTGCATTTTGTTAATGCGCAGGTTGGCTCGGGAGAGATGACGGATACCACTAAGGTAACCACAGTTACGGGCGAGATCCTATCCGTGATCAAATATGCTCTCAAAATTGATTTTCAGGAAGACTCCATTCACTTTATGCGATTTGCGACACATATCAGATATTTCATCATGCGACAGATGAGCGGTACATCGCTCAAGGATGAGAATGAATCGCTTTTCCTGATGGTCAAAGAGAAGTTTCCAAAGGAACTGGCTTGTGTGGAGAAGATTGCTGATTTTCTGAAAAATAATTACGGCTGGACCTGTTCTGATGATGAAAAGTTATATCTGATTCTGCATATCCAACGATTAATCTCGAACTAACCAATTGCATAACCATTATGGACTGTTACTGATTCGATCAGGCATGACCAAGCGTAGGGAATGACGATTCCCCGGCTTGGTCATTTTTTATATAACCATTTCAGTTGATGTAGAGGAGAAGAGTCATGAACAACAAAGACTTGGCTAAAAACGTACTTGAGCTTGTTGGCGGCGAGCAAAATATATCGGGTCTGACACACTGTGCAACCCGTTTGAGATTCGTATTGAAGGATGATAACAAAGCAGACCTCAAGGCACTGGATCAGCTCGAAGGCGTGCTTAAGGCACAAAATTCCGGAGGACAGATTCAAGTTGTTATCGGTGCCAAAGTGGACGCGGTATACAGTGAAGTGAAGAATCTAACTTCTGACAAGATTGGCGAACTTGCGGAGTCCACAGATCGTGGACCGAAAAAGAGACGCAACCCTGTCAATGTAGTACTTGAAACCATTGCAGGTATATTTACGCCTGTTCTGCCAGCACTTGTTGGTTGCGGGATGATCAAATGTTTGGCTACCGTTATAGCTGCCATGGGCTATCTGGAGGGTTCAGGCTTTCTGACGATCATTAACATGATCGGGGACTGTATTTTCTACTTCATGCCATTCTTCCTGGCTGTTAGTGCAGCAAACCGTTTCAAAACCAATCCCTATTTGGCGGTAGCTCTTGCTGCGGGGCTGATGCACCCCATCATTCTGAACGCTGCGTCACAGATTGCCGAGACGGGTGTGAACAGCATTGATTTCCTTGGCATGCCGATCCTGTTGATGAAATATTCATCTTCCGTCATTCCCATCATTCTGGCGGTATGGATCATGAGTTATGTGTATCCAATCGTCAATCGAGTGATTCCCAAGTTTCTGCAGGTTCTGCTTACCCCAATGATTGTTTTGTTTATTATGATTCCAGTGGAACTAATCGTGCTTGGCCCAGTGGGATCATATATTGGTGACTGGTTGACCAATGGTATTAACTCATTGTTCTCCACCGCAGGTGTTCTTGCTGGTGCAATTCTTGGATTTTTCAAACCGATCATGGTTATGTTCGGTATGCACTATGCCATCATGCCTATTCAGGTTCAACAAGTGGCTACACTGGGCGCAACCGTGTTGTTACCAACGGCACTGGCGGCGAATTTGGCTCAGGCTGGAGCAGCCTTCGGTGTGTTTGTCCTGACGAAGAGTAAAACGATGAAATCGGCGGCTGCTTCGAGTGGATTCACCGCGTTGTTCGGGATTACCGAGCCGGCGATCTATGGTGTAACGCTCAAATATAAACGTCCCTTTTTCGCAGGTTGTCTTGCAGGGGGATTAGTCGGTGGATTCTACAGCTTGGTGCACACAACAGCGAACGCAATTTCACTTCCAGGTGTATTGGCAATTGGTACATATACATCTGATCGTTACATGTATGTCGTTATTGGTTGTATTGCTGCCGTTGTACTTGGCTTTGTGTTTACGTTGATGGCAGGCATCAAGGAAGGTACAGAAGGAGCCAAACAGCAACAAGCTACGGATAAGGTAAATGACAATTCAACAGCCGTTGTCACAGAGGCATCTCCAGAGTCAGTATCATCACTGACATCCACTTCTTCGGACATGCTTATCGTTAGTCCAATGACAGGGGAGATCAAACCGATCTCTGAAGTGGAAGATCAAGCATTTGCCCAAGAGTTAATGGGTAAAGGTATTGCGATTGTTCCGACAGATGGCAAGGTATACGCTCCATTTGACGGAGTAGTCGAAGCACTTTATCGCACCAAACACGCCATTGGACTAAAGGCAGCGAATGGTGTCGAGATCCTGATCCATATCGGGGTGGATACCGTTAGTCTGAAAGGAAAATATTTTAACGCTCATATCGAACAGGGACAGATAATCAAGGCTGGCGATTTATTGGTGGAATTTGATCCAGAAGGCATTACGTCAGCAGGCTATAACACGATTACATCCATTGTGGTAACCAACATGCAACAGTATGGAGACGTACTGACTACAGCGACCAGCGGACCGATCCGGGAGAGTGAAGCGCTAATGAAGCTGATCCCATAAAACCTGAAATAAGACCATAACACGTAATAACAGGAGGAAACTAAAATGACGAATTCCAATTTTCCAAAAGATTTTTTGTGGGGCGGTGCATTGTCTGCCTGTCAGGCAGAGGGAGCTTATAATGTGGACGGCAAGAGTCTGACCATCCCAGAAGTGATGAAGTTCAACGAGAAGAACGACCGCAAAGTGACCAAGCAGATCAGGGTTAATTGGGAGATGATTGAAGAGGCCAGGAATGACCCGGATACGGTTAAATATCCAAAGCGCCGGGGGATCGACTTCTATCATAACTTCCGTGAGGATATTGCATTATTCGCCGAGATGGGCTTCAAAGTATTCCGTTATTCCATTTCATGGGCCAGAGTATTTCCGGGTGGCGACGATGTCGCTCCGAATGAAAAGGCACTAGAGTTCTATGATCAGGTTATTGATGAATGTCTAAAACATGGTATGGAGCCTCTGATTACCATCAGCCACTTTGATACGCCTATCGTATTAATGGACAAGTTCGGAGGATGGTATAACCGCAAGCTGATCGATCTGTATGTGAACTATTGTGATGTGCTGTTTAATCGCTACAAGGGCAAAGTGAAATATTGGGTGACGTTCAACGAGATCAACATGAGCGTGAAAGCATCGGCCAAGACGCTGGGAATCATTGATTATGATGCTCCGAATTATGAGGAAATGCTGTTCCAAGGGCTGCATCATCAATTTGTAGCTGCGTCCAGAGCAACCAAGATGGCACATGAGATCGATGCAAATAACCAGATCGGAAGTATGGTCGCATATTTCACAACGTATCCTTACACTTGCAAGCCGGAGGATGCACTTCAGATGCAGCAGGATGATCAGATGAAAAATCAGTTCTATCTGGATGTGCTTAATAAAGGCGAATACCCTTACTATAGTAAAACGTATTTCAAAAACAAGGAGATCCAGCTGAATATCGAGGATGGTGATCTGGATAGCATTCGCGCACACACGGCTGATTTCGTGGGTATGTCGTATTACAACTCGATGATTTCCAGCAGTGATACGGAGCAGCTCGAACTAACGGCAGGCAATGTACACAGTGTATATAAAAACCCGCATCTGCCCGCTAACGAGTGGGGTTGGCAGATTGATCCGATTGGCCTGCGTTATACGCTTAATCTTGTCTATGATCGGTATCAAAAACCAGTCTTCATTCTGGAGAACAGCTCAGGCTTCTACGATAAGCTGAATGAAGATGGAACGATCAACGATCCATACCGGATTGATTTCTTGAGCAAACATATCGAACAGATGGGACTCGCCATTGCCGATGGGGTCGAAGTGTTGGGATATACGATGTGGGGACCAATCGACATGATCAGTTCAGGGACTTCCGAGATGAGCAAACGGTACGGATTTATCTATGTGGATCAGGATGACTATGGCAATGGTACGCTCGAAAGATATCGTAAGGATTCGTTCTTCTGGTATCAGAATGTGATCCGTACCAACGGAGCAGAACTGTAACAGAGCATGAATATTTTGGGTCGTATCAAAAAAATACCCGGCGGCTTGCTGATTGTTCCTATGCTGGCTGCCGCGGTCATCAACACGGTGTTTCCATCGTTCTTTCAGATCGGGGATCCAACGACAGCACTCTTCACTTCCAAGGGTACCATGGTGTTGATTGGCATGATTTTGCTGGTGTCAGGCACACAACTTAACTTGTCACAGCTTCTGGTGACATTGAAGAGAGCAGGAGTGCTCTGTATCTCCCGTATCCTCATCAGCTGCCTGTTCGGTTGGGCATTTGTGCACTTTTTTGGCATAAGTGGGGTGGGGGGAGTTTCCGCGGTAGCTTTCATTGCCGTTCTGACCAGTTGTAATCCTGGATTATACCTGGCCTTGATGAACACGTACGGAGATGATGTGGACCGTGCTGCGTTTGGCATTCTGAATCTGATCGCCGTACCGGTTATTCCGGTCATGATATTGAATTCGGCAAGCGGCGTCGGTATCGATTATCTCAGTGTAATTGCTACGCTGGTGCCTTTCTTCATCGGTATACTGCTTGGTAATCTGGACAGTAATATACAGAAGATGTTCGCTCCGGGAACACTGATTCTGCTGCCTTTTCTGGGCACAAGCTTTGGGTCCAATATTGATCTGCGTATAGCATTTCAGTCCAGTCTGTCCGGCTTGCTGGTCACGGTATTATTTTTGCTGATCTGCATGCTGCCGCTCATTGGAATCGATCGCACGATACTAAGACGTCCCGGTTACGCGGCGGCTGCGACATGCTCGGTTGCTGGATTGTCCATGGTGGTGCCATCGATGGCTGCCGAATTCAATCCGGCGTATGCGCCATATGTGGATACAGCTATCGCTCAGATTGCATTTGCTGTGATCTTGACGTCGGTGACCGTACCTTATATCGTGAAGCGTTTGGCTGGAACAACGGCGACGGAAGCTCTTATACGGGAAAATCACTAGCAAAAACAGCACGTGCTCTGTCAGGTCATGACGGATCACGTGCTGTTTTGATATGTTCATCTATATGATCTCCTGGGGGAGGAGAGGGATCAATCGGTTTATTTTACAGACCAAGCAATTGTTTAACACTTTCCGCTACAGCTTTACTGGATTGCGGATTCTGTCCTGTGACCACTCGGCCATCTGTTGTGACATAGGAGCTGAATGCAGCAGCTTTATCATATTGTGCAGCGCGTTCTCTCAATGCATCTTCCAGCAGGAAAGGAACATACTCTGTTTGTTGAACCAATGCTTCTTCTTCATTCGTGAAGCCGGAAACGGTTTTGTCTTTGATCAAGAGCAGGCCATTGGACAGCTTCACATTCAGCAGTGCTGTAACACCGTGGCACACACCGGATACAACGCCACCTTTTTCATAGATATCACGAGAAAGCTCTTGAAGTTCGGCATTGTCCGGGAAATCCCACATCGTACCGTGACCCCCTGTGAAGTAGATTGCATCGTAGTCACTCGCGTTTACTTCGCTAGGTTTCAACGTATTTTTCAATTGGTTCATGAACGTTTCATTCTCGAAATAAGCTTTGGTGCTCTCATCGAGGGAGTCGCCCAGACTTTTCGGATCAAGAGGTACGTTACCACCTTTAGGGCTAACCAGATCGATCTGAACATTATCATTATGGTCAAACTCTTCAATAAAGTGAGTTGCTTCGCTCAACCACAAGCCAGTAGGCTCGTCCTTCGTTGCGTACTTATCTACATTTGTGAGAACAACCAGTATTTTTTTCATATAAAAACCTCCCGTAAAATAAATAACATCAATTTATATTAAATATGACAAAATTAAATTGTGTAAAATATATTAGTGAATATAACATAATCATTTTCTAAAGTAAAATCATGAACGTATCGTCGATCTCCAATGCGACTTTCAAGCGTAGGAGTAAAGAACAATCCAGTAGTAGTAAATATGCCCGTAAGAATGCACTTTTACTTATTATGACCTGCTTATTTTACTCAAATTGTAAGCGGAGGTAGGCGTGTGTAAGGGATATCAAAATTATTTCAAATTTGATGTTAATTTGATTGAACAACTAGTTCTTTTGATTTAGAATGGCGGAAGATGCCAACAAAAAACTGGTACATATTACATAGGGACTCGGAGGAACACAAATGAAACGTTCAGGTAAATTTTTCGCTTCAACAGCAGTGGCTGCTGTCGCTGCAGTATCCATCGTCTCTTCAGCCTCAGCAAGCCCAATCTCCAACATCTCTAGCGTAACACCTATCGACATTAGCAGTATGGATATCGAAACGGCTTTGATGATGGTTCAGAGCGAACGTACCAAATTGTTGGATGCTCAACTGCAAACGCAAATTCAAGAGGTACAGAACCGCAATCAGCAGATCGCGGATCTGAACTCTCAATTGCAGGTAGCCCAGCAAAACGGAGATGAAGCAGCTGTTCAGAAGCTGAAAAGCCAAATTGATGCTGCAAGCAATTCCCAACAGATGGACATGCTTCGTCTGCAATCCATGTCCAACAAGCGCAATGAAGCGTTTGATGTCATGACGAACTTTATCAAAAAAATGCAGGATTCAAGATCATCCATCATCGGTAACATGCGTTAAGAACGGATGATTAACTGCAACAATACAAAAAGAGCGAAGCCGGAACTCAAATTCCGATACTTCGCTCTTTTTGTATTTCTCATTTCAATTCAAGTCACCCAGACCAGTCACGACGCCGAGTGAACAGATCCTTCAACTCGTCTGTCGACAATTCGGTAATCCAGTTCTCGGAGCTTGTGATGATGTTATCACTAAGCTGCTGTTTGCTCTCCAACATCTCGTCGATCCGCTCCTCCAATGTGCCAAGAGAGATGAATTTATGCACCTGAACATCTTTGGTTTGGCCCATTCGGTAAGCCCGGTCGGTGGCTTGATTCTCAACAGCAGGGTTCCACCAGCGGTCAAAATGGAAGACATGATTGGCTGCGGTCAGATTCAATCCCACACCGCCTGCCTTGATGGACAGAATGAAGACGGACGGTTGCTTGTCCTCAGGCAGTGTACGGGATTGGAATTCCTCAATCATGCGATCCCTTGCCGTCTTGGATGTGCCCCCGTGCAGGTATAGCACAGGCTCTTGCAACTCCTGACGCAGTACCTGTTGCAGCATCTGTCCCATACCGATGTACTGGGTGAAAATCAGGCATCGCTCGCCCTCGTCCCTTAATTCCCGGACAAGCTCCATCAGTCGTTCCAGCTTCGCAGAGCGGCTGATCAACATCGCCATATCCTGCGGGCTATACACGTCATAAGAGGATGTCAGTGCGCCGTCTTCGGGTAGTTCCTCCGGCAAAGCCTCTTTCGTCAGCAGAAGTGGGTGATCACACAACTGTTTAAGCTGGGTTAACGCCGATAGAATAGCACCTTTGCGCTTGATGCCTTCCAGCTCTTTCATTTTATCCATCAGGGCCTGCACGGACTGGTCATACAATGCACTTTGTTCGCCCGTAAGGTGAATATAGGTCTTCATCTCGTTTTTGTCCGGCAGATCGAGTTGGATATTGGGATCTTTTTTCTTGCGGCGCAGCATGAACGGCTTCACTAATTGCTGCAGATCCTGCATCCGCTGCTCATCTTTGTCTTTTTCGATAGCACTGATGAAGCGAGTCTGGAATGCCCGGGCGTTGCCCAGATATCCTGGATTGATAAAATCATAGATTGACCACAGCTCGGACAGCCGATTTTCAATCGGCGTACCCGTCATGGCGATGCGGTGTTTCGCCGGGAAACTGCGGACGGCCAGCGACTGTTTGGTCTGGGCGTTTTTGATATTCTGAGCCTCATCGAGACAGATGCATGCCCAGGTATAGGTTTGTAACATCTCCTGATCCAGTGTAGCCGTAGCAAAGGACGTGATAATAATATCCACCTGCTCGGTCTGCTCCCGGAATTCTTCTCCACCTAATCGGCGTGCGCCATAATGAAGACTGACATTAATGGAGGGTGCAAAGCGGCTAATTTCCTTTTGCCAGTTGCCCAGTACGGAGGTTGGGCAGATCAGAAGTACCGGGGCTTGTCCCGGCTTACGTGGTTCATGATCCTTGATGTGTAACAGATATGTGATGAACTGAATGGTTTTCCCGAGACCCATATCATCGGCAAGACATGCCCCAAGTCCGAATCTGCGCAGGAAACCAAGCCATGCAAAACCTTCCTTCTGATACGATCGCAGCTCGGCATGAAGTCCTGTAGGAATGGGCAGAGAAGGCGCGCCACCTTGTCCACCCCCCAGTTGTGCGATAACCCGATTCAGGTGCTCATTCAGTTCTACTTCCAGCCGAATGTTCTGATCATCCTGTGGTTGCTGCTCTTCCTCGGTTTGTTGTCCTTCCTTCCATTTCTGATTGCGATATTCCCGTTGCTCATTATGCAGCAGATGCAGGTGCAGAATATCCTGAAATGAGAGTCCCTGTTCCCGATCTACACCGCCCATGGCACGACGTATCTGTTCCAGCAGGTCAGGGTCAAGAGGAACCCATTCTCCACGGAAGCGAACCAATCGTTCATTACGGGCCACAAGATCGGCGAACTCATCTTCGCTGAGATCCGTGTCACCAATCGCAATGCGCCAGTCAAAATGAATAATCGAGTCCAGTCCAAAGAATGACTGTCCCCGCTCACTGCCTTCCTCCGGTTGCACCTTAGCACGCAGCTTTGGTTTCTTCTTACGGGCTGCTTCCCACCAACCAGGCAGCAGAACTTGCCAGCCCGCTGCGAGCAACCGCCCGCTATCCTGCGTCAGGAACTGCCAGGCTTCCTGATCTCCCAAAGGGTCACTCAGCACATCCCGCCTGCCGCTAATGGAGCTTCCGAGACGCGGCAGATGTGCACGCAGTTGATCCAGCCATCCGGGGGAGCGGTCCAGAATGAACGGTGTCCATACCTCTGGCCATTCGCCTTCAAGCCGGCCCCGTGAATCCAGCATGACGGGCACCAATACAGCGGCATCCAGCTTGTTCTGCAATACCAGTCGCAGCCGCCAAGATGGCTCATCCTCGTCCGGTTCCTGCAACTGCAGCATGGGTCTGAATGGTGCGGCATCCGCTTTCCAGCCAATGGATACGAGCCAGGACTGAGCATCCATCCCGGCTGTCTTGGGTAGAATCCCACGTTCTGGGAATAACTGCGGGAATTCACGTCGCAGATCGGTTGCCGCTTCCTCCGAACTGTACCAGCGCTGGAACACAAAGGCGGAGTAGGCCGCCCCAAGTCCTTCGGCATAACTCTCGTCGGTCTGTTGAATCGCCTTGGTAAGCGATGCCCGCTCCTGCTTTTTCAAGCTATCCGGGTCCCAGGTCCACTGAAGCTGTCCTGCACGGTAGGCCTCGAAGCTAGGTACGTATTTGCGTTTTTCGATAGATGCTGCGAGCGCGGGAGCTAGTCGAATCAGATATTCCGCTTGCTCGTCCCACTTCCATTCAATATGAAGCAGGGTATGCATTTCGGCAAAGAAGGGAATCACTTCTTCCGCAGGCAGAACAACCAGCTCAATCTCCTCAATCTGCCGAACTTCCAGTTCGGTACCGTAGAAGGAAGGCGCATGCCAAGCGAACAATCGCTGCTTAAGCGACTGTCCCGGTACAAAGTGGTGTGTGTTGAGTGCTCCGTAAAACAAAGCATCGCCATATCCGGTTAAAGCGACGTGAACCTCAATCGTTTCAGTGTAAGGATGAATTAAGGTCATGAGATCAGTTTACCTTTCCGAAGCTCTTCCTGTAGGGCGCGCAGCCGACTGTTACGAACGGCAAGTGTGGTGATGAATTGCTCCCAGTGCGCTTCTTGCTTCATTTTTTTATAGATTTTGGACAGACGTTTTAGCAGCTTCACCGCTGCTTTGTATCCGTCCCTGTTTTTGTGTCCGATATAACGCTCCACTGCCTGATGATAGAAGGGAAGCAGCAGCTCAGGTGCATCTTTTTCGATTGGTTGCAGCATCGCTACGCGGAATTCGAGAGGTTCCGTTCCCGTACTCAGCTGAAAATCAATCCATCTGCGCCACTGTCCACGCGAATGCATGGCATCCTCGTAGGCGGGGCGGGAGTGGGGAAGCATACTGACAAGCGTGTCCCACATACGGTTCTCTGCATCGGGCAGATGTTGAATGGCCGTATCCCACAGATGCATGTAATCATTCAAAGGTGTATTACGCCGATTCGCCAGAAGGGGGCCAAGTTGTACCAACCAATCCCCAAGCCTTTTCCATTCAGCCGAATCTGCGAGTACATGGAGAAAATGCAACAGATGTTCTGGCGGGAAACCGTAGGCCGAGCTTCCATGGATGAGTCGCTGCCATGCCTGATCATCTTGCCCTACATGGAAGTACATCCAGCTCTGCGCGAGTACCAGTGGTAAAGGCAGTGTCACTGCTTTGCTTGGTCTATCAATACTACTTCCATTACTTTGAACGCTACCCAAGACACTTCCACCTGACTGGGAAGGTGGCGAAGCGGCGGTTATATTGCGTTCTATATCATCTAAGATGGCCTGTTCCGACACTAACATGTCCCGCGACCCTTGCAGCTCAGGTACGATCCAGTTCAACCACAGTTGTCGATAGATCGGAGTGAAGAACATCATGCTGGCTGTCTCAGGCATCATCTGTTTGCGTAAATAAGCTGAGGTTTCGGCCAGTCTGTTCCAAAGTTGTTCAAGCTTGTTTCCCGCTAGACCTGACAGGTCTAGCGGATGGTTAAAGATCCGTTCAATGTCTTTCTGAAGTGCATCCACCGCGAGCTGGGCAGGGTAGCTCAAGTACACGGGGGTATGCGTGATGGAGTTACGAGCCGGAGGCACGCAGAATCGGATGAGGTGCAGCTGCACATGTAGTTCAAAAAGCTGGTCCATTGCAGCGGTCAGCCTTGGTTTAATGGCATATAACTCGTCCGTTGCTTCCTGCACGTAGGATGTGCTTGGTGTGCCTGTACCCAGCCGTCTCAAACAGGAGTGGAATAGCTCATGCCATTCCGAGATTTCGAGATCAGCAAGCTCTGTTGCACGTTCCTTGATCTGGCTGTATTGGTTGTCCGGAATGTCTGTATCCTGCTGTTCATCGGCATCTGTATAGCTGGATCGTCCTGCGGACATGGCACCGACGGGTTTCGTCGTTTGTTTGAGCGCAGTACTGGAGTGTGCATTAACAATGGCATGCACAGGTCGCTCCAGTTGCTCGGCATAACTCATCAAGACAGCCGTCATATGTTTGCATACGGAGTTCACCGGGCAGGTACAATGACTTGTAGACAAGGATTGCATGCTCAGGGTGACCTCATATTCTTCCGATCCCTGTACAACGGCCGAAATCCCTTGTTGTTCTGAATAGGTTAATGGTCCGACACGTTTCTGTTTATAATATTGGAATCCGCGCATGATCGTCAGGTTGTTAAAATGCTCTGCAACTTCCCGAATTAATTGTTGCCACTGCGCATCATCCATCCTCATGTTAATTGGTATGTTCATCATTCCATCTCCTGGGGTAAACATAGGTTCAGTAATCACCACGTCTGTGATGTGATGTTGTAAATTTGTTGTATCCATCATATCAGTTATGAGCCAATCCGTGCATGGGTTATGAAGAATTTGAAGTTATTTTATACCAACTGGAATCAGGATGAACACGTCGGTTCTGCTGGCGGCCGACATGCAAGAATGCACCATATTGTGTATGCTTATGGTATGTATTCCTATCAGGAACGATGCAGGCCGGGGAAACGGCCATACTACACACAACAGGAGAGAGCATATGAAAATACTTACGTTAAACACACACGCTTGGGCGGAAGAGGATCAACTGAACAAGATCAGTCAACTGGCTGATTTTATTAATACACATCAATTTGATGTGATCTCCATGCAGGAGGTCAACCAATCCATGCAGGAAGCGGCGCTTTCTGAAGAAGAATTGAAGATGTATTATGATACTGAATCCGACGCTGTGATTAAAAAAGACAACTATGCCTACGTCCTGCTTCAGCAGCTGACAGAGCAATATTACTGGACGTGGATTCCCGCTCATGTCGGGTTTCAAAAATACGACGAAGGACTGGCGATCCTTAGCCGGACGCCGATCACACAGGCTTTTGGAGAATATGTGTCCCACATGCGGGATTATAACAACTATCGTACACGCAAGATTGTGGGAATCCAGACGGTCGTTCAAGGTGAAGCAATCTGGTTTGTGAACGGACACTATAACTGGTGGGATGATGCGCAGGAACCGTTCAAGGGACAGTGGGATTTGACGGAGAGCAAGCTTGCCCCTTACATGGATCAGCCGTTATATATAATGGGTGATTTCAACAATGTCGCGGAAGTGCGTGGAGAAGGCTATGATTATATGATGAGCAAAGGCTGGAATGACCTGTACACCACCGCATTGCAAAAGGATGAAGGAGCAACCGTGGTGAAGGCCATTGCTGGCTGGGCAGATAACAAACGCGATCTTCGGATCGACTATATTTTCTCCAATCGTCCGATTCAGGCCAAGTCTTCCACTGTGGTCTTGAACGGTAAAAATGGACCGGTCGTGTCCGACCATTTTGGCGTAGCTGTAGAGATATAACAGCCATTTGACCATAAACCATAAAGGTGATATCACCGCAAACACGAAACAAAGCCTCCGCTGACTTCCTGCAAAGGGAAGTCAGCGGAGGCTTTTCACATTCTAAATCATTTTCTATGTACATTTCATATCATTCTTTATTTCTGCTGTGGAACTGGCCTACTATTCGAGCGCCAGCATCTGATGTACGAACTTTTTCAGATTCGCGCTTGTCTCGCTAAGCTGTTCGATACTTTCCATGAACTCGGATACAAGCTTGGCCTGATCCACCGTTGCGGTTGTAATCTGACCGATCTCCTGCTCCATATGTTTCATGGAATCCTGTACACTACCGAGGGAGGTTTCGATATCAGCCGCTGCTTGTTTCGTATGGTCGGACAGCTTGCGTACTTCACTGGCAACGACACCGAATCCGGCTCCCTGATCGCCCACACGGGCTGCCTCTATCATGGCGTTTAGTCCAAGCAGATTGGTTTGTTCCGATACTTCACGAATGACGTTTGTTACTTTACTTACACTGACCGAGTTCTCTGAAGCTTTTTTGGAGTTGCGTAGAATCTCTTCCGAGGTCGCAGAGAGTTCTTCGGAATGTGCCGCAATCTGCTGAATGCCACCGACGAGAGCATTAATGGTTGTTTCATTTTCACGGATCAGCGTTTCCAGTGTCATGTGACTATCCAGTGCGTAGTTCACACCCAATATACCCACGACCTGATCGTTTTCCTTAATGGGAATAAGGATGGAGTCGAAAGGTCTGCCTTGCAGATCACCAGGCATACGTGCAACAGTACGCGTCTCCTTGTTGGTGAGCATTTTGAAATTTTTATAATCGTCATGCAGTTCATCTCCAACCTTCACGCCAATCTCCAGACTTTTTGCTTCGGAAAAATACAATACTTTCTCATGATCATTAATGGATATGGATATGTCGTCACGGAACATTTGGCTAACAAAAGGCATAGCATTTACCAGAGATTCAAGAGTATTCAATGTGCATCTTTCCTTCCCGATACAAAAAGTGGAATTCTCAATCTATATAAGTTGAACTAAAGATATATTCACACGTACACTCCGATGACAGAATGACCTTCCAATCGCTGTTATCCCCAGATTTTTTGATTCCCTTTTCTCAAGGGAAAAATCCGGTGATAGCGTATGCTTACGATGCAGCTTTCTTTCGGAAAGCTTTTAGGCGAACGCTTCGCTTTTTCAGGTTTTTTCTGTCCTCTACGTTTCTGTGTAAATGATTAGTTCAACTTATATAGTCTCTATATCGGTAACTTTTTCCGTTTTTTTGAATTAATGTCCCAATGAAGGTGTAATTTGCGAAGGGAAAACCGAATTTCCTGATTTTTTGTAAGCGTAATCAAAAATCTGTAGCCACCACAGAACATGTCAGTTATACTGGGATTATTATTCGGCTATTCAGAAGATAACCAAGGGACATACCTATTTCCCGGTAAGGGGATTACCCACCTAGGTTAAGCGCTATACTTTTTTTGCTAAATATTAGTTTGGTGCTCCAGTGTGGATGGTATGAATGCTATAATATAAGACTTTATTTCAACGGGAGAAGGATGTGTGCCATCGATGACGACCTATTTCAGTGAACCGCAGAGCATATTTTACCGATTTGGAGAAGATCAGGATCAGGTGCTGAAGGTGCTGGCCGAGAGATATATTGGAGCCAATGCGCAGGCTGATTTTGTATATCGGGTATTCCAGAAGTCTGGTATTTTGCAAAATGAAAAAGGGCTTTATGATCTGAATTTAGGTAAACGCTTTCCTGATGCACCTAAAGACCACATATCTTACGCAGCTGCACTGGTTTGGGGGGACGAGGACCGAAACCTGGATGTACTGGTCCGCTGTTATGGGCCTGTTCGTTTCTATTTCAATGAGCAGATGGTCTATCGCTCAACCGTAATGGATGAGATTAGTCCCGACGCAACGGTGAAGCTCAGCATCGATATCAAGCCTGGTTGGAACACCATTTGGCTGGAAATGAAAAACACTCCTGCCGGCTTTGGCTGCCAGTTTGGATCAGATGAAGGTAAAGTGCGCATTTTGAACGTATTTGCGCCATTCCAGGAGAGACAGGGGCAAGCGGGGTGGGTATTCTCTCAACCGAACCCGGCCGCGAGTAAGCAACCAGACCTGCTTGGTAAAGAAGCTGACTACAGCTTAAACTGGTTGCCTGAGACAGGCTGGTCTGATGAAGATAAAACCAAGCCAGCCTTCGAACGAATATTCGGAAATCTTCCTGGAAAACATGCTTATGCTTGGACCCATCTGAACAATAACGATTCAACCGGGAATACGGTGCGATTGTCAGGCCAATCCTCCGGTTCTCTGAGTATTTGGATTGGCGGCAAGCCTGTGGCGCAAGTGAAGGAAGCGGGTCCGTTCGAGGTGGATGTACCAGCCTCTTTTGGGCGGAGTGACCTGCTTGTGCGAATTGAATGCACCGAAACGGCAAAACCTTGGCATTTTAATTTGAATGCAACCGTTTCGGGTAAGCCACTTTCATTGGAACTTCCTCAGTGTGTGCACGGTGCTTCCGGAGAGTCTTGGTTATATGTCGGACCTTTTGAGTCGGAGGTTGAACCGGATTTGCAGGATCTGACTCGAACGGACCGAGTGTACCAGACGGGTCTAGAACAGACGTATTGGCGCTTAGATCGACCGGATGCTTGGATCAGACCTTATTATGAAAATGCCATGTTAAGCAACAAATGGACCGTGGGCAGTGTGACCAATTATGGCCGCTGGGATTATCCATTGGGTGTCACTGTATATGGTCTATTACGGACGGGGCGTTATTTGCAGAGACCGGACATTACACGTTATGCGGCTGAGCATGTGCAGGCATGTACCCAGATGTATGAGTACTCATTATGGGATCGGGAGCAGTATGGTTTCCCGGCAGTTAATCAACAATTGGTCATGCTGAAAATGCTGGATAACTGCGGTTCTTTTGGATCGGCCATGCTGGAAGCGTATTCAGAATGTCATGAACCAACGTTTCTTCCGATTGCTGAACGGATTGCAGATTTCATGCTTTCCCGCTTGGAACGGCAGGAGGATGGTGCATTTTATCGCACGTGTGTAGGGGAGTATGCCGAGAATACCATGTGGGCAGATGACCTCTATATGAGCACGCCGTTTCTCGTTCGTTATGCCCGGGTGACAGGCAACTCAACCGCATTGGATGAAGCCGCCAGACAATTTTCACTGTATCGGAAGTATCTGTTTATGCCTGAGTTCAAGATCATGTCCCATGTGTATGATTTCAAATACGGACAGGCAACGCAGATTCCATGGGGACGGGGAAATGGTTGGACACTGTTTTCCCTGACGGAGGTACTGGAAGCTTTGCCGGCAGAGCATCCCGAGCGCCCAGCCTTAATAGATTTCTTTAATGAGCTGTGTGAAGGGTACGCAGCGCTTCAAGGGGAAAGCGGGTTGTGGCATCAGGTATTGAATGTTCCCCAGACGTATGAAGAAGCCTCCTGCACGGCGATGTTTGCCTATGGTTTTGCGAGAGGTGTACGTTTTGGCTGGTTCAAAGACCCTGAAGTTTACGTCACAGCTGCCGAACGGGCTTGGAAGGGACTCATCTGCAAAGCGATTGATCGTCAAGGGAATGTCCATGGCGTGTGCAGTGGATCACGATATGCATTTACAGCAGAGTATTATGATCAGGACTTGCGTACCGTCACCAATGACAATCACGGAATAGGCATTATGATGCTGGCAGGAACCGAAGTGGCAAAAATGAAGAAACATCTGGCTGAGCACAGGGTGTCTTCACCTGCAGTCACATTCCTGACAGATTCGCAGGAAACACATTTTTATAGCTGAACATCGAGCTCGGACATTCCAGTGGCTCGTAGAAAGAAATGCCATGATTAGATGTTCATACTTTTGTTCCATATCAGCCCGCTATCTTCTTCTCAATGTATCATGCATGTATACCCGTAATCATACCGATACGGGAACGGAACCGCCGGGAATATCATTCCTGGTGGTTTTTGATTCCTGTAACTCCTTACTTTTTTGACAGGAAAGCTTACTTTTGTTTATGTCATGTGCAGCAATGGACCGATACAATATATTTTGTAAGCGATTCCATTAATGCAAGAAGGGGAGGAAATTCATTTATGATGATTACAAAAAAGTGGGTAACCCTGTTCTGCCTGTCCCTGTTATTGTTCGCTACAGCCTGTTCGGGAGGAGCCACGGATAAGCCAGCTTCTTCTGGCGAAGCAAGTGGAAGTGAAGGAGACTCTTCAGGCAAGATTGAACTGCGCATGACCTGGTGGGGATCACAGACCAGACATGATCTGACGACCAAAGTCATCCAACTATTTGAAGAGAAACATCCGGGAATCACCATTAAACCTGAATACTCTGGTTGGGATGGTTATTTTGACAAATTAACTACACAGGTAGCCGGTTCAAATGCACCAGATATCATCCAGATGGATTACGCATTTCTGACTGACTTTGCCCGGCGTGGGGCCTTGCTTGACCTGACCCCGTTTGCAGAGAGCAAAGAGCTGCGGACAGAGGAACATGATCAGAGCATGATTACAGCCGGATCCATTGACGATAAATTATACGCAATTACCCTCGGAGTAAACGCGCCAGGTGTCATCTATGACGCCACCGTATTTCAGGAATTAGGTATTGAAGAACCGCAAGAGAGCTGGACATGGAAGGATTTTGGGGATATGGCGACCAAGATTGCCGCAGCCAAAGGTGAGGGGTTCTATGGATCTGCAGACATTTCCGGTACAACCAACATGTTCGAAGTGTTTATCCGACAATCCGGGAAAGGTTTGTTTGACGGTGGCACAATGACCGCTACCAGCGAAGAGCTTCAGCAATGGTTCGATATGTGGAGCGCACTACGCGAGAATGGTGGAGTAACCACAGCAGAGATCACAGCATCCACAACCAATGCGCTGGAGACACGTCCGATCTCACTGGGTACAGCTGCTATGGATTTTGCATGGTCCAATCAATTGCTGACATTCCAGCAGGTGAACAAAAACCAGGATCATAAGCTTGGCATACAGGTGCTCCCGCATGGTGTTAACGAGCAACAAATTGGCGAATACCTGAAGCCAGGCCAGTTCCTCTCTGGTTATGGCAAAACCAAATATCCAAAGGAAGTTGCCATGTTCATTGATTTCATGGTCAATGATCCAGAAGCGACCGCTATTCTTGGTTCTGAACGTGGTGTGCCGGTTAACTCAAGCATTCGCGAGCAGATGCAGCCAACGCTACCGGAAGCGGAGCAAGTCATTTTCCAATTTATCGACACCGTATCGAAGCATTCCAGTGAGATAGACCCACCGTACCCGCAAGGATTTGCTGAAGTGGACACAAGTTTCAAGAGCGCAAGCGAGCAGATCGCCTTCGGTCAAGGCGATACGCCAGATGTCATTGCCCAGTTTATTGAAGGAGCCAAGGCTACGCTTGGATCGAGTCAATAAAGCATTGAAACCGTTCCAGACTTCTAATTCTGCGGGGAGGTTGCGAAGATGACGACATCACAGGTCAGTCAAGCCCGAAACGAGCGTGTAGCTACCCGGCGGGTCAAACGGAGATATGCCCATAATGGAGCAGCGCTTCTGTTCCTCGCCCCATGGCTTGTCGGATTGTTATTTCTAACCCTTGGTCCCATGTTGGTATCCTTGTACATTTCGTTCACCGATTATAGTATCCTGGCCGCCCCTTCCTGGGTCGGTCTGGATAACTACACGACGATGTTTACATCGGATAAACTGTTCACCCAGTCGCTCAAAGTCACCTTCACGTATGTCGCTGTATCCGTACCGGTCAAGTTGATTTTTGCGCTGCTGGTAGCCATGTTGCTAAATAAGGGGATTCGAGGGCTCGGTATTTACCGGACGGTGTATTACATTCCGACATTGCTTGGAGGTAGCGTTGCGATTGCAATGTTGTGGCGTAAAATGCTGGGTGGGGACGGGCTGCTCAATAGTGTGCTTGCCATGGTGGGCATTAAGGCGCCCGATTGGGTCGCTAATCCGAAGTATGCCCTGTACTCCATCGTGCTGTTATCCGTATGGCAGTTTGGATCATCCATGATTATTTTCCTGGCAGGTTTGAAACAGATTCCACCCGAATATGATGAAGCCTCAGCGGTAGATGGTGCAGGCCCCCTGCGGAGATTCTTCTATATAACGTTGCCGATTCTGTCACCCGTTATCTTCTTCAATCTCGTCATGCAGCTGATTACGTCCTTTCAATCGTTCACGCAGGCTTTTGTTATCAGTAATGGTAGCGGAGGGCCAGTGAACTCAACCTTAATGTATTCGCTGTATCTGTACAAAAAAGGATTTTCATTCTTTCAGATGGGCTATGCTTCTGCGATGGCCTGGGTGCTGGTCATCCTGATTGGCGTATTTACATTGCTCGTATTCCGCAGCAGCAAGCTGTGGGTGCACTATGAGGATGGTGGGAAATCATGATTGGACAACGAAACTCTACAGCATGGGTCGTCAGCAAACATGTGTTGATCTCAGGCATCGCCTTTGTCATGCTCTACCCGATCCTCTGGATGCTGGGCAGCTCGTTCAAACCGGGACATATGATCTTTACAGAGACCTGGTTTTGGCCGCAGGAATGGAATTGGCAAAATTACATGAATGGCTGGTCCGGTATTCAGGGGAATCCGTTCTCCCGCTTCCTGACCAACTCTGTCATCCTGTCGCTTGGCGCCGTGCTGGGCAATGTCATCTCCTGTTCTATGGCGGCGTATGCCTTCGCCCGACTGAATTTTCGTTTCAAAGCCATCTGCTTTGGCCTGATGCTTATGACGATCATGCTGCCCCATCATGTGACGCTGATCCCGCAGTATATCCTTTTCAACCACCTGGAGTGGGTGAATACGTATCTTCCGCTTGTGGTGCCAAAATGGCTGGCGACCGACGCCTTCTTCATTTTTCTCATGGTACAGTTTTTCCGGGGGTTGCCCAAAGAGCTGGATGAGGCAGCCACTATTGATGGATGCGGTCCTGTGAAAATTTACACCAAAATCATCATTCCACTTGCGTTTCCAGCACTGGTTACCACGATGATCTTTACGTTCTTGTGGACATGGGACGACTTCTTCAGTCAGTTGATCTACTTGAGTGACGTTAGCAAATACACCGTGCCGCTGGGTCTGCGTTTGTTCCTTGATTCCAGTTCTCAATCTGATTGGGGTCCGATGTTTGCCATGTCGGTGTTATCGCTGGTGCCATGTTTTATCGTATTTATCGTGTGTCAAAAGTACTTCGTGGAAGGAATCGCGACCTCTGGGCTCAAAGGGTAATTCCAAGACGAAACGAGTTGATTTTTCCATGAGGAAAGGCAGATGGTCTTCATTCATTAATCAAAAGCTGCAACAAAGCAAGCTCTCCACGTTGATGGTGACTTGCTTTATTGCGTTTAACCTGTTGCTTGTCTCGGTTGTTGTCTGGCTGGCATATCAGTCTTTCTCTGCGGTCACATTTGCCGAGATTAGCAAAGCACGTCTGGCTCTTCTGAACGAAAGTACACGTCGGGGATTTGATTTCATCACAGGGGTAACAGGAACCGCATATGGTTTGGCAAGCAATCGGGAACTGTCCAATCTGCTCGAAAAGGCCGATACGGGCAGGCTTGCACAGATTCACCAGCGGAGAGAGGTCTCTCGAATCCTGGATCATACCATGGTCGTGAGTGAAGGTATCACTTCCATCGAACTGTATACGGATGTCTTCAATGAAGTGACAGTGACTATGGCTGATCGCATATTTCCGGTGGACACCATCGCACACGACTCTTGGTTTGCTACGCTGGAAAAGGCCGATGCGGCTTGGGTTCCGCTGCGTGAGAACGAATCGGGCCAATCCCTGGTCGGATACGCCCAACGGATTTTCGACAGTCATGGCGGAACGGTTGCCTATGTGCTCATTCGACTGAGTAGAGCGGACATTGTACGCAGGTTTGCCGATGTGCCCATGGTGCTTGATGGAAAAGTCCTGTTGGTAGATACGGCTGGTAATGTCGTAATGGAGATGGGGAAAGCTGATCCAGCAGGGGAAAATGAACGAGCGGATAGAAGGAATGAAGCGAGTGCCATTCAAGAAACGGGTGGAGCTGTAAATGCATCTTCTTCTATTATAGATAGTGCATGGATTCAGGAACATGTCCATCCTGGTGCAGACGGATACGAAGTAGTTTCCGGCCAACCCGGAGGTGCTCAATTGGTGCTGTACTCCAGGCCAGCCATGCTTCAGTGGCGACTCGTACAGACTATTCCGGTGTACACACTGTTATCTCCGGTCAGGCATGCGGGCTGGCAGATTCTCGGCATCGCCATACTGGGACTATTATGCTCCGCTGTGCTTGCGTACCTGTTCGTAAGGCAGATCATCCGCCCACTGAGACAATTGATCAAGCGAATGAGACAACTGGAGAAAGGGGACTTCGATACCCGGGTCCAACTTTCGTTTACGGAGGAATATGCCCATTTGGCTTATGGCTTCAATCACATGGCTTCACAGCTCACGACGCTGATGGAACAGGTGAAGGATGAGAGCCGGGCTAAGCGTGAAGCCCAGACGGGCTTGCTTGAGGCCCAGATCAAACCCCATTTTCTATACAATACCCTCGACATGATCCACTGGCGCGCGCTTGATTATGAAGCCAAGGATATCAGTCGTATGATTGTGCAGCTCAGTAAGCTGTTACGGATCGGACTGAGTGGAGGGAGATTGTTTATACGGGTTCGTGATGAGTTGGAACATGCCCGTTGCTACGTTAACATCCAGTCAGAGCGGCTACCGTTCTCCATTCAATATCAGGAGCAGATCGATCCGCATATTCGTGGTTGTTACATTCCCAAGATCATTTTGCAGCCCTTTATCGAAAATGCCGTTATGCACGGGCACCCTGAAGAAGGTACACTTCGAATTCAGGTGCATATGCACGAAGAGGTTGGCCCGCATGAGGATATCGTAATTCGTATCACGGATAATGGGCGGGGTTTGCCGGAGGGGTGGAAACTCGAAGAGACGTGTGGCATCGGTGTACGGAATGTACATCAGCGCATTCAGCTTTATTGTGGGAAGAGGTATGGCGTTCAACTGAGCGATAGAGAGTCAGGTGGCGTGGAAGTGACCATTACGCTGCCGCGTATTGAGACCGACGAGCAATTAAATCTATGGCTGGACGGTGAAAAATGATGAAGACCATTATGCTTGTTGATGACGATCCTCATATTGTAAAGGCATTAACAGATCATATCGATTGGCCTTCTCTGGGCCTCAGCATTGCAGGCACTGCATCCAATGGCTTGGATGCGCTGGAGCTGTTTCAACGCATGCATCCAGATGTGGTTATGACTGACGTCTATCTACCGGGGATGACCGGGCTTGAGATCACACAGACGTTGCGACGTGATCATCCCCACTTGCCGATCATCATTCTTAGTGGATATGACGAATTCGAGAACGCCCGGGCAGCCATGCGCTGGGGGGTGAATCACTTTTTGCTGAAGCCGGCAGAGGTTGAGGAGATTGAGTCTGTGCTGCGGGAGGTGTTACTGGAACAAGATGTGCGAGAGCGGCATGAGCGGCTGGAGCAGACGTACAAGCAGGAGGTCGGACGGGTACTTCCGTATTTGCGCAAACAATTTCTTCACGAACTGCTGACTACGCGATATCGGGCAGACGAGCTGCCCAAAGAACGCATGGACTATATAGGCATTCATATGTCCTCACAGACACGCGCCATTAGTCTGCAGCTGAATCGCCCCGTATTTTTGACACGAATGAAAGAACGGGATTGGCAGCTTCTCCGCTATGGGGCGGCCGATATTATTCAGGAGACGGTGAAGGAGCAAGCAGCGCGCATGAATGGTCAGGTAGAGATTGTTGATTATTCGGATCAGGTATTTGTGTTGCTTCTATTAGGAGATAAAGATCATCTGGAGGAATGCCTGCCACTCGTGGAGAGGATGATCGATCAGATCTTTACGTATCTGAAAATAGAAGTGAGTGCTGGAATCGGAAGATCCAAGAGTCACCCATGTGAGGTGATAGATTCCTATCTCGAGAGCAGGGAAGCGGTGGAAACAGCAGAGTTTCAAGGTGGAAGTCGTATCTACCACTATGAAGCATCGAAGGAAACAGAACCAAGTGTGACCGATTATTCATTATTGCTTCATCAATGGAATGAGGCATGGGCGGATATTCGACCTGACCTGGCGGAAGAGGTATGGCATCATATTTACCTTTTGCTGAAAGAGGGGAAATGTGTTGGGATACAGGATGTACAGGTTGTAGCCGTCAGTTTGTTTGACACGTTGATTCATAGCTGGAACCGACTTCATCCTATGTTAACGCCGCCTCTGGCGATGAGTGATTTTCTGCGTGAAATTCAATCGAAATATGCGTTGCATGATCTGGTAAATTGGATGGATCGTATTATCTGCGACTGGCTGGAACAGATACGCAAAGAGATGGGTGAGAAGAAAAGCAATAAACTGATAGAGCAGGTGAAACAGTATGTAGAGCTTCATTACGCCGAAGAGATTAGTTTTGAAGCGATAGCCAAGGGGCTGTTCGTACATCCGAAGTATCTGAGTCAACTTTTCAAAAGGGTGACCGGTGAGAATTTCGTGAGTTATTTGAACGGGTACCGGATTCAGAGGGCGTTGGAACTGTTGCAGTCGGGACATTACATGGTATATGAGGTGAGCGAGATGACGGGGTTCCGTAATGCGACGTATTTCAGCCAAGTGTTCAAAATGCTTACGGGCAAGAGTCCGTCTGAGGTGGGGTAGAGCGATACAGGTATAGTAATTATACAAAGCGGAAGAGGAGGTATGGTTCTTATGATGATCGATCAGCAGGAATATTACATTAAAGGCTTATCTTACTCCATTAGATCGGCAGAGGAAAAGGATGCTGAGGCCTTGTCTTCACTACGTGTACAAATCGATGGGGAAACCGAGAACATGGATCGTGAAGAGGGCGAGGCGTATATCGACGCAGCCGGGTTTAGGAGGATCATCCATTTGGACGGTGAGAAGTCACGGAACCTGTTCCTTGTTGCTGTAGTAGCGGGTGAGATTGTGGGATACTCCCGATGTGAAGGTACAGTGCTGAAGCGCTTTTGCCATAAGATTGAGTTCGGCGTGTGTGTAGCCCGAGAGTTCTGGGGACATGGGATTGGTAAGAACTTGCTGGAGAAGTCGATAGAATGGGCAGACCAGACTGGTGTAGAGAAGATGACGTTGAACGTGCTGGCATCTAATGAAAAGGCAATCGAGTTATACCAAAAGAGTGGCTTCGAGATCGAAGGTATTTTGAAAAAGGATCGGCGACACACGGAAGGACAGTATCACGACACGATAGTGATGGGCAGGTTCAGAGAGTAATAGTATAAAAAGTGAAAACACAATCAATCTAGCCCACAGCCTATGGAGTTCAATTATTAGATTCGATACCCACATAACAAATAGCAGTGCTATTGAGTAGAAGTATTATGTTTCTTGTTTTAAAGAGCGAATGTAATAATGCTGAATGAGTCTGTTCACAACCTGTATTGAGATAGATTAGACCGGTGAGTGTATTTAGGTTATAGTAAGAGGATATTGCCATTGGAAAAAGAGATTATGAAGATATTGAATCAAATATATAATTAGTTTACCTATGGGATATTTTACAAGTGGTAATTGTGTTGTGTATATGATATATTCTATTTCCGGCCAAAAAAACACGAGAAACAAAGTGCTGCAGGCAAAACAAATAAGCTTCGAAAGAAACTTAAAAAAAGAGCTTGCTAAGTTGGATCGGAAGTGTTATGATATAAAAGTTGCTGAGGAGAACAAAGCTCGGTAACAAGACAAGTTTGATCTTTGAAAACTGAACAACGAGTGAGTGAACATTCTGCTTGCAGAATGAACGCGAAAGTTGAGACAAGCCTTGGCTTGGATCAACTGGAGCACAAATGAGATTTTTAATCTCGTCAGATTCAAAATGAGCTTATCGCTCTTTTCAATACTTTATTGGAGAG
>NZ_JAVDTB010000009.1:0-228426 GCF_031455635.1 Paenibacillus sp. 2003 | reverse complement strand
TGAAAAGAGCGATAAGCTCATTTTGAATCTGACGAGATTAAAAATCTCATTTGTGCTCCAGTCGATTCAAGCCAAGGCTTGTCTCGAACTTTTGCGTTCATTCTGCAAGCAGAATGTTCACTCACTCGTTGTTCAGTTTTCAAAGATCAAACACGATTTGTTTCACTTCTTTTTCGTCTCAACCAAGTTTCGGCGGCGACTTAAATAATGTAACACATTTCGTTTGTTTTCGTCAAGAACTTTTTTTTGATTTCTTTTTTGGAAGCTTTAGTTCTTCACTTTTCCTCTGAAGAATTTATCGTTTGTTGACGATAATCTCGTTTGAGGAACGAAATATAATGTATCATATATCGTGAATGAGAGTCAACATCTTTTTATAAATTATTAAACAAACAAAAAAGGAAGGTTTCCCCTCCCTTATGTGATCAATATAGCGTCGGGCTTCGGGAGGAGGTTATGCCTCTATCCAATACCGAATCTCCCGGCCCTCTCCTCCGATCGATGGCCATCCTGCCGATTCTTTTACAATAGAACGAAAGACCAGCTTACGTATAACCAAAGGCAGATCTTCTCGAACAAATCTTAACTGCGGATGATGAACAAGTTCATTCATGCTCCACGGCTCCTTGCGACTTCTTAACACACGCAGCAGCAGTTCTGAGCATTCACTCATTTTGGACATTACGGAAAACTCACAGGCAAGCAGGACAAGCTCTACTCGCTGCTCTAGCGTCTCCGAGCTTACGGTAAGCTCTTGATATAGTTTCCATAAAGCGCGATCCAGATTCTGCACATGTGTCCAGACGGCATGATCCGGGTATATCCCCTGTTCAATCAATACAATTCTTGCCCAGTTCCCCAGAGCCTCTAATACATTGTAGTAGGCGTCTACAACATGACCTTCCTGAATATGACGTTTGGCCTCCACATACATTCTCAAGAAACTGGTGAATTCATGTAGCAGCTTCTGCTCACGCAATTCTGCCCCAAAGGTAGACAGTTCTTCTCGCAAATCACTTAAGGCGCTGTCCGCTTCCCAGATAATCTCACCTTCAATCAGACACTGGGTGAGATTATTATGATTTCCGGTAACTACACTACTCTTTAATTCATGACGGCTTGTATAGATCATCTGATAACGAAGATCACCATATCTGTAATGTCCCACTGCCGACTTCAATTGATCATCATTATGAACAACAAGTACTAATAATTCGAAATCTTGAATTAGGGAGCCGTGGAATCGCTCTCCCGGGTGGGAATAAGCGATAGCCCCAACTGCCCCTGTCTCTTCCGACTGTTCGGACAAAAAAGCAAGGTTCTTTAATTCCACGATTCCCTCCATACATTTCATGGCAGATAAGCGCCAAGTCAGTTATAATGTAATTCTACATCCAGACTGAAGTTTCCTTCTTTTCCAGATCCAATACTACTCATACGATAGGAGCATTTTTCATGATTTTTAAATCAGCAAAAATTAATGCTTTTCGCACTTGGGGATTACTACTGACCATGCTAGGTATGGGCCTAATGATACTGGGAACAGCCGGGATTGTTTTCTGGGGACATGCAGGCAAGGTATTCGCAGCTGTTGGGCTCGTCATCGGACTGATTGCCATGATGGCCAGTCTAGGAATTTATTTCTGGGCGGGTATGCTCTCCACCAGCGCAGTACAAGTCGACTGTCCGGAATGCGGGAAGTTAACCAAAATGCTTGGCAAAACGGATCGGTGTATGTTCTGTCATACCATCCTCACCCTGGACCCTACTAAGGCCAACATGACCAGTCAACAACTGAAAGCGCCTTCTACAACAGTTCCCCCCACCGATGGTTAGCACGATATGATCTCCAACCGCTAAATGTCTTTTACCTTAATTTCATTGAAGAACAAAAAAAGGCCTGGTATGTTTACCGGACCTTTTTTGGACTTGGCTTATAAGTGAGCCCTTATTGCTGTTATCAATAGCTAAAATATGAAGTTAAGTTATAAGTTCTACGATCAATAAAACGGTAGACTGCACGTATGATGGTATCCAAGGAGAAACTTTGAACTTAGTGAAAATAAATTGGAGCAAGCAGACACTCTGAGTTCGAGTAAATTATTTCTGGTAACCAACCTGCTTTAATACCTCCCATGCAGAAGCATTAGCAAAACTTCGATTCCATGCTGCTACTCCGCCCAGCTTCAACGAAGAAATCAAATCCACCCGCGCCTGAAGGGACACGGCATCTTCGATCCATATTTTCTTGGTAGCTCCGTCTTCCTTATATTCCACATAGTTCTGTCCACTTGCCTGATCCAGTTCAGGTTTGAGTTTCTTCTCTTGGATCAGCTCCACAATGGCATTCATGCCCACCGCTTTGGAAGACACTTTAACCTCACCCTGATCATTCGTCTCTTCCGTCCATATCCGGGTATAGAGTGGAACCGCCATGATCAACTTGTTTGAAGGGACTTCATCCTCCTCAAGTATACGTCTCATGGAAGCCTCGGTCCAAGGCAGAGATGCTACCGAACCTGCCTTGGGACTGGCCGCCCAATGTTCATCATAAGCCATCACAATAACATAGTCTGCAAAAGAACCTAATGCACGGCGATCCAGAAAGGCAGACCACATCTCACTGTTCGATTTTGGTGTTACATCGATTGATAACATCAATCCATGTATACGAGCCATCGCCTTGATCTCGCGCACAAACTGCGTAATATTCGGCCCGTCATCTGTATACACGTTCTCAAAGTCGATGTTGATACCATCCAGTTGATACGTCTGTGCATACTCCAACATCTGCTCAATAATATGAGTGCGTGTCTCGTAAGAAGCTACAGCTTCTTTTGTAACGTCCGGATCAAAGCTGTTATCCATGAGTCCCCATACTTCCATACCCGAACGGTGAGCCCAGTTCACATAAGCTTGGTTTCCCTTGCTTTTCACAGTGCCCTGTCCATCCGTAATATGAAACCATGTAGGGCTGACCACATTCACACCAGGCATTTTACCGATAGAGCCCACATCAGGCTGACGATTGTACACGGCTTCCCAAACCAGATTTACCGGTTTATTCTGCCACTTCTTCTCTGCTGCAGTCAGCGTATATTTAGGCAAGTCCACCTTCTTTTTCTCGGTGAGGACAATATAATCATTATCTACATATCCGGCATACCCATTATCGAGTTGAACAAAACTCTGTTCATCCCCCGTCTGCCATACACGTACCCGTGCGTCCTTTTCCATATCGGCAATGATTGGTGAGGATTCTCCCCCACGTTTATACAACGGCACCGTTTTGTCCGCTTTGGATGATAATGTATCAATCTCTGCATACTGAATCATGTCTCCTCCACGCATCAGCAGCACAGCACCTGTTACTGAATCTTCCTGTACGGTTATACCATATACTTCTTTCAAAGGTTTGAGCGGAATATAGGCTTCTCCGTCCTTAACATCCGGCTTAACCGTCATAGGATAATCCTTATGGTTAAGTTCCGCCTGTGTGCTATCCTCTTTCATATGAAGGACTCGCTGAGGAGAGGCAATAATGATATCTCCTGACTCTGGTTCATAACGTATGCCCGCATCAACTGCTTCTTGGAGCACCTTTACAGGCAACTTGAGTTGATCTCCTGTACCCAGAGCGTCTCCATCCATCAGTTGCCCATCTACAAAAATAGGCTGGCTTCTTCCTACCCAATCGGGGTCTTCATGGGTCTGGTTCAACCATACATTTGTTATAAGCCAGTAAGCCCCCCCGGCGATCAGACAAACCCCGAGAAAACCGGGCCAAAATGAACGTCGCTTCTGACGTGTATATCTGCTTTTTCTACCCAAACGTCTACCTCCGTTAATTATGCTGATCATAAGGATGTGCGCATAAGTTGTTATAAAGATGAGCATTTTGCATAAATGCTAAAAAAAAAACGTGAAGAATCCATACTGAATTCTGCACGTTAATATTGTAATTCAACTCTCTTAATCCCTGCAACTTTTGCAAACGCCATATACTTCCAATCGGTGACCGTGTACTTCGAATCCTGTACTAGACTCCGCTTGAAGCTCTACACTTTTGAGTGAAGGATAGCTGAAGTCTTCAATCTTGCCGCATTGATCACAGATAACATGATAATGATCCGTCACATTGGCATCGAAGCGACTTGAATTATCTCCGTATGTCAATTCCCGGACCATGCCAGCTTCCAGAAACATCTTCAAATTATTATATACCGTTGCCACGCTCATACTGGGAAATTGGGGTTCAAGGGCTCGGTAAATTTCATCGGCTGTCGGATGCCCCATGGATTCCATCAGATAGTTCAATATGGCATGACGCTGGGGTGTAATACGGACACCGGTCGTTTTCAGATGCTCCAACGCATGTTGGACACGTGTTGCCATAAAACCCACCGCCTTACCTTTCATTCTCTGGTGAAGAGTAAGTTACTGTCTCTTAGCTCAGAGTTGATTCCCGGCCATTAAAAACGACAATCCATCTTTCATGCCGTGTAATCTTGCCAGTGTACATTTATTGTACGGCGATTACAAGTTTATTGTCAACGCGGCAGTCAAGGAACCTCTGTAGAATCCTCCTGGGAATTTGGTCCGTCCTCGGTAGTCTGTTCCAGATTCTCAGCCGTATCTTCAGAATCAGGTTTAACTGTTTCAGGTGTAGATACAGCCGGGTTACTCTGAATGGTGAGATCACTGTTGCCTTCAATTTTCACCCTGTATTCGCCCTCACCGAGCTGGCCTTCTATGGTTTTATTCTGTACTTTGAACGGCAGATCCGTACTTAGATCTCCATAACTGCTGGAACCGGCAAGACTGTAGTCTCCACGATCAGGAAGTAATACGTTAATGGCTCCCACCGCACTGTACACATCCCAGTCCCCTCCGACTTTGGTAGATACGATGTTAATACTGCCATTAAGCGATTGGGCTTTGATTCCCAGATTGGCTCCATCCAGCGTAATATTGCCGTTGCGTGTCTCTGCGGTGAATTCACCAACGGAGTCCACAATACTGATACTTCCCACTTGTGTAGCAAGATCTACATCGCCGGAAATACCGCGAGCCTTCATGTCGCCACGGTTACTGTCCAGATCCACATTACCAATGGCATTGGCTACAATGACATCCCCGTTCAATGTTTTCCCTGAGATATCTCCAACAGCATTGGTAATCCGGATACGTCCGTTACCCGTTTCTGCCAGTATGGTACTAATGGCTTCCGGACGGTTTAATAATATGGCTCCATTGGAAGTTCGAATATCCAGATTAAAACGACGATCATCCGGGATCGTAATGGTAAGATTCATACGTGGCTGTGTTTTTTCATTGTCTCCATACGTCTTGCCTGTAGCTTTGATATAAATTACTTTTGTACCATCGGTCTCTACAAAAGAGGCTGCTGCAACGGCCTTTGCCTGTACTTCCGTCGTCTGATCTACCCAGATAACCGTCCGTACTTCAATCTCATCCGTATCTCCGCGTTGTACCGAGATATCTCCGTTGACACCTTCGACCACAAGATCAGACGTATCCATGCGAACAGGTACACGAATCGTGCCCTTATCCTCCATATATCCTGCCGCTTGACTGTAGTCCATGGATGCCGCTCCGAGATTTAGACTCACTCTATTCCATAAGTGCATGTAGTGATCCTGCTCGGTGACGATAAATACGGATGCCGCCAAAATCAATGAGGTCAGAATGCCTTTGGCATCGGGTCTGAAACGTACTTTGATTTGCTCATCAGGATTGCTCGGGTTATCCGATTGCACCTTGTTTCTTCTGCGTGTCCACAGGAACAGCACAATATATTCAACACCTAAAACAACGAGCAAAAATGGCCACCAGTCCACCATCTCATATACGTAGTCAGTTCCCCACCGTTTATCCAAAATCAACAGCACACCGACCGCTATGATTAAGGCGGCAGCCGTATAGCGGCCAACCCGGACTTTACGGTTCATCACGTTCCCTCCTTGTATCGTTTCCACTACATTTTTTTCTTGTTCAACATCACCCAGAATTCACGACCAAACAGAAGCAAACCGCCTACGATCATGAGAACCGCAAATGAATATCCGCCGTACATGGCGAGAAGCTCTTGAAACCAACGTGGTTTGCGGAAAAACAGCACCATCAAAGACCCTCCCACAATCAGAAGTAATCCAAACGATATGCCTCTCTCCCAAACCATCATTGCATCTCGTGTAGAACGTTCATTAGTTATCGGCTTGTCCGAAGTTGCCTGCGTCACTGCTCTACGTCTGCGCATCATGACCCAATCTGCAGATTGCAACACATCATATACATTGTAAAAGTAAATAACCGGGATACACAAAGCCAGTAAGATGAGCAATGGCACATTGATCTGTATACCAATAGATGAGAAGTACAATACTGCTGACAGATCAAGCAAAACAAGCAGCATAAAGGTCAAACCTCTCATGTACAATCTCAGATAAATATGACCCAGGCCAGGAATAATGGCACTCAGTAATCCCGCGATAAACTTGTGAGTCCGATTTCTGACCGGTTTGGCCTGGACTGAACGGGTCTTTTTGTTCAATTGACGTCTCCGTTTCATAACATACTCCTCTCTTCTGATCTGACCTTCCGCTCTTCATGCATTTGGTTAGATAGTACCCTAAAGAGCAAGGAGAGTAACTGGAAGAAATATGGATATGACCAAAAACCCTCCGGCACTACTGGCCTGGGGAGGGTTGTAATTCATTTATTCGATCGACACCTTGGTAACGTGTTCCCATTGTCTTAACTTGGATACCAAGCCTACCGTTTGGAAATCATGCGGTACCTGAACATGTAACACAATCTCAATTTTACGTTCAACCGAGACCATCTCTGCATAAGCCAAGTCTTGTTCATTCACGGTAATTTTACGAATTTTGATCTTTTCCTGCTCCATACATGAAGACAGTTGTTCGAGAAAACCGGGTTCTGACAAGGTATGAAGTGTAACAACATGCAGTTTGTTCCCTCGTAAATACCTTAGCTCTAATTTGTTAAATACCCAGAGATTAAGTAATACCAGAACGGTGGATACGATAGAGGCAAAAAAGAATCCCGCACCTGCTGCGAGCCCAATGGCTGCAACAACCCAGATTGAAGCTGCTGTAGTCAGTCCGGTAATGGATTTTCCCGTGAAGAGAATTGTCCCTGCTCCCAGGAATCCGACACCAGTAATTACAGCAGTAGCCAGACGTGCTGGATCGATCCTTACATTTAATTCATTAGCAAAATCTTTAAAGCCATAAACAGACAACATCATAATCAGTGCGGAACCAAGACACACCAGGATATGGGTACGCAAACCGGCAGCATGATTGGACCGTTCCCGCTCCAGGCCTACGAGCCCTCCAAGCAGCATAGCCAGCAATAATCGTAATAAAATGTGCCACTCATCAATGAACCAGGGATCGCCCAAAGTCGGTATTCCTCCTCAAGTTGTTAATATTATTAAAGTTTATTCTTGTGAAAAGTCGTTAATTCCACTCCAGGTGCAATCTGTGTGACTTCCACGGGATTAAAACCAAATTTGGTGTACAGATTCACTGCGGGTTGATTCAGCGTTCCTGTGGAGACGATATAACGCGGAAGATCCGCATGCTGTTCCAACACATAGGTCATCAAAGATGCCGCAATTCCCTTGCGAAAGTGATCCGGGTGCACCATCATTCGTGTAATGGTCAGTGTATTCTCCTCTTCCTCTGCTACAGCGACAGCCCCGATAAGCTCTCCGTCATCATGGATACAACCATAAAAACTCTCTCCACAATCCCGAAGTGTCTCCATCGTATCCATCAAAGGAGGAATCTCCTGAAATCCGATGATTTCGGCTTCCAATCGATAAGCTACATGTTGTAGTCTCCATAACTGTCCCAACGTCTCCAGATCACTCAGTGACAATGGTTGAATGTTCATATCTGTTCCCCCGTCCAAAATACATTTGTATCTATCAATACCAAAAAGAGGCTGTCACAGGGACGAGCCTCTTTCTGTCCGGCCTCACCGGAAGGATTAGCGGTTCAGTACATCTGCAAGCAGTTGGTTGGCTAGAGCGGGATTCGCCTTGCCTTTACTTTCTTTCATAACCTGACCAACAAGGAAGCCAATGGCTTTTTGTTTACCAGCTTTATAGTCTTCCACGGATTGAGGGTTATTTGCTACAACCTGCTCAACGATGGCAAGAATGGCGCCTTCATCACTAATCTGCACAAGACCCTTCTCTTCAACGATCTGCTGTGGAAGCTTGCCGCTCTCCAGCATTTCCTTGAATACCGTTTTGGCGATTTTGCTGTTAATGGTGCCCTTCTCCAGCAGTCCGATCATCTCACCCAAACCTTGACCTGTCAGTGGGACCTGAGTCACCTCAAGATTGCTCGTATTCAGGTAACCCAGCAAGTCGCCCATGATCCAGTTGGATACGGATTTGGCATCCTGAGTGAATTTCAAGCTATCTTCGAAAAGATCAGCTATAGCCTTGGATGAAGTAATAACCTCTGCATCATAACTAGGTAATCCGTAATCAGCCGTGTAACGAGCTTTACGTTCGTCTGGGAGCTCAGGTATCGTAGCCTTGATGCGCTCTTTCCAGGCTGCATCAATATGCAGCTTCACGAGATCCGGGTCCGGGAAATAACGGTAGTCATGCGCCTGTTCCTTACCACGCATCGACAGTGTTTTTCCTTGAGCTTCGTCCCAGCGACGCGTCTCCTGAACCACTTCACCGCCATCATCCAGAATTTCAGCCTGACGATATTGTTCATATTCGAGACCACGCTGCACACCACGGAAGGAGTTCATGTTTTTCAGCTCAGCTCTTGTTCCCAGCTTCTCCTGTCCATGTGGACGCAAACTGATGTTGGCGTCACAACGCAGTGAACCTTCTTCCATCTTCACGTCCGATACATCACAGTACTGCATGATTGCACGCAATTTTTCAAGATACGCACGTGCTTCTTCCGGAGAGGAAATCTCAGGTTCAGATACAATCTCCACCAGTGGAGTACCCACACGGTTGAAATCCACCAAAGACGCGTATCCGCCATCGATATGTGTAAGCTTCCCTGCATCTTCTTCCAAGTGAAGACGTGTGATGCCAATTCGTTTCGTTTCACCATTCACTTCGATATCAATCCAGCCGTTCTCACCGATCGGTTGATCAAATTGCGAGATCTGATAGGCTTTTGGTGAGTCGGGGTAAAAGTAGTTTTTACGGTCAAACTTGCTGACATCAGCAATCGTACAATTCAGGGCCATCGCGGCCTTCATGGCGTAGTCTACCGCCTGACGATTCAGAACAGGCAGTACGCCCGGATGTCCGAGACAGACCGGGCAGGTATGCGTATTCGGCGGAGCTCCAAAAGCTGTGGAGCAGCCGCAGAAGATTTTGGAGTTGGTATGCAACTCCACGTGGACTTCAAGTCCAACGACCGTTTCATATTTAGATGCGGACATTTCTATATTCCTCCGTTCCGGGCAGTCTACAGCTGCGGACGCTGCTTGTGGAATTCTGTATTTTGTTCAAACGCATGCGCTACACGCAATACGGTTGTTTCATCAAAGGCTTTTCCGATAATCTGCAGGCCAACAGGCAATCCATCCGAGAATCCACATGGAATACTAACAGCAGGTACACCAGCCAGATTGACTGGAATCGTTAGAATATCGTTCAAGTACATTGTAAGTGGATCATCCACCTGTGAACCCAGTTTGAACGCCGTAGTTGGCGCAGTTGGTCCGATAATCACATCGTATTTGGCAAATACATTGTCGAAATCCTGTTTGATCAAAGTACGTACCTTCTGTGCTTTCAGATAATAGGCATCATAGTAACCCGAGCTGAGTGCATACGTTCCGAGCATGATACGTCGTTTCACTTCCGGACCAAAGCCTTGACTGCGGGACTGATGATACAGATCCAGCAAGTTATCCGGATTGTCAGCACGTACGCCATAACGCACGCCATCAAATCTAGCCAAGTTGGAAGAAGCCTCTGAAGATGCCAGCAGGTAATACGTAGCCACCGCATATTCGGTATGCGGAAGGGATACTTCTTCCCATGTTGCCCCGAGTCCTTCAAGAACTTTCAATGCAGACAAAACCGTTTCTTTCACTTGTGGATCGACGCCTTCACCGATATATTCCTTCGGAACAGCAATGCGAAGCCCTTTGACATCACCTGTCAGTCCGCTCAAATAATCCGGGATTTCTACTTTTGCAGATGTCGAATCTTTGGCGTCATAACCAGCAATAGCTTGCAATACATAAGCAGAATCTTCAACATTTTTCGTCAAAGGACCAATCTGATCCAGGGATGATGCAAATGCAACCAATCCAAAGCGGGAAACAAGTCCGTACGTTGGCTTCAATCCAACAACACCGCAATACGAAGCAGGTTGTCTGATGGAGCCACCTGTATCTGATCCAAGCGTGAAGTACGCTTCTCCCGCAGCCACAGCTGCTGCAGAACCACCGCTGGAACCTCCTGGAACACGATCAAGTGCCCATGGATTACGTACAGGGGAGAAACTTGAATTTTCATTGGAGCCGCCCATGGCGAATTCGTCCATGTTAAGTTTACCAATAGTTACGGTGTCCGCAGCTTTCAATTTCTCAACAACTGTCGCGTCATACACCGGGTCGAAATTACGAAGAAATTGGCTACCACACGTCGTGCGCAGTCCGTTCGTAACGATGTTATCCTTAATACCTACAGGCAGACCAAAAAGCAAACCTTTCTCCTCGCCGCTAACCAGACGGTCATCCAGTTGACGTGCACGAGCGCGTGCTTGTTCTTCATCCAGTGCCAAATATGCTTTAACTTTATCATCATGCGCGCCAATGTTCTGATACGCCTGATCCACCAGATCGCTGACCGACAGCTCTTTGGCATGCAGCTTGTTATGTAACTCAGGCAACGATTGTTCAAATAAACTCACAGTTTTTGTCCTCCTTCCGGTTATCCGTTATTCCATTACAGCAGGCACTTTAAACTGCCCGTCTTCTTCTTCCGGTGCATTGCGCATCACCTGTTCAATCGACAGGCTTTCTTTGGTCTCATCTTCACGCATAACATTGCTTACGTGCAGAACGTGAGTGGTGGGTTCGATGTCTTCCGTATCCAGCTCATTCAGCTTTTCTGCATATTTTAAAATCGCGTTCAGCTGACCTGTCAGGGTCTGTTCTTCTTCAGCAGTCAAGTTGAGCCGGGCCAGCTTGGCCACATGCTGAACGTCATTATTCGAAATACTCACTAGCGGATGCCTCCTTCATTCGTTCTGATTCCCGAAACGACCTGAAACGAATCGCTCGTTTAACGGGCTAAAGTCTCAAGATAACTTTTTTCATTATAGGTGAGATAGTTCGACAATTCAATGCAAATGACCTGACGGGCTTCCGGGAAGCTAAAATCAAACTTATAAAATAAAAAAGAGCCGGCATCAGCCGACTCTTAAAATTCTAGATCCATGCACGCAGATTAACCTGCTTTATAAAATCCGCCTGTGACATAACATCGTTCGCGGTTTCCTCTTCCTCTTCCACAGCTTGAAAATCTCCGTTCATCAGATGATGAAACAGCTTCTCATTGTGTGTCGCAAGGGCGTAATCTATCAACGCTTCTCGCTCGACCCGCTCAGCTTCCTGCTTCAGCAGAACCTCTTCCAGATCGACGTCGCCGGATGGAACAAAAAAGTTCCGGTTCACCTGCGGCACTCGAAGCACGTAATCGAACGCATTGTCCGGATTCCGGTCATAAGCGATGATGAAACCATATTCCCCCACAGGAAGATTCTGCTCAAACGCATCCGCGACGATGACAACCTTCTCTCCTAATCGCAGCATCGTCTAACCTCCTGGTAGTCTATCATTAATATTTATTTGTATAGTCTACTAGAAAAGAATAACGATGTCTAGGAATACTAGAATTAAACAACATATTTGTGCAAAATCTTTTTTTCCATTTTTAAAATGATGTTATTTCGGATTTCGTGCACCTGGCTTGCGCTGTGATCGAATTACGACAAACCAATATATTATCAGCGGCGTGGGAAATCCCGTGATACCCCATAATCCCCATAACCAAGGGAAACGTCCACGTCTGCGTGCGTCCTGAAAGATCCATGTGCCCTGAACCAGGAGAAAAATGCCAAGCAATATAAGCCATAGTGGAGAAATTTCATCCAATGAATAATGCATTTTATTCATGACGAACCTCCTTCCGGCGCCGTCCGGCCCAGATCACAGCCAAAATCACCGCAACAGCTGTACCAAGAGCCTGGATACCTAAATATAGAGCTGGAGCAGATACGAACAATAATGTACCGAACACAATGGCAAGCAATCCAACCAACCAGAAACATATCATCTCGATCCAATTGGCTCGACGTCTAATCTGTCTCCGTTCCCTGACTTGGGCTTCAAGTGCACCCAAAGAAGGAATACTTGTCGGCTCAAATGCATCATCCAGCACTTTCATGTGTTGCTGCAAACGTTCTACAACTTCTTGTTCCTGTGCATCATCTGATCTGCTCATCCTTATTCCAGCTCCTTTCTTAACTGACGGAGACCATAAGCTGTGCGTGACTTCACCGTTCCCGCAGGAATACCCAGCATTTCCCCGATCTCTTCATACCCGTATCCATAATAATGCTTCAGTAGCACTGCAACACGATGTTCAGGTGTCAGTCTTGTCATCGCATCCATGACATCTGTCCATTCTTCATTCCGAGTCTCAAGCTGCCAGCGGAATCGACGTACAGCCTGATCCCGGATGAGAGCAAGCCAGTTCTGTTCTCTCTTCTTACGTCTTGTCTTATCGATATAGATCCGGGTCGCAATGGTGATCATCCATGATGAAAAGGCAGACGTGCCGTCATATCGATGGATATTTTCCATACAACGAATCATCGTATCCTGCACCGTCTCTTCTGCGAGGTTAGCGTCCATTGTCACTTTGACAAGATACTTATACACAAACGTGTAGTGACGTTGCAACAACGCTGCGAGTGCGCTATCGTCTCCCGATACTGCTCTGCGTACTTCTTCGAGTTCAGCTGCCTTTATCATGAAAATCACCTGCTTTCCGTTCAATCTGGAGTTAATACGACTGACTCTGCAAAAACGTTCAATGAAATTAAATTAAAACCCGACAATTTCCCGGGCAATCAGACTTGATTCCGGTAATCTTGCAGCTTGTCGAACCACGGTTGGTTACGGGCTCCGTTTCTTAAAACACGGCTTGTCCATATATTCTGCTGAGACTTCATCATTTCATTGGCCACGCTAGGGTTATGTATTAAAGCTTGCTCAGTACCCGTTTCTCTTTTCCCACTTTCCAATATGCGACGGTTTTCTTCAATGATCGAATAATCGACACGCTGTCCCAACGGAATAACTCTTGGTTTCTCCACTTTGATATTCCCCACTCTCTCATGATCTACTATTTCTTAAATTCATCGTTCTAAACAATCTGTACTTGCTGCTAACTTGCTATTGGTATCAAACTGGCTTGTGATAAAGCGCATCTTGCATCTCTATGTAGCATAAAAAAGGCTAATTCTGTGTTAAAAAGGGGCTGAAAACAAAAAAAGAACGCAAACCGGGTATAGACCACAGTCTGCGTGCTTCGCGAGGTTGGGTGTTTCTTGGTAAAGCTTCAGTTAGATGATGCCTTAACGCTTGTAACAACTAATTGCTATTCTAATGAAAAAGTTGTCACTTGTCCAGACTTTCTTCACATATCATGTCGGATTATCTTGCGGACACGTAAGGATTGTTCTGTTTCTCATAACCAATGGTCGTTTTGGGACCATGACCTGGATATACTTTAACCTCATCAGCAAAGGTGTAAAGCTTGTTCTGGATTGAATCAATCAGATCCCGTTCACGCCCTCCTGTCAGGTCCGTTCTGCCCACACCCATGCGGAACAGCACATCACCGGCAAACAGGTCGTTATCACAAAGCAAACTCACACTGCCTGGTGAATGTCCAGGTGTATGGAACACTTTAAACATATGACCAATCAGATTCAGCTTCTGCCCTTCGTCCATGGCATATTCAGCAGGATCTGTCGAAAGCGGTGGTGTCGCCTGCGGCCAATTCAAAGATCCATTTAATTTCGGGGTGGTGAGCCAGTCACTCTCCAAGTCATGAAGATAAACGGGACATCCCTTCAATTTACGGATCTCATCTACCCCGCCCATATGATCAAAGTGAGCATGAGTGAGGAGAATGGCTTCAATCTCCAAGTCTTGGATCGCCTTAAGCAGCGGCCCTGGATTCATGCCTGGATCGATAATGACAGCTTTGCCCGGATCATCTCCTTGTAGGAGATACGCATTGGTCTGAAGCGGGCCTAGTGTAAACGTACGAATGTTAAGCATATCGGCTTAGTAACCCGAAATCAGTTCACGCAGCTCACGGATAATGGCCGCATGTGACTCCGTTCCTTCCCCATAACGTTTACCAATCTCTTGACGCGCTACAGCCAAATTTTCTTGATAATCTGCTGCTTCACGATCCGGATTAAGGCGTTTGAATTCAATCATGACTTCCTGTACATGCTGCGGACGAGGTCCCCACTGACCTAACACATGACCACCTGTATCTGCAAAAATAACGACTGGCACGGAACGGCCACCCATCGTCAGGAACTCATCCATCACTTCCGGATGGTTCTCCATGATCAGAACTTCTGTTGGGATTCCTGAAATTTCAAGCGCCTGGAACACAACCGGAATATTTCGGACAACATCCCCGCACCAGTCAGCAGCCAGAATTAACACACGCAGATCATCGCGATGGTTCAGACTCTCAAAAAACTCACGATCCTCTTCGTTCGACCAAGTAAAGCTATCATAATTGGCTTGGAATTCACTTTGGTTCTTGGTCATACTCTCGATAAAATCCTTCGGTGGCAGACCTTTACCGAATTTGTGAGACAAGTTGGGTTTACCCATGACTAGACACTTCCTTTCTTTTTACGAACATTCATCCATTTAATAAGTACATAAACGATCATAAGGGCGAGAGCGACAAGCAAAATAGGCATAACATATGGTGCCGCTTTCTCATCAATATGCTTCCATTGATCTCCAAGAATCATCCCTAAATATATAAACAATGCAGTCCAAGGTATAACAGCGAGTGTAGTAAGCAAGATGAATTTGCCTGTGTGCATTTTCGTGATGCCAGCCGGGATGGAGATTGCATGTCTTACCACCGGAACAAAACGCGCTGTAAAAATGACACCTGTACCATACTTGCGGAACCACTCCTCGGAATGGTCGATGTGTTTTTTCTGGATGAGTATGTATTTACCGTAGCGTTCAAGTACAGGTCTGCCCCCATAACGGCCAATCCAGTAAATAAATAACTGGGCAATCACACCGCCCACCGTTCCAAAAATCATAGCACCGAAGAAGTTGATATTACCTTGTGAAACGAGAAAACCTCCATACGCCAGCACAATTTCGCTTGGGATAACTTCCAACATTAATCCAAGCATGATTCCAAAGTATCCAAGACTTTGAATCCAATCGAACAATTGGCCAACAAGGTTATGAATAAAGTCCATCTCAACCCTCTTTCTCCATCCTGATTGGCGGTGCCCCTCCGCACCATGGATGTTCGTCCCTATTTTATCACAGGGCTGTGGACGTTGCTACTTCACGAGGTTGGGATAGTGTCCCGTTCGCAGCAGTCCGCATATGGTATGGGGAGAGGAGCGTGAGAAGATGTCACACAAGTCAACACCCGGTTCTCCGCCGGTCAAACATACGCAATCTGGTCAAAACCTTCCTTCCGCCAGAGGAATTCGCCGGGCATGCAGCAAAGAATTGTACCGGACAGCCAAAAGGCTAAAAGTATATGTCTCTCCCGAACGGATGAAGCAGGCGGAAGAATATTATTACGGTAAGGTGATTGCTAATCTGCTCTGGATTGGGGAGAATCGCGACAACCGCAAGAAATTATGTGAGTGGTGGAACACGGATGTCAGTGCAGAGATCGCCGCGATGTGGGAAGTAGATGTTGAACCACTAAAAGATGCGTTTCAGCATGCATTTGGCGGGTATCGTCTGTAGGAATGGAGGAATGAAAAGCTTCGCTCTGGGTGGAATTCGGGGGCACCTCTGGCTTGCGGTTGGAGCAGAGCATGGAGCCGACCACCATGGGGAGCATGAACATAAACTGGGATTATGAACATAAACACCGAGTAATTTTTCATGCTCAAGCCCACGAGTGGTAACGAATCTGAGGCGTCTTATTCAAGGATTTGAAGCACTCTTAGAAATCTAAGGAATCTGAGACACGTTATATCGGAATTTTTTGACTTTTATAGGGTTTTTGTTAGGAAATTTCGGGAAATAACGTGTCTGATGTTCCTTAGAATTTGAAAAGAGGAGCTAAAGGCCAAATAAGACGTCCTGTGTTCCTTAAAAAATCGTATACCCATCCGCAAGGAGCACCAGCTTGGACTCTCAGACTTTTTAGACGCTGACATACATCATCATATAGCTTGGGTAAACGTCAAGATCCATCAGTCATTCAAGGGCTCCGCTTGGTCAACTCTGGAGTAAACGGAGGAGAAAAAGCTGTAGCAATCCTGCGCAAGTTCTCTCCATAGCCTGGAGCATGTTCTTCCAGTACAAAACGACGATCATTGCGAACGTTTCCTGCTTCCACTTCCTCAGCCAGCAGTTGATACCGTTCATACATCTGTACACCAGCGGCGGCAGTCTGTCGGGCTCGATCTCTATATCCTGCCTTCCATTCCCGCCGCGCTGCCTGCTCCATCCAATACAAAGCCGTGGATTGGCCAATGCCATCATACCGATTCAATGCGATCGCTTGTTCAAAATATTCTCCAGCCTGCTGTCCTTCGCCGAATTGGGCTGCCAATCGTCCCAGTTCGATGTAAATCTGAGGATGCATCGGGGAATGGGACAAGCTGTTCAAAAGGAGTGATTCTGCTTCTCGTCCCGGGAGGGATCGTGCAAGGGATATCACGATATCGGGTCGATTCGGATTCGATTGAAAAGCAGCCATAAGATGCACCTTCTGTGCTGGAGTGCCATCCGGTTCAGACATCGCCTGACGGTACTGCACTTCTGCTACTACATATCGGGAGGTCAGCCAGACTGTTCCACCAATCCAGAAAAGGATGATCATCACTGTCGATACCCTTATTAGCCAAGCAGTTACTCGCTGAAGAATATGAAAGAAGGAACGCCACATCGGGACATATAATAAACGGGTGTGGATTGATAGAGATCGCAAGAAAAGAAATCTGGATCTGGATTTAGATCCCAATTTAGATCCCGATTTGGATCTGATGGGAGTGTATTTCAATGTTACGCCGGATCGCTGGACCCCCTCTGTTTCCGTCTTCAATGCAGTTGCCCAAGCACCAAGCCAGATGAAAAGCATCCAAAATAATGTAAAGCTCCAGTCAAAGTCCATCGCCCCATGCAGACCAAAAACAAGCACGGATGGAAAGAGCTGCGGTGCAAAATGAAAGATGCTTCGCAGGGTGAGGAGAAACCACCCTGCGACAACCAGGATGCCGATCATGCCCGTGTCCAGGGCGAGATCGAGCAAGCCGTTGTGGACCTCGCCTCCGACATAAGGCGAGGATTGAATGGCGCGAAACATGTTGCGCCATGTATCTCCCCCGTGGCCGAGCCATGCGGCCTCGGTCCACAGCTGGAGGGCGTCCCGCCACATCTGTAGGCGGGACACCCCAGTGCCGACACCCGCCGCGAGGCGATCGGCGGTGGAGGCCACGGCCATCAGTGCGGCGGCGGCTCCCGCCAGCACGATGGCCGTCAGGGCAGCGGCGCGCGGAGCCTTGGCGGCGCCGCTGTGCCATAGACGGCACAGCAGCAGCGTGCCGAGCAGCGCAGCTGCCCATGCCCCGGCCAGTGCCAGCAGGCCGGGCACGGGTGCAGGCGCCAGCTGGGCAGCAGCCAGCTGGCGGTACAGCCAGGCCGCGCACGCCAGTGGCGCGGCAGTGGCCAGCAGCAGCGGCAGGCGGGCACCGCGCCGCTGCAAAGCAAAGGCGGCGACCGCGGCGCAGCCGGTCGCCAGCCAAGCGCCGCGCGACTCGCTCAGCAGGAACGCGGCTTGCGCGGGCATGAGCGGCAGCACTGCCGCGATGAGTCGCCCGGCCGGCACAGGCCGGGCTATGACTCGCGCGGCGGCTGTCAGCCGCTCCAATGCGTACATGCCAACAACGGCACCGTACGCATTAGGGTACTGCAATAATCCGCCGAGCCTTGCTCCGGCGGAACTGATCTCGGGGTCAGCAGTCCGCATCACCCCGAAGGGCAGCGGCAATATCCCGCACACGGCAAGGATGCCGCTTAGCACAAGCAAGCCGCCTGCCATCTGCCAACCGCAGGCTAACCAACGTGCAGCATTCGTGCGCGCAGCCAGTATTGCGGTGAGCAGAGTAAACATCCCAAGCAGGCACCACCGCAGCATTTCATCCATGCTGCCCTGTTTACTCACCGAGCCTGCCCATGCATGTAGCCCAAAACATGTCATCATCCCCAGCGGCCACAATACCCGCCACATCCCCGGAAATCGAAATATTTTCTCAACGATTCGTTCGATGTTCCTCTGACCCTGTACCCATGACACGGGTATTCGTTCACTCGCCTTCTGTGGACGAATACCGACAAAAAAAAGAAAAAACAGGATCAATATACTTCCTGCTGCAATCAGAATGACCGGATACAGATCAGCCGAATAGTACAGTCCCCGACTCAGACATCCTGCAAGCAGCAAGACAATGGAGAGTATGCCCACCCCAACAGTCCACCCAGATCCTGAATAACGTTTACACCTCAAACTTTGAGAAAAACTCCCTGACGCATCGGTCTGAATAGCTCCATTTGGATTATTTTTATCATCTTTTTTATACGTATCATCTTTGTTGTATGTATCTTCCCTATTATATGTACTGACTTTACTACCCTTACTGCCCACATTACATAAGTCCCTGTTATCTACATAATCTGTACCCTCTGCATGGCGAGACCCGTCAAACGCCTGTTCCATCACATTCACCGCATACCCTCGTCTATCCCTTACAGCTCCCTTATCCATTGTCCTATTCTTCATCCTTATCCACCCTCCTTCCACCGCTCCATATGCATAACAAAAAGACAGAAGATCCCGATAACGGGTCCTTCTGCCTGATATACATCTGACAGTTATGATGTTGCTTGCTACGAAGTATGTGCATTGAATATCATTTTACATCCAGGGACCCTAATTGCAGTATGTCCCTTGGTTGTCATTGGCACACTCAGCAAAGGTCGCAATTTGCGGAATCTTGAACGGTTTCTTTGCTCGATTTTGATCTCCCGCCGGCCTGCTTGCCATCGCCAGGGAGCAAATCGGCACAAGCCCGCTCCAAATATGGATCGGCATGAATGAAATCTCGGAAAGCTGTGTATTCATTCCACATCTCCGTCACTTCGCCGGCCTGACCGCGAACAGCACGAATCAATATGTTTTTAGGCGTATTCTCCATATCGATGAATTCAAGCAATTGTGTCTTGTATCCCATCAGATCAAGCAACTTGGCACGAATCCCATCCGTAGCCAGTGCGGAAAAACGTTCCTTGAGGATGCCATGGGACAACAACGGATTCATCACGGAAGCCTCTACTTGATCAAACAGTTCATGCTGACAGCAAGGAACAGACAGAATCACAGAAGCCCCCCAACGAACTGCTTTCTCCAAAGCAGCATCGGTAGCTGTGTCACAGGCATGAAGCGTGACAACCATATCCACTTCATTCAATTCATCGTAGTCCGCGATGTCTCCAACCAGAAACTTCAGATCGCCATAATGCAATCGATTAGCCAGATCATTACAGTGTTCAATTACATCTGCCTTCAAGTCCAACCCAATAATCTTGAGTGAACGCCGTTGTTGTACAGACAGATAATGATATAACGCAAATGTCAGATAAGACTTCCCGCAACCAAAGTCAACGATGGTCAGTGGACGTCCTTCCGGCAGATGTGGAATGACATCCTGCACCATTTCGAGGAAACGGTTGATCTGTCTGAACTTGTCATATTTGCGGGCCAGCACACGACCTTCTTCGTTCATAATACCAAGTTCAACGAGGAACGATACGGGTACTCCCTCTTCCAATACATATTGCTTCTTGCGATTATGCGACAGATCCACCGCAGTTTTGGAAGCAGATTTGGTCAGGATGGATACTTTATATTTTTTGCTGATCAAAATTTGATAGTCTGCCTCGGTCGTACAGAGCAGCCCTTGACGAAACGTCTCTTCGCATAACAAAGTCATGCGCTCTGCCGCTTCAGCCGGAGTCAAATTCTCGTGCAGCACTTTGTTGTTATAATGGAATGCAAATTGATAATGCAGCTGATTCTTCAGTGTCACCGGCTTGACTTGCACTTTGGTATACGAGACATTGTCCCGTCTGCGCAGCTGGCTCCAGGTCGCTGTAATCAGCGAATTCTGTTCAAAGATGTCTTGTATAAGCTTTCGCAATGAATCCACGGGGTACATCTCACTTTCGGTTTGGTTTGGTCAACCGTTACCATACCACAATTCCGTTCCCTCTCCAAGTAAAGGCATGTAACAGGCCTTGATCCAATCCATATTTAGGAGCTCATCTCTTGACGACTTAGTTCAGCTAACCCCTCTTCAACTTCGTTACGTGGCAAACCGCCCTGCTCCAGCTGTTCATCCGTGAGTTGGCTCAACCTTTCGTAGAACGCCTGTACATCATCTCGGTAGCTCACCGGGAATTCATCACCAAGCTGGAGCAGTCTGTACCAACTGTTCTCTGCCTGGTCATAACGCCCTTGTTGTTCACGATACAGGGCAAGCTGTCTTTCGGTTCGAGCAGGGAGTTCATATTCTTTCGTAAGCCCCAACACACCCTCAACCCGTTCCGGTGCGTCTAATAACTTGGGATTAGCGCCATGATTCAATGCATACAGGTAAAAATGAAGTGACCTCATCAATCGAATGACAGCCTCATCCTCTGCGTCCATTCTCTCCTGATCATCGATGCCTTCCACTTTGGCCTTCTCTTGATAAATGTAAGCCTCTTCTTCAATCAGCCTCGCGGCTTGCTGCAGATTGTCTACCTCAATCATTCCGCGAAAACGGAACATTTCAATAACATCCTCTGCTGGCAATGAGTTCAGTAGCGATAAGTTCAACCCAAACTGCCTGCGCATCAGCTCATCCAGTTCAGACAATGCCTCGGTGTGCTTACGTTGCTGTTTGAGCGTGAACACTTTGCCAATTGCTTCAGTCATTTCCTCCATCATGCGGAGCAGATAATCTTTTCTGAACATGCTGTATGCCCCCTCATCATTCGACCCTATACATTCAATCGCCCTAATATCGTTCCTTTATATTTATTTTAATTCATGCCATGACAAAAAGCCAAAAACAAGACACGCGTGTCTTTGCTCTGGCCATGAACACAATAAACCCCTGCCTATCCCAAAGGGACGTGGCAGGGGTTCGGTTGAAATGGAACTGGATACCCCTCCTCCACGAGAGGTTGAATCATCCAGAAACCAAACTATATTTTAATAAAATCAACATAAATCACTTCATCAATTACTTCGATAATCCAGCCATAAATTGTTTAATGACCTGAATTAACTCTTCAGGAGCTTCATACATGCTCATATGACCTGCACCCGCAATTACGGCTTGCACGATATGTGGCTTGTCACTTGTAAATGTACGTTCTGGCGGGATAACAGCATCCTTTTCTCCCGCAACCAGCAATACAGGTAAAGGTGTAGCCGATAACACATCGCGGCGATCCGGACGTTCTCGCATAGCAAGTGCAGCACCAACAGCACCTTGAGGAGCAGTCTGGTAACCAATTTCCTTCACACGTGTTACATGCTTAGATAGCGATTCCACATGTTCTGGTGCAAACAGTCCGGGAACCAGTCCATCTACAAAATTCACGATACCTTCGGTCTGAATGGTGGATACAGCACGAAGGCGTTTTTCCTTGGCTTCTTCACTGTCCGGATAGGCTGTCGAATGAATCAGACCAAATGCATTCAAACGCTCAGGGTGACGTTGCGCAATCGAAAGCGCAATGTATCCACCCATCGAGTGTCCCAAAAGGACCGCTTTTTCCACATTCAACTCATCCATCAACTGTAATACATCGTTGCCCATCTGTTCGATGGTATAACTTCCTACAGGTGCATCTGTTTTTCCGTGTCCACGCAGATCAGGTACGATACAGCGATAGCTGCGTGCCAGTTCAGGTACGACCTCATCCCAATACGATGAACTGCCACAGTATCCGTGGAGCAAAATGAGTGCTTCTCCCTTACCTTGTTCGGCATAACAAATCGTCGTTCCATCACACATCACTTTTTCCATATAAATCCCTCTCTCTGCGCGAATTAAATAATTCAGGTTGTATATTATTAAGCCTACATATCATGAATGAAACGTTTGTCTCCATTTCCATGCTTCAATTGCGGCGTCTGCAATCGTTCGGGACATCCCCATGACGAAGTGAAGCGAGGTCATCTGCAAAATGGAATAGGGCCTTGGTCCATTGGCATTAACCACAGCCGCTACACTGTATTGTCCAACAGGGGGTAGCTTGCCTCCGACCGATTGGGCCGGAATGAGTGGGTTATTCGAGAGATAGTATGTACCTACCGCATGCTTTGGACCCAGACATGCATCAATCGCTATGATGGCATGGTGCGCAGGAATAAGTGCCAATTTCTTTTCCAGCGTATCTGCATCACAAGGGGAAGACAGTGTGCCAATCACGTTCTCCATTCCGCTCTCTTGCAGTAAACTTCCTGTCAGTGGACCCAGAGCATCCCCGGTGGAACGATCCGTACCGATGCAGACAAACGTGATCTCAGCTGGAGAATGAAGTTGAACGATGTTTTTGAAAAATAAGACCAGATTCTCTGCAGGCACGCCTTTGCGGACTTCCCTTCCTTGATGACGAACCATTTCTCGCTTATAGGCTGCCAAGCTGTATTCCCTCCAGTACAATCAGGTTTCCGTTTAAATCCTGTTGTTGTATCCATCATTGTAACCGATGCTTGGTTTCCTCGCAAAAGCATTAGCCTGAGCGCTTCCAATCATGATACAATAACAAGAGTTTCCGATACGGAAGGGATGAACTTAACGATGGATTTAACACAAGCAACAGCAGCCAATATGGAATATATGATTGAAGCGATCAAAACCAAACTTCGTATGGCAAGCGGTGCCGCCATGCAAGCTTCTTCATTCCCACTTGAGAAATATGAAGATCTGTTTGACCTGTATGAAATGATTTTGAGCAAGGAACATCTCAGTATCTCTGAAGTGGAAGCTGTCGCTTCGGAACTGGGTAATCTTCGTAAATCTTAGCAAAGTGTTGCTTTTGATCATTTGCGACTTCTTCTATGAAGTCCTATTCAAAAGCAAGCCTAAAAAGGACCTGTTTCCACATCACCGTGGGAACAGGTCCTTTTTCACATATTTATATTTCCAGACTATCTTTTAAGGAATACATCCCATCCTTAAGGCAGGTCAACCAAAACAAATTCGGCAGGTTCACTGTCTGTGCTCGTGATTTGCAGATCACAGCTTTTGCGAATTCGTGCGGCATCGCCCGGCTTGAGGTTGAAGTTACCATCCGAACAATGAATCTCTACATGCCCACTGATCAGGAAAAGATGTGTCCGTCGATCTTCGTGTTGCGGGTACATCAACTTTTTCCCGGACTCCAAATGGGAGAGGTAACAGGTTACATCCTGGGAAATAGGCAATGCGCCTTCGCTTCCCTCTCCCCCTTGCCCGGATACAATCGGACATAGACGATTCAAGTGCTCCTGCGGCTCTATTCTCCGATTCGTATAGGAAGGTTTCAGCATACGCTCCGATGGCAAAAACCACATCTGGAGGAAACGTACCGGTTCATCCGCTGACGGATTGGTCTCGGAGTGTTCCACTCCCGTCCCCGCACTCATCACCTGGACCGTACCCGGTTCAAGCAATTGTTCTGTTCCCATACTATCCGTATGTTTGAGTGTACCTGATATGACATAACTGACAAGTTCAAGATCATGATGTGGATGTTTCTTAAAGCCTTCTTGCGGCATCAGCGTGTTTTCATTATGAGCCAACAGACAGCCAAAATGGGCGTTGCTTGGATCATCATAATCCGCAAAGGAAAAGCTGAATTCACTGTGTATCCAACCTCGATCCGACGTGTGCCTTTCTTCCGATGTCACCACTTTAATCATGTTCATCCACCTCCAAGAGTTTAGAGCTGCCACATTACCGCGGCAGTCCATGCGTGTATATGAATTGTATAGATGAATACCAGTTGGTATGTCATCTTTACCCGGGGTCCGGCAACTCTAATCACGCCCCTTCTTAAGGTTATACGCTATCTTCAAGTGAGTGGAGAATGAACTCACTATCTGCATGACCTACAAGGGTACCCGCATCATTTCGGATGTCCGAAGGGAACACTTCAGCCAATCGTGCAATGGTTCTCTCATTGGAATAACCAATCTGTCTTAGGATGGATTGGGTGATGAAAGCCCACTCTTCCTCGGAACCATCAAGCACCTTGAAGGTGATTCCCAGTCTTTCTTTTTTCAGACCAAAACCGAATACCCCCTTGAATCCACCCTTCGCTACAATGTTATCGTCTTCCAGCAGCACTGAATCTACACGCTCCGTGCCACCTACCATCAACGGATGTTCATTCATAGCTGATGAAATTGTCTCTACAGCTGTTCTTGTGGAAGGATCAGCGATAAGATCTGGACAAGCAAGCTTCAGATAAGCGTTCGACAATGCCGACAACGGCAAAGAAAATACCGGAAAGCCGCAGCCATCCGTCCCAAGCTCAATCTCTTTTTCTTCAATACCTGCCAGGTCGGCAAACGTTTCAAGAATTTCTCGTTGCACCGGATGATCCGGTTCAGCGTAACTGCCCAGATCAACCTGCTTCATCTGACTGTACCCCAGAATTCCCAGATGTTTTCCGGAGCAGTTGTGCAAGATACGCCGTTTCTCTCCTTGTCCACGTAACCATTGATTACGGCTTTCTTCATTAAGCGGATAGCTTGGTGCACAGATCAGGCATTCTTCTCCCAATCCAATTTTACCGGATAACTGCTCCAGCACCCGAATGTGTTCCGGTTCCGAACGATGCGAAGAGGACATAATGGCAATCTCCTGTGCTGATAGGCCATAGTGTCTGGCAATTCCTGCCCGAATACCTGGAATGGCTTGAAAAGGTTTGGCAGCTGAGCGAGTGAACGCTCTAAAATGAGGGTCACCAGCCGAGTATACGATTCGGCCATACTCATCCGTAATACTTATGTGTCCGTAATGGGCGCATTCCATAACGCCTGCACGGTATTCTTTAATTAACAAGGCACTCTCCATGCGAGTTCTCTCCTTTGTGCTCCCGATTTCATCTCTGCTTTGCGTCACGACGCCGCATGGGATATCTTAAATAGTATAGTACAAAAGCGACGTTTTTACAGTTTTTTTGACAGGCGTTTCGGGTATAGCTTTATCATCTATGTTCATCTACTACAATAACTGAAGGAGAAACTCATTATGCCGCGCAAAACGTATTCACCAGCCTCATTCAGTTCAAATTCCGGTACGTTATTACGTCCACTCCTCAACTGGAGTTTGGCTGGTCTGGCCCTCAGCGCATCGGTTGTATTCATCCTGGCAGGTCTGGGTGCCTGGTTGGGTGCTGATGTTATTATTCGTCTGGATGATCAAATTCAGCAATTATTTTATCTGAATTCAGATTCACGTCTTCATCTATTCCCTTACACTGCATTCATAACCGCACTGGGTTCTTTCAAAATCTCTGCTGTGGCTGCAGGAGGTTTTGCTCTTCTTTTCTTCATTCAACGCAGTCCAAGGTTTGTTATATATGGATATGCGCTCACCGGAAGTTTTGCCATGATGTGGATTCTGAACACGTTATTGAAGGAATTTTTCAGACGAAGCAGACCTGAACTGGATCATCTGTTGGTCGTTCACGGGTACAGCTTTCCCAGCGGACATGCCATGATCTCCATGGGCTTCTACGGCATGCTCTTTGTAATCTGGGCCATTGAACGACAGCGACATAACTCTTCCGGTGTGTGGCTTCCTGTTCTATGTGGTATCAGTTTTATTTTCTTGATTGGCCTCAGCCGAATCATGTTGGGCGTCCATTATCCTTCGGATGTATTTACTGGATTTACTGCTGGATTGGCATGGATCTTCTGCATGGTTAAGGGCATTAAACAAAGCCGCTAAAGAATGAATTCCTCTGATTTCCAGTTCATTCATCCTCATCTTTATTGTTTCACAGGGTTGCACGGGGTTTATATACGAAGTAAGCAAACGCGAACAGACAACATCCTACATCAAGTTTAAAGGAGGCGGTTGTTATGTGGGGCATCATTATCAGCATTGTGATGGCTGTCATCATCGGTTTGATCGGAGATGCACTTGCCGGTCACAACATGCCTGGAGGCATAATCGGTGCAATGATTGCCGGATTTGCCGGAGCCTGGCTGGGAGCACTTTTGCTTGGTAACTGGGGACCAGTTATCGGCAACTTTGCCATCATCCCTGCCATCATTGGTACAGCGCTCTTTGTTTTCTTGCTGGGGCTTGTGTCCAGACTGCTAAGACAGGCTGCCTGATTCGGGCAACAAGGTGTTCGTTGTTTCGTATTTGTTTCTTAAATTGAAGAAGGAGTGATTAGACATGAATAAAGCAGAAGAGCAATATCCTGTACAGACGGGTTCAACTTTCGCAAAAGGTATTTTCATCGGGGGTTTGCTGGGAGCTGCAGCAGCACTACTCTTTGCGCCTAAACCGGGACGTGAATTGCGTGGTGACCTTTCCGAAAAAGTGGGCATCGTTACTGACCGCACCAAAGAAGTGGCATCTGTTGTAAGTGACAAAGCCACTGAACTGGCTAAAACGGTCTCTTCCAAAACTTCCGACATTGCAAAAACGGTAAACCAAGGCCGCAATGATGTAATGGATTCTGTGAGAAAAGCATCCGCTGATGTAGCTAATGAAGCATCCCGTGCATCTGATGAAGTGGCTGCCGCTTCCGTTGAAGCGAAGGAAGATGCACGTAAAGAACTTAACTCGACTAGCCTGTAAGGCGATACAGATCGAGTGACCAATAGCCAGCTGCACTCCAGCTGGCTATTTTTTATCCAATGCGAGTTGAGGAGGACGAATAATATGAGTAAATTTACAATCAACGGTAATACTCCAATTACGGGAGCAACACCGGCACAGCAGTATGATACAAGCGAGCATCCTTTTGAATTGCGTCATGAGGTAAAGCGATTGAACACCCGTTTGGACCAGATTGCGGACAGTCTGGAGAGAGCACAGATCAAGGATATTATTGAGAATTACAGCAGTCCCAAAAAGCGGATTATTACCAATTTTACAGCGGGCATGGCACGAGGCCTCGGTCTGACTGTGGGTACCTTTGTTGTTCTCGGTTTGCTGGCATTCATTCTCAGCCAATTTGTGAATATGCCGATTGTGGGCCAGTATATCGCTGACTTGCTCGGTTATATTGAAGATTACAAAAACTAAGAGGACTAACCAATAGTAGGCTATCCCTTACCTTTTTCCGTAGCTCCTTTTTTCTCTGTCTCTTCAGCTGAAGGCTGTGTGGATTTCACTTTGAGCAGATCTCCTGTCCAGCCTTTCATCATCAGCCATACATACATGCTGATCATGCTTAAGATAATGACAACAAGTACCAGTACAACTCCCCATGATTTGTCGATAAAGGGCAGGTTCTCAAAGTTCATCCCCCATATCGCACCAGCTGCCGTGGCAGGTATGAACACAGCAGTGACAATGGTCAACGTCTTCATGATCTCATTGCCACGTACACCGGAGATCGCATTATCAATGGAGATTAACGTATCGATCTCTTTCTCGTAGTGACTAAACAAACGTTCCATTCGCTCTACTCGATGTTGGAGCTGCTGGAAATATCGATTTTCATTTATTTCATCAAGGTAAGCCTCATGTGAAGCAGCCATCAGTTCCGAGTAAGGGATGAACAGATTACTCCAATACAATAATTCAAATCGAGCGGCGAGAATCTGGTCCATCAAGGTGCGTGCATTGCGAGATTCCATCTTCCGTTCCAGATCACGCAGGTCCTTCTCAAAATGATCCATTCCCACATGGTAGTAATGCAGTATAGCTCGAAAGAGTACAAACATCCCGTCCCTGGCCTCACTACATTGCTGTAACATATGGGCACGTTCATCCGTCTTCATAATACCTCGTGTATTGTCATCCATATTTAAGGTAACCAGGTTATTACGATCGACGTAAAAGAACATCTGATTATCTTTTCTTTTGTCATCTCTCTCATTCTTGATCGCATATAACAATGAACCAAATATGACTGGTTCTTTACCATTCACGAAACGGACGGACAAATAATTCGATTCTACTTCCGGAATTTTATAAAGCCAATACCGCATATCCGGAAACGCCTCTGTCAGCTCCTCCAAAGCATCGTTCATGCTATCGGTGTCAGGTGCAACCCAATCCCACCATTGCCAATGGTCCGAGCAAGATAACTTGTCACGGCGAGCTTCCAATTTGATTTGGTTCACAATCACTTTATCCACTCCTGCACTCATGTTCTTCATTACATACCCATCTTTTTGATCCCAAAAAGGACACGTATGCATTTCAGCGCAATGACGTGTCCTTCTTTATGCCGTACTCAGCAACATTAGAGTTCCATTTTTCATAACATTGAAGCATTAGACATGATCTGTTTCAATTTCTCTGTAGCTCGCTTCTGAATACGAGATACACTCATCTGTGAAACACCAAGCTTCTGGGCAATTGCCCGCTGAGATTGGCCATCCTGGAATGCTAGAATAAGTACCTGCTGCTCTTGTTCCTTCAATTGTCCCAATGCCTGTTGCAAGTCCATCCGTTTTTCGACCGAATCATAGTCATTAACATCTGCACTGATCAGTTCACCCAATGTTGCTGCACTGTCATCCTGAGATAAAGGAGAATCCAGTGATACATAGTGGTAACATTCCCGACCAGCCAGAACTTCAATCGTCTCTTCTGCAGTCAAATCAAGGTATTCAGCAATTTCGTTCACACCGGGTGAGCGCTCCAGCTTAACGGTTAACTCATCAATGGCATGTTGCACAAGGGCTCCCTTTTCCTTAATCCTCCGGGGCACCTGAATATACCAGGATTTGTCGCGCAAGTAGTTCTTCATATGACCGATCATGCTCTTCATGGCATAAGGTTCAAACGGAATACCTAGGTTGATATCGTATTGCTTAAGCAAACGAATCAAAGCCATCTGCCCGGTCTGATACAAGTCTTCGTATAGATCGGGGCGATTCCGAGCGATTTTACCTGCTGCCATCTTGACCATTGGTTCATACTTACGGATGAGAACTGTTGCAATTTCATTATCTTGGGTCTGCTGGTATTCCCAGATCAAACCTATAGCTTCAGACATGGACTCTGGGGGAGTCACTTTTTCATTCATACTTTCTCCTCACTTCTTGCAAGACGTTTTACGAGTACTACTTTCGTACCTTTGCCCGTCTCACTTTCCACACTGACATCGTCCATCAAGGCTTGCATCAGGTAGAACCCAAGTCCGCCAACCTGTGCTTCTGTCAGTTCTTTGTCGTGTAGACCGGCACGTGACACAGCAGGGTTCATGTTCTCGAAGCTGGCACCTTCGTCCTTGACAATAATGGACAATGTTTCGCCATCCACTTCGAATACAACTTCAACCATGCCGCCTTCGTGTGAGTAGGCATACAATACAGAGTTGTTACAGGCCTCGGATACAGCAACTTTCATATCCTCAATGTCTTCATAAGAAAACCCCATTTTGGATGCTACTCCATAGAGATTGAGTCTTACAATATCAACGTAATCAGCTGTCGCAGGTAAATTAAGGGTGACTCTTTGAACTTCTGCATTCATTCCTTTTTCGATCCTTTCCTATTGGGAATTCTTCTGTGTGACAAAGAATTTGGCGATGCCCGTCATGTCAAAAAGTTTCTGAATCTGCGCAGGAACTTCCTGTACTTCAAAGCGAGCTTCCATTCCATGTCTTGCCTTCAGAACAGATAACAGGATACCAATCCCTGTACTATCGATATACTTCAATTCTTTCATGTTGATCACAAGATCCTGTTCCTTGTTATCCACGAGCGGCTCCATCACCAAGCGGAAGTCAGGAGCAACCGACAAATCCAGTTCGCCAGTCAGATACACCGTGCATACACCGTCCTGTGTTTCAGTTCTTGCATTGAATTTTTCGTTTTTGTTTGTATTCATTAGACATCTCTCTCCTGATCAATGGTTTCCTTACCTAATAACCCAACTTCAGCACGAGTGAAACAGAAAGAAGTTTGGAAAATGTTTCAATTGGCCTGATTCATGGCTGAAGGGCCTGGGTCTAACATTTGTCTTTGTTTTTGAAACTGGGCTATTTTCTGTTTCACATTGCCCATTTTCACCGGTTTACTAATATAATCATCCATGCCTGCAGCAGTACAGCGTTGCTGAATACCTTCCATCACGTTAGCAGTCATAGCTATAATGACCGGCTGATCGGACTGGGACAGGCTCTCCCGAATCCGCCGTGTACATTCCAAACCGTCCATCACAGGCATCTGCAGATCCATGAACACATAGTCATAGGGATAACGGCTATTATTTACCATATCGAGTGCGCTCTGCCCATCCTCAGCAATATCTGAGAGCAACCCAAGTTTACCGAGCATAATCGCCATCAACTTCTGGTTAATCGGATGATCATCCACAATTAATACTGTCGGGTGTTTATTCTCATTCTTCACATCTGTCAGCTTCTCTTCCCCATTCATCTGGACCAGTTCAGTTTCTACATAACGTTTTGCCTGAATTGTAAATACAAACGTCGCTCCCCGTTGCTCTGTTGTATCCAGGTAGATCTGTCCACCCATCATTTCAACCAGAGTCTTGCATATTGCCAGTCCTAAGCCAGTTCCACCGTATTTACGTGTCATTGATGTATCCAGCTGGGAAAACGGCTGAAACAGGCGATCAACTTTGTCTGAAGCGATACCTATCCCGGTGTCTTTAACAGCAAACTCCAATGCCATTTGTCCGTCCTGTTCTTCCTTAACTGACACGATCAGATATACTCCACCTTGATCGGTAAATTTGATCGCATTTGCAATAAGATTCAAGAGAACCTGACGTAACCTTGCCATATCTCCATAAATTAAATCAGGGACAGAATCTTCCAGGAAATAATCCAGTTCCAGGTTCTTTTTCCCCGCTTCTGCAGCAAACAATCCCAACACTTCCCGAATACAGGACACAATCTCAAAAGGATGCTCTTCAAGTTCCATTTTGCCTGATTCCATCTTGGTGAAGTCAAGAATGTCGTTGATGACCGTGACAAGTGCATCCGCGCTGCGACGAACGATGTCTGCATATTCCTTCTGATCTTCCTTCAGTTCCGTCTCCATTAGCAGATCCACCATGCCGATAACTCCATTCATCGGTGTACGAATCTCATGACTCATCATCGCCAGAAACTCGGTCTTTGCATTGGCTGCAATTTCTGCTTCTTCCTTGGCCTGAATGAGTTGTTGGTTCATCTTCTCCAGTTCCTGTGTCTTCTGGTGAAGCAGCATCGTCTGTGTTTTCAGTCGTTTGTTGGTGATAAACATCTCCACAAAGCCCTCGATTTTGGATTTCAAAATCTGAGGAATAAATGGTTTAACCATGTAATCAATGGCCCCGGCTGAATATCCGGCAAACAAGTGCTCCGCTTCTCTACTGTTCGCAGAGATGAATATAATCGGCACATCCTTGGACTTGTCCCGTGCCTTAATTAACTTTGCTGTCTCAATTCCGTCCATTCCAGGCATCTGCACATCGAGAACGATAACCGCAAATTCGTCTTTTAGCAGACAACGGAGTGCCTCTTCTCCGGAAGTTGCCTTAACGAGTTTATATTGTTCCGATTCCAGAACTGCTTCAAGAGCAAGCAAGTTCTCAGGGCGGTCATCTACCAATAATATGTGGATTGGTTCATTGAGCCCCATGGCTAACCCTAACCCCCTATTTGATCTTCCGGTATATTTTTTCGGTCCGGTCTAACGGCTCATAGGTATCACTGAACTCTGTAAAATGTATCGATTCTTTCGACCCCAGAACCAGAATACCAAAGTGGCTCAAGCTCTCATGAAACAGCCCATGCACATGGTTCCGCAGTTCATCATTAAAATAAATCATGACATTACGGCAAAAGATAACATTAAATTCGTTAAATGACCGATCTGTTGCCAGGTTGTGCTCGGCGAAAATGATGTTCTTCCTTAGAAAAGGATGAAATATCACCGAATTATATTTCGCTGTATAGTACTCGGAGAAGGCTCTGGTACCCCCTGCCTCCAAATAATTTGTAGTAAATAGTTTCATTTTCTCAATACCATATACGCCTTCTTTGGCCTGTTGCAAAGAGCGATCATTCATATCCGTTGCGTAGATCCTTGCCTTGTCATACAGTCCTTCCTCATACAACATGATGGCCATGGAATAAACTTCCTCTCCCGTGGAACATCCCGCATGCCATATTCGGATATACGGGTAAGTTCTCAGGATAGGAATAATCTTTTCCCGAAACATTCGGAAAAGCGAAGGATCTCGAAACATTTCCGTTACAGGGATGGATAAGTTCTGTACAAAACGGTCAAACGCGGAACGGTCATGAAGAACACGCTCCTGCAAGCCGGATATGCTCTTAACACCTTCAGCATGTGCATGATGCCAGATTCTTCGTTTTAGGGATGGCAGTGCATAGTTTCTAAAATCATATCCATATAAACGGTGCATGCCTTCCAACAGCAACTCAATCTCGATCAGCTCGCGTTCTTCATCTTGCGGCATACGGACCAAATCTGCCCCCGTCTCGGTAGGTTCCCACGGTGTCATAAGTTCTCTCCACTTCTTCATTTGTTACTTGCGTATTCGTCGTATTGTCTTTCATTACCCAAACAATGAACATACGAATAATGAACTTACGAATACAGCCATACGCGCATTAAGGATAACAATTGATCTGTCTGAATTGGTTTTTTCACATAATCAGATGCTCCGGCCTCAATACATTTGCCGCGATCCTCTTTCATCGCTTTGGCCGTGAGCGCAATAATCGGCAACTTTTCAAACTGTGGGATCTGTCTGATTCGTGTCATTGCTTCATAACCGTCCATCTCTGGCATCATCATATCCATCAGTACCAAATCAATTTCCGGATTTTTGTCCAAAATCTCCAAAGCCTCTCGGCCGTTCTCCGCAAACGTTACATCCATACGATAACCTTCAAGGACACTTGAAAGGGCAAATACATTACGAATATCGTCATCTACAAGCAATATTTTCTTGCCTTCAAACAACGTTTCTTTGTTGTGTAGTTTCTGTAAAATCCGACGCTTGTCTTCCGGCAAATTGGCTTCTACCCGATGCAGGAACAAAGTGGTCTCATCCAATAGACGTTCCGGTGACTTCACATCTTTGATAATGATGGATTCCGCATATTTGCGCAGCTTCATTTCTTCCTTGGAATCCAGTTCTTTGCCTGTATAAATTATAATCGGCAGATCGTTCAGATATTCATCATCGCGAATCTGGTCGAGCAACTCGAACCCGGTCATATCCGTTAACATCAGATCCAGTACCATGCAGTCATAACGCTGGCTGTGTAATTCATTCAAAGCCTCACTACCTGTCGATACAGCGGTGATTGCAACATCATCATGACCAATCAATTCAATAATGGCTTTACGCTGAATTTCATCATCTTCAACGATCAACAGTCGTTTTAATTGATTCTCAGTATATGATTTGATATGCGAGAATGCTTTATCCAGTGAATCCTTGCTCGAAGGTTTTTTCAGATACGCAATGGCGCCCATCATCAGACCTTGCTTCATATCATCAATGACTGAAATCACATGAACCGGAATGTGGCGTGTTGCCGAACTGCTCTTCAGCTCACCAAGAATGGTCCAACCATCCATCACAGGCAATTGAATATCCAGGATAATGGCATCCGGCAGATATTGACGTGCCATTTCAAGTCCTTTATCACCTTGAAGGGCAACAAGTGCTTTGAATCCTCTTCCCCTCGCCATATCCATCAAAATATGTGCAAAGTTCACGTCATCCTCGATGATGAGGAGGATTTTGTCACCTTCCATGATATTCTCCCGATCATCTTCGATCTGCGTGACATCTGGAGTATGGGAAGGAGACAGATCTGTACCCACGCTACGCTCCGGATCAGGAGAGAGAATGGACTGATGACTTGAAAGCATGGTCCGTGCTTCGATGGACTGTTCATAAAGATCCTCTGAGGATACAGCCGCTTCTCTTGAAGCACCTTCCTCTGCCAAGGCTTCCTCTTCATGATTATCCGGCAGGTATAAGGTAAAGCAGCTACCTTCCCCTTCGGATGATTCCACCTGTATTGCGCCACCAAGCAAACGTGCCAATTCCCTGCTAATGGACAATCCCAGACCAGTTCCGCCGTATTTCCGACTTGTGGTCCCGTCTACTTGCTGGAACGCTTCAAAGATCAGATCCGTTTTGTCCGATGGAATGCCAATGCCAGTATCTTTCACACTGAATCCGAGATATTCCTGATTGGTGTTCATATAACCCGGCAGCTCTTCCGGTTTCATCCGACGTCCAATCAGACTAACCGAACCTCGATTGGTAAACTTAAATGCGTTCGACAACAAATTCCGTAAAATTTGTTTGACGCGATGACTGTCGGTGTATACCCATTCCGGTAGATCGCTGTCGAAATCGATATTCAAGTTCAGTTCCTTTTTATTCGCCATCGGTCCAAAGTTCTGCTGAACAAAGCTGGTCAGCTCTTCCATTCGAACTGTCTCATAATTGATATCCATCTTACCTGCGTCCACCTTGGACAGATCCAGAATCTCATCAATCATCTTCAGCAGATCCGCGCCTGACATGTAGATGGTTTGCGCATATTCCTGCTGTTTGTCAGTCAGATTTCCACCTTTGTTCTCCGACAATAACTGGGACAAAATGAGCAGACTGTTCAATGGTGTACGGAGTTCATGTGACATATTCGCTAAAAATTCGGACTTGTACTTGCTCGTCATCGACAGCTGTGTAGCTTGCTGTTCCAACTGTGTCTTCGTTTTCTCAATTTCGTCATTTTTCTCTTCAACTTCACGCACCTGCTCTTCAAGCGCCCGCGTCTTGGCAATGAGCTCCGTATTAAAATGTTCCAGTTCTTCCTGCTGACGCTGCAGCAATTCCTCAGATCGTTTAAGCGCCTCTGTCTGCTCCTCCAGATTCTCATTGGAACGGCGAAGTTCTTCTTGCTGTGTCTGCAATTCTTCCGATTGAACCTGCAGTTCCTCAGTCAGTGCCTGGGATTCGCGCAGCAGCTCCTCCACACGCAAACGACGTCGAACGTTGTTCAAAATAACGCCCAGGTTCATAATCAGTTGTGTGAACAACTGCTTGTGAAGTTCATTGAAACCTTCAAAGGAAGCCACTTCAACTACACCAATCAATTCATCTTCAAACACGACAGGATAGATCATGATACCCGCAGCACGTGTTGAGCCTGATGCTGAACCAATATGCACATAATCTTCAGGCGTATTTTCCAGAATAATCGGTGTCATATCCAGCGCGGCTTGACCAATCAGGCCTTCACCGATGCGATACATTTCTTTACCAACGTCTTCGTTCTCTTCAAATGCGTATGCACCGTAACGTCTCAGTTCGTCGGGATGTTTCTCCTCATCGATCAGATAGACAACACCCAACTGAGCGCCAAGCACAGGTGTGAACTCACTGATAAACATCTGTGAAATTTGGCGAATGGAGCCAATCCCCCGAAGCAGCTCCGGAACTCTTGCGATGTTCGAACTCATCCAGTTTTGATCCTGCTGGGCCTGTACATAAGCCCTCTCGATTTCCAGTTTTTCTTCCAGATCACTGGATACATCTTTGAACACACTGGCAATCTGACCAATCTCATCGGTTGATTTGACCTGTATGCGCCGAATGGTTCGGTAACGCCCTTTACCAAAGCTGGTAATCATCATAGATACCGTGTTCAGCCCCCGCGTAATACTCGGCAGCACCCACATAATGACACCCAATGCAAGCAACAACCCCGCAATCATGATACTTATCGTGATCTGTACGGCTCTCGTATACGCTGCATTAGCGTTCTTGATCTCGGCATCAATCTCTTGGTCCTGATAACGGGAAAGAGCATTCAAACTATCCACAGCTTCTTTTTGCACCGCGAGTCCTGTTGAATTGCGGTAGTTATTCGCATCTTCTACCCGGTTTTGGGACATCAGGCTAACCTGCCTAGTGGCATAGTTGTTATAAGCCTCCCATGCCGTGTTGACACGATCCACCAGCTGATGTTCAGGTGCACTGTCTGCCCTTTTTCTCACTTCCTCGAGGTTACGATCGCCACGCTCTTTCATCGCTTTCAAATCCCCATCTGCTGCCCCAATGGAGTTGGTTGGGTTTAATAACAAGTTAGCCAGCACTTTGGCAATGTCATTGACCTCTCCGCGGGCAGCTGAGGTGAACCTTACTTTGAGATAACGTTCTTGATACATCTGATCAATCTGCTTATTGCTACTGTTCAGGCGTTCATAACTCACAAATGTGAGTACGATTAAAATAGCCATCAGAGCGGTAAAACCAATCAGCAGTTTATTCCTGATCTTCATTCATCCCCCGCCCCTTTATCCAAAGTAATCCAGACCAGACATTTATCATCATCCCGCTCCTGGGGAATTTCGTCGTCAAAAAACATCGCCTGCATGGCAGCTTCATTCCACTGATGTGAGCCTGTCAGTTTTTCGATCAAGAATTCATGTTGTTCCTCCTGCCCGCCCTGAACAGCTTCCAATAATCCATCCGTATAAAGTGCAATATGCCCGTCACCCTCGTAATGGATCGTTTGTGGTTCAATATCCATCTTGTCAAATAAACCAACAGGACAGCAGACGCTGTCAAATGTGGTGACACTGCCATCGTTTCGGAAAAATAAAGCAGGTGGATGCCCTGCATTAACATAATCAATGCGCTTCATCCGTGTATCAACGACCAGATAAATTGCCGTGAAATAATACTGCACCAATTGTTTTTCCAGATGGAGCTGGTTAAAACGACGGTTCAACTCCTGAATGACCTTCTCTGGATCCACATAAGTGGTAACCGTATCTTTCAACACAGAAGCGATAAACATGGTAAACAGGGATGAAGATATCCCGTGTCCCATCATGTCGAGCAGCAGTACTCCGTAACGGCCTTCCCCAAGGGGGTACCAAGAATAGAGATCACCCGCAAGCTCAAAGGATGGTTTATAGATGGCATGCACTTGGAACAGCGGGTCCCTAATTGCCGGACTTAAAACAGCATTTTGGACCATCGCTGCCAACTTGAGCTCATCCTGAATACGTTGATCACGCTCTTTATGCCAATCCTTCTCTTGTTTCAAACGAAGTGCAAGTCGAATTCTGGCCATCAGTTCGACTTTATTAATCGGTTTGGTCACATAGTCAGATGCACCTGCATCCAATGCTTCGGCAAGTTTCTTGGAATCTCCGATGGCAGTCACCATAATAATCGGTATATCCTTCAGATTCTCAAATTTCTGCACAATACTGCAGGCTTCGATACCGTCCATCTCGGGCATCATCATATCTAGCAAAATCAGGTCAATATCCGACAGTCTTGGACGAAGTTCGTTGCTTTCCTCCCCAATTCCCAACACTTCAAACATTTCCATGGCGGAACTCGCCGTTACAATGTCACGATAGTTTTCTTTTTTCAGAATTTCTCGAATGATAATGACATTCGTCGGATTGTCGTCAACAATAAGTATTCTCATTGATATCTCCTTATCTGTGGCGTCCGGGTTTGTCGATTCTTATTAGGTAAAAACGAACGTTGATTATACAAATTTTGCATACAAAACGGCAGTAGACATAATAATTCCTAGTATAACTATAATCGTAAAAACAAAAAAATTCTATCAGTAAATGGCACCATCGCAGGAGAAATAGCCCGCTTGTTACCCTGTTTTTGCAGCGTCCTGATCCCGCTTCCAAACTTGCAAAAACATAGATAAGGAATGGGGAAAGCCCCATTCCTTATCTATGTTTTTGATTAAGCATTTTACATAAAATGATTCAGAAGCTTGTCCATGTTCAGCAAACTTCAACTTGCAAGTATATCGGGTTAATCTTTCTTTTTGGCAATAACGAGCACTTTACCTTTGTCGAGTTCACTCTCGTAGAAGTCCGCTTCGGCTTCGGTAAAACCCATCGAAACAATTTTGGCCCGGAGTTCATCACCACGTGAGCGGAACAGATTCGCCAAGGAATCAAATACGCCTTCTTCTTTTATGCCAATTTCTTTGGCATCTGCTGTATCGGCAATTCGATCTGTACGATCCTTCTCATGGGCGAGAACAAAGATTTGATCAGCAAGGTATCCGGTAATCTGCAATTCTTTCACCGCTTCTACCGCCTGGACTCCGTTTTCTACCACTTTTGCATAAGCTTGCTCATTGGTTGAATTCATCGTTTCCACTCTCCTCTGATTTAATCTTCTTTATCCAGCTACTTAACATATAACCATACTATATGGGGTTGAAACGATTCGGTAATAACCAATCCTAGGAAACTGTGTCATCAAAAAGATCAATGCCTTCAATCTGCTGATAACCTGACTTCATATATACCTTCAGAGCCTGGTCTCCACGGAGAAACACTTCTCCGTCCTCTGCCACATAATAAGGTTTCCCTAGAGCATGGTGGATCGCTTCAATATTCATCTCAATTCTCTTTCCGTTTAACATGATGTGATTCTCAGATGCATCGATATGCACATATTGAATGACATCCGTATCTTCACACAAACCAACCTTTACATCATGAAAGTGATATTCAGGACACCCCAGATAAGGATCTTCCTGCTTATGCCCCGGCTGGCCCTTCTTGGCCAACAAATCATCCATGGTGTCATCCAGAGAAATGCCATTCAGAGTCCGAAAATGCTGGAAAGTCTCGGATCGATCAACAGCCAGAGTTACCTCTGACGCCTTCTCTTCCATTGCCGTCCATTGCATATCGTGAGCAGCGGGTACCGCTGCCGGTTGAACGGAAAAGGGAGAAATTACGCTAAACATCACAAGCAGTAGTTTCATCATGATTCTCACCCTTTCATCAGGTTCATCACCGCTCTGAAGGCTTCTTCATGGTTACAAAGCGGTCATGTTACTTGCGCATCCGTTGCCATACATTCGCTGCAACATCAATATACTTCATCCAGTTTTTCCCGCCCTTAGCTTCACCATTATATGTAGCTTCATAGGATTGCAGGGTACGATCCGTTGATGTAGCAGGCGGTGCAGTTACATGAACCGATTCAGTATGCTTGGTCTGTTCAGCGTTGTTACGTTTGGTCTGAAATTTCGCCATCAGCGTTGTGGAGACTTGTTTGGCTGCTGCCGTCACTTCATTCAACACTTCACCCAGATTCTCAACAGATTCCATAACAGGATCAATTTTTTTCATTTTGTGCTGTACATCCACCGTAATATCATTGGCATGTCTTACCGTCTGCTTCACTTCATAACTAAGTTCATCAATGGTTTTCTGTACCTCCTGCAATGTCTGTGAGACATTGTCCAAAGAACCCTGAGCGGATTTCAAGGTACGAATTAAAAAGAAAACCAGTACTGCAAATGCCACTGCAATCAGGGCCACGCTAATTTGATAAATCATAGAAGAACCTCTCTTTCCATATGTGCATCAGTTTGTTATTGCTATAGTTACCCGGCGATTTCCCGGACGAAACAATATTATATATCCCTTCATATATGCCTTCGCTTGGAAAAAAAACCAATGTTTCAAGCGGTTAGCACTCGGTTAAAGTTAGACTACACAAGGCGGTGAGGTGAACACAACTCACTGCACAATCAATTATACGAAAGGATGAATACTTATGTTGAAATGGTCTGTATTATTTCTAATTATTGCACTGGTAGCAGGTATTTTTGGATTCTTCGGTATTGTTGAAGCAGCTGCTTCAATCGCGAAAGTACTCTTCTTCATCTTTGTTGTACTGTTCGTAATCTCCCTGATTACGGGACGCAGCCGAATGCGATAACCTCAGGCTCTGATATGACTGAGTGTTACTAAACGAATACATACAAAAGCCGATCGTGCTACCAAGCCGATTGGCTTTTGTGCGTTCAGGCATAGTTCAACTTTTCTATACTATGTATTGCACTCCCTTCTGCTTTATTCCAATCCGCTCTCGTATGAATCCCAAAAAAACAGGACCTTTTTGAGATAGCCAACCCGGTTTTATCCCACTGAAGTATGATATTTACAGACTTGCTGTATACCCACATATGAGCCAGTTGACACTGGAGAATGCAAGAAAATATTGTTATAATTTGTGATTCATAAGGGTGCTTGCTTGGTTACTTGTAATCAGGACAACATTTTACATACCTACCGAGGAGGAAAAACAAAATGAAAAAAATCGTAAGTTTTGCCGCTGCTTTAACTTTGATGGGTTCGATGGCTGCCGCTGCGGGTGCTGAGGAAGCGGTTACTGGAACGGTCACTCCAGAAACGGGAACTAACGCAACAACTACAACTGCTCCGGCTATTGAAGTGAACAAACCTGCTGTGAATACAGTAGAAGGTAAAGCTGAGACGGTAACCGGGGCAACCTACGGCACTGATGACAAAATGTTTGAAGAGCCACTCGTAAAACCAGGCGATGAAGTACTGGTACCTACAATGTTGCTGAACCTTCTGGAGCGCACTTGGTTCTATGATGCACCTAACGGTAAACCAATCGGTGCATTGAGCTCCCAAGTCATCGATACAACAGGTGAAGTGGTTGACGGATTCGACGGCGGCGAGTGGGTGCAAGTGTACACTTGGAAAGGCAAAGCGTGGATCCACGTTGCCATTAAGTAACATCGTATAATCGTTCTAATGATAAGTAAAGAGGACAGCACGCACAATCGCGGCTGTCCTCTTTTGATTTTCCAAGATGTTCACTCCCTGTTCAAGGGTTCCTTGTGACTTCTTCCGTCTTTGGTTCAACATGTACATGTACATGCATGATGTTATGCGATCGCTTCAACCGCTCTTCAACACGGTCACAGATCTGATGGCCTTCAATCAGGCTTAGGCCTCCGTCCACTTCAATGACTACATCCACAAGTACATGACTGCCATGCACACGTGCCTTCACATCCTTGATCATCTCAACACCGGGAACGCGTGCTACTGAGGATCTGAGATCCGTCAGTTCCTTCTGGTCAAATCCATCGGTAAGACGATGTGTAGAATCCCGGAAAATCTCCCAAGCCGTTTTGCAGATCAACAGACCTACAGCAATGGCAGCTACTTTATCCAGCCATGGAAGTCCAAACTGCGCACCTATAATTCCAATTGCAGCGCCTATGCTGACCCAGGCATCCGAACGATTATCTTTCGCCGCAGCCATCAGAGCCTGACTATTAATTTGTTTAGCCAGACGGTGATTGTAACGATACACGCCTAACATCACCACAGCACAGACTACAGCCACCCCTGCCGCCCACAGGTTTGGAGCAACAAAGGCTCCTTCATACCAGGAGCGAACGGCTTCAACCAATACTTGCAGCCCAACCATAGCCATAATAAATGAAGCCACCAAGGCAGCAACCGTCTCCGCTCTAAAATGACCATAAGCATGATCCGAATCAGGTGGTTTCTGGGAGATTCGAAGCCCGATCAATACAGCAACGGATGCCACAATATCCGTAAGGTTATTAAAACCATCGGCCAGCAAGGCGCTGGAAGCAAATAAATATCCACAGATCAGCTTAAAGGCGGATAAGACGAGATAGGCTGCGATACTAACCCAAGCCCCTCGCTCCCCTTTTCGAATTTCTTCATAAGCGTTCAAACCGGGCGACACCCCTTTAACGTTTCGTATTACGGTTTTTCCATGTTAACAAATGCGGAGCGTGTGGGTCTACAGAAACAGTGTTGCCAGGCTGCATTGCTGTAGGCAAGCCGAAACAAAGTTGCCAGACGGCAGGGCTGTAGTTAATGAGAAAAAATGTTGGCCTGGGTAAAACCAAAGGTTTTGAGCATTTTATCAGGTTGCCCTTGTAGGGCTTTTGTAAAACGTATAAAATAGGTACATCCCGTCCAATCTGGACGGCTCACTGTAAGACCGGGAGGGAAATAACGATGAGCGAAAATAACGAACCGAAAAAGGTCAGTTTGCAGGATGCTATACGCCAAAAGCTGGCGCAAAAGAAAGAACAAGCAAATTCCGGTAACCAATCCAGCGCCTACTTTGAAGGCGGACCTAAAGCGATGAAGAGTCAAAACAACAAGAAGCCTAACAACCAGCGTCGCCGTACTGGTGGATCTTAGGTCTTAAAGCCGCAGAGAAACCCATTGAATTACAAAAAGAACCGCAAGCCCTCTTCACAGAGGCTTGCGGTTCTTTGGTGTTCCTATAATAATGTGCCGCAGATGATGCTTGGTTTAAGCTTCTACCGGATACATTTTATTGCGCAGTTCTTTGATTTCATCACTTTCCAGATATTCGTCATAGCTCATTTGGCGATCAATGATGCCATTCGGCGTAATTTCGATAATCCGGTTAGCAATGGTTTGAATGAACTGATGGTCATGGGATGTGAACAGCATGGTGCCGTCAAAATCAATCATACCATTGTTCAGCGCTGTAATGGATTCGAGATCCAAGTGGTTCGTAGGCTCATCCAGAATCAATGCGTTAGCACCAGTCTGCATCATTTTCGCCAGCATACAGCGAACTTTCTCGCCCCCGGAGAGTACACTTGCCTTTTTCAAGGATTCCTCACCTGAGAACAACATACGTCCCAAGAATCCACGCAGATACGTTTCATCCTGATCTTTGGAATATTGACGGAGCCAATCCACAAGAGTCATGTCTACACCGTCAAAATATTTGGAGTTGTCTTTCGGGAAATAAGCTTGAGTTGTAGTTACACCCCAAGTATATTCGCCGCTATCCAATTCCGTTTCACCCATAAGAATATCAAACAAGAGTGACTTTGCATTTCCGTTCGGGCCAACAAATGCAATTTTATCCCCTTTGTTCACGACAAAGCTGATATCATTCAGCATTTTTACACCATCAATGGATTTGCTGATACGATCTACGGTCAACAATTGTTTACCGGCTTCACGCTCAGGTTTGAAGTTGATAAACGGATATTTACGGTTCGATGGACGAAGGTCATCCAGCGTGATTTTGTCGAGTTGTTTCTTCCGGGAAGTTGCCTGTTTCGATTTCGAGGCGTTCGCAGAGAAACGTTGAATAAAGGCTTGAAGCTCTTTAATCTTCTCTTCTTTTTTCTTGTTGGCATCACGTTGCAACGCAAGTGCCAATTGGCTGGATTCATACCAGAAGTCATAGTTACCTACGTACAACTGGATTTTACCAAAGTCGATATCCGCAATGTGCGTACATACTTTGTTCAGGAAGTGACGGTCATGGGATACCACAATAACAGTACCTTCATAGTCCATCAAGAAGTTCTCAAGCCATTGAATGGATTCGAGATCCAAGTGGTTGGTAGGCTCATCGAGCAACAGGTTGTTTGGACGACCAAACAATGCTTGTGCAAGCAAGACACGAACTTTTTCGTTACCACTTAGTTCATTCATTTTCTTATCGTGCATGTCACGGTCAATACCCAGACCGATCAGGAGTGCCGCTGCATCCGGCTCAGCATCCCAGCCATTCAACTCGGCAAATTCACCTTCAAGCTCACCTGCACGCAGGCCGTCTTCTTCTGTGAAGTCCGCTTTGGCATACAGCGTATCTTTTTCTTTCATAATGGCATAGAGACGACTATGACCCATAATTACCGTTTCTAGAACCGGATACTCATCATATTCAAAGTGGTTTTGCTTCAAAACGGCCATACGTTCGCCCGGGGTGATGTGCACCTCTCCCGAGTTTGATTCAATTTCACCGGACAAAATTTTCAAGAATGTTGATTTACCGGCTCCATTGGCGCCGATGAGGCCGTAACAGTTTCCTGGTGTGAATTTGATATTTACATCTTCAAAAAGTGCACGTTTTCCGTAGCGGAGCGTGATGCCGCTTGTACTGATCATTAAGCATACCATCCTTTATTGGTTAATCTGCATACTGCATGAATAGCAAGTTGCGTAAATCATGGATTCAATATCCCGATGCCTATTCTGGCACCATATTATAACACAAAAAAGCGGCAAATTCGAAAATTGGCCGCTTTTTACTTATTAAAGATTTGGTAAAAATACTGTTCATGCAGGCATACCCCTACATTAACATATTTGGCTCACTTTTGTTAGTCCCGTTTACCTTCCTCGTGGTGAATGCGGAGCGTCTCGCCATGACCAAGCACCCGAATCCGCTCTTTACCAATGCCTAGGCGTTCACGTTCAACTTCCAGCCGATCCAGTGCTTCCTTGGGCGTATCATCCGCCAGCTTGAATGTGCCGTAATGCATTGGCACCATGAGCTGTGAACCGGATTCAACAAACCCCTGCAGCGCTTCTTCAGGTGTCACATGCTGAGAAGTCATGAACCACTCCGGATCGTAGGCACCGATGGGCATCAGGGTAACACCAATGTCAAAGCGCTCTCCAATCGTTTTGAAACCCTGGAAGTAACCTGTATCACCCACAAAATACAACACAGGCGGGCCACCAGATGCTTTGGCTGTTTCGCTCTTCCCTGATTCCGTGGATGATTCATCCTGATTGTTCGTTGTTGCAGCACTTTCCGCTGCTGAAGTCGTCGCCGCATGGTTCTGTTCCAACACATAACCGCCCCAGTGGGACGTATTGGTATCAAACAGCGTTCGGCGCGTCCAGTGCTGTGCAGGCACAAAAGTTATTTTGACTCCGCCAAGTGTCATATGATCCCACCATTTCATCTCCTGGCATCGATGGAATCCTTTGCGAATCATCTTGCGCTTGAGACCATCGGGTACGATCAGCAACGTCTTGGCTGTAATCAGCTTACGCAAGGAAGCCAGATGCAGATGATCATAGTGGGAATGGGATATCAGAATGACATCCAACGGTGGAATATCCTGAATCGGAATGCCGGGGGCACCGAGCCTTCGTTGAAATCCCATTTTTTCGGCCCACACCGGGTCAGTCACGATGTTCAATCCATAATATTGAATGAAAAACGTGGAGTGACCAATCCAGGTAATACTTGTGTCATCCCGGTTGGCATGCAGATAATCCAGTTCAGGCGGGTGTTTGGGCACGGTGTAGGAGTAGTCCTTCACTTTATTGCGCCGTTGCTCCCTCCATTGCTTGAATTCCTTCAGCGTTTTGTCCGTACTTACATTATCGATATTGTTATAACGGATTTTCGGCATGAAAGGGCCCTCCTCCCTTCCTCATTTCTTAACAAGAGATTACCCCAAACGGGAATGGACGTACCAACCAATCAATCCTTTGGGTTCTTACATACGGCCAGATATACAAACAGAAAGACAATAGCAGCCGCAATGATCAGTGGAGGGGCGTACATAATGGTAAATGTCTCAAAAAAGCTCAATCCGGTTATACCGGGTATCCCCGTGACTCCCTCAGTAGATAGTGGATCCAGCAAGGAAGTCATGAGTAAGAACATGTTTGGGTGCATGAACAGACTCATCCTTTCTTTTTACCAGAATTACCGCGCACATAATTGGCATCAAACAGGAACAGCTTCATAATCAGCACAAGCGAAGGAATGAGCACGAGTAGCCCCAGACTAAACGCTGTAATGAGCGCAATCCCCATCGTACGATTCGTAAAGCTGTCGTAAATATTAATGTAAGGATACAGAATGTACGGAAGGTGGGATCGCCCATAACCATACCAGGCAAAGGCAAACTGAAGCATGACAGCGACAAAACACCAACCTAGATATTTACTTTTCCACACCAGCGACACGGCAATGACAAAACAAATAAACGAGGCAATGAACATCCACGAAATATTCACCATCTGCTCAAAGTGTGCGGGATTCTGTTTGTTAATCTGCAGAAAAGCCAGAAAGCTCGCAAAAATGGTAGGCAAACTCCAGAGCAGCGCGTACTCTCGAAGCACCTCATAAGCCGGCTCATCCCCCGCCCTTTTTGCATAATAAGATAGAAACATCGCCGAGATGTAGAGCACACTAACCAATGCAAGCAAAACAACCGACCAGGTATAGGGATTCGTCAAAAATTCACGCCAGCGAAAAAACACCTGATCACCCACCTGCTCAATGATCCCGCCTTCGGATATCGCCAAAATGGTGGAGAATACAGCTGGAATCAGCAATCCCGTCGCCCCGTACAATGCCATATAGATCCGGCTGTTCTGCCCATGGTTGCCATAGGTATTGTAGGCGTAATACACGCCCCGGATCGCAAGCAGTACAATGGCAAGGGAACCCGGCACCAACAAAGCTGTCCCGTAATAAAAGGCGCTGTCCGGATAAAATCCAACTAGTCCGACCACAAAAAAGATCAGGAACACATTCGTTACTTCCCACACGGGAGACAGGTAGCGCTGAATGATGTTATGAATTTTGTTCTCGTGCCCGGTCAAAATGCTGTAAAAGCTGAAGAACCCGGCGCCAAAATCAATCGAAGCGACGATCAGGTAACCGAACAAAAACGTCCACAATATTGCGATGCCTGCAATTTCGAAACTCAATGCACGATCCCTCCTTCAAGCCCCAGAGACTCCAGTTCCTTCTCTGCTTCCTTGTTGCGGAACAGCTTGCTGAGTACCCGAATACACGAGAAGCACAGGATCAGATATAGCAAGATGAACAACACCAGCATCCATCCTACCGAAGTTGACGTCGTAGCCGCTTCCGCCACCTTCATATACCCGCGTAAGATCCAAGGCTGCCTGCCAACTTCAGCGAACATCCACCCCAGCTCGATGGCAATCATGGCCAGAGGCCCCAGCAAAACAATGCCGAGTAACAGCCATTTGGGATATGGCTTGTGCCCTGGTAACCACCGCCGCAGTACATATAACACAGGAATCATCAGGATGATCACTCCGGTTGTGACCTTCAGGTCAAACATATAGTGAATAGACAATGGTGGCCTCAGATCCGCAGGATACTCTTCGAGACCTTTCACTTCCGTATCTGGACGATTTCCCGCCAAAATGCTAAGGGCATATGGAATCTCAATCGCATATTTCACCTCATTGTTCTCATCCAAAATCCCCCCATAGACGAGTGGTGCCTCTTTCATCGTCTTGAAATGCCATTCTGCGGCAGCCAGCTTCTCCGGCTGATATTTCGCGAGAAATTTACCGGAGGAATCTCCGATCATGACGGTGCTAATCGCAAATACGAGTGCAGATACCGTCGTGAGTTTCAGTGCTTTTTTGTAATACACATGATCCCGTCCCCGAAGCAAACTGAAGGCGGCTATCCCCGCCAGAATACCTGCACTCAAGGTGTAGGATGAAGCGAGTACATGGGACACTTTGGTTGGCGTTGCCGGATTCAACATGGCAGCAATCGGATGAATGTCCTTCATGATGCCATTAATCAGGGTGAATCCCTGAGGCTGGTTCATGAAGGAGTTCACTGTTGTAATAAAAATCGCAGATGCGGATGAGCCGAGAGCTACCGGAATCAACAGCAGCATATGCGTATATTTCTTTTTGAAACGATCCCACGTATAGAGGTAAATTCCAAGAAAGATCGCCTCGATAAAAAAGGCAAACGTCTCCATGAACAGCGGCAGGGCGATAGCCTGACCCGCTACCCGCATAAACATCGGCCACAGCAGACTGAGCTGTAATCCGATCGAGGTGCCTGTAACGACGCCTACGGCAACGGTGATCACAAAACCTCGCGCCCACCGGCGTGCCAGCAAGGTGTAATGCATATCATTGGTTCGGAGTCCTCGCCACTCGGCCAAGGCAATCATAAGTGGAACACCTACACCGATAGAGGCAAAAATAATGTGCACAAACAAGGTAAGGCCGGTTAGTATCCGGCTGAGCAAAACAGGGTCCAGGGATGACATGGTTACACTCCTCTTTCACATAATCGTTATGTACGACAGCAGTTACTCTTCTTGAACGTGTATCTCAATAACTCATAATTCGGATGATGCTTTTCACAACGGCATACAGCACAACCACAGCTGCAACCAGACAGACGATGATGAGTGTTTTCTCTTGTTTACGGAACATATACCTGCCGTCCTCCTTTTGCATGGGATGCAAATTATGGCTCTATAGACAGTTTGCAAAAGAAGTTGTTTTTTTATCCGGGAAAATTGAAAAACAAAAAAAGCCTTTCTCCTTATCATGCTCACGCGCTGAAGGGCAAAGGCTTTATCCGTAGGTCTCGTACATAAACATTATTCATGAAAAAGTGAAATACATTTCTTCATTCTTCATTAAGCTCACACCAATACGTCCTGCTTGGGCAGTCGAACCTTGAACGTACTTCCTTTGTCCGGTGCAGATATAAAGGTCAGCGTACCCTTGTGATCCTCTACAATTTTACGGGAAATGTACAACCCAATTCCTGTTCCACCAATCTGCCGATGATCCGAATTATCGACCCGATAGAATTTGTTGAACAACATGTCCTTCTCTTGCTCCGCAATACCTATTCCGTAATCACGCACATCAAGACATAACCATTCCTCTTCTTCCCATAACGTAACATCAATACGATCGGCTCCCGGCGAATACTTAACTGCATTGCCCACCAGATTATGCAGAACCTGAACCATCCTGTTCTGGTCAGCATAAGCAAAAAAGTCTCCATTAAACGTATGCACGTAGATACGTTGGGCAGACTTCATATTCCACTGTTCGGCAACCCCTTCTACCAACTCAACCAGCGGTACATATGTCATGTGGTAAGTCATACCTTCGTTGTCGAGCCGCTGAATATCAAGTACATCATCGAGCAAACTGCTCAGCCGCTTGCCCTCCGAAGAGATGGTCTGCATGAATTCCCGCTGTTGAGCTGCCGGAAGGTCATACATCATCATTAATTCCACATATCCCATAATGGTGGCTACAGGCGTTCGAAGTTCATGAGATACCACACTGATCAGCTCATTTTTCATCCGATCCAGCCGTTCTTCTCCTGTCCGGTCACGGAACACCAGCAGAAACCCATGGTTTTTACCCGGGACATCCATCTGCTTCATGTACAAGGAAAATACACTTTTATCCACATTATTGAATATAAATTCGGTCTCGATAAACGCCGTTTCTCCATTCAGGAATGCTCTCGTCTGTTCCATCAGATTGAAGTTGTCCGTTAATACCATCGTATCAATCGCCTGCGCCAAATCTTCAATGGATCTGCCCATAAAATCACCCAAACCAAACATCTCTTCTATCCTTCGGTTGACGATGGTTATGGTCCCTGATCGATCAGACATCACGAGCCCTTCTCGTACAGATTCAATAAATTGCTCACTGATATCTCGCTGTTCCTGAATGGCAATCTTCTCATTGAACAACTCTGAGTTCAGCTTCTCCAGCGCAAGGGCATGACGTACACGATCTTCTTCTGCTCTGGTCCGCTCTGTAATATCCTTAATAAACAGGTTATATAATGTCTCATTTTTGCCCAACTGGATCTCAACAATTTTGTACTCGATCGGAAATACGGAACCATCCCGTCGGATACCTGAAATTTCTTCAACGATGGTGTATCTTTTACCTTCAACATATTCAAATCGCTCCAGCAAATTCTTGATCTCCTTGCAGCTGGCCCCTTGAAAAAGAGATGGTGCTTCCTTGTGCAGGATCACTTCTTCCCGACGCAATCCAAACATTCTTTCAGCCTCCGGATTAAACTCAACGATTAGCCCATTGGAGTCCACAGCGATAATCGCATCAATAGAAGATTCAATAATGGCACGTTTGACCTCTTCACTATTCTTGAGTTCCTTGGTACGCTCAATAACCCTGTCCTCAAGCGTTAACTTGTCGTGACGAATCTGTTCGAATTGTTCCAGCAGCACATCGGCCATTTTGCGCAAATTACCAATCAGGATCTGTACTTCGGTTACATGGCTGGTTGGCCACTCCATCTTCCCATTTCGAAACAGAAGTCTCGGAAGAGAGCCTGTCATCCTGGTCAGTCTTAACAGCGGGCTAACAACCTTACTGCTGAGAGGAGCCGCTACAATCATGGAAGCCACAATGATGATGAACAGGGATTGCAGCGTGGTCAGATAAATGGATTCGATTCGGGGGTAATACTCGGACGAGTCGGTCACAATGAATACCCGATAAGGTGTTAACCTTGTCATTTCTGCTTCATAGATAAAAGAGGCTTGTTTCCAGTGATTCAATACATCGCTGTAATGGATATTTGCCGAACTTAACAGAAAGAGATTATCCCTTGATTTCAGAAGGCGGAATCTGTCCATGTCCAGGTAATCGCCCGCCTGAAGTGTATTCAATCCAGAAGCGACGACCGTATCATTCCGATCCAGCAGAATCACATTCACACCCAGTAGATGATGATAACGCGCCATATTCTGATCCATATTCTCGGAGGTAACATACTCTTCATCAATATCCTGAACAACCGCAGTTGCTGCATATTTCATATCACGTAATATGGCATCATTCATTTGACCCAATTGTCTGCGGCTATCTGCGGATAACAGTACGAGAGAAACAAATACCACAAAGGCGACTACGTATTTAAACGCAATTCTTGTTAGTGGAATGGTTCCCGTCCGCTTTGATTTGTGTTCACCCGTGGTGATCCAAAAATCAACTACAATTCCCGCAATCAGCGCATTCACCATACCAATCACAGCAATATACATATACTCATACTTCAAATCGTCTATATCTAAACCCAACATAAAATGCCCGGCATAGATAACAGGAAGTAACATCACTACCCAAAAGACAGCATTAGCCTTGATTAGGCTGCCATTCTTCCAACGGATCTGCCAAACGAGCATCCAGATCAATTCCAAGAAGTGGGCAAGCATTACAGTTAGATTGTGCGGCACAAAGCCGACAAAGACAGTATTCAGCAGATAGATGACTGTAAGGGTGACAAATCCATAGATGGCCCCATGCAAACGAAGAGCAACGAGTGCTGCCGCGCTACCAATCATAAACTGTACACCATAGAATAAAGTAAACGGAAAAATAGTGCTTAGTGAGCCCAGAATGATCAGAATGCTGGTCCCAATCCAGGGTATTCTCAGCTTCAACACGACCCAATCTAGCATATGTCTTGCCTTTATACGATCCATAAGCAATTGCCCTCATGGATCATTTTTTCTTCTGTTTTCAACAACAACGTTGGTTCCCCCTATAAACTTAAGCGGATACAATATTACTTTTTTTCCCCTTAACTCGTTCTGATCCATTATACTGTAATTAATACTTGGTGTAGCTTTGGGAAATTCTGATTGATCGGCAACCAAACTGCATTCATGCTAGAATATTGAAGTTCATTCAAAAAGCGTATTCTTTCTCTACATATACATCCTATATTTTGGGATAGAAACATTAAAAAATTTGCGGCATTTATTCGCAATTCACCTTGTTTTTTTAGCATTTTCTTAACATATTATTTTCACCAGGAGTGTGACCCTATGACTATCAAAGTACTTCTTATAGAAGATGAGAAAAATCTGGCCGACATGATTGCTTTCTTTCTTGAGGAGGAAGGATACATCACTGAACGGGTTCATCATGCCCGCGAGGCACTTCAACTGTTTCCACAATTCCAGCCGGATATTGTTGTAACGGATCTCATGCTTCCTGAAATGGATGGAAATGATCTCGTAGAAGCCTTTCGCCAGCACTCCACTGTGCCCATTCTGATGATCTCGGCAAGCACCATGCTGAATGATCGACTTCGTGCATTGCATAATGGTGCGGATGACTTTCTGTGCAAACCATTTAGTTTGAAAGAGTTGGATGCCCGGATTAAAGCACTGCTGCGAAGATCAATCATTTCCTATAAGGATAAACCGGTAAAAGAAGATAAGCAGGCAGAGGTTACTGGACATGTGAATGTGAATGAGTACAGAAGAACTCTCTTTGTGGATGGTGTTGAAATCGAGGTCACTCATATTGAGTTTGAGATTATGAAGGAATTGTACCGCAATCCGGGTAAAGTGTTCACACGCAATGAACTGATGGATCGCATCAAAGGCTCCGAACGCGCCTATCTGGATCGTACCATTGATGTTCATATCTCAAGTCTGCGTAAAAAAATTGAGCCTGACCCCAAGAACCCACGTTATATTAAGACGGTTTGGGGAACAGGCTATAAATATGTGATCTAATACGATCGTAACGATTAAAAAGTTAAACATCTTTGGCCATATCTCTCTTTTATCTCATGGATAAGATGGGTGGTATGGCTATTTCTGATTTATGGACAGACGAAGAATGAAACCAATTTTCCATATCCTTGATTAGTTGATTCGGGTCTTGCTCATTCCAAAGAATCATCTTCATCTCACCTGTACCTGTAATCTGTTGCAGGTGACGCTTCCGAATAAGGGATTTGAAATCCGTAATGACCAGTAACGGAAGTTGTGGCATAAAAGCCCGAATGGCATTTGCTGCTGACACCGCTTCTTCAGCAACCTGATAATCAACAATACAATAACGGGCATTTTCCCAACTTCCCCGATGTGTTTCTATCGCAGAACCAAATGCTGAGTCCTCAATCCAGTTCCTGAACAATTGAATAATATTCTCATATGCAATACGACGTTTTCCATCCGAGAGCACGGTAATGGGTTCCATAGGTATAACCTCCAGTTGATTCTTATCTTTATTGTGCCAATTTTCGTTTAAAAATGTTTGTGCGTGAACATGAAAGAAGTGTTAACAAATTTCGTACTTCTTCACATTAAGTGTTAGAAACGTCCACTTCACTTCTGGATGATTTCGCAGATTCCACACATTGATGTAAAATAGAGAAATACCCGTTGTGATTTAATTTACGGGAAGTTAAAGATGAATCTGGTACTATAGGAGGTTACATTGATGAATATTGTTTACATTGAACCAACACCGAGTCCAAATACGATGATGCTACATCTCGATGAACGTCTGGAGGACGGAATTCGCAAAACATATACACTGGACAACGAACGATCTGCTCCGGCGTTCATTCGCCAGATGCTTCATATTCCCGGTGTAAAGAGTGTGTTCCACACAACAGACTTTGTGGCACTTGATCGTAAAGGGAATGCCGACTGGTCCGTTATCTTGGGTGAAGTCCAAAATCGCCTTGGACAGCAAGGCATTGATCTGGACTGGATTGAATCCGAAGATGGTTCAGGCGAGCACTTCGGAGAAGCACAGGTATTTGTCCAATTCTTCCGAGGCGTACCGATGCAAATTAGGGTCAAGGCCGGGGTCAAGGAAGAACGAATCTCGTTGTCCGATCGCTTTGTCAAAGCCGTGACAGAAGTCGCCAGTGCAACAATGATCAAAGAACGCAAACTGAGTGATTACGGTGTTCGATATGGTGAATTGCCTGATATTGCACGTGAAGTTGAGCAGGAATTGGAAGCCGCTTACCCCCCGGAACGGCTGGAGCAGGTCATCAAACAGGCCATTGAACATGGTACCAAATCAGAAGAGTTCGTCGAGCGCCGCCGTGAATTGGATGGAGCCGAACTTGAAGAGGCTCTGCGAAACGAGGACTGGAACGTTCGCTATGCGGCATTTGACGGCATGGAGCCTACGGCAGAAAGACTGCCTCTCGTAGCCCATGCCTTGCATGACAACAAAATGCAGATTCGCCGCTTGGCTGTCGTATACCTGGGTGACATTCGTACACCGGAAGCGATGGAATTGCTGTATGAAGCCCTCCAGGACAGTTCTCCTGCGGTACGCCGGACTGCCGGGGATACCTTGTCGGATATCGGCGATCCTGCCGCTACTCCAGCCATGACAGCAACATTATCCGATAAAAGTAAACTTGTACGCTGGCGTGCAGCACGTTTTCTCTATGAGGTCGGAACTGAAGAAGCAGAACAAGCGTTGCGAGTTGCAGCCGATGATCCCGAATTTGAAGTCAGCCTGCAGGCCAAGATGGCTCTGGAGCGGATCGAATCGGGGGAACAGGCTGCTGGAACGGTATGGCAGCAGATGGCTGGCCGTAACAAAAAAGAGGAATAGTCGTCTCTCAGACCTCACATTCCAACAATTGTTATTGCACTGTAAAACCATGCGCGTTATACTGATTGTCTGTTTACTAAACAGGACACACGGTGTTAAGTTGTGTTGTTCATAATTTCATAGACAATAGATACACCTCATCCATTGATGGTGAGGTAGAGGTCGCGGGTGCGATCAGTACGCTGATGGAGGCGCTAAGGAGCCGCTTATGAGATCAGCCGAAAGGTGTACCCGCCGAAGCTCGCTGGACGTTCCTTATACGGTCCGGTGAGCTGGGGCTGCTGTCGAAAGGCGCAGAACTGTCACGGAAGTACATTTCCTTTATATAAAGGTATGAATTCTTCTGTGTTGAGCTATCTTAATCATCTGGGACATGGTGCGGACATTGAAATATTAAAGACCGCAGGCTGATGCCTGTGGTCTTTTTGTTTTTATGAGTTCAAGATCGCAAACATCAGTATATCGAATGAAGGAGTGTTTCCATGCAAGACCGCAGTAACCAAACAACAACCGGACCTTCCCTGAAAAAAGGATTACGCGCACGCCATATGACGATGATCGCCCTCGGTGGCTCGATTGGTACCGGGCTGTTTCTCGCAAGTGGTACCGCCATCTCAACCGCAGGCCCTGGTGGAGCATTAATTGCCTATGTGGCCGTTGGCATCATGGTTTATTTCCTAATGACCAGCCTTGGTGAGCTTGCTACTTTTATGCCGGACTCCGGTTCATTTAATACGTATGCCGCACGTTTTGTTGATCCTGCTCTCGGGTTCGCCATGGGCTGGAACTTCTGGTACAACTGGGCGGTAACCATTGCAGCAGAGCTTGCTGCCGCTACAGTACTCATTAAATATTGGTTCCCCGACAGTTCGTCCATGTTATGGAGCTTATTGTTTCTCGTGCTGATCTTTTCCTTGAACGTGTTGTCTGTTAAAGGCTATGGAGAGTCCGAGTACTGGTTCGCCATTATCAAAGTCGCTACTGTTATCATCTTCTTGGCCGTTGGTGTGCTCATGATCTTTGGTATTATGGGCGGAGAAGCGGTTGGTTTCAGTAACTTCACCATCGGTGATGCGCCCATCCATGGCGGATTCTTCGCCGTGTTAGGCGTATTCATGGCTGCGGGATTTTCATTCCAAGGTACCGAGCTTATCGGAGTAGCCGCCGGTGAAAGTGAAAACCCGCGCGAAAATGTACCTCGTGCAATTCGTCAGGTATTTTGGCGCATTCTGATTTTTTACATTTTGGCGATTACCGTAATCAGTCTGATCATCCCGTATACGCATCCGAACCTGCTCAAAGGTGACCTGGAGAATATCGGTGTCAGCCCGTTTACACTGGTGTTTGAGAAAGCTGGCCTCGCCATTGCAGCTTCCGTGATGAATGCCGTTATTTTAACCTCTGTACTCTCAGCCGGTAACTCAGGCATGTACGCTTCGAGCCGGGTTCTCTATGCCCTTGCCCGTGATGGTAAAGCCCCTCGTTTCCTGGGCAAGCTGAATAAAAAGGGCATTCCAATGAATGCACTTTTGCTTACAACAGCCGTTGGTATGTTGGCATTCCTTGCCTCCCTGTTCGGCGATGGGATTGTGTACACCTGGTTGTTGAATGCATCCGGTATGTGTGGTTTTATCACTTGGCTGGGTATCGCTATCAGTCATTATCGCTTCCGTCGTGCATACGTTGCACAAGGCAGGGATCTGAGCGATCTGCCTTACCGTGCACGCTGGTTCCCGTTTGGGCCGATCTTTGCTTTTGTCCTGTGTATCATCGTGATCATCGGACAGAACTACCAGGCATTCACGGGTGATCAGATCGACTGGAGTGGAGCCATCGTTGCCTACTTGAGCGTTCCCCTGTTCCTGGTATTGTGGCTTGGTTACAAATGGATCAAAAAGACCAAAGTGGTGCCGCTGCAGGAATGTGATTTCACACCTACCGATTCACCAAGTGATAAGCACTAACGAGGTAATTTTTACACTTGACACTTCGATGACAGAATAACCTTCCGATCGCTGTTATCCCCAGATTTTTTGACTCACTTTTACAAAGGTGAAAATCTGGGGATAAAGGCGAACGCTTCGCTTCTTCACGCTATTTCTGTCCTCTACGTGCTCATGTAAATGGTTAGTTTAACTTATACAGCTGATACAATTTACTCCATATAATAAAACCTCCCCGTGGCGTTGCAGTCTTCCTACTGTAGTGAAACGGGGAGGTTTTGTTTTGGGTCGGCTTCCCCCCTGATCAATTCCTGTACCTCCTCTCATCCCTGTCCATATTTTGTATAGATCCGTAAGTAGAATAGAGAAAGGTATACTATTTTTCTTGGACAACGGAGTTGATGTATAATGAAAAAATTCTCTATTCTGCTCGTTCTATTGGGCATCCTGATCATCAGCTTTCCTTTCCTGCGGGAAACGTATTATGACTGGCAGCAAACCCGTGTCATGAACGATCTGGAGCAATTGCAAAACGGCTTGTCTAAGCTTAATCACTCCTTCGAACAAGGCATACAGGATGCAGCTTCTGCCGAGCCGACTACTGACAATACAGGTTCAGTACAAGAGGCCTCCTCGGATACGTTGGGGGTACTATCGATTGGCAAGATTGATGTCCGCTTACCGATTCTGGAGGGTGCAACGGAGGACAATATGAAGGTAGCTGCAACCCATCTTGTCGAAACCACCCGTATCGGGAACAAAGGTAATGCTGCCATAGCCGCTCATCGCGCCCACAAAAAAGGACGGCTGTTCAATCGTCTGGGAGAACTCCAGATTGGTGATTCAATGGAAGTCACTCTGGCAGATCGAACGATTATCCAATACAAGGTAGATCAGATATCCGTTGTGGAGCCAACTGACTTATCTGTGCTGGAAGATCCCGGGCTTGGACAGGTCCTTACCTTGATTACCTGTGATCCACTCGTCAATCCAACACATCGCCTAATTGTAAGAGCTATTGAAGTAGTAAATCCGGACGATGCCGGATACTGATCTTCCCTAAGGTTCTGCTGAAACAAAATAAAACACCCTCTAGTATATTCACACGGTGACTCTGGGTCACTTGTGAAGCTAGAGGGTGTTTTTATCTGAATATGATCTGTTCCTGCATTACGTGCTCGTGCAATCTAACGCTGAAGAAGTTGTCTACGTCGGAAGTAAACGTATCCCACACTACCTAGTGCCATCAGCATCATGCCTGCCACAGTGAAAGTCCATGTGCTCTCTTCGCCTGTCTTCGGCAGCATTCCCTGTGATGCAGAGTTTCCGGTCTGCTGTGATGCAGAATTCCCAGTCCCCTGCGATCCATCTGTATCCGTTCCCGCAGAAGGTGCCAGTGCGCTATCCCCATCCGTTGTATCTGTATCCCCAACTGGAGCTGCAGTGTCGTCACCGTTGGAATCGCCAGGCGAAGGAGGAGTTACTCCGTTATCTTCATCTGTTGGAATTTCGGTTCCGTCTTCAGGTTCAGTAGGTCCAGTAACCACTGTGCCTGGGATAGACGTTCCTGGTGTTTCCGGACCTGGTGTTACTGGTTTCTCCGGATCTGGTGTTACACCCGTAGTAGGTGTTCCCGGATTATAAGGTCCACTAGACCCACCACCCGATACCGGGATAGCCTGATTCGTTTTTTCCACAACTACGGCTTCGGTTTGTATGTTCGTAATTTCAAATGGAACTGGTGTTGTTTCCAACATGTATCCGTTAGGTGCTTTTATTTCAACCAACTGATATTTATTGATATCCAAGCCTTCAAGTACAATTTCACCTTGTTGATTGGTTGTCAGTGAAGCTTCATCTAGACCTGTTACCTTGTGGAACTCCCAATTCCCATTTGCATCCATCAATGCAGTTTGGGCCCGTAATTCAAACACAGCTCCTTGAAGGTGCTGAGTTCGACCCGCATTGGTTTTAATCAATTTCACAGAACGATCATTTTTTTTATTTTCAATGGTCAATTGAGTTTCCGGTTTGATAATAGATACAAGGGTCTCCGGCTGTTCAATAACAAAGCCTTCTGCCTTGGTCTCTACCAATGTATATGAACCATAGTCCAAACCATCGAATTCTATGATCCCATTTAGGTCGGTTACTTTTGTATCGATGACACTGTTGGAACGATCACGTAATTCGAATTCAATTCCGCTTAATACGGACTTATCCTTGGCATTTACTTTGGTAACGACAAGTTTACCGCCTGCACCCATTGCATTCGACTTCGTCAGTGTAATAATCTGAGTCTGATTCTCTACAATCGTAAACGGAATTGGTGTAGCATCCAATTGATAAAACTCAGGTGCCACGACTTCTACCAGCTCATAATCCCCTGGCAACAGTCCACCTTTGGCGATCTTCCCATCTTCCCCTGTCGTTAACTCATCGATTTTCTCTCGCGTTGCGCCGTCCTTGGAGTACAATTCGAAAGTTGCACCCTTAAGTGTCTTGGAGGAGTCAACCGCATCTACCTTGGTTAATTCAAAGCCTTGACGAATCTTTTTATTTTCAATTTCAAAAGCAATATCCGCATCCTTAAATTCAATCGTTTTACCTGAGGCAGAGCCATATTCAGGATCAACCAAGTATCCTGCCGGTGCAGATAATTCTTTTAACTTATAAGGTATACCGTTGGTTAGATTGTTTAATCGATAGTTTCTGGAGCTTTCAACCACACCATTCTCGTCCGTTGGTTTCAATGTTTCAAGAAGCGTAGTTCCAGACGCATTATAGATTGCAAATATTGCACCCTCCAGCGGAACTCCTGTATCACTGACTTTATGAATTCTGATTTTGCCCAGACCTGTAGAGGCTCCTCCACCTGCTCCAGCCAAGGAAACTTTGATTCCCGACTGATTACCTTCTCCGATTACCGAGGAAGATTGGCCTGCAAATTCAACCTTATTCTCAATTCGGGCGCCATGATCGGCATTAATATAAGACTGATATTCCAAAATGAATGCGGTATGGATATCTTTCTTGAAGGTTAAGGTAAATGTATTGCCCTCCACCTCCAATTCATAATCAGCTGGATCAACAAGTCCAGCTTTGGTGGATACATTGCCTGAATTGTTGACAGGTAAATTGGTTGCATATAATTTCAATGAATCAGCCAATAAAATCTGGTTCTCTGACAAGGTATCTGTTAATTGATTACCTGCAGGAATATAAGATTGACTTGGATTGATATTTACCGTCCATGATGCTTTATCCGTTGTACCTTCTTGCTTCCCTGTTTTGCGGACGTATACACCACCGTTGGCAGGTGTAACGCTGGCTGATCTATTAAATCGTATTGCACCACCCTCACCATCCGTCAGAACAGCCTGGTTGGCATAAGCGCCTACGACAGAATATGGTCCATCCAGACTTGTTTGGTACTGAATGCGATAAGCCATTTTGCCCATGTTACCCAGATCCAACACAAAACCTTTACCGTCCAGGTTCAGCTGGAATTGACCAGGTGTGAGCGGAACCTCGCTACCTACAGCAGTAACATTATTGGCTCCCTGTAACTCTAACTCATGAACCTTCAATGAGCCGTCTACAAAAGATTGGTCTCCAGTGTAAGCATCCTTAAGGATTGCATCCTGAATATCAAACAAATTGTAGTTTACATCGATTGTCCAGGTGATCTTTTTATCTTTGGCGCTATATTCACCCTTTTTGTTACCATTTTGAATCGTGTAGTCTTGCGGTTTGACCGCAGCAGATTTTGTAATCGCAGTCTGTTTTACATCAGACTCTTCCCAATCGATCTTGGCTGAGTTGCGATATTCATCATTCGTTGGCATACCCACTGTGGGATCGAAGCTTGTCTTATAAGTAATAACATGCTCCGTACTGAGCGTTACGCCGTCCTTCAAGCGAAGTGAGAATCCTTTTTCATGCGTTGGATCAGCCGGGTCTGGAGTCAGTTCAAAGTCGCCTTTGTTAACACCACTCACTTGAAGACTACCCGGAATCAGTTTCATATGTCTGCCTTCGTAATTGTCGGTGATGACGATATCCGTCATGTCCTGCAAATCACGGTTCAAAACAATCTGCCATTCGATTTCTTTTGTGTTGAAGTTTTCACTTTTTACACTCTTGGCAAAAATGACTTCCTGAATGTCTCTTCGGCCTGTTTTGGAAGTACCATCATACATGTTCACTGTGTTCGTAATGGTGTCGTTTGTATAAACACGATGAATGGATTGTGTATCATATTCGATCTCATAGGCCTTTGTAATATCGTTCTTAAAATGTAATCTGAAGCCATCATCGAACCCTGTACCCATCGCTTCGAGTGTGTATTCATTCGGATTGATCAGTGTTCTGTTCGAAGCCGCTCCACTTGCATTAATGTCCACTTGATACACTTTGACGGAATTGTTGATCAGTTGCTGTTTTGCCGTATCAAAGCGGTCTTCAATCCATGCATTCGTTTGCATGATTTCTTGCTGATTGTAGTTATATTGCACTTTCCATGTGATCGTCTGTGTCACCGGATCATACGCACTATCTTGCCCTGACTTGTTCAAAGGCTCATTAAAACTCACACGAACTCGGCCAATATCGGTTTCGTTGTGCTCACTCTGATCCGTTGTAAGCGCAACCTCGTTTTGATACTCTACGTTGGTGAACGGAGCAGTGGTTGGTGCTTTAACACTCGTCGTGTAAGTCACACGATAGGCCTTATCTGTATCTCCCAATTGAATTGGAAACTGTGGTTCCGTTTTGATTACTGGGCCTTCTTTTACAGATCCATTCAATTGCACTTCCAATTCGCGAATTTCGATATCGCCCTTGAGCTCCAGCTCTGCTGGGAACGTGTCTGCAAGAACTGCATTTTTCATAGCCTTCTCGCCTTGGTTAAAATCTACGGTCCATATAATTTCATCCGAGTTGAAGTTATTTTTGTTCGCACTTCCCGATTTCTTCAACTTATCTATGGCTGTGTTGGCAAAATGCACATCAATGATGCCCTGCCCTACGGAACTAAAGTCTATCTGTTGTTTCAAACCATCTTCCATCTTGCTCTCATCGAACTTAATCCACACGTAGAAGTTACCTTCCAGCTTCGCATGCTCGATCAGTTCATTAAAGGTAAAGATGATTGTCCCATCTGGATTCACCACATACTCCCCAACACCACCATCCAGATTACCCTTAAGTTGCGATCCGATGATGAATTTATCGGGCAAGTTAAAGGTGAAGGTAGAGCCATCGCTGTAGTTGTGCTTATCATCTGCAAGTCCCCATGTAAAGACTACAGCCACCTCATCCTGAATGCGTGGTCGAATATCCCCGATTTTATCTCCTTTGACTTCAATCGTGCCATTCCCGTTGTCTTCTGGTGCCTGATTGTACATCTGCACACTGGTAATCAATTGATCTGTAATTACCGGACCTGCAACTGCCATTGCTAAACTGCTCTGGTTGAGGTTTCCCTCCCCCTCTTCTTCCGGAGTGGCAGCAACGTCAATGTTGTTCACCTCTTCCGAACTTGCCAAACCTTCTTCTGACGCTGTATCGCTGATTGCACTGGCTGGCAAATTAGTTAATTCATCCTGAGCATGCATTGTTGGTGTAAATATCCAACCCTGCATCATTTGCGTGACCAGTAACAGAGCAATGATCACTATGCTCACCTTTTTCCTCATTTTTTGCATATCCTCCTCGTACGTAGTGTTGGCATACGCCGAAGATTAGAATAGCAAAGCGACATATACAAAAAATAGACAACACTAAAATCCTCGTTTTTGAACACATAATTGAACGCAAAAAAGGATACTCCTCAAGCGGAGCATCCTGTTCAAACGGTTGTTATAGTGTCCAGTTAATTTTGACGCGCAGATCCGTAGTACCTTCCATTTTGGACACATAATAAGATATCGATTTCATGCCAAGCTGGTACAAATCCTGCAAATCTTCAATCAGTCCAGCCTCCGTACCCTTGTACCTGAACGTGAGCGAGGTTCCGCCTTCCTTCAGTGTACTTTGAACCTTGGTCTTCAGCGCAGCATGGCCTTTGACGGCATCCTGTTCATCATACAGGGAATAGTCCAGAGCGTGGTACAGCTTCTGATATGCGGCTTTTTTGCTATCTCCGGCCTTCACCAGCTTTAATAAAGCTTCTCGATATGGGGCTGGCGCAGCGGGGTACTTGCTTTTGCCTGTCCAGATATGGTCACGTGCCATCTCATCATCACTCAGCAAATAATAGCTGTGGCTAACCTTACCTTTGCGGTCAGGGGTAGGATCATCCCAGGTGGTGTCCATGTGATACCACTTGCCGTCCAGGTTCACGATATTCCAGGCATGAAGCTGCCCGCCCGCTGTACCTTCCACAATCCGGTTATCGATACCTACTCGCTCCAGCATCCGATAGGCCAACAGTGAATATCCCTGACATACGGTACTGCCTGTAACAAGCCCGTCGTAGGCCGTATATTTCTTGAGCGAAGTATCGTAGGAAAGGTTAAGCACAATCCAGTCATGGATGACCTTGACCTTCTCATGATCCGTCATGCCTGGTTTGATGATTTCTTTCAACACGTTTGTGACTTTACGATTCACATAATCGGTCTGTTCCTTGGTCTCCCGATAGGAGAGAGTCACGTGTACTTCGGCGGACACATTGGAGCCTTTATAATTAAATGCATAACTTTTAACGGTATATTGGATATAGGGGTCACTCTTCATTGCCTCATCGATGGAGGTTTGTAATTGTTTTTTGAGGCCTTTCACATTGCCTTTGTATGTAAAAACAAGTTCCTCCGTTCGCTGTGACATTGCGGTAAGCAAGGTCTGGCGCAAATCTGTTGCCGTGGATATATCTGATGTCCCTGATGCAGCGTATAGTTGATCCAGATCAACCGTACGTGGTAACGCTACAGCAATCAGACAGCCTGCCAGCAGTATGGTGATAATTCGTTTCCCGTTCTTACCCATGAAAGGAACCCACCCTTCTTTGCAAAGTTCTCACGCCCTATTGTATCACAAAAGGCTCTGTCGTCATTCTTCTATATCATTTCAACTAAAGAATATTTACACTAACACTCCGATGTCAGAACAACTTTCCGATCGCTGTGTAAATGTTAGTTGAAATTATATAATTTTTGTAAAAATCAAATCAAAAGAGACCTTCTATGGAAGGTCCCTTTGATCTTCAGTTCAATCAATCACGATTACCCGTTATCTTCATCCTATGATTCGCTTGGGCATGATATGAGTGATTCCTCGTCTAATACAGGCGATTACCACTCATAAACGTATCTGTCTTACCTTGAAGCTTCGCCAGCCGTTCCAATACCTGTGACGCTTCAGCTACCGTCACTTTGCGTGCAGGCATGAACCGTCCTTCAATCGAAGGAAGCAATCCCAGCTTCAGACTCAGGGAAACCGCTCCCTTACTTGTAATGGCACTGGCATCCGCAATGTTGGGAAGATCCGATGGCAACGTATAGAATCCGGCCAGCTTCTCATAACGTAAAATACGTACGAGCAGCACTGCCAATTCTTCACGGGTCATCTCTTCTTGCGGGTTCAGATTCTGTTCTGGGTCCGCTCCGGCAAGCCAGCGCTGATCGATTAATGCCCGAACTGCCTTATAATACGGGCTGTCAGGTGTCACATCAGCGTATAACTTGTCATCTCCGTCCCCACTGTAGTACAGATCCATATTTGGATTAATCGCTCTTGCCAGATAGTTAAACCAATCTCCTCGGGTGATCACACGATCCGGGAATACGCGTCCCTGCTCATCAGCAAGCAATACGCTATGCTGTGTCATATTGCGTAGAGCTGCTTCGGCCACATGACCCAAGATGTCCGTAGGTTCAGCCTTGGTTGCAGAGCTTGTGTCCCCGTATAAAAGCTTCCACTCTCCTGTGTTCGCATCCAGCGCTTCATAGTTGCCATAGATCGAATTCTCATCACGTGTAGGCATATAAGCAAGGTTCACCCCCGCTGGGATGACTTGACCACCGTTCGTACCATATCCGCCATAACGGGAATATGCTAGGATCAGCTTGAACTCCTCCAGATAGAGTGCCTTAGCCTCTTCATAACTGATGGCTGGCTTAACATCTGCCGGCAGTTGTTCAAGCGTTGCCGCAATACGCGTATAGAACTCGTTAATCGTCCCGTTGTTCAACACCTGTACTTGTGCCGTATCTTCCTTAACCGGAATTCCGTTCAGATAACGCTGGAACAAAAATGTGCGAGCATCATCCACCTCAATCACATTAGCCAGTCGGAACTGCTCCGTTGCGTCTGGAACTAGCGCAATTACCGTGTCCATCGCCAGTTTCTCAGCCTGCTTCCGGGTTAACAATTTGCCTGCCTCCACCTCAGCTGGCTTCTCCTGTTCTATCTCCGGTCCCATTCGTTGCATCATCGTATAACTGTAGATCTGCCCGGTAACTGCATCTACCTGTGCTGAGATATCCCGCATGAACATATAGGACATATTCGCACTTCGATCGCTCCAGCTCAGACTCCATACCTGACTGTTCGGACTTGAGTAATATCCCTTGCCTAACTGGCTATGTTCCAGCTTATAACCCTTGGGAATGTCAAAGTTCGTTGCGACCCGATTGGCGGCCTGCTGAACATTTAACCTCGTACCATTGGCCGGCACAAAAGGAGTTACATCACCTTTCAACTTCGTATCCTGCTGCAAAGAATCTTCATCCACAGCTTTACCTGTTAATGTATTAATCCGTTCCAACGTATTGGCTTCAATCGGAACGATACTGATATTTTTCGGTGTATATGCAAGGTAATACTGCTGACCCTGTTTGGAAGATAAACGATCTTTGGCGATATAAGCCAGTTCCACATCGAACTGTTCTTCAAACTGCTGTCTGGCCTTCTCTTCTGAAGCTGCCGGTTTCGATGAGGGATACTTGGCTTCGATAGTACCTCGTGAGTAACCTGTCACCAAACCACTTTCATCCACATTAATGTAGACTGTCTCTGCGTCAGATAACAATCCATCATGTTTTAACTGGTACCCGTATCGATACTCTGTTCTGCCAAACAATGACTCTTGTTCGATGGAAGAATACAGATCTCCAAGCGGAGCATATTCATTGTCCTTAAGACCTGGAATCGCTTGGTACAACAGTGCCACGGCCTTTTCTTCAGCTTCAGCTTTGGTTAGCTTCACATCCGATTCCGAGACATGTTTGTCCAGGATATCCGACGGCAAATGTACACTTAACACTTCCCCTGTGCCTGCATGTACAGTTCCACTGAATCCCGACGTATGATTGCCTTGTGTAATCTGAAATCCGATCTCCCACGCCTTGTAGTCTGGCGGTGGATAGGAATTAGGTGAATCGAATCGTGCAGATGAGATCGTTGCTTTTTTTAATAATGGAAATAATTTCAGTATATTTTCACTGGCTTGCCTGGATGAGATTTTTGCTCCCTCAGGCACGTCATTGCTCGTTGCGTCTAGTTGTTCATTTTCCCCCGTTGTCGCTTCGGTCAACTGTTCTGCTTGCGCGGCTGATGCACTGCCTGCAAAACCTGGTGTTTGCGAAGCAAGCAGCAGTGTTGCCATCGCTGCGGTTGTTGCTTTGGTTGCGAACATTTTCAAACGTAAATTAAACTTCCAATTCAAACTCAAATCTCGACCTCTCCCTTCAATTTCATACAAAGAAGCATAACAAATAACCTCGCATGAATATTGCCAGTCTATTCTATGATACCATAAGCTTCCTTTTTAATCGTCGTTTTCCGGGCAATTTAACAAATGTGAATTTCTGCATATTGCTAATAACAGCAAAAAAAACGCCAACCACGTTGGCGTTTTCTCTGTTAGCCTGCACTCTTATGTAGGCTGATTCTACCTTTTTAACTACTCGCTATAGACGAATCGTTCGGCTTCGCCTGACCTTGAACATGGGTTTTCAAAAAGGGAATAACGGTATCCCAGAAGGCGGGATCTTCCTCGGAACAACTGTGTCCTCCGCTGTTGACCCATAGGTGTTCAACAGGCGGATCGGCTTTGGACATAAAATATTCAAGCTCACTCGGGGGAATGAAATTATCTCCCTTGGAGTGCACCATCAGCATCGGCAGTTGCATCCCCCTGCGCCGTTCATTCAGCATCATCACCGGATCACGCTGACGATAGGATTTCAGAGATTCACCCAGTCGCCAGAACCAGATTCTCGGAATTAACTGGGCCAGTGGAAACAAGGGCAGACGCCGGCGTCTCAGCTCTGAACTGACGATTACCTCAAATTGCGAAGGCATCGAGTCCGTAATCACTGCTGATACAGGAATCCCCTCCGTCACTGCAAGAATCGTACCCAGTCCCCCCAAAGAATGTCCAAGTACTCCGATGGCATCCGCATCAATCTCTGGTCGTGCAGTCGTATACTGCAACGCCGCGAGCAGATCATCCCGGAACAGGTAGGCAGATGCAGCACGAACCGGATCACTGGCCCCATGACTACGCACATCATACATAAATAAGGCATATCCAGCTTCCCAGATCGGACGTGCGTAACGAAGAACACGGGAGCGATTGGAGCCCCAGCCATGTGCAATAATAACGAGCGGCCATGGCTTCGGAATGTCGGCTCTGGCCGGGATGAACCAGCCATGCACCCGACCTCCCCCACTGTCAAAGGTCACATCCTCAAATGGCATTGGGGGTGTGAGTGTGATTGGAATCTTTTTGGGCGTCTGGCTCTTCACCGCTGCCTTCCATAATCCACCTGCCGTTACTGCGGCCACGGCGAGCATGCCGCCTATCATTGTTTTAGCTTTCACAGGGCACCTCTCCTCTCCGAATTCTGGCATACATCCATCATAAAACAATAGAGTGAACGGCACGTTAAACGACATGGGTTTTTATGATAACGATTGATCCAACAACTAATTTAAAGGAACCATCATATATATACCCAAATATACATATCCCTCATCTGACGCTGGAATCTTAGGCTTCGGCTGCTTCCATAAATCTCCGTGCACATGCTGCAATCTGCTCATGGTCTCCTGCTACAAGGGCTTCTCGTGGTAAAAGTGCACTTCCCAGACCTACGGCAGCAGCACCTGCTGCATAGTAGTCAGCAATATTCTCCAGTGTGGCGCCGCCTGTTGCCAACAACGGGATATGGTTCAGCGGAGCTTTAATCTCCCGCAGATACGGTATGCCCAGGCTCGCCATCGGAAACAGCTTCACAACACGTGCTCCTGCTTCATGGGCTGCGACAATCTCCGTAGGTGTCATGGCTCCAGGCCAGATCTCGACACCATGTTCTACAGCATATTCAATGACAGACAGATCGACATTGGGGGACACCAGAAACTGTGCTCCTGCAGCGACCGCTTCCTTCGCCATCTGCACATTCAGTACCGTACCCGCTCCAATATAAGCCTTTCCTTCATGTCGCTCACGCCAGTCTGCAATAATATCATGTGCTCCAGGTGTGTTCAGTGTGACTTCCATCAGTCGGATGCCACCACCTGTCATACCTTGTCCAGCTGTTACTGCCGCTTCGCGGCTTATACCACGCACAATTGCGACCAGCCTCGACTCCAATAGAACTTCCGTCAAATTCATATCCAGTTCCCCTTGCTTCATCAATTCGGCAGCCGAAGACAGGCAATCATGGTCACCGCTTTTCCGTTACTATTATTGTAAAGCATATCCTCCCCTGGATGAAATACATTAATCCATTTCCGAAGTGAATGCGTCTGTCACCAACTCTATGATGTACTTTTATCACAATGCAAAAAACCTCTCCATGGAAAGGGCTGATTCACCCACTTAATTCCACGAAAGAGGTAGTATTTCGACTGAAAATACTAAGCATTTTCCAACACGTTATCCTTCTCCAAATCTTTAAAGTAACGATCGTTATATAACATGCTCGGATGTGTTGGATGATAGGCGAGTGCGATATCATTATGTTCCCGGGCCTTAGCACGGTTACCCATCCGGTCATAACACACACATAGTTGCAGATGCGGCATCCAGGTCCAGGCTGCTTCATTCAGCACTACCATAGGATCATCAGGACGTACAGCACGAGTCGCCTGTTCATACCAGAACAGGGCCTTGCGATAATCTTCACGGTCGGCAAAATAACCACCCAATCGACAGCAAATCTCGGCTCTTGGCAAATCATAGGCAAATGATCGGAACAACGCCGTGACTTCCTGTTCCGGACGTTCAAGTGCAGCTTCACAATCCGCAATTTTCTGGCAAGCAGCAATCTGATCTTCCACCCAGCCCAGCCCGGTATCCAGAAACTTCTCATAGTACTTCACCGCATCCTCATGCTGTCCATGGTCCTTCAGCTCATTACCGAAATAGTACAAGTCACGCGGCCCGAATTCCTCTCCGGCCTGTTCCCTTTTGCGATAGATCCGCAGATTCCGATCGGTATACTCCTTATCTTTCTTATGGGTAACCGCTATATCACTATGCAGCAGATTGCCCGCTACAGCCAGATATTCATGCACCGCGCCAATCCAGCGAAATTGCCGATCCCGACGCACCAGACGATTCCGGCGCAGGCTGTAGGCTACCTTGCCATCTGCTGTGAATGACAGATTGTAATCCATCGTGACACTATCAACATCCGGGTCCAGCGAACGTTTCAGGGCAATAAGCTTCGCCCGATCTTCCGCTTCAAATACATCGTCGGCATCCAGCCACAGAATATATTCGTTCTTCGCCTGATCGAAGGCAAAGTTGCGTGCTGCTGCAAAGTCATCCACCCATTCAAAATCAACGATACGATCCGTATATCTGGAAGCAATCTGACGGGTACGATCCGTTGAACCGGTATCCACGATTACAATCTCATCGGCAATGCCGTTGACCGAGTCCAGACATCTGGCGAGCGAAGCTTCTTCATTTTTCACAATCATACACAGGGTAATACTGATTGTCTCTTCGCCTCGTCTAGCCCTGCGGTTAAAGGCGGATACCCCCGGCAGTTCGGACAATCGATAAATGTGGTACGCGGGGAGATGAGTATCGACGAACAAACGAAAACCCAGTGCTTGAGCACGGATGCAGAAATGACGGTCTTCGCCCCAGAAGGATACATTCGGAATCTGGTCATATGAAACTCCTGCTGCCAGAACATTTTTGCGAATAAGGGTACACGCCCCTAGCCCTCCAACTTCATAACAACCCGGAATCCGTAGCTGATTCAGAAAAGCAATCGTTTGTGTGCCCTCGTCCTCCGCCTCGGTTCCGTCTACTGTTTTGCCACCGCGGCGATACAAGGCATACTCATCTTGCAGCCATACCTGTGGCATTTCCCTGGCATCCGGCTGCCAGCGGGTCCAAAAGATATTGGATACAATGTCTTTGCCACTCGATACAAGTTGCTCCAGCGTCCGCGGATGCAGCACCAAGTCAGAATCAATCAGGAAAACCGCATCGTAGTGATTGTCGCGTGCATATTGCAATATGCGATTTTTCAAACCAGCTACACGCCAAATCTGCTCATCCTGCCAATAGTGTCCTCCCTCATCCTTGGTGTACACCCCTTTGTTGTCAGAACTACCGCTGCCACGTTCATCTGCTTGAATAACCTTCCCTTCATGCTGAAGCACAAATTCACCCAATATATTCGATGCGGCTTCTTCCACGTTATCGTCAACAAACAGATAATCCGTCTTCACCGTTGTTCGTTCCAGTGCATGCAAAGAATCCAGAAATTCACGGAGCACCGGAGTTGTCTGGCGAACCGGGCTGGCGATCAGTATTCTTTCCTCTTTTTGATTCTCTTTCTCATGTGAATTCAGCTCTATTTGAGGTTGGGATTCTTCTTGCGATTTGCGTAACGGGTCTTTCTTCAACGTGCTCACCCCCTCTCCTTATTCGAACCATGCCAACAGTCGTGGCTCTTGATCCAATATCGATTCGTACTGTTCTTTCCAACCGTATCTTGCTTCAGGGTCCAGTGCTTGATAGCGCTCATATTTGCGGATGCGGTCTTCTTCCCGCGCCCAACCATAGTGCTTCACCCGGGGAGCATGACATCCATAGGACCAATGCTGGATCGTTAACGGAAAACGACCACAATGCTGGGGTGTCTCCTTCCATTCATAGCTCATCCCCGGGTGATAACGAATCAGAAATGGCCGATAATAGGCATGCGCCTGCCAGAACTCATCTTCCCGGTAATGCGTCTCACTCCACATATCAAACAATCTGAAATAGATCGCATCTTCATTGCCACTGAGCAGCAGATCCCGTACCAACCCAAAGTCATTGGTTAGAATCTCATCCGCATCCAGATTCAAGATCCACTCCGGATCGGTCGCCACGGTCTCTTTCCATTGTTGTTTTCTCAGGCTTACCTCGTCTGCAAAACGTGAAGCAGCGTTCTCCACTAATACGAGTGGAATACCGTCCAGAAGTTCCCTGCACAGCGCGACCGTTCCATCTGTACTTCCGTCATCAATGATTACTGCGCGATCAATCCAAGGACGATGTCTCTCCAGTGCCTGCCTGAGATAACGATTCTCTTCATTACGAACGATCATCGATAAGGTAATATGTGGTCTTCCATGTTCCTCATGTCCATCCAAAGCTTCACCCCCATGCTCAAGCTTCTACCTATTAAAATGTCGGACACACGATGCCTGGACGAATCACAATCCTCTATTCCCAATCTATGCAGAGCCGGAATGCGGATATGCAGGCCAAGTAAACCTTTCATGGGGTTAATCTTGATGAACGACAAAAAAGCACCCGCCTTCGCGGATGCTTTTAAATGTAATCACAAGATTAATGTAGTGAAATAAATGAATTAACGGTATTCAGCCAAACGATCATTGAGACTACGTGTCTGTCCATAGACTTCCTGGTACAGTGCAAACAGTCCATCATAGACGGCAACCGTTTCCGGGTTCGGCTCATAGGACTTCGCTGGACGAATAAACGCTGTTGCACATTCCTGCAGTGATGGGAACCAGCCACAGCCATAGGCAGCCAGCATCGCTGCCCCCATCGCAGGACCCTGTTCGCTCTCCAGCTTCACAATCGTGGCGTTAAAGACATCCGCCTGCATTTGCAACCAAGCTTCGTTCTTGGCACCGCCACCAATGGAGATGACTTCATTGACTGTTTTGCCTGCACCACGCAGAATATCAATGGACTCGCGCAGCGAGAAGGTAATGCCCTCCATCACCGCACGTCCAAAGTGCTCCAGCTTGTGTCCTGCATCCATACCGATGAAGCTGCCACGGATATTCGCATCCGGATGAGGTGTACGCTCCCCAACGATATATGGTGTGAACAACAATCCGTTGCTGCCCGCCGGAACCTGATCGATGCCCTGCAAGAGCACATCAAACGATTTGTCCGCTGCAAACGTATCCTTGAACCAGGACAAGCTATATCCTGCGGCAAGCGTTACCCCCATAATATAGAAGGCATCTTTCTCCCCGTGATTGAAAAAGTGTACTTTTCCTTCGAAGTCGAGATCTTTACGCTCTTCGTAGGAAAGCACAACCCCGGACGTTCCGATGCTGCACATCGTCTGTCCTTCACTCAGAATGCCTGCGCCAATGGCACCACACGCATTATCCGCACCACCTGCATATACTTTCGTCGCAGCCGCCAGACCCGTTTGATCCGCAATCTCAGGCAGCAACGTGCCCACTTCCTCAAACGATTCCACAAGACGTGGACAAAGGGAGATCGGCAGCTCGAATGCTTCTGCAATCTCGTTGCTCCACTGCTTGCCTGCAACGTCCAGCAGCAAAGTTCCCGCTGCATCGGAATAATCCATAGCGTAATCCCCGGTCAGGCGATAACGCACATAGTCTTTTGGCAACAGGAATAAGGATGCTTGCTGCAACAATTCAGGCTCGTTCTCCTGAACCCACAGAATTTTCGGCAAGGTAAAGCCTTCCAGTGCACGGTTCCGGGCAATACTTAACAGCTTGCTGTCCAGCACTTTTTCGATCCGGCGACACTGAGCCGTTGTACGTGTATCGTTCCACAGGATTGCGTTACGCAGCGGTTTACCTTCTGCATCCACCAAGACCAGTCCGTGCATCTGACCGGAGAAGCTCAATCCCTCGATTTCCGAAGGCTGCACGCCAGACACTTCCAGCAACTTGCGCAAGGAAACGATCGTCTGCTCTACCCAATCTTCGGGATTTTGTTCGCTGTATCCGGCCTTGGGCTGGTACAACGGGTATGCCTCGGATGCTTCAAATGCCACTTTTCCTTCACGATTGACCAACACGGTTTTGACCGCGCTGGTTCCCAGATCGACACCAATTACGTAACTCATAGGTTAACTCCTCTCGTTTGTAACAGGATTGTATAAATGAAACCTTGATGCTCATGTAGTCACTCCTTGATCAGAAAACCCTTGGATCGCCGTTACCCCCGGATTTCCTTTATACCCTTTAGCAAGGGTGAAATCCGGGGATAAATGCGACCGCTTTGCTTCCTCGGGTCCTTTCTGATCTCTTCGTTTAGCATGCAATTATTCATTTATATCAAAAATTTAAAAACCGCGTTGTTTGTTTAATCAAAAAACCGCCCCCGTCTTCCCAAGGGAAAGTCGGGGACGGTCCGAATGTCATGCTTGTTCAGGCGTTCCATGGTACAAGCTAATCTTGTGCATAGGCTAGTTTGGACACTAATATCCAACACATATGAGTTGAGTAACCATCGGTGGTCGACGTGCACCAACCCTGCCTAATGCGCTATTAGTCAGCCAAGATATACTGGTTGAGTTGTGCTCTCAGCAATTCCTGACGTCCGGATTGGTTTTTGCGTGGGCTTTCGTTGTTCAGTGCGTACTCAGCAAGGGAAGCAAGTGTTGCTTTACCTGCAACCACATCTGCGCCAATACCTTCGCTGAAGCTGCTGTAACGTTTTTCGATGAAGTCATCGAACACGCGATCTTCAATCAACTTCGCTGCTACTTTCAGACCTTTTGCATACGTGTCCATACCTGCGATGTGTGCCAGGAACAGATCGTCAGCTTCGAAGGAACCACGACGTACTTTCGCGTCAAAGTTCACACCGCCACGGCCGATACCGCCGTTTTTCAATACTTCATACATGGTCAACGTAGCATCGTACATATCAACCGGGAACTCATCCGTATCCCAACCGATCAACATATCGCCTTGGTTCGCATCGAGGGAACCGAGCATGCCGTTTGTACGAGCAACACGGATTTCGTGATCAAATGTATGACCAGCCAGTGTAGCATGGTTTGCTTCCAGGTTAAGTTTGAAGTGTTTGTCCAAACCGTATTTTTGCAAGAAAGCAATGGAAGTTGCTGCATCATAATCATATTGGTGTTTTGTTGGCTCTTTTGGTTTAGGCTCGATCAGGAATTGTGCATCAAAACCAATTTCCTTCGCGTAGTCTACAGCCATGTGGAACATACGAGCAATGTTGTCTTGCTCCAGTTGCATGTCTGTGTTCAGCAATGTGTCGTAACCTTCACGACCGCCCCAGAAGACATAGTTTTCAGCTCCTAGACGTTTACCAACTTCCAGACCTTTTTTGATCTGTGCTGCAGCGTGAGCATACACGTCTGCGTTGCAAGTGGATGCTGCACCAAACATGAAGCGTGGGTTCGAGAACATGTTTGCTGTGTTCCAGAGCAGTTTTTTGCCGCTGGATTTCATATGATCTTCAATCAGATCAACAACGGTATCAATGTTGCTGTAAAACTCGCGCAGGTTGTTGCCTTCTGGTGCAATGTCCACATCGTGGAAACAGAAGAACGGGAGATTCATTTTTTCCAAAAATTCAAATGCCGCTTCCACGCGTACTTTCGCGAGGTCCAGACCCGAGTATTTATCCCACGAACGAACAGCTGTCTCCGCACCGAACGGATCACTGCCGCCTGCAGTTAATGTATGCCAGTAAGCCATACCGAAACGGAAATGTTCTTCCATCGATTTGCCGGCTACCACTTCTTCCGGATTATAATGTTTAAAAGCAAAAGGATTCTTGGAATCTTTACCTTCAAATGCAATTTTATTAACGGATTCAAAATAGGCCATGTGTAAAATGCCTCCTCAATAGTTTTAAGAAATCGTTTACACCGTTATCCTATCACATCGAATTTACTTTGTCTATTGGTTAAACAAAGTAAAATAAAATTGTTTTTTACAGGTTTGTTTACGCTATAATAGTCGAATAACTTGTTTCGGATGTGGGTCAGAACCCTTTTATCAGAAGAATAGGAGTGCCTTAACCATATGAAAATTACCGGAGACCAGATGCTGGTCAAAAAAATAAACAAGTCGATCGTTCTGGATACGATCCGGCGCCATGCCCCTCTTTCTCGCGCACGAGTGTCCGAGGTTACGGGGCTGAACAAAGCAACGGTATCCAACCTAGTTGCTGATCTGATCAGTGATGACCTGGTACAGGAGATTGGCCCTGGTGAATCCAGCGGCGGACGTAAACCACTCATGCTGCTGTTTCGAGGGACGTCAGGCTATGCAGTCGGTCTGGAACTCAGTGTGACCCATTTGAAAGGCGTGCTTACAGATCTCGAAGGACACATCATTACAGAGTACGCAGTGACCTTGGAACATCATGACGTCTCCTCTGTACTGGAGCAATTGAAATTGGCAGCAAAACAGCTCATTGAAGCAGCTCCTGCTTCCCCTCATGGTGTAATTGGTATTGGCATCGGGGTGCCGGGCATGGTGGATGAGGCAGGAACGGTCCTGTTTGCACCCAACTTGGGGTGGGAGAAAGTAGCTCTGCGCTCGATGCTTGAAGAAGAATTTGAACTGCCTGTAACGATCGATAATGAAGCCAATGCTGGTGCCCATGGAGAGCTGAATTTTGGGGCAGGTATCGGTGTCCGTCACATGATCTACATCAGTGCAGGCGTGGGGATTGGTTCAGGCATCATGGTGGATGGTGAATTATACAAAGGTGCGTGGGGTTACGCAGGGGAAACAGGCCATATGTCCATTGAAGCAGAAGGTCTTCCCTGTTCCTGTGGTAATCGTGGTTGCTGGGAGTTATACGCATCGGAAAAAGCCTACGAGCACCCGGATCATCAGCTAAAATTACCTGCTCATACCACACGCGAGCTTATTCATCATGCGGAGCAAGGCCACGATGCTGTTCAAGAATTATACAATACGATTGGACGCAAACTGGGGATTGGCATTACCAATATCGTTAACAGTTTCAACCCGGAACGTATTATCATTGGTGGTCCGCTCTCTGAAGCAGGTCCCTGGATTGAAACAGCGTTAAAACAAGTTGTCGAGGAACGTACATTACCTTATCACCGCCGAAGTTTGCAGATTGAATGGGCAGCTCTGGGCAGCCGTTCCACCCGCGTTGGTGCCGCTTACTCTGCGATATCCCAGTTTTTAGGAAAAATCAGGGTGTCTGTCTAATAACAGATGAAAATTGACATCATTTCGCCCCATTTCCTCCCTTTTTGTTAAAGAAATCCAGATGTATAATGGGGTTATGTGATTTTTATCATGGCTGTGTTAATCAAGCTGTGTTAATTCCGATAATGAAACGGAGTGAAAAAAAGCGTGACCTACGTGGATACTTCAGATATCTCGGCGCAAATGTTTGTCACCGTACTCCTGTTCCTGATTGTGCTTGCGCCCCTGTTCAGCCTTGGCATACTCCGATTGTTCCAGAGCAAAAAGAAGGCTGGTTTCATGTACATGCTGTCAGGAGTGCTGGTGTATGTTGTATTTCAGACTTTCATGAGTATTTTTTTCTAGATCATATCTGCATTTGCACAAAAAACCGTCCCCTTCCGGGTACGGTTCTTTCTATATCCTAACGGCTCGCGAAAACCGGAATTGCATATGAATCGAAACGTTCTTCAACACATAATAATTCAGATAATAAGCCTGATTTAAGCGTCCAATGCTTTAGCAAATTGAGTTTTGTTCATACCCAGAATGCGGTGTTCCCCAATTACAGTCAATGGCACGGCACGTACGCCCATGTCCCATACTTGTTGTGCAAATTCATCGCTAGTTTCGATGTTGCGCTCTTCATAAGAAATACCTTTGTCAGCCAGGAACGTTTTTACGGATTTGCAGTTAGGGCAGTTCGTTGATGTATATACAATTACGTTTTCCATGTTTAATTCACCTCATATGGTTTTATATTAATCTATAGTTTGTTTGGAATCAGCTCATTCTATTACAGAACAACTGCGCTGTGCTCCAAACTTTCAATGTATTTCTCTGTGTCCATGGCAGCCATACATCCGCTACCTGCAGCTGTAATCGCTTGTTTGTAACGTGTATCCTGAACGTCACCACATGCAAATACGCCTGGGATGTTTGTCTCGGATGTACCTGGTGTAGTCAGGATATATCCATGTTCGTCCGTAGTGATCTGTCCACCAAGGAAACCAGTGTTTGGTGTATGACCGATCGCTACGAATACGCCGCTTGCCGGAATCACTTCTTCTTCACCTGTTTCGTTGTTCAACACTTTCAGTCCGGTTACGCCGTTGTCGCCAGCAAGTACTTCGAGTGGTGTACGGTTCAAAGCCATCTCTACTTTTTCGTTGCTGCGTGCACGATCCTGCATGATTTTAGAGCCACGCAGTTCTTCACGACGGTGTACCAGCGTTACTTTGGAACCGAAACGGGACAGGAAGCTTGCTTCCTCAAGAGCAGAGTCGCCACCGCCGATGACAATGATTTCTTTGTTACGGAAGAAGAATCCATCACATGTTGCACATGTGCTGACACCGCGGCCTACATTTGTTTCTTCGCCAGGAATACCGAGGTATTTAGCAGATGCACCTGTAGACAGGATCAATGTTTCAGATACGAGTTCACCCATACCTTCAACTTGAATCTTGAATGGACGCTCGCTCATATCGATGTTGTTCACCCAGCCTGTGCGGAATTCAGCACCGAAGCGCTCAGCTTGTTTACGCATGTTGTCCATTAGTTCAGGACCCATAATACCATCAGGGAAACCTGGGAAGTTCTCCACTTCAGTCGTTGTTGTTAGTTGGCCACCAGGTTGTGGTCCTTCAATAACAAGTGGGTTCAAGTTGGCACGTGCCAGATAGATTGCTGCTGTCAGCCCTGCAGGGCCTGTTCCAATAATAATTGATTTATACATGTATAGTTCCTCCCCCGGGTTCTGCAAAAAGGTTAGACCCTCCGGCATCAAAAGCTTAGGCTTTTGCATACACTAGAACGAAAAGCCCACATCATGTCCACAAGACCTGCCTGTGAAATGACAATGGCCCTATGCAGAAACGGAATTCTAATTTATAATCATTCTAATCTGTTGTTCATTATGATCTCTTTTATGTACGGTGTCAATGCTCGGCAGCGATTATGAAGAAGTCTTCATCAGGAGGGAAAATGGAAGCATGAACGATGCACTCATTGGCAGTTTTATATCAGCCATGTCTACCGGCCTAGGGGCCGTACCGATTCTATTTATGCGCAAAATATCGCACCGTCTTCGTGATATCTTGCTGGCATACGCCGCAGGCATTATGACCTCGGCCTCGGTGTATAATCTCATTCCGGAAGCGCTTGGCCAATCGAATCTCTTTGTACTTGCATTTGGTATTATGCTTGGTAGCCTGGTTCTACTGGTGCTGGAGATGAAGATTCCACACGTCGATCTGGAGAATCCCGAGAAAATGCCTTTTAAAATTGAAACCAAAGCCTTCATGATTATTGCAGCCATCACCATGCATAACCTGCCAGAAGGGTTATCCGTAGGAGTTAGCTATGCAAGCTCGGATGAGAACCTGGGCAATCTCATTGCCTTTTCCATCGGATTGCAGAATGCACCGGAAGGCTTCTTGGTGGCCCTCTTTCTCGTGAACCAGAACATTGGCCGCTTCAAAGCGCTGGGTATTGCTACATTGACCGGAGCGGTAGAGATTATTACAGCTATGATTGGTTACACCTTGAGCAGTCTCGTAGCTGGTCTTGTGCCTTATGGTCTGGCCTTTGCAGCTGGTGCGATGATGTTCATTGTTTATAAGGAACTTATTCCCGAGAGTCACGGCGATGGCAATGCACGTGTGGCGACGATGTCCTTTTTGCTCGGGCTCATCACGATGATCGGTCTGACCGAATTGTTTTAATTGAAGACTAAAGAACCCGAGCGAACAGTCCAAGACTGTCGACCGGGTTCTTTGTTTTGCCACAAATGAAGATTCCATGAAATTACTGGGACCGTCTGTCAGAGGCATTATGCCCTCTCCTGATCAGGATTGGATGAAACGAATCAGTTCCGAATTGAATTTTTCCAATTCATCATAGAATGCACCATGACCGCTCTCTTCAAAAGCAATCAGTTGAGACGAAGCGATGCCTTGGTGCATCTGCTCGGCGAACTCAAACGGACAGATCTCATCTTTTTTCCCGTGCAAAATGGCTGTTGGCACCTGAATCGAACTCAGGTCACCTCGCAAGTCCTCATCCCGCAACGCAATTGCACTGCGAAAGGTACCATAAGATGAAGCTTCCATGCCGAGAGCGTGGAACCAATCCATGAATGGCTGGCTGTGTTTCTTCGCGAAGAACATGCCGCCAAACGTCTCCAGCAACTTCGGACGATCTGCAAAGATCGGCTCAATGATCTGCTCGTTCAGCTGCTCTGGAGTCAATCCATACGGATAACCTTCACGCTGTGTGAATACAGGTGCTGCCGCAGATAACAAGGCCAGCTTGGAGACACCATGTCCCTTATGGCGAGCCATGTAATGTACTGCGATCGCTCCACCCATGGAGAATCCTGCGAGTACGGCGTCTTTCAGGTCCAGATCATCAATAACGGCACGAACATCATCTGCCATGCGATCATAATCATATCCTGTGGAAGGCTTATCCGATAAGCCATATCCTCTAAAATCTATCGCAATGGCACGAATGCCATGGTTCGGCAGTACATTCAACTGATATTCAAACATTTTATAATTAACAGGCCAGCCGTTCAACCAGCAGCATACTACCAGCGAAACCAATTAACCATCTTCCTCTCCAAATCTGATTACCGTAGCAGCCTGAGCCCATTCAGAATAACCAGAATTGTACTGCCTTCATGACCTACCACACCCAAAGGCAATGCGACGTCTTGGAGAAAGTTACCTGCAATTAAGGCCAGAATAACGGTGATGGCAAAAAACATATTCTGTTTCACCGTACGCTGAGCTCGACGAGCCTGCCCAATGACCCAAGCGATCTCTTCAATGTTATCGTTCATCAGTACCGCATCAGCGACCTCCAGTGCAGTTCCGCTGCCGGACAATCCCATCCCCATACCCACAGTAGCTGCTGCAAGTGCTGGTGCATCATTTACGCCATCCCCTACCATCAGCACAGGACCATACTGTTTGCGGAGCACTTGGATCTTCTTCACTTTATCTTCTGGCAGCAAGTCTGCATAGACCATGCTTACCCCAGTTTCATGCGCAATCACAGAAGCTGATCTGGCCCGATCTCCTGTTAACATCGCAACTTTTACACCCATGGCTTCCAGCTTTTTCACTGCAGCTGCTGCCTGTGGCCGTACGGTGTCCCGCATGGCGATCAGCCCAACTAATTCACCATCAGTCATAACAACGGATACGGTTTTCCCCTCCCCCTCAAGTCGGGAGCATATATCGTTCCACTCCAAAGATACCTTTACAGGGTTAACACCCTGTTTATCTGAACCATCATTGTTACCGTCCTTCATCTCCTCTGACTGCATTGATCCCAGTACATCTGTTTTGCCAATGCTCCAGACCACACCATTTATAGTTCCTTCGATACCCCAGCCTGTTAGAGCCTGGACGTGCTCCGCTTCCTGAAGTGTAATGTTCTCCATGTTCGCCTGATCTACGATGGCACGAGCCAAAGGATGCATGGAGAGGTTCTCAATTGCCGCTACCGCAGCTAAGAGCTGGGCGCGATCTACATTTTCAGATGTAATAATATCGGTGACTTGTGGGGTGCCCATGGTTAATGTACCTGTTTTGTCAAAAGCCACAACCCGCGTGCGAGCCATATTCTCCATATGGGCACCACCCTTGAAGAGAATGCCACGGCGCGCACTGCTGGACATCGCGGACAACATAACAGGCATGATGGAAGACACCAACGCACAGGGTGAAGCAACAACCAGAAATACCATCGCTTTATAAAATGCCTCATTCCATGTCCAGCCAAGCAGCAGTGGAGTTCCTGCAATCACAAGTAAGGTCACCCCTACAACAATGCGCGCGTAAATCCCTTCAAACCGCTCCATAAAACGCTGGGAATCCGGCACTTCTGCCTGCGCTTCTTCCACCATTTTAATGATTTTGCCAAACAGTGACCCTTCAGCCGATTTTGTAACCTCTACGTATAAGGCACCCTCCCCGTTTACCGTACCTGCATAGACTTCATCCCCCGCAACTTTGTCCACAGGCAGGGATTCTCCGGTGATGGACGACTGATTGATAAAAGAACTCCCCCGGTACACGACACCATCTGCTGGGATGAGTTCTCCCGGTTTCACCAACAGCAGATCACCCTGCTGGAGATCATCAATAGCCACAAGGTTCATCTGTCCATCCTCAATACGCAGTGCTGTCTCCGGCTTCAGCGCGAGCAGCGATGATATATCCTTATGACTGCGCTCTGTCGCATAACTTTCCAACGCACCACTGAGTGCAAAAATAAAGATCAGCATCGCGCCTTCATTCCAGTAACCGATGGCTGCTGCCCCAAGGGATGCGGCAATCATCAGCAGGTTTACATCCAGATCACGGTCCTTGACCAGTGTCCCGATGCCTTCCTTCGCTTTGGTCCAGCCTCCAACGGCATAGGCCACAATGTAGAGCATGATGGATAAGGTACCAAAATACGGTGCAGTTCCCCAGGCAATCAGCATCAACAGCCCGCTGCCCAATGCTGATTGCATCTCTTTATTCTGCACCATGGCTCGAAAATCAGGCTTCTTGCCCCGATTGGGGCCAGGTGTTTGGGACGAGCGTTGTTCTGCTTGTTTCTGTCTGTGTAGAGGTTGATGTATCACTTGCATATGAATCACGATCCTTTCGAATGTTAGATTTGCGGATGAGAGGCTGCCCCTTTCCGCTCCCAGAAATGAAGTTGTATTGAGAATGAGAGCCATTGTTAATGCCCTAAAAATGACACATGCTGCTGCGGGAATCCCGCAGCAGCATGGTTTTGTGAATGATTTTACAATAATCTCGAATGAGAATGATAATCATTTTTGTGCTTATACAATTATTTTTACCCAATACAACTTTTAATCAGTATATGCCTGTGATCCTCATTTGTAAATGGCCTTTTTTCAATGGTTACTCATAAATGCGTGTTCAAAAAGACAAAAGCCGCTGTCCCGGAGGACAACGGCTTTAACCATCTATTGATATTCATATGACCTGTTTATGACATATCGCTTAAGAGATTGTTTACACATCCACCCAATGCCATCTATGCGCCTACACTTGCTCCCTGACTTGCTTTGATGGCTTGCTCCAGATCATAGATAATGTCTTGAATGTTCTCGGTGCCAACAGACAGACGAATCAACTCCGGGTTGACCCCTGCTGCAGTTTGTTCATCTTCGGTCAATTGCGCGTGAGTCGTACTTGCCGGGTGAATGATCAGTGACTTGGAATCGCCCACGTTTGCAAGGTGAGAGAACAGTTTAACATTTTCAATCAATTTACGACCGGCGTCCGCACCACCTTTGATTCCAAAGGTCAGAATGGCGCCCTGCCCTCTTGGCAGATACTTCTGTGCAAGCTCGTAAGAACCGTGGCTCGGCAGACCTGCATAACTTACCCAAGACACATCCTCATGTTTCTCAAGGAATTCCGCAACCGCAAGGGCGTTGCTACTATGACGCTCTACGCGCAGATGCAATGTCTCCAGTCCCTGCAGCAACAACCATGAGTTAAATGGAGAGATCGTTGCACCCAAGTCACGTAGAAGTTGTACACGAGCTTTAATAATATAAGCAATAGGTCCAACCGCTTCCGTATATACAACACCGTTATAACTGGAGTCCGGCTCCGTCAATCCAGGGAACTTGCCACTTGCTTTCCAGTCAAATTTTCCGCTATCCACGATAACGCCACCAATGGATGTACCATGACCCCCAATAAATTTCGTTGCAGAGTGAACGACAATATCTGCGCCATGTTCGATTGGACGAAGCAGGTACGGACTTGGGAACGTATTATCCACGATCAAAGGAATCCCATGTTCATGAGCGATGGCTGCCACCGCTTCAATATCCAGTACATTCCCCTTTGGATTACCGATCGTTTCGGCATACAATGCTTTCGTTTTCTCCGTAATCGCTGCCCGGAAATTCTCAGGATCACTGGAATCCACAAATTTCACGTCCAGACCCAGTTTCGGCAAAGTTGTCGAGAACAGATTGTATGTACCTCCATACAAACTCGCCGAAGACACGATCTCATCGCCTGCACCAGCAATATTCAGAAGTGAAAACGTAATGGCTGCCTGACCAGAAGCTGTAGCCAACGCTCCAGCTCCGCCTTCCAACGCCGCAATCCGTTGCTCAAACACGTCGGTTGTTGGATTCATCAGACGGGTATAGATGTTGCCAAACTCTTTCAAACCAAACAAGTTAGCTGCATGCTCGGTGTCCTTGAATCCATAGGATGTTGTCTGATACAAGGGTACAGCTCGTGCGTTGGTGGTTGGATCAATCTCCTGGCCTGCATGAATTGCCAATGTTTCAAATGAAAGCTCACGTTCGTTTGACATAAATCTGAATCCTCCCTCGATATATACGTTCTTTAAGTTCATGGTGTCTTCGCATGGTGGCGTATGTTTTCCATATTCTCTCACAAGATGTCGCATTTGAAAAGACTTATTTCCGATTGTTCCGATAAGAAAAATTAAATATGTACACTATTTATTTCTGTACTAAAAAAACCTTTGCCCTCGCAAAGGTTTTTCAGCTACTTTGGCTTAGGTATGCAATACCGAAGCCAGGGTTTTGTTAGACCCGAACTGCACTCCATACTTCACGCAAATGTTTGGCCGCAGGTACAGCTTCCTCCGCAGTTACGCCTTCAAGTGAAATATCGATATGTGGCTTATACGTTTTTAGCAATTCAAAAAATAATGGGTAATCCAGTATCCCTGCCCCAGGTACCGGATTAAACTTCTCTCCCTGTGCATCAAAGGCTACATCTTTGGCATGGATCACAATCATGCGCTGATACAGCGATTCCATCACCTTGCGCAAGAAAGCCCCTTGATCTGCAGCATGTGGTTGCTTGATCAGATTACACGGGTCGAACAGCATCCCCAGATTCGATGAAGGAATCTCTTCAAACAAACGTGTCATATGTTCATGGGTATGAAGAGTATGTGTCGACACAGGTTCAATCGCCGCATGCACGCCCCATTTCTCCGCTTCCTCAGCCAACTCCTCAACCGTTTCTTTCAGCACACTCCACGCCTTCTCTTCATATCCATCCGGATGCGTATCCTGATAGGTATCCAAGCCGCCGGTCTCCGTTGCTACCATGCTGCAACCAAAATCCCGGGCATAACGAAGATGCTCCTTGAATCGATCAATGTCCGCACGTCGTCTTACCAGATCAGGGTCAATCGGATTAATATAACAGCCCAATACCGCAATCTTCACCCCGCGCTGTGCAAATTGATCTCCGATCTCATTTGCCAGTCCAGGGCTGAGCTTGCCATTCGATGAGTCCACATCTGATAATGCTTTGGCCAGCGCCAGCTGTACGGAATTAAATCCGTTATCCGCAATCGTCTGCGCAAGCTGTGCTGTAGGCTGTTTGCCAAATGTATGCGCCAGAATACCAAGTTTCATCTCACTGCCTCCTTATGCTAATCCGATTATCAAACGATTAACGTGCCATCCAGCCGCCATCGACATTCAGCACATGACCATTCAGATAATCCGAAGCGGCAGATGCCAGAAAGACAACCGGCCCTTTCAGATCTTCAGGTGTTCCCCAACGCCCAGCAGGAATACGGGCTGTAATATCCCGGTACCGATTCTCGTCCGCACGGATCTGGGTAGTATTATCGGTTTCCATATAACCAGGTGCGATACCGTTAATCTGGATTCCCTTCCCTGCCCATTCATTGGCGAGTGCTTTGGTTAAACCGGCAACGCCATGTTTACTGGCTGTATATCCTGGCACATTGATCCCACCTTGATAGGACAACATGGATGCAATATTAATGATTTTGCCACTTCCGCGTTCAATCATATGTCTGCCTGCCAATTGGCTTAGGAAAAATACAGTGTTCAGATTCAGACCAATGACATCATGCCAGTCCTGCCCTGCATGATCAGCCGCAGGAGTGCGACGAATGATTCCGGCATTGTTGACAAGAATGTCAATTCTCCCCTGGAATCCAAGCGCCTGTTCGAACACAGCTGACAACTCATCTTCACGACTCAAATCCGCTTCAATCACATAAGCTTTACGTCCGAGTGCTTCAATGGCACTTGCCGTTTCCGCAGGCTTGGAATACGAGACCAGCACCACATCAGCACCTGCTTCTGCCAAACCAATGGCCATCCCTTGTCCAAGTCCTCCCGAGGTACCTGTCACCAGTGCAACTTGTCCGCTTAAATCAAATGGGTTCATGAATGATTCCTCCGCATGGTTTTGATATGCAATTCTTAGAGCCGTCCGTTCTTTAATCCCATGAATAATGAATGAAGTTAACTTTGATAATCCACTGTGACACCACTCTGCTCGTATAAGGCAGCCGTCTCTTCATCCAAACGATTATCGCTGATAATGTAGTCCAGTTCCGAACACTGGGCAAAAGTTCGCAGTGCAAATTGTCCGAATTTATAATGATCCACAACGCCATATACTTGCTGCGAGGCAGATATCATTGCTTTTTTCAAAGGAACCAGATCTCCCGTGTATATGGATAATCCAAATTCAGGATGAAGGGCTGTCGTGGATATAAAGGCTTTATGAATGTTAAGACTGGATATAAATGCAGCCGTATCATCCCCAACCAACATATTCCGTACACGAGCCCCGCCAGGCACAACCAGTCGCACTTGCTCCTTTTTGGTCAACTCCGCAATAATGAACAGGTCATTGGTCACCACCGTCAGCGGTTGATTATCGAGACGTTTGGCCATCTCCAGCGTGGTGCTGCCACCATCGAGGGCAACGATATCTCCAGGTCGAATGTAAGCAAGGGCACGTTCAGCAATCTCCGTCTTCTCCGGATGATGTTTCTCGGTAACTCCGCGGCTATTCAAGATGCCATACTGGTCATTCTGAGCCAGCATAGCACCACCATGGACACGTACGAGCAGTCCCATACTCTCCAACTTGTCGAGATCCTCTCGCACTGTTTTCCCAGTCACCTGCAGCAACTCACTCAGATCACTGACGGTTACTTCCTGGCGCTCCAGCAGAGCCTCCATAATTTTTTCATGTCTTTTCAATGGATTCATCACAATCAACTTCCTATACCATCTGAGTCAAATGAATGAGTTTTAGCGTCTACCCTGTCAATTTAACTCAGACATCTGTAATTTATTATTTCAGGTCTTTCATGGCTACGCCGTCCATATCTTCGAACGTCTGATTCTCACCAGCCATCGCCCAACAGAACGTATAATTGCTTGTACCCACACCACTGTGAATGGACCAGCTTGGGGAAATGATCGCCTGGCGATCACGTACAACCAGATGGCGTGTTTCGTTTGGCTCACCCATCATATGGAATACTACACCGTCTTCAGGCAAGTTCCAGTACAAGTATACTTCGGAACGGCGGTTATGGGTATGTGCAGGCATCGTGTTCCACATGTTACCCTTGTCGAGTTCGGTAATACCCATCACCAACTGACAACTTTGAATTCCACCTTCTCCTTGGTGAATGTAACGATAGATCGTACGCTCATTGGAAGTTTCGATGCTGCCCAGATGATTCGGCTGAGCTTGTTCTTGTGTTGCTTTTACTGTTGGATAGGTGTGGTGAGCCGGTGTGGATACAAAATAGAATTGGGCAGGTTGAGCCTTGTCACTGCTCGTGAACACAACTTCCTTCACACCTCTACCGATGTAGAGACATTCCTTTGCTCCAATCTCATAACCTTGTCCGTCCGCTGTCACTGTTCCGTGTCCACCTACATTAATGATACCGATTTCACGACGCTCCAGGAAAAAGTTCGTTCCGATATCCTTCAGGTTCACTTCAAGGGTAATGTCCTTGCTCTCAGGTACAGCCGTTCCCACAATATAACGATCCACATGAGAATATACCGTTACCAATTCATCGGTTGCAAACAGTTGCTCCATCAAAAATTCCTCACGCAGGCGAGATGTATCATACGTTTTCACTTCATTGGGATGTGCAGCATAACGATTTTCCATTATTAATCCATTCCTTTCGTCATTTAAATTAGTTGGGATTGAGTTTGATAATGTTCATATAAGTTCATTTTAGTTCATTATGTATCTTTTGTGTACCTTTATTTTCGAAAAAGTGATTTATGTGATAATGAGATTAAGACTTTTTCCAAGTCTTATGTACTACTGTAATAAGAGAACCTTCCCCTCGATACCAGATTCAGCCGCTGCAATAGCCTGTTGTACATTCGTTAGTTCATACGTCGCCCCAATGTTTGCCATGACAAGCTTCCCTGCTCTGACCAGCTCCATCACCTCATGAAATACCTGTTCCCAGCGTTCTTGCGAACAGCGTTCCACCCAATGCTTTAACCAGAAAAGTTTCACATGAACTTGTGTTCCCTGGGTTACTTCATGCCATAACGGTGTGATCCCCGAAAGCAATCCTACGCTGATGACCGTACCATTTGGCTTAAGGCAACTGACCAACTGTTCCCCGTCTGTCCTTCCAATACAATCCACGGCTGCATCAGCACCGCACCCCTCTGTTAATTCTGCGATTCTATCCTGTAGCAACTCTTTCGTTGTATTGATAACAGAAACTGCTCCAAGACGATACAGTTCAGCAGTATGACGATCATCTCTCGTAAGCGCAAACAATTTAAATCCATAGATTTTTGAGATCTGTGCAAAGATTCGCCCGATTGCAGATCCCCCTGCATTCACAATCAGGGTATCACCATACGTAAGCTTAAGCACCTCTGTACAGATCAACCAAGCCGTAACCGGATTAATATAGAGCTGACTGGCTGATTGATCATCGATATCATTTGGCACAATAATCGTATGTCGCTCCATGGTCTTCACGACGTCCTGCCAAGTATTCTCACCTTTTAGCGGCAAGACGCGGCGCCCCAACATTTGATTGGATACTCCCGGCCCTACTGCTTCTACTATCCCCACACCCTCAAACCCGGGAACAGCTGGTAATCGGGTACGATGCGGGTAAGCTCCTCGAACAGGAATAATATCGGAGGGATTAATAGGCCGAGCATACATCCTCACTGCTAATTCACCGGGGCCTGGGGGTATCACATCTTTTTCTTCCATACATAACACTTCACTTGGTTCGCCAAAATGATAATAACGGATTACCCTAGCTTTCATTGGTACATCTCCTAAAATAATTTTGCTAAAATAGCTCTAGCTAAAATATTGAATATATTGACAATAGTATCAATGGTAAATTATTTCATCAACGACTTATTATGATATTTACAACTTTTTTTTCATAAAAATATGCGATAACTTCTACTAAAAAAAAAGAGCCCCACAACCTTGAATTCCAAGGTCGTGAAGCTCTTTCATCATATCAATTAATGTGCAACAGCATTGTTAAGCATGATCCAGATCGAACCAATTACGATGGTCATCATAATCAGCAATCCGAAAATAAGGGCCATCACATTCCAGCGTGGTTTCTCTGTTTCACGGATATGCATGAAGAAGAAGAGTTGAACCACAAACTGAAGTGCTGCTGTACCAAGAATCACAATGAGTGTTCCTGTTTTGCCCATCATGTCATTCAAAACCACCACAAGTGGAATGATTGTCAGTACGACGGACAGAATGAAGCCGATGACATAAGACTTCAGTGAGCCATGTTGTTCATGGCCGTGGGCATCATGTGAGTTGTGCTCTGCCATCTACATCACCCCCATGAGATAGACGATCGACAGGAGGAAGATCCATACGACGTCCAAGAAGTGCCAGTACAAGCTGATGACGTTGATCTTACCGCGAGTAACGTCGGTAATCCCACGTCTTTTCAGTTGGAACATGAGTCCGATCATCCAGATCAGACCAAGCGATACGTGAAGTCCGTGAGTACCCACGAGGGTGAAGAATGCACCAGAAGCTGCACTCGTCGTGTAACTAAAACCTTCGTGAACCATCTCAACAAACTCGTAAACCTCCAGGGCGATAAAGCTCGCACCCAGAACAGCTGTAACAATCAGCCAGTTAATCAATTGTTTCACTTTACCCTGGTTCATTGCCAGAACGGCAAGTCCGCTCGTAAATGAACTCGTGAGCAAGATAAATGTCTCGGCGATAACGCCAGGCATTTTGATCAGTTCGGACAAAATCGGTCCGCCCGCCGAATTGTCACGCAACACAATGAAGGTTGCGAACAATACGGAGAACAAGATAACGTCGGAAATCAGGAAGAACCAGAATCCGAGAATTTTCATTTCCTGTGGATCATGGTGGCCATGGTCATGACCATGCGCATGATTCTCACCGTGTTTAGCGGCTGCTTGAGCCATCTATACCGACCCCCTTAACGACGCTTCGGTACGCTTAATTTCGTCGACCGGAATGTAATAATCCGTATCGTAAGAGAATGAACGGGCGATCATACAGATGCCTACGCCAGCAAGTCCGAGAATCGCCATCCACAGCCAACCGAATACGAACCCAAAGCCGGCTACAAACCAGAAGACAGACATGATGAACGGAATCGAAGAATTCTTCGGCATATGAATTGGCTCATATACAGGCTCAGGCGGATGAATGCCTTTCGCACGACGTTCTTTCTCTTCCCACCACTCATCGATATCATCTCCGCGCGGTGTAACAGCGAAGTTATATTCAGGAGCTGGTGAAGGAATCGACCACTCGAGCGTACGACCATCCCATGGATCGCCGGAAGCTTTAAGTGTTTTGTATTTGCGAATACCGTCTGCAATTTGTGCAACTTGGAACAAGAATCCGACACCCATCAGGAATGCCCCGATTGTGGATACGAAGTTCAGTTCCCACCAGCCAGTATCCCAGCCGTATGTGCTCAGACGACGTGTCATACCCATCAGACCGACAGCGTACTGCGGCATGAAGCAGACATAGAAACCAATATTCCAAGTCCAGAATGCCCATTTGCCCAGTTTCTCTTCGAGTTGGAAACCGAACATTTTAGGCCACCAGTAATACAGACCAGCGAAGTATCCGAAGACAACGCCACCGATCAATACTTGGTGGAAGTGGGCAATCAGGAAGTAACTGTTGTGGAACTGGAAGTCAGCAGGAGCAACGGATAACAGAACGCCTGTCATACCCCCGACAATAAAGCACGGGATAAAGGCAAGTGTCCACATCATCGGAGTCGCCATGCGAATCCTTCCTCGATACATGGTAAACAGCCAGTTAAATATCTTAACCCCTGTTGGAATGGCAATCAACATCGTAGTTACGGCGAAGAATGCATTCACGTCCGCTCCTGAACCCATCGTGAAGAAGTGATGCGCCCATGTGAAGAAGGACAGGAAGCTGATAATTAACATTGCAAATACCATTGACTTGTAACCAAACAGTTTTTTCCGAGAGAAGGTACTTACAATCTCGGAGAACACACCGAATGCCGGCAAGACGACAATGTATACCTCAGGGTGACCCCACATCCAGATCAAGTTGATATACATCATTGGGTTACCGCCCAGATCAAGTGTGAAGAAATGCGCCCCGGCAAACCTGTCGAGGAATAACAATGCAAGTGTCACGGTCAAGATCGGGAAAGCAAACAAGATAATGATACAAGTGGAGAATACCGACCATGTGAACATCGGCATTTTCATCCATCTCATGCCTGGCGCACGCATTTTAATGATGGTAACCAGGAAGTTGATACCGGTAGCCAGGGAACCGATACCCGATATCTGTATACCCCATATATAGAAGTTCTGTCCGACCCCCGGACTGTGTGACAGCTCCGATAGAGGTGGATAACTCAGCCATCCCGCATCCGGTGAACCACCGATAACGAAGGACAGGTTAAACAGCATTGCTCCCAGGAAGAATAACCAGAAGCTCAATGCATTCAGAAACGGGAAGGCAACGTCCCTTGCTCCGATCTGTAATGGCACGATAACGTTAAATAAACCAAACATAAATGGCATCGCCATGAACAGGATCATGATCGTGCCGTGAGTTGTAAAGACCTGATTATAATGTTCAGGATGTAAGAAATCCATGTTAGGCATAGCCAGCTGCAGACGCATCATCAATGCATCCACACCACCACGGAACAACATGATAATGGAAGCAATGATATACATAATACCGATCTTTTTATGATCGACGGTAGTTAACCAGTTACGCCAGAGCCAGCCCCATTTTTTGAAATAAGTCAGCACCGTTACGATAGTTATCATCGTAATACCGATGGCCACGTCTGCTCCATAGATCAGCGGGTCGCCGGTTACGAAAAACTCCGATGCAAACTCTTTAAGTCTCTCTAACATTGGGGGCCTCCTTTCGAATCTTTAGTTAGCACTCTTGTCCTCATCTTGTTTGGACACATCGTTTGAATTCTGAATGGCTCCAGAAGCTTCACTTGAACTTCCATGCTTACTGTGAGCACTTTGACCATCTACAACATACTTGGTCACAATATTTTGGAACAATCCTTCTGGGAAGGCAGAATAATAAGCAACATTGCTTGTTCCTGGTTTAGCCAGTGCCTTGTAACCTTCTGCAGTCAATTCCTGGGAACTTTGTTTCACTTCAGTTACCCATTTGTCAAAATCTTCGTCCGATGTAGCATTCACATCAAAACGCATTTCTCCAAAATGCTCACCTGTGAAGTTAGCGCCTGAACCCCAGTACTTGCCTTCATGATCTGCTTGCAGATACAAGGTCATCGCCATACCCGACATCGTATAAATCTGTCCTCCAAGTTGCGGAATCCAGAATGAGTTCATCGGTGAATCCGCAGTGAGTTCAAATTTCACGGGCCGGTCTGCCGGAATATTCAGCGTGTTGACCGTTGCAATCCCTTGCTCAGGATACATAAACAACCATTTCCAATCCAGTGAAGACACTTGGATGGTAATTGGTGCTTTCTCGTGAGCCAACGGCTTCGAAGGCTCCAGATCATACGTGTAACGAATAGTAACAATGGCAAGCAGTCCAATAATAATAATTGGAACCGTCCACCAGATTGCCTCCGCCTTCGTACTATGAGACCAGTTAGGCTCATAAGCAGCTTTGTTATCCGGCTTGTCGCGGTAACGCCATACGATTACGGCAGACAAAATGAGTACTGGCACAATAATGACAGCACACAAAATTGTCGAGATGACAATCAAATCTCTCTGCGAAGCGCCAATTGGCCCCTTCGGATCCAGAACAACGTACTGTCCGCCTGCCAGCATTGGCCAGACAATCAATGCAATTGTAACCAACGTCAGGACAACCGGAATGATAATCCGGATTAGCGACCTAGGTTTCTTGTTCATTTTGATCCCCTCTCCTTAAATTCGCTCATACTGAAAAATCAGTATACTACTCTCTTCCTACTAAAGATATCAGAAATGAACAACTTTTTTGTTCTTGTTAACAAATTTGTCGATTTTACACCTTAAATGTGTGAATTTTTTCTCACAAATCGCTTGCATGGTTGATATTTGCACATAGTAATCTTTACACATCAAGTCACAAAATAAAACCCTTTGCAGTCCCGTTGAACAGTGTCAACGAATCCGCAAAGGGCTTTATTGACTGGATTCCGGGTACTCATCCAGTCTTATTATGAACGAATTAACGCAGGATTATAATCAATCGGCACCTTCGTCTTCCCGGCGTGTATGAACAAGGCCAATCGCTTTGGCAATAACGTAAATAAACACACTACCTACAAGGAATCCAATACCAACCATCAAGCCAAGATTACGATCATTAAAGTCGTTCAGATTGATCAGACACATGACCACTCCCGTAATGAGTGCGATCCATGCCAGAACTGTCATCGTCAAGACGGCGCGCCGCATATTTTTGTCTTTGCGCTCCAATTGGCTGACCATTGCTGTCTTCGATGCCATAGTAAACACTTCCTTTTCCCTTTTTGTAAGTGCTTTCCTTATACCAATATACCACATCAGTATGATTTTTAGTCAACAAATGTTCAAATTTTATTCGCAATTTGGACACTTTATTTTAATTTCAACTGTTGACAAAACATTATTCATTTCTTCCTTACTTCTTATAACCCAAAAAACGTCTCTTCATAACAGGAACTGCACTTGACCTTATGAAACCTTTATGAACTACTCATTTCCAACGGTAAAAATACAAAAAAAGACGGCGCATTGGAATACTCCAATGTTACCGTCTTTTTCATCTTCAATAAGGGAACCATATATAATGGCTTTTCCCTTAAAACTGCCACCTAAACTATTGGGGATTATGTTCGTTCCGTGTCTCCAACCAATTATTCTTGATGACGTTCTGATACCAGTAATAACTCTCCTTCGGTGTTCTCACGAGTGAACGATAGTCCACATGAACAAGACCAAAACGCATACGGTAGCCTTCTGCCCACTCGAAATTATCCATCAGTGACCATGCCATGTACCCTTTCAGGTTAATGCCGTCATTAATGATGCGGTGAATTTGAGCCAAATGCTGCTCATAATATGAAATCCGGCGATCATCGTTAATTTTTCCGTTCTCCAGGTCATCGTTGATGCAAGCACCATTCTCTGTGATATATACATCCACATTGCCGTATTTTTGCAAGTAATGCATAAATTCATACAAACCACGTGATTCCACGGGCCAGCCAATATCGGTTTTGGTGAGGCCCATATCAACTTCTTCCGATTGCAGAGCACCTGCCTCCGGATTGAAGCGATTAATCCCCATCGTGTAATAGTTAATGCCGAGCAGATCGATTGGTTGCGAGATAATCTCCATATCGCCTTCCTGAATTGGTACGGTAGCCCCCGCTTCTGCAAACCAATCCACCATAAACTGCGGATATGAACCTTTGTAGATTGGATCAAGGAACCAATCGGTATTAAGCGCAATCGATCGGTCACACGCAGCTTGGTCCTCAGGAGATTTGCTGTACGGCTCAGCCCAGCATACGTTCGGAGCAATACCGATCTGCCCAGTTGTACCCAAACGACGGAAGGATTGAACGGCTTTACCGTGAGCGACCAGCAATCCATGAGCAACATTGATTGATGTCTGCAGGTCTTTGTTTCCTGGCGCATGAATCCCGAGAAGGTTTGACAGGAACGCGATGCACCATGGTTCGTTGAATGTCAGCCAGAAGTTGATTTTGCCAGAGAATTCTTTGAAAATCACTTCGGCATATTTCACAAAAGCATCCACAGTTCTGTGGTTGCCCCAGCCTCCGTCATCCTCCAGCGTTTGCGGAAGATCCCAGTGATACAGTGTGAGGAACGGTTCAATTCCAGCCTCGATCAATGCATCCACGAAGCGGTGGTAAAAGTCCAGACCTTCCCGATTGATCTCCCCATCTCCGTCAGGAATAATACGCGGCCAGGCAATGGAGAACCGGTATGTATTAATCCCGAGTTTCTTCATCAGTTCGATGTCTTCCTCATACCGATGGTAACTATCACACGCGACATCTCCATTATCTCCGTTATATACTTTGCCAGGTGTGCGCGCAAACGTATCCCAGATGGATACCCCGCGTCCACCTTCCTGTGCCGCTCCTTCTATTTGATAGGAAGCTGTTGCTGTACCCCAGCGAAAATCTTGCGGAAATTTAAAAATGGTCATGGTTGGCTCCTCCGTCTCATGATGACACGCGGATCGTCTGTCCTGCGGTCATGGTTAAAATAATTACATAATCGCCCTGAGGCGTAAGCTCTGCCTTGACTTGTTCGTTTCCTTCCAAATGCAGCGGATAAGCACTGCGAAGGGTCAGCGACTCATTTCGATCTGCCTTAATAACCGCTGACACAAGCTTGTTGTCCGTCCACGTTATTGCTACCGTGTAACCACCTCTTGCACGAAGCCCTTCAATACGACCTTGAGTCCAGAGTTCAGGCAGTGCAGGCAGTAAATGTAACTCGTTCAAGTGGCTCTGCAATAACATCTCTGCGATTCCAGCCGTGCCTCCAAAATTACCATCGATCTGGAAAGGTGGATGGTCATCAAACAGATTCGGATGTGTGGACCGGGCCAGCAACGTGCGCACAAACTGATGTGCCTGGCTGCTATCCAGCAGTCGTGCATACAGATTGATCAACCATGCACAGCTCCATCCTGTATGCCCGCCACCTTGTGAGATACGACGTTCAAGCGATACCCGTGCTGCTTCTACCAATTCCGGTGTGTGCACTCGATTGATCTGCTCCCCTGGATACAGCCCATACAGATGGGAGACGTGACGATGCCCTGGTTCAGATTCAGCAAAATCTTTAAACCACTCCAGCAATTGTCCTTCGCTTCCAATTCGGAATGGATAGAGTTTCTCCAGAGCCTCACCCCACTCGCTCGCCAATGACTCATCTAGATTCAATTGCTTCGCGGCCTCAATACAGCGGCTGAACAGTTCACGAATTAACGTCATATCCATCGTTGAAGCCATGGATATACTGCGTGCCTCCCCAGCATCTGTGAGAAACTTGTTCTCTGGTGAAGTGGATGGAATCGTAACCAGATAACCATCGGGCCCTTCCACCAGCCAATCGAGACAGAACAAGGCAGCCTCTTTCATGATGGGATACGCACGTTCCTCAAGAAAACGCTGATCACTGGTAAATTGGTAATGCTCCCATAGATGCGAGGTCAACCAGATGCCGCCCATCGGCCAGAAAGCCCAGCTTGCATCTCCACCTGTCGGTGTAGAGGTTCTCCAGATATCCACGTTATGATGGGCAGTCCATCCACGGGCTCCATACAGAATCCGCGCCGTTCTGCGTCCTGTATCACTGAGATCGGTCAGCATATCAAACAGCGGCTCATGACATTCACTGAGATTGCAGACTTCTGCTGGCCAGTAATTCATTTCCGTGTTGATATTGATTGTGTAATCACTATGCCATGGCGGCTCTACCTGATGGTTCCATATTCCCTGCAGATTGGCAGGCTGGCTGCCCGGACGTGAACTAGCCATTAACAGATATCTTCCATATTGAAAATACAGTGCCTCCAGTCCAGGGTCTTGTTGCCCTGCCTGATAAGCCTGCAACCGCTCATCTGTAGGTAATTCGGCGTTAGCCGATACCCCTAGATCAATAGAGACTCTGTTAAACAACGCGCTATGATCCTGAATATGTCGTTTACGAAGCGCTTCTGCGCCATGTGTGGTCGCTTTGGAGATCATCTCCTTGCATTCCTCTTCCAATACAAGATGATCCTTCACAGGCAAAACATCATAACTTTCAAAGGCCGTAGCTGCTGCCAGATAAAACACAACCTGATCAGCACCCTGAATATGTAACTTGCCTTCCAGATTGGAGACCTTCACCTGATCGCCAGATGCCGTAAACGCTACACGGACAGCATATGCCGTCCCCCGATCCTCTTCATAGAGGACGGATTCCGGGTGATCCCTGAAGTAATTGGACTCCACATGACTTGGGCACTGACTGAACATGGTTAGAGCATCTCCCGAAGTCTCAACGCGATAAGGATGGGGACTGTCTAGCGTAACACTTACACTCACAGCGCCCTTCTGATCAGCAGTCAATGTGCAGACCATTAGATCATCCGAAGCACTGGAATACACTTCACGTACGTATTGAGTTCCTTCCAATGAGTAGGTTGTGGTTGCAATACCCGATTCCAGATCAAGCTCCCGTTCAAATGCATCATATGAAAGATCATCCAAACCCTCATGTTGCAATAGAAAATGACCCATCGGCTGGTAGGCCTCTACATCACGACCAAGCATTTCACGGTTCAACAAATCCTCAGCTTCACCATACTGCCCAGACATGATCAACTCTCGCGTTTGTTTCAAATACCGCTGACTGCTGTATTGAATCGTATCCCGTGGAAACCCTGACCATAATGTATCTTCATTGAGCTGAATTCGTTCATCTGCTGCGCCACCGTACACCATGCCTCCAAGACGGCCGTTTCCGATGGGCAATGCTTCTTCCCAGCGTTTTGCCGGTTGTCGATACCATAGACGATTGATTTTAGTTTGGTTATTGTGTTGAGACATGATTAGCTCCTGTTCCTAAATCAGCTGTATATTTCTTATGACATAAAACGTTTTCGGTAAGTGCTTACAATAATAAAATTATATGTGATTTCAAAATTTGCGTCAATGCAAATCATCACATCATTCCACAAAAAAAGGCCCCATATAGGGCCCTTTCCTTGAGTAACCATGGATCACAGACAATCCATATTATTTTACATCTTTTCCTGTCCACAGAGAGACACGTTCTTTAACCCAAACCGTAAATTGTTTCTCCATTTCAACTGCACCCGCTTTGTCCAAATCAGCCAGTAAAGCATCATAGGTTGCATCAAAGTTTGCTGGTGTAGTCAGAACAGCTTCCGGAATCCGTTTACGGATGATATCCTGCGTTTTCTGGAAAGTTACTTCATAATCTGTACCGGAAGGTACGGACATGTTATACGCTGCGCCCCAATCCTTAACTGGCAGATCTTCTTCAGCCGGATAAAACTCTTTCCAAGTCGTGATACCGTAAGCTTTCAGCGTTTCTTTCTCTGCAGCCGTGTAACCAGCTACAATCTGTTCAGGGAAGTTGGTTGTGTAGTAGTTATCCGTTGAATCTTTTACACCATCACCGTATCTTGCACTAAATACGTTGTACATCCCAATTCCTGTTTCCTTACTGAAATTAGAGTTGTCATTCGTTTTGCGGTCCTGAACGTCATCTGGAATCACGCGTTTACCATCTTCTACGTTGTAATGTTCACCTTCGATACCCCAGTTTCTCAGAACTTGTCCTTCATCGGAAGCAAGCCAATCCATGAATTTGATGATACGTACTGGATCTTTGGCCGAAGTTGTAATCCCGATGCCATAACCGTCAAATCCGGCTGGTTGGAACGTGTGATCCACAATCTCATCGTTAAGTGATACAGAGAAGTGAGCGTATGTGGCATCATCCTTACCCGATGATTTTAGCGCGTTCTCCGCTTCTTGATAGTTCCACTCTTGGTCAATCAGACCGAGGACACGGCCACTGGCAATTTTGGACTTGTATTGGTCATCCTTTTGAACAAATGCATCTTTGTCCAGTAGGCCTTCATTGTACATTTTATTCAACCAGCGGAAATATTCTCTTTCCTCTGGACGTTTGTAGTGCAGTTTTGCTTCATACGTTTCAGGGTCAATGTAATATTCACCATCATCCGGTGCACCTGTTGCCTGGAAAGCTGGATTCGTTACCGTGATCATGATCTTCCAATCATCTGCATTTAATGTCAATGGAATAGTTGGTTGACCATCAATGGTTGGATGTTTTTCATAATAGGCTCTGAGTACATTCTCGTAATCCTCAAGTGTCTTCACTTCAGGGTATCCGAGCTCTTTCAATACTCTTTGCTGAATTTCAAATCCACCTGTAGCGTCAAACGTAACATTATCGACACCCATATTGGTAGGAATCGTATATATCGCCTGATCTTCCAAACTGTATTTCAAACGGTTCATCTGTTCTCCATAGATTTTTTTCAGATTGGGAGCATGCTCCTCAATCAGATCCGTGAGATCCAGCATCGCGCCTGCATCCACAAGCTTAGATAAGTTACCTTTAGGGTAGATCATATCAGGAAAGTCACCACTGGCAGCCATTAGCGCAATCTTCTGGTTACCACCATCGTTTACATCATACTCTGCTTCAATTGTAACGCCTGTTTGCTCCGTGATCTTTTTACCAACAGCATCTTGCATCTTATTCCAGGTTGGACTAGCATCCGCCCCGAAGAATGTGACTGTGATCGGTTCGGTTCCGCTGGACTCCGAAGTCTCTTTGGTTCCCGAATTTCCGCAGCCAGCTGTAACCAACATTGCACTTGCGAGCATCAACATTGCAAACGTCTTGGGTGTATTGCCTTTCATTTTGCCTCTCATTGTCTAGTTCCCCCTATTATTTATGAAGGTTTTATCTGTATAACAGGCTTTATGCCTGAGGATACCACTTTTTTTGAATGCGCGTTCGGTACCGTTCATTCCGACGTGTTTACTAAAGCTGACGTTTCGATTCTGCAAAAAGAAAGATTCTTCTTCTAACAGACGTAAAACGTTTTCGGAAATGGAATAAACCGCTTACTGAAAGTGCTTACATGATAGATTATAGGCTATCCAACACCTTACGTCAACAATAAAAAAAGCCCTTTCTCAAGGGCTTTTTTCGCTATGAAAATCAATAGCATTCTTGCTTGGTTTTCAAGCTTATTTCACATCTTTTCCAGTCCAGAGAGCTACACGTTCCTTGATCCAAACCGTGTATTGTTTCTCCATCTCTACTGCACCCGCTTTATCGAGTTCAGCAAGAAGACCATCATATACGCTGTCGAAGTTCTCAGGTTTGGCAAGGATCGCCTCTGGAATACGTTTACGTACGATATCCTGTGTTTTCTGGAACGTTACGTTGTAATCCGTGTCAGATGGTACAGGCATGTTGTATGCTGCGCCCCAATCTTTCAGCTTCAGATCATCTTCGGAAGGATAGAAATCTTTCCAAGTTGTAATACCATAGGCTTTCAACGTTTCCTTCTCAGCTGCAGTGTAACCTGCTTGAATCTGTTCAGGGAAATTCGTTGTGTAATAGTTATCTGTGGCATCTTTCACACCATCACCGTATCTGGCGCTAAATACGTTATACATGCCTACGCCTGATTCTTTGGTAAAAGCAGAGTTATCATTGGTTTTGCGATCTTGTACGTCAGCCGGAATGATGCGTTTCCCATTCTCGACTTGGTAATGTTGGCCTTCAACACCCCAGTTTCTCAGGACCTGACCTTCATCGGAAGCAAGCCAATCCATGAATTTGATAATACGTACCGGATCTTTGGCCGAAGTTGTGATTCCGATACCATAACCGTCAAATCCTGTCGGTTGGAACGTATGATCCACAATATCCTTGTTCAGGGATACGGAGAAGTGGGCATATGTTTTGTCGCCACCGTTAGATGATTTCAAAGCATTCTCCGCCTCACCATAGTTCCACTCCTGGTCAATTAGACCAAGTACACGGCCACTGGCAATTTTGGATTTGTATTGGTCATCCTTTTGAACAAATGTATCTTTATCAAGCAGACCCTCATTGTACATTTTGTTCAACCAACGGAAATATTCCTTTTCTTCAGGACGTTTGTAGTGTAGAACGGCTTCATACGTCTCTGGGTTGATATAATACTCACCGTCATCCGGTCCACCCGTAGCTTGGAATGCAGGGTTCGTTACCGTAATCATAATTTTCCAGTCATCTGCATTCAATGTTAACGGAATAGTCGGTTGCCCATCAATTGTTGGATGTTTTTCATAATACGTTCTCAGTACGTTCTCGTAGTCCTCAAGCGTTTTTACTTCAGGGTAGCCGAGCTCTTTCAATACTCTTTGTTGAATTTCGAATCCGCCCGTAGCATCAAACGCAACGTTATCTACACCCATATTAGTCGGGATCGTGTAAATGGCTTGATCTTCCAAACTGTATTTCAGACGGTTCATCTGATCACCATAGATTTTTTTCAAATTGGGAGCATGCTCCTCAATTAGATCGGTCAGGTCCAGCATCGCGCCTGCATCCACAAGCTTAGACAAGTTGCCTTTAGGATAGATAATATCAGGGTAATCACCACTGGCAGCCATCAAAGGAATCTTTTGGTCACCACCATTATTCACATCATACTCAGCTTCAATTGTAACTCCCGTTGCCTTAGTAATCTCTTGACCGACAGCATCCTTCATGTTATTCCAGTTCGGACTCGCGTCTGCACCAAAGAATGTAAAGGTCACTGGACTGGTTGTATCTCCGGAATCAACCGGTTTCTCTGAAGCGTTAGTTCCTCCTCCACTGCCGCTGCATCCTGCTGTAATTGCAAGTGCACTGGCTAACAGAAGCATTGCGAATGTTTTTGGTGTTTTGCCCTTCATGTGTAATCCCCCTTATGGATATTAATGAAGCTGTATATTTGTATAACAGGCTGACCTGCACATACCGTGACCAGATGAAACAAATGTAATTTTCTTGTTTTTATAACATTAGAAGCGTTTTCTTAAAAATAAAAAATGTTCTTCTCTTACCTTTTTCCTCTTCATTCCCGCAAGTATTTACTTTGAGAATCAGGTGTCTGTCACGTGATACACAAGCAAATGTAAGTGCTTTCATACTTGAATAATAATCGCTCCTATATCCCTTGTCAATAGTGAATTTATAAAATTGAAAACGTTTTTTAGAAAACGTTTTAGATAAAAAAAGAACCCAGATATTCTGGGTTCTTTTTCGTTTTAGATTTGAATTGCTAATCATTTATTTAGCCTCTTCACCGCTCCACAATTGAACACGGTTTTGAACGAGTTCTGTATACTGTTTCTCCATATCCTCTGCTCCTGCTTGGTTCACTTCTGCAATCATGCCGTCATAGATCGCATCAAACTGTTCAGGAGTACTCAGAATGGCTTCCGGGATACGTTTCCGAATGATATCCTGTGTTTTCTTGAAGATGACGTTGTAGTTGGAGTCACCTGGTGTTGGCAGATTGTATGCTGCTCCCCATGGTTTGATTGGGAACTCGTCTTCACTCGGGAACAGATCTTTCCACGTCGTAGCACCGTAAGCTTTAAGTGTTTCTTTCTCTGCATCGGAATATGCTGCCACGATCTGTTCAGGGAAATTCGTAGTGTAGTAGTTATCCGTTGAATCCTTCACACCGTCTCCATAGTGACCGGACATATTGGTGTACAGTCCAATACCCGTTTCTTTCTGGAATACGGCTGCATTATTGGTTTTCTGATCCAGAATGTCGGCAGGAATGACACGTTTGCCGTCCTTCACTTCATACTGTTTGCCCTCAATTCCCCAGTTCATCAGCACTTGCCCTTCTTCAGAAGCCAGATAATCGAAGAATTTGATCGTACGAACCGGGTCAGGATTCGATGTTGTAATCCCTACACCCCAACCGGATACAAAACCAGGGTCTTGGTAGGCATGATCCTTGATATCCTTGGACAGGGTTACCGGGAAGTGTGAATACGTTGCTTCATCCTTGCCCGCAGATTTCAGTGCATTTTCTGCATCGGAATAACCCCAATCCTGGTCAATGACACCCAGAACACGTCCACTTGCAATTTTGGATTTGTATTGGTCTGTTTTCTGGATGAAGCTGTCCTGATCAAGCAGTCCCTCATTGTACATATGGTTCAACCAGCGGAAGTACTCTTTTTCCTCTGGACGTTTGTAATGCAGACTTGCTTCATATGTCTCTGGATCGATGTAGTATTCACCGTCATCCGGAGCTCCTGTTGCCTGGAAGGCAGGGTTCGTTACGGTAATCATGATTCTCCAATCATCCGCGTCCAGTGTTAACGGGATCGTTGGCTGACCATCAATTGTTGGGTGTTTCTCTTTGTACGCCTTCAATACATTCTCGTAATCCTCAAGTGTACGCACTTCCGGGTATCCGAGTTCTTTCAGTACACGGTGCTGAATGCCAAATCCACCACCTGCATCAAAGTATTTTTGGTCTACCGCATAATACGTTGGCAGCACATAAATAGCCTGATCCTCATTACTGTATTTCAACCGGTCCATGTAATTACCATACAGCTTCTTCAGATTGGGAGCATATTGGTCGATCAGATCTGTCAGATCGAGCATTGCTCCGGCATCCACCAGTTTGCTGAGTTCTCCTTTGGGGGAGACGATATCCGGATAGTCTCCACTCGCCGCCATTAAGGATATTTTATCTTGACCACCACTAACGGCAAATTCACCGTTAAGGGTTATCCCTGTTTTTTCCGTAAGGACTTTACCTACTTCATCCTTCATGCCATTCCAGTTCGGACTGGGGTCAACGCTGAAGAAATCAAAAGTAAGTGGAGTTGTCTCTGCGCTTGTATCCTTGAACGACGTATCACTGCCGCTTCCTCCACCGCAACCTGCGAGTAAAGACATTGCAAGCACTGGTGCCAGTGCAATCTTCATTTTGGAACTTGCCATAATGGTAATCCTCCCTGTTTCATATGTCTGTTTGTCCGGGACTTTTTTGTCCCTGTCTATAGCTTCATGAATACCACACCGCAGCCCTATACGGTGAAGCGCAGACCAAATGGCTGCGCTTCGGGTATCCTGATGCTTCATTTGTAGATGTACGGCCGCTCTATTTGGCAGCCTGTACCCAATTGTTTAACCTTTTACTGCGCCCAGTGTCATACCACCAACAAAGTACTTCTGAAGGAATGGATATACAATGAGGATTGGAACCGTTACAACGATTGTAATCGCCATTTTGATCGATTCCGGTGAAATCTGTGTCATTTGCTGCGCCATATCATTGGCATTTCGTCCAGCACCTGAGCCCTGCTGTGTACTTTGCAATACTTTCATCAGCTCATATTGGAGCGTGGTCAAATGTGCCTTTGAACCATTATACAGGTACGTATCGAACCACGCATTCCATTGACCTACAGCCAGGAACAATGCGATGGTAGCAAGCACTGGTTTACACAGTGGCAAGATGATTCTGTAATAGATTGTAAAGTCATTCGCTCCGTCCAGCTTCGCGGATTCCTGCAATGAGTATGGCAGGCCATCAATGAATGAACGGATGATGAACACGTTAAATGCACTGATCATGCCAGGCAATACATATACCCAGAATGTACCGATCAGATTCAAGTCACGCATCAGAATGTACACCGGAATCAGACCACCGGAGAAATACATCGTGAGCGCGAGCGTTGTGGAAACAAATTTTCTAAGTCCAAAATCAGGTCTGCTCAGTGTAAAGGCGATCATGGATGAACTGATCAATCCGAGCACGGTACCTACAAGTGTACGCAGAATGGAGATCTGCAAACCTTGTAACAATCCATCATATTGGAAAATCGTTTTGTAGTTCTGTAAAGTGAATTCGCGAGGCCACAAGTAAATTCCGCCACGTACTGTATCTGTCGAGTTATTGAGTGAGATGGCTAGTACGTTAAGGAATGGATAAAGTGTTACAACCAGCACCATGGTCATCGCGAGGATGTTGAATATATCGAACAGTTTATCGCCCCGAGTAGCATTGAATGCTTTGTTCGCCATAATGTCGTCCCCTCCCTACATGATGCTTTCTTTAGTGAATTTTTTGAACAAGCCGTTCGCAGTAAACAGAAGGATGATACTGACAACGGAGTTGAATATACCTATGGCTGTACCATACGAGAATCGTCCCATATTCAAACCATAATTGAGCGCGTATAGATCAAGTACTTCCGAGTAGTCTGTGACCAGACTGTTGCCAAGCAAGAACTGCTTCTCGAAACCGATACTGATAAGATGTCCAATTGACATGATGAAAAGTACGGAAATCGTGGTCCGTATGCCAGGCAGCGTAATATGCCACATCTGTCTCCAGCGGTTGGCTCCATCTACACGGGAAGCTTCATACAGCTCATTGTCGATACCTGTAATCGCCGCCAGATAGATGATGGCATTCCAACCGGTTTCCTTCCACATATCTGAAGCGGTTACAATGTACCAGAACAAGTTCCCCTTGGCCATGAATTGGATCGGCTGGTCGATAATGTTCAGCCCTACCAATAGATCATTGATAATCCCTCCATCGGTGGAGAGCATCTTCGTAATGATCCCGGCTACAACAACCCAGGATACAAAGTGAGGCAGATATGATACCGTTTGCACGGCACGTTTGAAGAACATGCCTCTCATTTCATTCAGGAGAATAGCGAAGAATATCGGTACGATAAAACCGACAACTAGTCCCATCAAGCTCATTGCAAGCGTATTACGAAGTACCAGATAGAAACGATCATCACTGAACAGCTCTACAAAGTGTTTAAAACCAACCCACTCTTGATCACCAAACGATCTGGCAGGTTTATAATTTTGGAAAGCCATCGTCCATCCCCATAGTGGCAGATAGTTAAATACGAAAACCCAAGCTACGAATGGCAATGACATGAGATAGAGATATTTCTGCTGTTTCATTCTGTCCCAAATTCCGTTCCGCCGATTCTTTAAAGGCGGTTTGGGGTCACTGCTTCTGTTCGCGGAAGCGGATTTTTTTGTTAGCGTTTCCATCTCCGTTCCCCCTCCTCTGTTTTATAAAATAATCATACTCGATAGAGCGTTTTCAAAATACCATCTGGATTTTAGAGAAAATCATATAAAAATTAGATATAGGCATATATAATCAGACATTAATTCGTTAAAATCAGTGATAAATTCAACCTTTAGATGCATTAAAAGCAATATAAAGGTAAATAATATCTAAAGTGGTAAATATCGAAAACGTTTTATAGTAATCGTTTTCTTCAATTACATGGCATACAAAAAGGACCCTTTCGGGTCCCTCTGATTACAATGTAAACTGAATGGTTTGCAGTTTAACGATCCCGAGTAATTGCGCTACTGATATGGAGGTTGCTGGACGGAATTGATCTCCATTCAGATACGCAAGTATCTCCTGAAATAAGTAGGCGGCTTCCGGACGCTTCATTAAAGCCAGATTGGCAAACGGAAGTGAGGATATCAGAATCTTGCCCTTCCCTACTTTTGCCTCAAAGGCATAAGCCAGTCGTTTGGCCCGATGGAAATGGTCCACCACTTCGATCAGCGGTTCCACCCCGGGCAACGTATCCAAACATATCGCTGGTGTACCGTTCACCAAGTGATACCAATGCCAGTCCGAAGCTCCATCATGCGGGAAGGAGCCTAGTAGTGCTAGCTGTTTTCTCAAATACATGCCCATCGTTGCACCAGGCTGTGTAGCAAACATCAGGTAATTCCAGAATACAGGCAGATACTTGGTCTCCACTGAATCATATAACCCTTCTGCGGTTGGCTGTAGCCAAACACTCCCCCCGTTGACCACATAATCAACGACATTTGGTGTTAACGACTGAACGATAACCAAGTCAATCTCCCGATTTTTCAACAACTGAAATCCATCGATTCGATCTACGCAATCATCATGCGCTTCACCCAGGAATGGCTTCATCTCTGCCACGGTATTCCAGAACCGATTCGAACCCGGATGAGACAGATAAAAAGGAAACGACCAGCCATGCCATACATTCGCTACAGTTCTGTCCAAATCGCCTGATATCAGCTCCGCTTCGATCCGAAAAGCTGCTGCCCCTTCATGAGGAGCGGTAGCGACGATGCTTCCCAGTGACATGACAGACCCACATTGGATATCTCCGGTCTTCCATGCCCCTTCAGTAAGTATCACATCATCGCTTATTAACCTCCACTGAATGACCGCGTCCTCAAGCGGCTCCTTACCGTAGTGAGAGATGCGTACATCGACATGAATGGGTTCTCCGGCGTAAAATGTACGCTCCTTGCAGCTTAACAACAGCACCACATCTGCGTTGAAACGCATGAATTCTTCTGGTGTTGTAATGCCTTTGTCATCCCAAAATACATCCAGAATGCCCGTCGTAGCATGTCCCTGCCCTGGAAAATCACGAATGTCCAGAAGCTGTACGCCCGCAGCGTCCGGTGTTCGCCGAATTCGCTCCATGGCTTCTTTTAAGGAACGTACCAGATGGGTACCACTGACCTGTTGAAAATGCTCCAGGTCCTCCATCATGCCTTTGTTTGTTAACGATTCTTCGATCGGTCGTAACCAGCTAGGACGCAATACTCCAGTATACTTGGCTCGCTCTTGGGGCCGCACATACATGGTATACTGTGCATGTTCGTGCCCAATGACGGGAAGCTCCGCAAGCCGGGTGACTGCACCATAGTCCAGCGTGGTATCCGGCACAGCAGAATACGCGGATTCCAACGGGGGATGCCAGTTCAACGACTGAATATAATAATCACCTTCCCTCCCTTGCGCCGGAAGCTGTCCAAAACCTGTATTGTCCGTATATAACCGGGTAGGGTCCATATCCCTTGCCCTCGATACCCATGCATTAAGTTCAGGATGGCCATTCGGACCAATGAGTTCATTCCCCATGGAGAACATGACGAATGAAGGATGTCTATGCAGCGACTGAAGCAACCCATCCAGTTCTTGTGTCAGATAGGACAATACTTCAGCTGGCGCAGACTGATCCGATTGCTCAAAGAAACGAGACCAATGGGGAAGTTCTGCCTGTACCAGCATGCCCGCTTCATCAGCAGCATCCCAGAAAGGCTCCGGCGCGCTCCACCCATGCAGTCGGACATGATTGAAGCCATACGATCTGGCGACTCGAAACTGCTGAAGATAGTGCTCCTTGTCCCATACGGGATAACCCGTCAGTGGAAAAATACAGCAATCGACGTACCCGCGCAGATACACCGGTGTTCCATTTAACTCAAGCTGCTTCCCATTTGCTGCAAAGGAGCGTACACCAAATGATTGCTCCAGCCGATCCAGTTCCTGTTCACCGTCATGCAGACGGATCACAGCCTTGTATAATTCAGGGGATTCATCCGACCATCTTGCAATAGACTTCTCTGTTCCAAGTTCCAATCGCCACTGTTCTATTAAAGCGTTGCTTTCAGTTAAACCTGCTGAGCTTATATCCACATGTGCTAGAACACTCAGATTTACATTACAACTATATCGATCAAGCCATGTGCCGTCCGGATGCTGGATATCCACATGTAATTGCATCGATCTAACTGATTCATTTGCGGGAGCGCTTACAGTACAATCAACCAGAATGGTTCCGTTTTCAGCATCTGGTTGAATACGTAACGTCTGTAATCGGCATGGGGGCAGACTGTCCAGATAAACACCACCCGTGATTCCACCCCAGGCTGTAGCCGTATGCAATGAATGAATATGGCTACCCGCCAGCGGAAGTTTCATCGTATTATCCACGCGGAACTCCACACGATTCACTTCTCCCTGCTTCACCAGAGAGGTAACATCCCACTTCTGTTGATTCACCAGACTATCCTGCTGCCCGGCATACTGTCCATTGATCCAGAGATTCGTTGTCCATCGGACACCTTCCAATCTGAATACATAGTGGCATCCGGGATCGTCTGATGGAACATGAACATCCTGAGCATACCAGGCTGAGCCTTCATATTCGCGTACCTTGGTCCAGGTATCGAGCCTTTCGTATTCAGGCTCATCTCCGTATCCTTGCTCTTCCCATGAACCGGGAATCTGAATGGTCTCCCATGATGTATTTTCACACTGTGAAGGCGGTGATATCTCTTGTTCAACGAGTTTATCGGACTCCAGATCCAAACAAAACTGCCATGTTCCATTTAAGTTCAATGTATGACGTACAGCGCCTATATCAGACAATTTCATATCGTATAGCCATCCCTTCATCTGGATTCTTGTAAATCCAGTCTAAAATGTAAAGCATTCCGTGACCATTGCTTATCATGGGAAGTGCATGGACAATATGATGAATCTGGAAATTTCTCAGGAATACCGAAAACGTTTTACACAATAGGCAAGGGCAAGGCCCAGCACTCCAACTTATTCCTCGTTTATATCCGTAGCCGTTCCTTTAATTGATGATTGGGTTCTAGCCTGTTTGTAAGCGGAAGGGGATTCCCCTACATATTTCTTGAACTTACCGTGGAAGTAGTCCACATTTGCATACCCCACTCTCGCCGCAACCTGATGGACCTTTAGTCCTTCGTCCAGCAATTCCTTGGCCTTTTCCATACGAACCTTGTCCAGAAATGCATTGAAATATTCTCCAGTATGATTCTTGAACAACTTACCCAAGTAACTGCTGTTATAGTTAAATACCTCAGCAAGTACCTCCAGCTTGAGATTTTCGCCAGGGTTACGTTGGATAAATTCAATCATCTGTTTCAATACAGTATCCTTGCTCCCCCCACCCATACGTTGAATAAGCCTATTAAAATGTTCTGCTGCTATGACTTTGAGATCAGACATCGTAAATTGATGATAGACTTCATTAATCAAAACCGAATGTTCCTGCATAATGGAGTGCATATGTTGATTCGTGGCTGCAAGCTTGTTGAACGCTAGGGAGAACACCTGTGAGAAGGCAGTTTTGATCGCTTGCTCTGTTCGGTGATATGGAACCAATCGCTCTTCCATCTCACCCAGTACTCGCATAACTGACTCACTGCTACGGATGTCTAACGCATAATACAGCTTGTCCGCGAGTTCGTCCTCAACTGGTTCATGTGTTCCGTCCACAGCTTCAGCTCCCGGCTTAACAACGCCTTTGCCTTCGCTATCTTCAGTCCACAGAATGATGCGTTTCTCAGTGAACAAGAAGCGTTCACCGAGTGTACGATTCGCCTGCGTGTATGACCGCGCAATTTCAGAAGTGGAATGTACGGGTTCACCTGCAGCACCATACATGTGGACCTCCCATTCTCCCAGAAGTCCTTCCAGCTCATCATAAAGAATGCGTGCAGATGACTCGGATGTGATTGTTTCCTTGCTTAACAACCCCAGACCGGAATGGAACGAGAATACGATGCCTCGGTCTTTCTGGTCAAATGCTTCAATCAGTTTGCGTTTCATAACACTTCCCCGTTGCAGATCGGGGGCCGCATGCATCTCAAGCAGCACGATCTGATAGTGAGGCCAGTGCAGACCCAGGCTGTCTTCTTCCATACTGCCTGCACCCTCCAGACTGTCAAAGAGTAAAGCCTCGATCTGGTGCTCCAGATAGACAGTATCTTCACCAGCTTGACGTGCCATTGTCTCCCGTTCACGGGTCAGGATCGTAGCAATCCGCTCCAGTTCACTAATAATCTCATCTTCATCCACCGGTTTGAGCAGATAACCATCCACACCAAAACTGATGGCTTTCTTGGCATAATCAAAATCTGCATAACCGCTCAATATCAAAAAGTGCGAATCCGGATGATTCCGGCGTACTTCTTCAATAACATCCAGCCCGGTCATACCAGGCATGCGAATATCAATAATCGTCAGATCAGGCTCCAAATCCTCAAACCGGGAGATAGCCTCACGCCCGCTGGCAGCTGTAGCGATGACCTGGAATCCGTATTTTTCCCAATCAATAATGGTTGTCAGTCCCTCACGTATGCTCGGTTCGTCATCCACCAAAAATACTTTATACATGTTGGTCCCCTCCTGCTGGCAAAGTGAAAGAAACCTCTGTTCCTTCCCCATATACACTCTTAATCTGTAATCCATATGGCTCCCCGTACGTCAATGTTAAGCGTTGATGTACATTACGCATACCGATCCGGCTCTTCTCCTGTTCCTCGGGTCCACAGATAAACTGCATCACCTCAGCCAGTCGTTCTGGCGTTATGCCTGCACCATTGTCATCCACACGAATCTGCACAATGTTCTCTACTAAACGAATACTTATATGAACACGGACTGTACCCTCTTTGTTCTCCAGACCATGGACAATCGCATTCTCAACCAAGGGTTGAATAATGAGAGGCGGAATGTACATCTTCTCCACCTCGGGATCGATATGAATCTGGAATGCAAGGCGGTCGCCGTAACGGAATTTTTGAATTTCCAAATAGGAACGTACCATTTCAAGTTCAGCCCGGAAGGTTGTTTTTCCACTGCCAATCTCCAGACTCTTGCGCATCAGCTTGCCCAGTAGTCTGACGATGTTGGCAATCTCTGCTTCTCCCTTAATATGCGCTTTCATCCGAATGGACTCCAGTGCATTAAACAAGAAATGTGGATTGATCTGGCTCGCCATCATTTTCAGTTTAATCTCTTTTTGGGCGATTTCCAATTGATTGTTCTGTTCTGTCGCTTCTACCACCTGCGTCATGAGTTCATTGATACTTTTCACCATATAGTTGAACTGTCGTGATAGTTGTCCAATCTCATCGTTTCCATCAATCCGCGAAGTCACGTTCAGGTCACCTAATGCTAGCTTGTTGAGATGTTTACTCAGCCGGAGCAATCGGTTCGAAGTGAGGAACGAGATGATATATACAAATAATAGGGCGATAACCAGCACAAGGATAATGAAAATCATGCCGATCATGCTGACGGTGTTGGCGTCTTTGACGATATTTTTGGTGGCAAAAACAGAAATCACCTTCAGGCTGTTCATACTCGATCCAGGGCCCAACTCATCAATAACAATATTAGATGGTTCCCCCCGGAAATCACCCTCTATGGTGCCTTTCGCCTGATTCTGCAGATCGACACCAAAATCAAGCTCATCCAGCGTTTTACCTACGAGCTCGGTATTCTTGGCTGCAATCACATAACCCTGCTCGTCCGTAATCATCGTCTCAAACTGTTCCTGACGCAACAATCCATTCAGCTCATCCTGATTGATCACAATCATCAACACGCCCTCTGTCCGATACTCGGCAAAAGGTACTTTGCGCACCAGGCTGAGCTTGTGTACAGGATTATCTTCCTTGTCCGGAATATAGAACCACCCGATGCTGGTTGTTTTCAGTGCCTGTTGGTACCAATAACTCTCTTCAGTCTGCTTGTCTACCGGGATGAATTCGAGGTTGTTTATCAATGTTGGGTTAGTTGAGTAAAAACGAATGCCTGCTATCTCACGGTACAAACGCCTGTACTCCTGAAAGTCTTTGTATGCAAGATAAGCTGAGGTTAACTCCACAATGCTCTTGTACCGCTTATTCACGATCTCCTTGAGATCCGCATTAAACATTAAAAGATTGGATATATCGGTTGGTACACGTAACATGGTTGCCGTCTGGCTCTTGATCTTGTCCACATTGATGATCGTCTGTCCTATTGCATTGTCCAGGGCTTGCTGGCGAAAATAACTGGTCACAGCAAGACCAACAATCAGGACCGGAATCATGACAACCAGTACATAGGAAATGAGCAATTTATGCTTTAATTTGAGATTATTAGTGGTTCGTATCAGCCTTTTAAACATGTCTGCACCTTCCGTCATCTGTATAAGCGCTTACATATAAACAGCAGGATCAGGATGTACTGTCCTCAGAATTAATCATACCACATAACCGCCAGAATTCGGATTGTCATTGCAATGGGTAATATATTGCCATGTAACAAGCCAGCCTAACCTCTAACAAAAGAGGCCGCCATTAACATGGCGACCGGGCTTACCGAATCATTAATGCTGACAGAAGTTTAGTGACTCCTAGATGGGCGAAATCCATATCCTTTGGCACGCCATGCAACAATCAATGCCACCAATGTTAAAGCCAAGATGGCCCAGTTAAATGATGCAGCTCCCCATTGATTCAGAAGAACACCTCCCGCCATTCCCCCAAGGGCAATAGCCAGATTCCAAACGGTTGTATTAATCGGCATTACGAGATCCACACCCTGTTCCCCAGTAGCTTGAGCAAGTGCAGTCTGTAACAGGGTAGCCGCACCGCCAAATGTCAGACCCCATAGCGCAACAGAACCAAAGACGACAACAACGTGCTCACTCCAAAGACCTAATACAAGGGAAATCAAAGCAAAGCCCGCAAGACTCATGAGAACCAGCATACGCAACCACCGATCAATGAAAATACCTGTAATCCAGATGCCCACCAATGCCATCAGACCAAATACAAGTAAAATGAGTCCAACCTTGGATTCCAAACCGACATCGGCGAGAAAAGGAGCAATATACGTGTATAAAATATTATGAGCCAACATCCAGGCCAAAACGACAGTTAAAATGGGTATTACACCAGGTGTGAACAGTACTTGCTTGACAGAGATACGCTTATCCGCTGACTGCCCAGGATAGTCGGGTACTTTCCAGAGCACCCAGAAAATCAGTACAAACGCCAGCAACGACATCAGCCAGAACACTGAGCGCCAGCCCATAAATGAACCAAGCAGTGTACCTGCCGGAACACCAAACGATAAGGCAATCGGCGTTCCAATCATAGCCACAGCCATGCCTCTTCCCTTGAGATGATCAGGTACCATGCGTAATGCATAACCACCAATTAGGCCCCAGGAGACACCTGCTGCAACACCGGCCAAGAAACGGGCGAATAGTGTCAGTACATAGTTTGATGAGAGGGCAGTAATGGTGTTGAAGACAAGAAAACCCATAATAGACAGAAGTAAAAGCGGACGCCGCCGCCAACCCTTTGTCAGCACCGCCACAGGTATGGCAGCAACCAGCGACCCAACAGCATAAAAGGTGACAAGCTGCCCCGCCCCTGCCTCAGAGATTTGCAGCCCTTCTTTAATTTGCGGTAGCAACCCCGCAGGAAGTGTTTCGGTCATAATGGCTATGAAACCCGCCATAGCCAGGGCCAGCAACCCCAGCCACGGAAAACGATGAGAAGATATATCCGACATTTGTACAGCTCCTTTTAAGATAGTGTAGAACAAGTAATGGAATTATGGATCGATCATTCCTTATATTATTCAGACTGTCTCACCTTGTCAACGACTTTTGGATCGATTAATATATAATTAAGAAAAAAGAGGGGGGAACTCTTATGGCAAGAACGGGACGTCCGCGAATTTTCGATCGGGATGAAGCCCTATTACAAGCGATGATGCTCTTTTGGGAGCAAGGTTTCGAGGCCACTTCACTACTTCAGCTTCGAGCAGCCATGGGGGATATTTCAGCAGCCAGCTTCTATGCAGCCTTTGAATCCAAAGAAGCGCTGTATAAAGAAGCAGTAGAACGATATATGGATACGTTTGGACGTGTGACGGAAAGTTTCTCGGATCTCACGCTGTCACCAAGAGAAGCAATTGAAACAACCTTAAGAAGTACCGCAAAAATGCAAACAGACAGCACACATCCATCTGGCTGTTTAATTGTGCTGTCAGCCAGCACATGTTCTTCCAAAAACAATCATATCCGTGACATTGCCGCTGAGAAAAGAAAGCTGACTCGCAACCGTCTGCAGGATTGCATCCAACGTGCTGTGGATGTCGGTGAAATTCCTGCTTCCACGAATGTAGCCATGCTGACCACCGTATTTGATACCTTTATGCAAGGTATCTCTACACAAGCCCGCGACGGTGTACCTCATGCAACGATCGATCAGGCTATCACGGAATTCATGGGCATCTGGAACCTTGCCCAACATTCAGCCTGACTTTACCTACGAACTGTTGATAGGTTAGAAAGGCAAAAAAAGGCACTCCCACGATTGGAAGTGCCTCTCAGTATAGAATCTGCTCGTGTGTTATTAAGGACGAGGTGTACTTACCCCATTGAGGATCAGTTTAGGATGAATATCGGCGTTCAGCGAAGCGGAAACTGCACAATATTTTTCCTCAGCCATCTGGATGGCTTTCCAGATGCGATAATCCGGGATATCCCCATCGACTTTGAAGATCAGATCAATGGATGTGAACCCTTTAGGCATCTCTTCACTGCGTGTGCCTTGCGCTTCAATCTCAATCGACTCAATTTTGTCCAGGAAAGCATCCAGAATCATTGTAATATCGATTCCCATACAGCCCCCGAGACCCGCCAGTAACAATTCCATCGGGGTAGCTCCCTTGCTGTCACCACCATAAGCAGCAGTGGCATCCATGCCAACAGCGTAGCCAGAGGGTCCTTCGGAAGTAAACGCGCGTTTGCCTTTCCATACGGTTGTTACATTCATGATGTTATCCTTCTTTCTCACAATAGTTTAAGTTCAAGCGAAAAAGGTTTGCACTTGCCACTCCGATGACAGAATAACCTTCCGATCGCTGTTATCCCCAGATTTTTTTGATTCCCTTCTTCAAGGGAAAAATCAGGGGATAAAGGCGCACGCTCCGCTTCTTCAGGTTTCTTCTGTCCTCTCCGTTCTTGTGCAAAAAATTTAGTTGAACTGATATCGTTAACGACCTTAAATACCCGCTCAGGGTACGTTCGTTCTTCCGATCGCTGTTATCTTCATCAAAATTCAGTTATCTGCTGCAAGAAACGACGGGTGCGCTCTTGCTTCGGCTGTTCGAAAAAGGCCTGTGGACTTGCCTCTTCCACAATCGATCCATCCGCCATAAAGACGATTTTGTTCGCCACATTACGGGCAAACTTCAATTCATGTGTCACGACCAGCATCGTCATGCCTTCCTCTGCCAGCTCCTTCATGACGGAAAGTACCTCTCCGACCAGCTCAGGATCAAGGGCAGAAGTGGGTTCATCAAACAGCATCACTTCCGGCTCCATTGCAAGTGCACGTGCAATGGCTACCCGCTGCTGTTGTCCACCAGACAATCGGGATGGATACGCATCCTGCTTATCCGACAAGCCGACCCGATCCAGAAGAATCCGGCCGCGTTCAGCCGCTTCGTCACGCTTGATTTTTTTTACCGTAACGAGACCTTCCATCACATTACCCAGCACTGTCTTGTGCGGATACAGATTGAATTGCTGGAATACCATGCCGGTCTGGCGACGAATCTCCAGTACCCGGGCACGCTGGACTCGCAGCGGATCTGCACTGTTAACCACAATGCCGTTCACTTCAATCTGTCCTCCAGACAACTCTTCCAGCCCATTCAGACAGCGCAGCAAGGTACTTTTGCCTGAACCACTTGGGCCGAGCAATACAACAATATCTTTGGCATCGACATGAAGATCGATGTTCGTAAGTACTTCATTTTTCTGAAAACGTTTGGTAAGTCCGGTTGTTGTAATCATCGGTTCTCTCCTCCCATCAGTAAGCCCGAGCCAGCCGGCGCTCCACTTGTTCCAGAATGGCCGAGAAGCCGATACTCATAATCCAGTAGATCACACCGATGGCCAGATAAAAAGGCATATTCAATGCATATTGTGATACCAGTAGCTGTGCTGAACGCAACAACTCGGTAACACCGATGGCCGCCACAAGTGATGTTTCCTTCAGCATGCCAATGAAGGTGTTCCCCATCGGCGGAATCGCAATGCGCACAGCCTGCGGGAAGATAATCCGTCTCATCGCTTGAGCCGGAGTCATTCCCGTTGCGTATGCAGCTTCTGTCTGTCCTTTTGGTACAGCCTGAATGGCTCCACGGAAGGTCTCTGAGAGAAACGCACCTGCATTCAGACTCAGTCCCAGACAGGCAGCCGTGAGTGATCCCAAGGTCACTCCATAATCGACCAATCCGTAATAAATAACGAATAATTGCACCAGCAGCGGGGTTCCCCGCATGATGGATACATAAAACCTTGCGATCAACCTAAGCCACATCGGTCCCTTCAGACGAGCAATCGCAACAAGCACCCCGATGATGAACGCAAAAAACATGGAGATCACAGTTACATACAGCGTATAGTAAGCCCCCTTCAGAAAGAAGGGGATATTCTCAAATACCAGTTCCATGGGTCAAATCTCCCCTTCGCCTTGCAGGTTCATTATTGCGCAGGCTCTTCACCAAACCATTTTTTGAAAATGGTATTGTACGTGCCATCATCTTTCATGCCTTTGAGAGCATCATTCAGTGCTGCTACGAGTTCCGGATTATCTTTGCGAACAGCAATACCTGCCTGGTCACTCTTAATAGCTTCACCTACAGCTTTGATATTAAAGCCATTGGCATCCACAATCGGTTTCAGAGCGTACATATTGTTGATTGTTGCGTCAATCCGCCCAGCATTCAGATCTTTGAGTGAAGAGATGACATCGTCATACGTCTTAATGGTGAAGTCTCCCACTTTTGGCAACACTTCATTACGCAGATATGATTCATCATTTGTACCCAGACCTACGCCAATCGTCTTACCTTTGAAGTCTTCCAGCTTGGTAATATCGTTATTGTCACTTTTCACAATGATTTTGACTTGGTTCGTGATATACGGATCACTGAAATCCAGTACTTTCTTACGATCATCAGTAATGGTCATCTGGCTGATAATGGCATCCAGCTTTTTGGCTTGCAGACTTGGTGTCAGACCGGAGAACTCTTGGGATACAAATTCAACTTCTACCCCCAGACGCTTCGCAACTTCACGTGCGATATCGGCATCGTAGCCGTCCATTTCTTTCTTATCGTTCAGGAAGTTGTAAGGTGCGTATGTGCCCATCATGCCCACTTTGATAACGCCAGCAGACTTGATCTGCTCCAATTCATTGCTTGCCTGTGCACCATTTGTGCTTCCACCATCTGTTGCTTTACTTCCACAAGCACTAAGTACCAGCACGGTCATCAGCAGAATTGCTGTCAAAGACCAGCCTTTACGAGTTTTCGATCCATATGTTTTGTTCATTACGTTAACTTCCTCTCAGTCGTGTATTAATCTGGGTGTACATTTGGTTACTTTATTGTGACTAAACCGCAGTTGTACCCATTATTCCCTGCTATTTGTTTAATCATGTGAATCTTATGTGCCTAACAGTCCGTAAAACTCAAAGCTTGCTGCCTCAGCTGCCAGCGATGAAGCTGTCATGGCTGAGAATTTGCTGTGCAACTCATCGGAACCGAACAACCAGCGCGATATCATGCCTTCAATCATGCTTACCAATAACGCTGCTCGAAGAGGTACATCCATGCCCTTAGGCAACATGCCGAGTTCGATGGCTCGTTCCATATTGTGACGAAACGCAGTTTCGACAGCATTACGTGTCTCCTCAACCAGGCGTTGTACGGATTCTTCCGTCACGATGCCTTTGAGCAACAGTTCCATAAAATAGCGATTCTGCGCGGCAAACAAGAACAAGTCAGTGAACAGCCTTTCCGATGCTTTCACCATATCTTCTACCGATCCTGCATCCTTGCGGTACCCTTGTCCGATCGCCTCAAGCAACTCCTCCTTACCCGTTAAAACAATCTCCGAAGCAATGGCTTCTTTACTCTTGAAGTGCCAGTAGAACGTCCCTTGCGCCACACCAGCCTCGCGGACGATATCGGAAATTTTCGTTTGATGGTAACCTTGGGTTGCAAAACGCTCCATCGCTATGCGTATTATTTGGTCCCGGCGTTCTTCACCGGGTTCCAAACCGTTAATTTTGGTCATTCATGTAACCCTCCCGATTGATCAGTCAGTCAGTTAAGTTATATCCTATGGGATAACTAGGTTTTTGTCAATATAGTTTTAAACAAATGGTTACAAGCATAAGTTGAAGTTGAGTGCATTTGTGATCATAATAGGTGATAGCCTTGTTCAAATGAACAGGCATGGTCAAGCAGGACAGCCTGTGCTGTCACCTGCATTTCAAGGAGGAAGAGAATTGGACATTATATCATCCATTATTATGGGCATCATCGAAGGTTTGACTGAGTTTTTGCCCGTGTCCTCTACTGGACACATGATTCTGACTGCCCACTTGCTGGGTTTATCGGAGGACAACGAGTCAGTCAAAACGTTTGAGGTGGTTGTTCAACTTGGGGCTGTACTTGCTGTTGTTGTACTGTATTGGAACAAATTCATTGATATGTTCCGCTTCACCGGAGGGAGCAGACCTTACTCCCGTCGCCTCAATCTGGGACATATCTTCCTGGCGATGGTTCCTGCCGTAGTCATCGGACTTGTATTCCGCGACTGGATCAAAGCACATTTGTTTGGTCCGGAAACAGTGCTGTACAGTCTCGTTATAGGTGGTATATTGATGATCGTGGCCGAACGCTGGAGCCGGAAGAGTGGACGGATTACTACCCATGATGTCGATGATATTTCCTACAAACAGGCATTCGCGGTGGGTATATTTCAGATCTTGGCATTGTGGCCAGGCTTCTCCCGTTCCGGGTCAACGATCTCAGGCGGTCTCTTTGCAGGGGTAAGCCGTGTAGCCGCTGCGGAGTTCACATTCCTCGTGTCTGTGCCAATTATGATTGGTGCTACGGGATATGACCTGTACAAAAGTATCGATCACCTGAACGGCAGTGATTTCCCAATCTTTGCGATTGGATTCATCGCTGCTTTCATCGTCGCCATGCTTGCGATCAAGACGTTCCTGTCCATTTTGAAAAAATTGAGCCTGACCGTCTTTGCTGTGTATCGCTTTGTCTTGGCAGCCGTGTTCTTTATTATTTTGATGTAAGCATTACAATTCAAGTAATTAGACAGGCAAAATCAATGGCGGCCTCACGTTCCCTTGGGAAGCGAGGCCGCCATATTTTATATTCTGAATTATGTTTCTGTTGCTTCACGATTCTGTTGCTGCTTCAAAGACAGGAATATCCGTAATTAGAAGAAGCCTGATTCTTCATTACTTCCTTCTTTAGTGGGTTGGATCATTGGTGATGCCGACTAGGTTTACTATGTATCATGGACAACCATATTTATGTTCACTTCTGAAAAGCAGCCTGTCTAATACCACTCTTTTACTTGAAAGTTTCGGTGTTTCTTTCGATTCTTTAATCTCTCACGCAGATTATATCTATTCTCCTTTTGTTCCTGCAGCAATTGCTTCACCCCGATCATCAACAATCGGTATCTTCGGTCATCATTGTGACTTAATTGGTGCATTTCTTCAAAAATTTCATTCTTCATACGGATCTTGTTCACTCCAAATATTCAGTTTGTTCTCACAGTATACATGGGAGCACTGAACAAATTCTAAACAAGCGTTGGTTCTCAACTTCTGTTATTCAAATGCACATCATGCGGACTGGAATGAAACAGAAAAACCCCTTCCTGTCGCAGGACAAGAAGAGGTCTCTTTAGCTAAGTTAAAAATTAAACAAACTGCTGATGCCTTCGTACACTTAAACTTTGGATTCAAGGGTCTCCAGATACTCGGAGATTTGAGCAGGTGTTTTAGCCCATTTGCTATGCAGATGTGCAATTTTCTTGCCGTTCTGGAAGACGAGCAGGCTTGGAATGCCGCGTACACCATTCTCTTCGGCAAACGGCTGGAACTTCTCTGCATCCAGGGCATAGAAGGTTTTGTCCGTATGTTGGTCGATAACATCCCCGATAAAACGATCCAGGTTTTTGCAATCCGGACACCAGGTTGTATCAAATTTAATGACGGTAAAACCATCAGAGTTAATTGTATCCAAATATTGCTGTTCACTTTGAATTCTTTCCATATGTCTTCTCTCCCTTATATGTTCCTTTTTTGGCTGATCTTCATTGTACCTCGTATGGTTACAATTGAAAATAGGCTTAATAGAGTTAACGATGCTGCTTGTACAGATTAGCGGGACTGAGTTCTCGTATTTCCTGAATTTCAGCAGCGGTGAGTTCAGGCGAATTCGAAGCAGCAATATTGTGCAGTAACTGTTCTTTTGAACTGGCACCAGGGACAACTGCTGCTACGGCAGGATGGGATAACGCGTAGCGAATAGCTGTCTGAGCCATACTGCGTTGGTCTGTAACAAGACGACTTAGCCCTTGCCGAATGATATATAGTTGCTCTGGCGTATAGTCCAGATAACCTTTGTCTGCCTTGGCAGATCCGGAATCGGCAAGCACTCCGCTAGCTACGGGCCCACGGGCAATTACGCTGATCCCCTTTTGTTCCAATAAAGGCAGCACTTCTTCTTCCGCTCTGCGGTCAGCAATGCTGTACTGGTTCATCACACTGACGATTGATGCCCTCTTTACATACTCCCGAATCACATTGGGACGAATGGAGGAAATTCCGTAATATCGGATAAGTCCTTCCTTCTTTAGTTCCTCAAACGCTTCGATCGTCTCTTCGATGGGGTCGTCCAAGGTCCCGCCATGCAGCTGATACAGATCGATGTAATCGGTTTGCAACCGCTTCAGACTTTCATGTACAGCCTGCTTAATGTAGACTTTGGACGGGTCCCATGACCAGCCCTCTTTACCCGGCATACGACGATTACCTACTTTGGTCGCCACAATGACTTGGTCCCGACGACCCTTAATAGCTTGTCCTACAATCTCTTCATTACGCCCTGCGTCGTACAGATCGGCAGTATCCAGCAGATTAACACCGTGATCCAGAGCCTCATGAACCAGGCCCACAGCGTGCTCCATTTCAGTTCCAAGTGACATACATCCCAGCCCAATCTCAGACACCATCAGTTCGGATGTACCCAGACGATTTTTCTTCATATGTGCCTCTCCCTCCATACGTTCTGCAAGTATCCATTGTATCATTCTTGCTGGCAAAAATCGCATTACACACAAAAGCAAGGGATTGCTTTTGATTGCACAAAAAAAACCTGGAATGACTTCATCTCCAGGTTTCTCATGATCATCATTTGAATTCAATCGATAAACGAGCTATCGCAATCTATTTCACTTCCACGCGTGGTCTGGCTTTACTTGTTCCGTTGGACGAATTGGAGCTTTTCATCATACCCGAGACCGTGCTAAACAGCTTATCTCTTGCTTGTTTGTTCCTCATCAGATAAGTCACACCTGCGCCGATAGCCGTCATGAGTAATCCTCTTCTTTTAGACATGTGCTTCTCCTCCTTCAGGATAAATGTACATCGTGTCTTGTTTGACAATTACCCTGTGGGAGCAAAACGAAACGAAGTGCAGGCTTGATCGCAGAAAAAAAGATGACCTCCGAATTAAAATTCAGCGGTCATCTTTCACTTGCTCTTTTGAGGCATAAACGCTCACACCCGTTAATCAGATGGCGTTGCCACATGGGTCATTTCTTCATGTTTGTAGGTCGAACCATCGGCGGTCAGATAAAAGTGTCCGATGGGATGCAGATCTTCATCCAATTCGTAGACAAGCGGAATGCCTGTCGGGATATTGAGCGCCATCACGTCTGCTTCGGACAATTGGTCCAGATGCATGACGAGTGAACGGAGCGTGTTTCCATGCGCAGAGATCAGCACTCTTTTGCCAGCAGACACCATCGGTTTAATCTCCGCATTCCAGTACTCCAGTACACGCTTCGAGGTATCCATCAGGTTCTCCGTAAAAGGGATGGTGCATCCGAGCCGTTTGTACTTGTCCAGATCCTGCACATATCGGTCATCGGTTTCGTCCAGTGCCGGGGGAGATACGTTCACGGATCGTCTCCATTCCTTTACTTGGTCTTCCCCATACTTCAGAGCAGTCTGCTGTTTGTTCAGTCCTTGCAACGCACCATAATGGCGTTCATTCAGCTTCCAAGTCTTCGTAATGGGAATCCACATGAGGTCCATTTCATCCAGCGCAATATCGAGTGTTCGGATAGAACGTTTCAGCACAGATGCATAGGCGTAATCAAAATCAAATCCCTGTTCCTTCATGATCTTCCCTGCTTTACGAGCTTCTGCGTAACCATCCGTCGTCAGATCCACATCTGTCCATCCGGTAAAACGATTCTCTACATTCCACATGCTCTGTCCATGGCGAATCAAAACAACTCTGTACATAAACGTGAAACCTCCTTCCATGGAAACATTACCCGCAAGTCAAACTAATTAGCACAGTGAAACGTTCATAACATTAATAATATGGTGCCATCATGAGATATACCACGACACCTGTAGAACTGACGTACAGCCAGATTGGCATAGTCCAACGTGCAATTTTACGGTGTTTCTTCAATTGATTCGTCCAACCCCACACAAGTGTGAACAATGCCAATGGAACAATGAGGGCTGCCAGTATACTATGGGTAATCAGAATGAAGAAATAGATGGAACGAATGATGCCCTCGCCGCCGTATTTGGACGTCTCTGGAGAGAGGTAATGAAACGTCAGATAGGTCACGAGGAATAACAGTGTTGTTGAGAATGCAGCAAGAATAAATCGTTTGTGCAGCTTCACATTCCGCTTGATAATAGCAATAAGCGCTGCAAGCAGGAAGATGAAGGTAAAGCTGTTAAACACGGCATTAAACCGCGGCAACACCGTAATATCAAAGGTTACATCACCTTTGTAACCAATGGATGGTGCGAAGAACAATAATAAAATAATGACATTAGCGAGAATGGAAATCGTGATAATGATGCCTGCGAAATTTTTATTGCTCGTCGGGGATGGAATGTTCGGTTCCCCTTTGTTATTTTTGCCCAATGCAAAATCCTCCTCATATCCTAACTTCTATGTTCTATATCATTATATCTCGGCAATTCCGGGCTGTTAAGTGACAACACTCTGAACAAAAACCGTTGCACTCCCCTATAAAATGCCCCTTTGCGGCTATTTTCAATCAAATCCACACCAGCTCCCATTTACCCAAGTCTTTATTTGTGGTATAATTAATGCAATTAATCACATACGCGTTGAAACTGGAGGAGCCTGTCACCAAGGGCCCCTCTTTGTCTTTTTAGGCATAAAAGCGGCACGCTTAACAAGCGCTGTTTTTATGCCTTTTTTTGTTCTAAAGGCTTGGAATGATTCCCCCTTGGGCGGGTAAACCTATAAACGCTACTGCTGGAGAGGAGCACACCTATGGAATTTATTTTGGTTCTTGCACTTATTTTGATCTTTACCAAACTTGCCGGTGATCTGTCCGTCAGATTGGGTCAGCCGTCGGTACTGGGGAAATTGATTGTGGGTGTCATCCTCGGGCCTGCAATTCTCGGTTGGGTTCAGCAGAGTGATTTCGTCCATTATATGGCCGAAATCGGGGTACTACTGTTGATGTTCATCGCTGGACTGGAAACCGATCTGGAACAATTGAAGAAAAACTGGAAAGCAGCCTTTGCCGTTGCTGTGGGTGGTATTATTTTACCATTCATCGGAGGATACGGTTCGGCCATGGCGTTCGGTATGTCACAGACACACGCATTGTTCTTTGGACTTTTATTCTGTGCCACGTCCGTCAGCATTTCCGTTCAGACACTAAAAGACATGGATCAACTCAGCTCTCGTGAGGGTACAACAATCCTTGGTGCAGCTGTTGTCGATGATGTTCTGGTCGTTGTCATTCTTGCTGTTATGATGAGCTTGCTGGGTACAGGCGGAGGAGACACTTCGATTTCTCTGCTTATTGGCAAGAAGCTGTTATTCTTTGTTATTATTATTGCTGCCAGCTGGTTCCTTGTACCACGCATCATGAAGTGGATGGCACCGTTAAAAGTAACCGAGACCGTCATTACTGCGGGGCTGATTATTTGTTTTGGATTCTCCTACTTTGCGGAGTGGATGGGTGTTGCCGGAATCATTGGTGCTTTTGCCGCTGGTATCGCCATCTCCCAAACCAACTTCAAACATGAAGTTGAAACCAAACTGGAACCGATCGCCTACGGAATTTTTGTTCCGGTGTTCTTTGTCAGTATTGGTTTGAATGTCACGTTTGATGGTGTGGGTTCACAAATTTGGTTTATTGTCGTTATAAGCCTCATTGCTATTGTAACCAAGCTGATTGGTGGCGGAGCTGGTGCACGACTGACTGGATTTAATATGTCATCTTCATTGGCCATTGGCTCAGGAATGATTTCAAGAGGTGAGGTTGCACTCATTATCGCTTCAACGGGCCTTGCTTCCGGTTTACTTGATCCGGAATACTTTACGAGCGTAGTAATCATGGTCATAATCACTACACTTGTTACGCCACCTCTGCTCAAAATTACCTTTGCACACAAAAAGGGTGAAAAGCAAGTCGAAAGAGGAATTGAAGAATCACATTTAAGCGGGTAACTGTAAAAGATATCTACGTTTAGCTTACCTGATGGCTTTGTGAAATATTTTTTAGTTCGGGAGATATTGGCTATATCTTCTTCAGAAGATTCAATATGGTCGTGAAGCACACGCCGCTTTGATCCATTCTTTCCCTTCAACATGAAGGTTAGAGATGGTCAGAGCGGCTTTTTTTGCATTTTTACAAGTCATACGTATTCGTTACTCACTCAAGTTCGCTATATCGTAGAAAACAAAAAAAGACCACCTTACACTCAAGAGGTCTTCCATCTTTGCCCGTTGTTACAACAGGCTGTCCATTTTAAGTTAACACACCAACATAAAAACCAATTGAGATAAAGACAACACACCAGACGAATGCACCAATGCCCGATACAACTACGTATCTGCCAATTGCCATGCGGCTCATCCCTGAGAAACAACACATCAGATGACGAATGCCCGGAATGAAGTAACCGAGGATGATTGACCAGTATCCATATTTTAGAAACCACGACTCCACCCTGCTAAATCGTTTGGCATTCACGCCAATCCACTTGCCATACTTATCGAACAGCGGCCTGCCTGCCTTCTTGCCAATCATGTAGCTGAGCAGCCCTCCGGTAAATGCGCCACCGAAACTGACGGCGATGGATACGGAGTAATTCAATACCGAGATGGAGGCGAGATAACCGACAAACGTCATCATCACCTCATCCGGAATCGGCATGCCAATAACGCCAAGAGCCAGTAGTCCGTATATTGCGAAATAACCATATTGACCAATAAATTCTTTTGCAAATTCCATACTGACTCGCTCCTTATTTCGGTTCCACAATATCCTTCTCATGTGAGGCTAGCACTTGTTTTAGAGACGGGAATCGGATTTGGCTCACCATGAGACCGGATAATACAATAATGACAAGATAAGCTACACCATGTGTGAAATAAGGACTCCAGAGCGCGAAAAAGGACATCAGACCTCCGGCAAATGTAATCGGCATCCCGACAAAACCACTGCTTGCTGTCTTCTGACAGTTATAACGGGCCAGACGCAAAGCACCACAAACCGGAAACAATGCAGTCAGGGCCATCCCCAGCACACTCACTTCAAGCATGGAATTCAGGTACAGAATCAGCACGGGTGCTGTTCCGAATGAAACTACATCCGCAAGCGAGTCCAGGGACTTGCCGAACTCACCCTCACAATGCAATTTACGAGCCGCAAATCCGTCAAACAGATCAAAGAACATCGCTACCCATATCATCATCACAGCCAGGGCAAATTCACCATGAATAGCCATAATGACTGCCAGCATGCCTGAACTCAGATTCCCCAAGGTTAAAATCGATGGTAAAGACTTCATAAGAGTTGACTCCCTTTCGTACTAGGCTTTAGGAAAAATAATATAAAAACGGACTCCATCCGGTGTATTCTCCACTCCATAACTGCACCCATGCAGATCAAGAATCTGCTTCGCAATGGCCAGACCAAGCCCGGTCCCCCCCATTTTACGATTACGTGAGCGTTCTACCCGATAGAACCTCTCCCATATATACTGCCGCTCAGCTTCAGCAATGTGCTCGCCCTTGTTTTCAATGGAAATATGGACAAAACCTTCACGCCTGCTGATCTCAATAGTTATATCGGTATGTGGTATTGCATGACGTATAGCATTCATCATGATATTGAAAATAACTTGCTCCAGCTTGCTTCGGTCACCCTCCACCGTCTGTTCTGTTGTGGATACAAGCACCACATCCAATCCTTTGTCCTTCAGTTGCGGACCCAGACGGCCGGCGATATCTTCAATCATGTCAGCCAGTGCAACAGCATCCGTATTCAATTGAACCGCTGAGGATTCCAGTCGCACCAGATCCAGCATCTCTTCAACCATCGTTTCCATTTTGATCGCCTCATCGGCAATGATCTCAATGTAACGTTCCCGTTTGCTCTCACTCACGCCATCCTTCAGCCCTTCAGAATATCCCTTAACAATGCTGATTGGTGTCTTAAGTTCATGTGATGCATCGGCAAAAAACTTGCGCTGACGCTGTTCAATCTCCTGCTTCATTTCCATATCTGTACGCATCTGCGTGTTGGCCTGCCTCAGCTCTTCCAGTGTCTGACCCAAGGTTCCCGATAAGGCATTGAGGCTGTTAGACAGACTGCCGATTTCATCATTACGCCGGATGGGTGATTTCACCGTGAAATCCAGCGTAGACATTTTCTTGGCGACATGGTTCAAGGCCAAGAGCGGCTTCGTTACAATTCGGGACAGGAGTAACGCCAGCAACAGAATCAATATAAATGCCCCTATGCCAAAATACGCATAGAACAAACGTGTTGCCTCATTCGCTTCCCTCATCTCCTGTAGAGAGGTGAGCGAGAAGATCAGTTGTTGCTCGGGTCCGGAACGATGCACTGGAGCAATGGTGATGACATTGCGAACACCGCTCCAGCTATCCATCCATTCTTCATTGAGCATTTTGCCATTCGCCAAGGCCAGTTGGTCTTCGGTGGACAAAGGGAACCGGCTATCCAGTGCTTGCACCAGCAGTCCCTGCCTCTGACTCCACGTTGCCAGATTGGGAAGAACTACCTCGGTCAATACACCTGACCATTCCTTTACCGGTTCAATTGATTCCTGAAAGCTTTCAGTTCCCCATGCGGCAGAAGTGGCATCCTGGATTTTGAATGGATAGACCATGGATTCGCTGGCCGGACCTTTCACCGTCAGTTCTTGCCCATATTTCAGATGGGATGTAATCCAGCCAGCATTCTCACTATTGATAAACAAGGACAAGGACACTTTCACGTGACTTCCATCCTCTTGAAGCAACGTAATGTGGAACGGGTCATTAACCAGTCTTCCGGTATTCGTCAGAATGACCAGATGTGATTGATTCTGACGCATGAACTTCCCGGTCTCCTTAGCCAGCTGTAAATCACTCCAATGTCCATTGGAATATTGCTGTTCGAACTTGGACAGCTTTTTCTTCATACTGCTGACCTTTTGATGCTGATAGAAGTCGGGGAACCAGAACAACTGGGCAAAAACCGTCGTCCCATATAGAAGAACCAGACATCCTGCCATGACCAGGAAAAGCTTCATCGTTACGCCATTTCTTCTCATGCTTCTGCCTCGAAACGATATCCAGTACCAATCACCGTCCGGATACACTTGGCTTCATCACCCAATTTGCTGCGCAACTTCTTGATGTGAGTATCCACAACACGTGAGTCCCCTTCAAAATCAAATCCCCAGATCCGATTCAAAATGGCATCCCGGGACAACACAATGCCTGCATTACGTACCAAATAAAGCAACAGATCATATTCTTTTGGTGCAAGTTCCACTTCAATTCCGTCCTTCTCCAGACGTCTGGCCCATGGATCAAGGGTTACCTGTCCGAAGCGAATCATACCCTGCTCTCGTCCAAATGCACCTTCAACACGCTTCATTAATGTCTCCGCACGTGCAACCAGCACACGTGGACTAAACGGCTTGGTAACGTAATCGTCTACGCCCAGCTGAAATCCATGAATTTTATCGTCATCCTCGGACCGTGCAGTCAGCATGATAATAGGTACGGTGGATTGGGATCGAATATGCCCACATAACGTCCATCCATCCATTTCAGGCATCAAAACATCCAGAATAACCAAATCCACCTCATGCAGAGCCAACAGTTCCAGTGCCTGTACTCCATGTTCTGCTTCTATGACGTTCCATTGTTCTTTTATGAAATAATCGGCCACAATCTCACGAATGCGGCTTTCATCTTCCACCAGAAGCACTGTTCTGATCATGGCCGACTCTCCTTTTTAGATTTCTGATGATAACATACCTATTCCATGTGTCGTTCATGTGTCCATACATGTTTTGGAATGCTCCCATGATATATACGATTAATATAAGCCAAAAGTTACTAATTTTTATAAAAATTCGCATAAAAAAGAAGCCATCAACGAGCAAGCTCCTGCTCATTGACAGCTACTTGAATGAAATCGAAGTGTGTTATCCAGAATTGATGCGCTACTGCGCGCTCCCTGGCAACACTTAGCGTTGTTGCTCCAGACGGTGTGCCACATGCAGTGTCGGGCCAACAAAACGGTTCAGCGGGAATCCGCCAGCAATCGCTTTGGTCACGAAGGCTTTACCTTCACGAACAGCCTCTTTCACTGAAAGACCACGAGCCAATCCTGCGGTAATCGCCGCAGACGTTGTGCAGCCCGCACCATGCGTATATCCGGAGCCGACAACATCGGCTTCAAACCATTCATAGTTGGTTCCATCATAGAGTAGATCCATTGCTTTACCCGGGCTAATGACACCTCTGTCCTTGATCAGAACATGTTTCGAGCCATGGGCATGAATTGCTGCTGCCGCTGCTTCCATTTGTTCCTTGGAACGAATCGGTCCACTCTTCGCCAGTTGGGATGCTTCGAACAGATTAGGTGTAACCAGATCAGCACCTGGCAACAGGAATTCGATCATCGCTTCCGTATTTTCCGGTTGCAGTACTTCGTCTGTACCTTTGCAGACCATTACCGGATCGATAACGATCTGTGGCAGACCGCTGCGGCGAATATGTTTTGCTACCAGTTCAATAATATCTACAGAACCGAGCATACCTGTCTTCATGGCATCAAAACCGATACCGTCCAGAACAGTGCGAAGCTGCGCTTCAACTACATTTAATTCAACAGGAAAGACCTGGTGATCCCATGTTTCGGGCTCCATTGCCACAACCGTAGTCAGTACGGTCATGCCATACACACCCAGCTCCTGAAAAGTTTTCAAATCAGCTTGAATACCTGCTCCGCCGCTCGTGTCCGAACCAGCTATTGTTAATGTTTTTGGAATCGTCATGGTAGTTGCATTCTCCTTCGTGTCTCAGTTGACATTATCCTATCCCTTGTACGAGCGGATGTCAATGGCATCTGAAGCCATACAGAGCATGGTTTTCCGAATGATTCAGTTCACATCTTTTGTCTCCAGACGAACCATGGACATCGAAGCAATCCATATCCCTATTGCTCCAAGGGTCAGAGGGATAATAACAAGCGAATGAATGGAAACTTCCGACCCGTTGAATCCGGAGCAGACAATCAAAACCAACAAAATGGACGAGACCATTGTAGTTGTAACAGAATGCTTACGCATACCGAAGAATAGGGGGATGAGTGCCATACACGCAGCCGATAAAGAACTCATACTGTATTTCACCAGAAGTCCCAATATATCCTGATTTGTCAATGATCCGGGAATGAAGGAGTAGAAATGATTAACAATCAACAGCAGTGAACCCATCAACAGGTCGGTAACCATAATCATCACAAATGTAAAACCAAACACGATAATCAATTTTGCAGCAATGATTTTATGACGCTGGATGGGATAGGTGAACATGACGTTCATCGTTTTATTTCTATACTCACTGATCACCAGCTTGGATAATAAAGCTCCTGCAAATATGATAAAGGTCGCTCTCACAAAAGTATCGATAATCATAAAGGCGGTCTGGTAATCGGCATAGGCATAATCTTCTGCTCCCACATCCACGAATCCAATCATGATCAGGAAAAGAAGAATGGCTATGCTGGCAATACCTGCACCTGCAAAATTACGTGCAAAACGGTGCTTCCGCATCTCAAGTCTGATTAGTTTAAGCAACGTCTTCATCCCCTTTCACAAGCTTCATGAAGTGTTCTTCCAGGGAATGAGCCCGTTTGGATATCGATTCAATCTCAATGCCGTGTTGAATCAGCTTGGTGTTCAGTTCCGATGGAATGATTCCCGGATCATAGATGCGTAACGTTTGGTCATCAACCAGTTTATAATTACTCAAACCAAGCTGGTGTTCAATGACATAGGTCGCTTTGCGGATATCCATCGCCTGTAACTCAATGTACTCATTTTGACTTCCACGAATGCTCTCCATTGATACTTCTTCCACCAAACGACCGCCGCGAATGACACCAACTGTGTCCGCAATCTGCTCTATCTCGCCAAGAATGTGACTGGAGACCAACAGGGTAATGCGATACTCATTACTAAGGCGCTTGAACAAATCTCGCATCTCCCGGATCCCTACAGGGTCCAATCCGTTGATCGGTTCATCCAGAATGAGCAGTTCAGGTGTGGTTATAAGTGCACGAGCCAGTCCCAGCCTCTGCTTCATGCCCAAGGAGAAGTCTTTGACCGGTTTCTTGCCCGTATCCTTCAGCCCTACCATTTCCATCGTGTTGTCGATGATCTTTTTGTTGTAGAATCCCATGTATTCACAGTGAAGTTCCAGATTCTCGCGAGCAGACAGCCTATCGTAGAAAAAAGGATATTCAATAATGCTGCCCATTCGCTTCAGCACTTCATAAGAGGTCGGCGTAAGCTTCTCCCCAAACAGTTCTATCTCCCCTGTGGTTGGTTTGACGAGATTGGTGAGCATCTTCATGATGGTTGTTTTACCAGCACCATTTGGACCGAGGAATCCATAGATCTCACCTTGCTTAATATTCATATTGACGTTGGATACAACCTCCACCCCTTCATATACTTTGGTCACATCTATTGTTCGTGCGATATAATTCATCGTCCTTGTTCTCCTTTACGTCCCCTGTCCGGGTTCCTATATCTATATTGTAAAGAGAAAAGTCTTCTTTTTTATTAATCAAATCTTACAAAAACCTTAAGTCTGACCGGACACGCCAAACTCAGGGTCTACCAAGCCTTTAGGGTAACCGAGAATACAGTCCGTTGATGTGGCACACTATGCAAGTGAATACTTCCACCCATCCGCTCAACTAGCCGTTTTGTAATGGTCAGACCCAGGCCGCTGCCTTGATAGAGTCGATTGCGGGAATCCTCCAGTGTATACATTCGTTCAAACACACGACTATGCTCGCTCTCAGGAATCCCTTTTCCCTGGTCCCAGATCTGTAGCGTCACAGGTGCACCGATCGAATGATCCAGTGAAAGCCCCAGTACCTTACCCTCTGCCCCGTATTTCATTCCATTGGTAATGAGATTATCCAGCACACGGTCCAATGCTTCTTCATTCGCTTGCACGAAGATATCACCATCAGGTATCTCCAGCTCCACGTGCAACCCCAGATTCGTCAACATTTCATAAAAGGAAAGCATCTTCAACCGGCATAATTCGCTTATATTCACTCGACTAAGCACTAGCTCCGTGTCTCCAGATTCCAGCTTTGCCAGATCAAAAAAGGAATGGATCAAACGCAGCACTTCCTGCGCCTTATCTTGTATTTTCTCTGTCATAATCTTCCGTTCCTGATCGGTCAATGATGGGCTGTGCAGTAAGGTCTCACTATAACCCAGCACAACCGTGAGCGGCGTTTTCAGATCATGTGAAATGTTGGAGAGCATATTACGCATCTCCTTCTCCTGGTTCGCATAACCGGCTTTAGCGCGGTGGGCATAGTCAAGCAGCTGGTTCATGTCTTTCAGAAGCTGACTGACTTGGTCATCACTATTGAATACAAGCAAGCGCTCAAAGGTGCCTTGGTCCAGAATTGCGGATATTTTCTGATGAATATAGGACAGGTGTTGGTTTCTTTTCCGGAATTTCAACCACAATACAATGAAGGACATGGCCAGAATACCTGTCGTGATGGCAAAAATCAGTGTCATTCCTGCTCCGCCTCCAGCTTATATCCGATGCCCCAGAGTGTCTTGATATACTGGGGAGCCGAAGGATCTGCCTCCAGTTTCTCACGCAGACGACGCATATGTACGTTAATGATATTTTCGTCTCCATAATAATGATCGTTCCAGACGGAAGCGTAAATCTGAGCCTTGGTGAACACTTTGCCAGGATGGGTAACCAACAGCTTCAGAATACCAAATTCCTTGGATGTCAGCTTGACGGGTATACATTCACGTTCCACCTCGTACGTCTCCATGTCAACTACGAGTCCTCCAATGTGAATACGCTGATCTTTAGCCACTTCAGCCACAGGCTGAGTCGTATAATTGGCGCGGCGAATCGCAGCTTTGACGCGGGCAGTCAGTTCGATTAAGGAGAACGGTTTGCTCAAGTAATCATCTGCACCGAAGCCCAGACCTAACGCTTTGTCCACCTCCCCATCCTTCGCAGACAGAATGAGCACAGGTACCAGACTGACTGCCCGAATGGTTTGCAGCACATCCATCCCACTTTTGCGGGGCAGCATCAGATCCAGAATAACCAGATCATACCCGGGTTGTGACTGGCTGAACTGACGTTCTGCCTCTAAGCCGTCATATGCATAAGTGACGTCGTAGCCCTCTTTTTCCAGATAAGGTCCGACCATTTCACTAATTGAACGATCATCTTCAACAAGCAACAAGCGGTAACTTGACACGATTTCCCCTCCAGCATGAACATTTTTCCTTTATTACCTCACAGTTTGTTTGAATTGGCAATGACATACGAAAAAACCTGACAGGAAGTACACTTTGACATCAAGTGTGTTTCCTGCCAGGTCTATGAGAGTTTTATAGATGAGTGCTTATACGTCTAGTCTCTATATCCGTTCTCGCTGTGTATCCAGCACAGTCCAATGGTTCCTGCACCTGCATGAATACTCACCACAGGGATAAACGGCATGATTTCGGTCTTTAATTTAGGGAGCAGATTGGCAATCTGCTTCTTGATCGTGACGGCTTCTTCCTGATTGTTCGCATGCATAATGCACACATGCTTTACTTTCTCCACATCCAGCTTGAGCATATCCAGCATGCGCTCTTTTGTCCGCTTGAACGTGCGAATCTTCTCATTCACAACCACTTTGCCCTCTTCAAATCGAAGCAGCAGATGGATCTTGAGCAGTTGACTGATGATCAGCTGTGTGCCCGACACCCGTCCACTGCGATGAAGATGCTGAAGACTGGCAGGTATGAGGTAAAAGGACATGTTATCAATCATCTGTTCAATGTTTACTTTGATCTCGGCAGCTGAACATCCCTGCTTCTGCCATTCCAGTCCTTGCATAATCATCTCACGGTGAGGATAGGCACCTGCCTTTGAATCAATTGCGGTCACCGTCACTCCTGCAATCTCTGCAGCCTGCATGGACGTATGCAGCGTTCCGCTAAGCTCTGTAGAGCAATGAATCGTAATAATCTCATCGTACTTGTCTTTGAGCGACTCATACAGTTCAATGAATTCGCCAATGGGTGGCTGCGAACTGCTCGCACGTGAAGCCTCCACAAGTTTCTCATAGAACATTTCAGATGTAATGTCATCGGTTTCCCGGTAACATTCCTCTCCAAATACGATGCGTAGCGGTACGATGTAGATATGATTTTGCTCCGCAAAAACGGGATCCAGTGTACTGGTACTATCGGTGACCCATGCAATTTTCTTCATGACATCCTTCTCTCTTGCCGGATTGTTTGTTCTGTATCTTCAATCGTCAAGCACAAGCCCGGCGGTTTATTTAAAATTTGAATATTTCACATTGTAAACGTTTGCGATACTACCTCTCAATTATAAATGAACGGACAGACCGTTGTCTTGTGGCGCAATCATGAACACCCCTGTTAATACCATTATTAGCTAAAAAAATGTCTTGCCTGTGAAGGAATAAATTGGTATGCTGTTGTCCTTCTCTCTTTTTCGCCTTGACTGAAGTGAACGGAAACGCCGTTCAATCCACTTATCGGAGGTGTCACATGCTTTATTTCACTCTGGCTTCCAAAGCCTACTCCCGGAATCTGCAATACCGCGGGGCACACATGGTACATAACTTGGCAAGCGCCATGTTTGGTTACATGTATGCCTGCCTCTGGATCGGCATCGGGGCCGACCATAATCTCGGAGAATACGGGACACAGGGGATGATCAGTTACATTGCGTTCACGCAATCCTCACTCTGGATCTCGGGTTTTCTCACGAATGGATTGGGTATTCCCTTATCCGTCAGGACAGGGCAGATCGCACTGGATCTGATGAGGCCTGTTCATCTGTTCACCCACCTGATGGCACGCGAATGGGGGCAGATTGCCTACCAGTTCGTGTACAAAAGTATTCCGATCTACCTGCTCTTCTCCATTGTCTTTTCCCTGCATTGGCCCTCAGACGTTTCAACACTATTCTATGCCGCACTTGGTCTTGCCGGCGCCGCATACTTGTCCATCTGCATGAACTACATTATTGGTGCCACGTCGATGTGGACCACGGAGTCCTCCTGGCTTCACTGGGGCAATCACGCGATGATGAATCTGCTGGCTGGTTTTTTCATTCCGCTGGAATGGCTACCGGACTGGCTTGAACAAATTGCCTGGATATCACCCTACCCTTTCCTGCTCTATGTACCTACCCGAATCTATCTTGGTTTCGAAGATGGCTCCTTGTTATGGGGAACCTTGCTTTGGTGTGTCTTCATGACGTTGATCTGTCTTGCGATTACCCAGGTGTTACGTCGTAAAGTGGAGGTACAAGGCGGATGAAGCGAACTTCCTGGTTCAATTTATATAAAATGCTGATTCGAACAAGCATCCGCAGCCGGATGCAATACAAGTTCAATTTCATCATGGCGTCCGTACTGGCCGCTTTAATTCAGATCTCCGAGTTTCTGATGGTTGCTCTGGTGCTGCACAAATTCGGAGCAATTAAAGGCTGGTCCCTCCATGAGATCGGTTATCTCTTCGCCATCATGACATTATCCAAAACACTGTATCGGACATTCGGAAACGAAGTTCATCATCTGGAAAAATATCTGGTTAATGGTGAGCTTGATCAACTGTTAACACGTCCCATGCCTGTATTGCTGGCACTGCTGCCGCAAAACTTCCGCATCATGGCTGGGGAAGTCCTGCAAGGCGGGTTCATTCTCTGCTGGTCATTGGCAGGTATGATGCATAGCGGACAGATTGGCTGGATCGCCATTCCCTTCTCCCTGCTCATTATCCTGACGGGCGCAGTCATTCTCTTTTCCATCGGACTTACTACCGCCACACTTGGATTCTGGACCACACGTATCGAGGAATTACAGACGATCACTGAGGATGCAGCACGAACGGCTGCCCAATATCCGCTAACGTTATATCCCAAATGGATGTCTGGCATTCTGCTAACGGTGATTCCCGTGGGATTCGTCAACTATATTCCGTCACTCTATCTACTGCGGGGTGAAGGAGGAGCATGGGTCCTTGTTGCTGTTGCGGCGGTTGCCGTACTGAGCTTGGCTGCAAGTCTGCGTTTCTGGCAATTCAGCATGACCAAATATCAAAGTACAGGTAGCTAAGGAGGCGTAACGAATTATGAACATGATCACAGCAAGGCATCTGCAAAAGGAATTCAAAACTCCTGTTATTCGTGAAGGACGTTTCTCAGGTCTACGTACGTTATTTTCACGTGAATATGTGTCCAAGGAAGCGGTACGCGATATCAGTTTTGATATCGGCCCAGGTGAGTTTGTGGGTTACATCGGTCCGAACGGGGCTGGCAAGTCTACCACGATCAAAATGCTGACAGGTATCCTGCATCCCACCTCGGGCGAGGTACGGCTTGACGGTATGAATCCGCATCAGGACAGGCGCAGGACCGTTGGTCGACTGGGCGTTGTGTTTGGACAGCGCAGTCAGCTCTGGTGGGATCTGCCCGTGAAAGATTCATATGATATTCTGGCCGAGATGTACGGCGTCCGTGCCGAGGATAAAAAGAAACGGCTGTCCCAGTTCGCCGAGCTTCTGGACCTTGAATCGTTCTGGGCCACGCCTGTCCGGAAGCTCTCGCTTGGACAACGCATGCGTGCGGATCTCGCAGCTTCCATGCTGCATGATCCCGAACTGCTTTTTCTCGATGAACCAACAATTGGACTGGATGTGAACGCAAAGCGGAACATTCGTCAATTTCTACGTACACTAAATGAAACGTTTGGAAAAACGATTTTACTGACCACACATGACATGGACGACATTGAGCAGTTATGCAGCCGGGTCATGGTGATTAACCATGGTCAACTGACATATGACGGCACGATCTCGTCACTTCGCGAAACCATCGGACTACCTACGCTGATTCGGGTAACGTTCCGAGGAGCGTTTCACATCCCGGATGTTGTGTCGTCCGCGATACATATTACAGGAGTGGAAGGGCAGATTGTCACCGTCGAAGTGAACCGGAAGGAATGGAGCACAATGGACATTCTGAAACAGTTGGAGCACTGGGGTGAGATTGAAGATGTAGAGATGAAAGAACCCGATTTCGAAGATATCATTCATCGGGTGTATTAGTCGGCCCATTTTGTGAGGAAATAGGATGAAGACCTGTTCTTACGCCGTTACATGAAAGAGGGACATGGCGTACTGTAATAACGGAGGTGAAGCGTCATGCTTGTGACCAAACATGTCCTTCTAACATCCAGCGTACACGCTACTCCCTACTTCATCGTACGTGGCATGATGCCGGGACCCGTGATGTTCATTACATCCGGGGTTCACGGGAATGAAACGGCGAGTATGGCCGCTGCGCAAAAACTCGCAGATGATATTGCGACAGGTCGTCACGCCATTCAGCGAGGGCTGTTAATTATCGTGCCACGCGTGAACCAGCAAGCCTACGCAAAGAAAATCAGAGGCAAGCCCGATTTGAATCGTACGTTTCCACGCCGTATGTCAGGTAAGGCCAAGCATCCGCTCGCTGCGGCAGTTTTTCAGCTGGCGCGTGAACATCGGGCCGACTGGTGGCTCGATCTGCATGAAGCCAACGGCCTGTCTCAACTGAGTTCACGAGTGCTTGGACAGACGTTGATCACCAATCCCGGCAGTCGGACGATTCCAGCTTGCAGAAGAGTTATCGAACGGATGAATCGGTCGATTGCCATTCGTGATCGTCATTTTAACCTCAAGCAGCATGAATTGCCGGGATCTGCCCGTACAGCGGCTTCAAGACTATTACAAGCCCGTTCCGTCACAGTGGAGACCTGTTGGAGTCTTAAACGCTCGACCCGTATCAAGTATCAGACGAAAATTGTGCACCATTTTCTGCGTGAAGCGGGTATGTCATGATCAAGACCATTAAGATAGAACTAAAAGAAACCTCGAACAGAGAGACCCCGAAGTACATCCTCAGGTGCTCTCTGTTCGAGGTGTTTTTTTATCTCTGCATCATGGCTTCCAGTATTTTATTACCCACAGGGTCCAGCGGCATGAGTGGATAAAGGTCTTTTTTAGTTATAAACTTGAATATCGCATCCAGATACTCATCCACAATGGAGGCTGATCCAAAACAATAATTGGACAATAATACGACGCCTATACCCTGTTCCTTATTTATAGCCAAATAACTGGAGAAACCAAAGGTGCTGCCGTTATGCCACAGAATATTCTGATCTGAGATATGATCACTAAACCAGGCGTAATGATGGGTCGAATCTCCAATCATTACAGGCATGTGACTTTGTTGTATTGCAGAGGCTGGCGGATGATCTTCATTCAGATTGGCCTGTACAAATATACACATATCGTGAAGAGATGACTTGATCGCTCCTGCCCCTTCATGTACACCAGTATCCCAGTGAGGCATGTTTTTCCCCGTTGACGTATGTCCATCCACAAATCTGCCGTTCTGTTCTGCATTCAGCATAACAGCTGTCTCCGTCATGTTTAATGGACCTGTGATATATTTTTTCAGCAGATCGTCATATGTACTTCCTGATACTTTACATAGGATATAACCCAGTAAGCCCACGCCGGTATTGGAATAATCAAATGAACCCATCTGATCCGTAAAGTCAGCATCAGATAAAAAAGTAAGTAAATCATCCTCCGTATAATTTGAATACGGATTGTATCGGTTTTTCTTCGAGGACAGATTTGTGGCAACTCCGGGTAATCCAGAGGTATGCGTCGCAAGACTTTTTAAGGTAACCTTATTCAAATAATCGTTTTTGCCGTTGTGTATGTACTTGCCAACAGTGTCATCCGTGGAAAGCTGCTGTTGACGCTCCAATTCTAGTAGAAGGATAGATGTAAAAAGTTTGGTTACAGAGCCGATTTCGAACAACCTATGTTCAGGAGCAGCCACGCTCTTCTTTTTGGGGTTGCCCAATGAATGATATTCGATATCTCCCTTTGTAATAACGCCAACCTCAAGATGCAGATGTTTCTTTCCTTTGATGTAATCGGATACAAAACCTTGTAAATCCCTCATGGAAAATGTTACTCCTTTTATGGTGTGAATCTCATTATTGGAATATTAAAATCACATTAACCACCACTATGTATTGGCAAACTACACTATGTATTCGTTTTAAATCTCCGATTCCCTGCTCGATAGTCCACGAGTGTTTTCTCCTAAACAGGAAAAGAGCCGCGATTACGGCTCTTTCTTTTGCACCCTGAACGATTGAATATAATTGTCGATATCGTCCTCCGGTGTATGCAACAGTCGTGCCAGATGAATCTGCATCTGTTCCAGATGGTCAATATGTGTCTGAATGTCAGCGATGCGTTCGCGTACAAGGGTTTTTAACGTATCCTTTTCCATGTCTTCCTGGCTGAGCAGTTGCAGGGTCTCTTGTATCTCCTTTAAGGAGTAACCCAGCAACTGGGCATCCTTAATGAACTTGATTTTGACCAGATAATCCTCGGTATACACCCGATATCCGTTGGAGGAACGACGGGGAGCAGGCAGAATCCCACTATCCTCGTAGTAACGGAGAGTTGCCATACTCACACCGGTACGCTTGGCCAACATTCCTCTTGTCATGGTTTCCATGCCTACTCCTCCACCCCTTCTGCGAATTTATTGTGTTTGTTTGTTGCGTATCTTGGTATACGTGACATCATAAGTAACCTCAGAAAACTGAGATGCAGGGCCTTTCAATAACGGCTGCTCCTCTCCTTTGAGATAACGGTCAAAGAATGCGAGCGCATAGGATCTAGTTATATCCACATTATGTTCTGGCGTCATGCCTCTGGCAAATAGTTTCGGTGAAATTAATGAAATATCCGTAAAGCTTTGATGGAAGAAATTCTCCACCGTCAGATAATAGGTATCATTAAGACTATTTGACATCACCCGATCCAAATCAGGCTCAAACTCAGGGTAGAACACGTTATCTTTGGATGTAGCATTCGGATCGAAGCTTTTAGCCGTTTCACCAGACATGATGTACATAAAGGGCTGTTTTAATGACGTCTTGGAGACGCTGCCCCAGAAGCCGCCTTCCAGACTGAGTCCTGCACGTAAACGTTCATCCTGTGCGAGTGCTTCGGCTGTTGTAGCCCCGCCATAAGAGTGCCCCATAATGCCTGTATGATTCAGGTCAAGCTTGCCCTCCAACACCTGATTGGGATCATTCAGGTTCCACTGTTCAAGCGTGTCGAGTACAAAACGTGCATCTGCTGCACGAATGCCTACCCCCTCCACATTATATTGATACAGTTCTTCTGACGTTGCAAATTCAGGCCCGGCTTCATAAGACACTTTACGCCCATCGGGGAAGGTGACGCGAGCTGAGGTATACGGATGATCCATACCTACAACAATGTAGCCATGGCTGACCAGCTCCTCGACAGCAGTCATGCTCTGGAAACGGGCAGAACGGACACCGGGAGAGAACAGCACCACCGGATAAGAAGGGCTTGCTTCTGATATGGCTGCACCTTTAACCACATGTGTCGAAATGGTATCAAGGTAGCTGAACACCTTGGGCGGGATACCAAATACCAGACTGATGGCTTCTCCAAGTTCAGACGGGTAAGACTCAGGAGTTATCCCCTTGGCATCCTCCGGGTTCACTGGATACCATACGTTAATCATCAGTTCCCGTTTGTCCCCGCTTTCGGGTGTAAACGTCTCTTCACGGGTTTCATCCACCAATTGTTGCGAAAATGTACCGATCGCAAACTGCCCCGTAGGATCAGGAATCGTAAATGCCGGAAAATACCAAGTGAGTAGTCCTGAGCCAGCGCCAGAGACCAGCGCCAGCATCGCAACCAGCGTGAGTTGAAGCCAAGAACGCCATTTCGGTTTCTGCTTCTCTGCAAAATGCCCAGTGACTCTGTTACGATACTCTTTCACTAACTTAATGATTAATACGATGAAGATTATGCCTGCAACAAGATACGTTGGCAGCAGCATCACGCGAAACGAATCTAATATACCGTGAAGCAGCAATGCTAATATCAAGGCAGCCGACATCCCTGCCGCAAGTTTCCGACGCTTTGAGTACATAGGTATACACAACGCTGCGCCAATCGTTACAAGTACCAGTATCCATTCCATTAGTTTCATCATTCATCCTCCAAACATGGTTGATGAAACAAGAATAAACCTTGAAGTATACTTCAAGGTCAAGGCTGAATTTCAGAAACAATTTATCGAGGAATTCGTATATCCCATTTGCGAAGTTCGGTCAACGTACACGTTCCGGACGAAAAAGCCTTAATACCTGTTGAGTTCGGCCCAGGATATATCCGCCCTGTCATCACCTGCTCTCCCTGCTGAATGAACACCTCAATGGAGCTGACATCCATAAAAATATGAAGTTCCAGTTTCCCGTCAAGCAGCTCCACTGTCGCAGCACGTTCTCCCCCCGGCCCTTGTCCGGCCCGCTCGCGATTTAAGCATAGACGACGCTGCTGCACATCATAGGAAATCACAGTTTCTTCATCTTCACCCGTGCGCAGCTTTAACCCCAAGTGTCGTGCCTGTTCCGCTTCGAATACAGCATACAATTCGTAACGGTCTCCGCTGACTCCAAGATCAAAATCATGTTCATCACCATTTAAATGTATACCATACTGCTCGGTGCCTTCCGACCTGTACTCTATAAGTTCGGGAAGCGGCTGGAATATCAATCGTTCTCCCCTACGAATTAGTTGTCTCGGCAAAGTCATCGCTCCAGCCCAGGCATGAGACTGTTGTGTCGGGATTTCCGTTTCCCACGTATCCATCCAGGCCACCATGATTCGTCGCCCCTGTGCATCCTCCATCGTCTGAGGTGCGTAAAAGTCGAAGCCACAGTCCAGCGGAACGTACTGCTCGTACTTCAGCACACCTTGGTCTTCATCCAGCGTTCCCATCATATAAACGGTCGAATGCAAGTTGCGATAGTTATCTCCCTGAGCAGGCATGCGCTGCGGAGACATGATCAGCACATCTCGGCCATCCAGTGTGAACAGATCGGGACATTCCCAATTGTCGCCAAGCGTCCCGTCACTCTGGGCCATAATGTTAACATAACTCCAATCCTGCAAGTCCGTTGAACGGTATAACAGAATGACACCTTTGCCCGCAGCATCATTCGATCCGAGGACGCAATAGTACACACCGTTTCGTTCAAACACTTTTGGATCACGGAAGTCCTTGGGACTGGTATGCGCTGGGATTTGATCCAGTCGAATGACCGGATTCATCGCGCTTTTGACAAAATCAATTCCATTGTCCGAGACAGCGATATTCTGTGTCTGCAAGTAATCGTTATCCTTGTCGGGTCCAGTCACCACATGCCCCGTGTACATCAGCACCAACTTGCCATCCTGCACGATTGCACTTCCGGAGAAACAGCCTCCACTGTCGTAGCTCTGATCGGGTGCCAGTGCAACAGGCAGATAAGACCACGTAACCAAATCACGGCTCACCGCATGTCCCCAGTGCATCGGCCCCCATACCGGCTCGTAGGGATAATGCTGATAGAACATATGGTACATCCCACCGAAGTATATGAAGCCGTTGGGATCATTCATCCAGCCCACCTCGGGCATCAAATGATAGGCCATTCGATAGGTTGGATCAACCTGATGTCGATGCTCCTTGATATATGTGTTGGCCCGGGCGAGTGTATAACTCTCCTTCGTTTGAGCCGAAGAACTCGTCAGTCCAAGGTCTGTCTCTTGCCTTGTGTCTATTTCCTGTTTCTCGTATCGTTCCTCATTCATATGCCCTTCAACTCCTGTCTCTCTCTATATCACCCAACTGAACTTATTTGATAGCCCCTTGCATGACCCCCTGAATAATGTACTTCTGCGCAAACAGATAAACGATCAATACAGGCAGTAGTGTCAGCACCAGACCAGCCATCAATGGACCGTAATCGACTGTGTATGTCCCATAAAAATAAAACGTGGACAACGGCAGCGTACGCTGCTCGGATGAAGTCAACACCAGGGAAGGCAGCAGAAAATCATTCCATATCCACAATACATTCAGCACGCTAATTGTCACGGTTGTTGGCAGTAACACCGGCAGTACAATGCGAAAAAAGGTTTGCACTCTGCCGCAGCCATCCATTAGAGCCGCTTCTTCAAGCTCCAGGGGTATACTTTTGATAAAGCCATGATAGATAAATACGGCGAGCGGACTGCCAAAGCCAATATACATGTAGATCAGCGACCACTTGTTATCCAGCAGGCTGAGCGAGCCATATATTTTAACCAGCGGAATCATAATAGCCTGAAACGGAATAATCATCGCAGCTACCATCAGGAAAAAGAGATACTGATTCACCTTGCTATTGTGACGAACAAAGTAATGGGCTGTCATCGCCGCAAAAAGAGCAATCAGTAATACACCTGCAATGGTTATGAGCAACGAATTGCTGAAGGCGGATACATATCCCATTTTGTCAAACGCATTGACATAATTATCGAATTGAAAGGAGCTTGGTAACCCTAGCGGATCGGAAGTAATTGCCTGGTTAGCCTTGAACGAATTGACGATGAGAAGTACAAACGGAAATACAAACAAAATCATTACAACGATTAATGCACTAAACTTTATCCAGTTGAGAATGCGCGATTGTCCAGCCATCATGCCTCGACCTCCAGTTTTTTGCTGAAATAAACCTGGAGCAGTGTAATGGCGGCTACAAGGATAAACAGCACAAAGGCTTCTGCCTGCCCCAATCCGTAGTCACGAGCAAGAAAGGCCTGCTCATAGACATGCATGGATACCATCTCGGTGCTCTTGAAGGGCCCGCCACTGGTCAGGGAGACGTTCAGATCATACACCATGAAACCCCGTTGCAGTGACAAAAAGATGCAGACAATAAACGAAGGAACCATCAGTGGCAATATAATGCGCGCCAGCATTTTGCGATTACTTGCCCCATCTATGCTGGCTGCTTCCATAACATCCTTCGGCACATTCATCAGTCCTGCAATGTAGATAACCATCATATAGCCGGCATACTGCCAAACGGTCACCACAATGAGTGCCCAGAACGCTTTGTCCGGGTCAGCCAGCCAGGAGGTGGAAAACAGAGTGAGGTTCATTTTTTGTCCCGCAAAGACGAGTACCTGATTAAAAATAAACTGCCAGATGAAACCAAGCACGATTCCACCCACCAGATTCGGCAGGAAAAATCCGGCCCGAAACCAGCCCTGCGCCTTCATTCCCCGGGTTACAGCGTAAGCGAGCAGGAAAGCAACTGCATTGGTGAGCACAACGGTAATAAATACGTACTCCAGCGTCATCCCGAATGATTTCCAGAACACGGTGTCCTTGAACACACCAATATAATTATCCCAGCCAACAAAGTTTTGATCGATGGCAATGCCATCCCAGTTCGTAAACGTCAAATAAATACCATACAGAAATGGAATAATCATCACTGTAGCAAACGCAAATAATGTCGGGCCAGTAAAGATCAGGCGGGTTCGCAGACGTGTCCATAATCCTTTTTCGGTCAGCATTGTCAACCTCCACTCTATCCAAATAATTAGCCTAACGGTTATGCCGGAAACAAGTCGAACAGACCTCGTGTGGAAGCTGTACATTCATCATCTCCGGCGTACCGCAAGTCTCTCTCTATGTGCTGCTCAGGGCTAAAATTAATTCCTTTATTTCACGTTGCTCCAGTATGCCTGAATTTCGCTGGCAAGTCCGGCACGGTCAATGACGTCAGCCAAGTATTTCTGCATGGATGCACCCAGTTTGGACCAGTGATCCGCAGGAAGTGTACTCATTGATTCCTCGATTTTGCCTGCCTTGATGTATTCACTAATGGACTTGCCAAGCGGATCGGTTGGCTCCAGTGTGATGTTGCTGAATGCCGGAATAATACTGGCTTGATTCACCAGGAAATCCTGACCTTTTTCGTTATAAACAATCCACTCCAAAAATTTCTTCGCAGCTTCCTGCTGCGCTGGTGTGCTCTTTTCCTTATCCAGCAATATTCGTTTGGATACGGCAGCAGAGATTTGCGTATTACCGAAATCATCCGCATTATTGCTTACAGGTACCGGCAGGAAGCCGTATTTTCCATCTGCTGTATCAAAGCTTGAAATTTGCGGCCATGCCCAGTTGCCCTGGAACCAGATGCCAACCTCACCCTTGCCAAGCACCTCAGGTCCACGCTCATAAGTTCCGGACAGGGGAGAAGCCTTGTCAATATTGTAGGTTTTCATCAGATCAAATGTATCTAACAAGCCATTAAACACGGTGTTGGAAGCAAGGTCCACTTGACCTGCCTTCAGATCCGTAATGAATTGATCCACCTTCGCACGGTCCGGCGACTGCCCACCATATGCAAGCCCCAGATAATGCGCACCAAGTGACCAATCCATCGGAGATACAATCAAAGGTGATTTTCCAGTAGCAGCGATCTTTTGGAACAGCTCATCAAGCTGTGCAGTGGTCTGTACAGACTTTGGATCGAATGTCCCACCTACCGCCTGATCCAAAACATTCTGGTTATAGATGAATCCATATCCTTCAATAGAGAAAGGGAAGGCATAATTTTTGCCATCAAACGTTGTAGCCGCTGTGCTATTCTCCACAGCGTCCTTCATCCAAGACTCGGATGTGAGATCCAGAACACGATCCTTGAATTTCTCGACATCCCCTGTATCCAGCATCATCATCGTTGTAGGGCTGCCGGAAGCATACAAAGCAGACGCTTTTTCAAACGGAGACTGTCCACTTCCTACAGGTACAATTTCAAGTGTGACATTTGGATTTTCGGCATGGAAGTCTTTAGCCGCTTGCTCCAGCTGACTGTTAATTTCCGACTTGGAATTGAGCAAGGTGATTTTGACACTCTCACTGCTGCTCCCCTCTGAGGAGGAGTTGGACTCCGTCGCTGCTTTACTTCCACATGCCGACAATACAAGCATCATAATCAAAGACAATACCGATAATTTCATCATCCATCTCTGTTCTCTTTTCATCTTGTTATGGCCCCCGATCAGTAGTTTAAAAGGAAACGCTTACAAATCGAATTATAATGTCAAAGGTTTGACATGTCAATCGTTTGACATACCATTCAAAAAAAATATTGTGCCTTGTTTTTTTCGTGGCAAAAGGACAAACAGGAAAAAACGACCTGTATCAGGTCGTCTCTCTCTCCACTAAGGTAACTGGCAAAATATGCTCCATTCCGATCTTCTCTTCCGCGAGCTGGCGCCGAATCAGATCAATCGCCAGCTTAGCCATGGCCTCCACCGGCTGCCTGATCGTTGTTATGCCAGGCACCGTATACGACGCCGCACGACTGTCATCATAACCTACAATAGCGATATCGTCAGGTACCTTGCGCCCACCTAACATGATCTGCCTCAGCGCATGCACCGCCATCAGATCACTCGTTACAAAGAGCCCATCCACCTCCGGGTGTTGTGCAAGCAGCTTATCCACCAATTCCGTATACTGATGCTGATCAAACACATTCAGATCGGTTTCATGAATCATGACCGGCTTGACTCCATGAGCCTGCAATGTATCAACGAAACCTGTCGTCCGGCGATTGGACAGCATTTGCAATTCCAAATTACCGCAGATATGTGCCAGATTCCGTCTGTTCTTCGAGAGCAGCAATTCAGCAGCCATAACCCCTCCCTGATAGTTATCAGATGAGATAAAAGGGATGTCTTCACCGATCTTACGATCAAAGGTCACGATTGGGGAATGCAAATTCATATACTCATCGACTTCAAGTGTATGACTTCCCATAATAATGCCATCCACGCGATTACCCTTGAGCATTTCCACATATTCACGCTCTTTGGAAGGGTCCATGTGGGAATTGCATAACATAATTTTAAATCCATTCTGGTATGCATGGTACTCAACATAGTTAGCCAGTTCTCCAAAAAACGGATGGGATACATCGGGAATAATCAAGCCTATAACATTGGATTGTTTACGCAGAAGAGAACGGGCAATTTCGTTGGGTCGATAGTTCAGTTCGTCCATGGTTTGATACACTTTGTCCCGAGTCTTCTGACTGATATATCCCCGGTTGTTTAATACACGCGAGACGGTAGTTACAGAAACTCCTGCCCTGAGTGCAACATCATGAATTGTTGCCATAACAGCCTCTTTTCCTACAACATTCTTCATACAGATATTATTATAAACCTATTGCTAACCCTGAACCAATCCGCGGTATCTGCCCGCTCTTTCATTCCGCTACAATTCTCGCTCTCGGCATGCTATGCATAGCTCCGTGCGTAACATGGACCTGTACCACATACGTGCCTGGTTCTTCAAAGGTATGCTGGATTTCATATAGCCCTTCCTCTGTCTCATTGGCAGTAATAGCCCCCTGATTCTCCAGTTCGTCCGCTGTCATCATACCTTTTTCTGGAGATACAGAAGGCGGATCATCAAGCTCATTCCAGACCTGAAATTGCACGTGGTCGGCATGGCTTAACGGTGTATCTCCCTGTGTAAGCTTCACCTGCAACTGTATTGGTTTATGAAGAGAAGCCTTCTCTGGAACGACAAGTTTAACTTTGATCATCTCTGGCATCTCGCCCGATTGTGACTGTTCCTCATAAGAGCATCCCACTGTCAGGAGTACCAGAACAATGAAGGGCATGAACCAACGAGCTTGTCCACTCATCACCATCTGTCCTTTCTTATAAAGAAGATTTTGGTGTTTTGCCGATACCCCACAGCATTACGATGATGATAATAAAGGCAATCAGTGCGAGTAGTGGAATGGTGATGAAACCAAACCAGTTCAAATAGTCGGTATAACACGGAACCTTGCCACAAGCTACGGCATTACCTGTAGCCGAAAAAATACGCTGGATTGTTACATGATATAACGAAATGCCACCACCCACAAAACTAAGTGGGAGTACGTATTTCGTGATGCCCACGTCATCCTTAAAGTAGGCAATGCCCAGCAAGATGGTTAGTGGATACATGAATATACGCTGGTACCAGCATAGATCACATGGAAGATATCCCTTGATCTCACTGAAATAGAGACTCCCCCCTGTTGCAATAACGGAAACGGCCCAAGCCACAAATAACCGGGTATCCACATTTCTCGCTGGACGCTCCGATTTTGATGATGTACTCATTCCTCTGTCCCCCTCTTCATTTTGCTTATACCAAATGATCATACATCATTCTAGACTCCATCGGCTATTCCAGCTGTTATGTAGGTCATTACTCGATGATTATACCAAATATTTGAACTTTTGGGTTCATTCATGGTCACATTGAATATGTCCATCCTGCTCCATACCTTTGGTCCTTGCGTACGTATTGCCCCAGTCGCACATCGTGTTCAAGACCGGAACGAAGGATCGTCCCAGATCAGTTAAACTATATTCTACTTTTGGCGGGACTTCCTTGAATATTTCCCTATGAACGAGGCCATCGCTCTCCAACTGTTTCAATTGGTCTGTTAAGACCTTTTGTGTGATTCCAGGTATCAGTTCATAGAATTCCTTGGTTCGCACCGATTGTTGGCTCAGAAAAAAAAGGATAAGACACTTCCACTTCCCCCCAGCGATATCCATGAAAATATTTATTCCGGTATTATATTTAACCAATGTGCCGTCCCTCCTCAATAGATACTTTAAAGTGGCTATACCACCTTTTTGTGCGTTATTTTCGTATTTGTTATTGCCTACTATAATTCAAGGGAGCTCTAAATAACAACGATGGAGATGATTTTGTGAGTGTACAAACCATTTTGGAAAAACGACGTTCCGTTCGTCATTTTGATTCAAATTATACGATAAGCCCAGTGATTCTGACATCGCTCATTGAATCTGCAAGCAAGTCACCGAATGGGAATAATATTCAAGCCACCCGGTACCTAATTATTGATGATCCCGACTTGCGGAGCACATTGCTGCCTATAGCTTTTAATCAACAACAGGTGATGGATGCTTCAGCATTGATAGTCATGTTGGGGGATTATCAGGCATTTGAGCAAGATAACATCATCAACATTCACGAAGAAGGCTTTCAGTCGGGCTATTTTGATGCATCACTCCGAGATTATCTGGCGAATGCGGCAATACAATACTATGCAAATAAATCGGATGAAGAGCTCAAGGTGGAGTTAACCCGAGATGTAAGCCTAGCATCCATGTCATTCATTCTACTCGCTAATGAGGCTGGTTTCGAAACCATCACGATGTCAGGTTATGATTCCGCTCAATTAAAAGCCAGCCTGAATATTTCCGATAGATACTTGGATGTCATGCTGATCGCAGTTGGCAAAGGTATTAAAAATGGACATCAAACGGTACGTCATCCTGTGCATAAAATTATGTATCGCAATACAATAACTTCCTTAGGATAACAAAAAGAAGCTGCCGTATGGGGCAGCTTCTTTTTAATTCATTCGTATTAAACTCTTCTTATTACATGGATTTGGTCAACGTAATGGAACCATCTTTTTGTGCCCATTTCACGTCCCAGTTCAGAAGTTCAGCAATGAAACGCAGAGGTACTTGAGTACGTCCATCTTTGTTTACAAATACCGTTGCACCCACGTTTTTCTTCACGCCGTTCACTTCCATAACGTTGTTGTTCACCCAGAATTCAAGGGTATCATCGCCAGCCATTACCGTTACTTGTTGTGCTTTTTTGTCCCATTTCACTTTTGCGCCAATACCTTCACTCAAGAAACGCAATGGAATGTAGGTTGTGTTTTTCCAAAGTACTGGTGTGGTGTCCATGTTGGTTGTTTTGTCGTTAATTTTCAGCATTTTGCTGTTCAGTTGCATCCATACTGTTGTCATTTCTGGTGCAGGTGTTGCTGGCTCTTGGAATTTGTCGTTAAATTGAGTCACAATTGCGTTACCCAAGGCTTGACCTACACCAAACATCACTTTGAAGCCTTCACGATTCGTTGTGTAAGAAGCACCATAATTACCTGCTGCATATTGATCCAATACGTTTTGCACTTGATTTTCATGTGTTGTCAGCGCTTGTTGTCCTGCTGCTTTTGGCAGATTGCCAGCTGTTGCTGAATCCAGGAATGTAGCGAACTCTGTTGTAAAACCATCAATACGTTTCTCTACTGCTGCACGAGCGGTAGCATCGTTGTTTTTAACGGCTTTTACATAGTCGCTTTGCGCATTAACGTGATTCGTTACCCAAATTTTCTCGAAAGCATTGGCACCATCGTTACCGTAAACGGAAGCAATCGCTGCTTTGAAGTCAGCTGTGTTTCCAGCTTCAGCTGTAATCAGTGTGTTGGAAGCGGATGTACGACCATCATATTCCTCTTGCATTTGCAGAGCCGAAAGCGCAAAGTGCTCAGAAGCCAAGTGGTTGAGTGCAGATCTCAGATCAGCTGCTTTTGTATCCGCTTTGGTATTTTGGAATTTCTCAGGCATTTGTGTAGTAATTGCTGTGGAAAGTGCCTTACTTACGTCGAACATTTCTTTGAAACCTTCACGATAAGCCTTGTATGCATCAGCGTAATCTCCAGCTACATACTCATCAAATACTTTTTGCACGAGATCTTCATGTACTTTCAGCGCCTGTTTGGCTGCTGCTTTTGGCAATTTGCCTTCGGTAGCTGTGCTAAGGAACGTGGAGAACTCATCCACGAAACCGTTGATGTTGGCCTGTGCTTGTTTGATCCCAGCCTGGTTGCCCATTTTGGTTGCTTTCACCAGATCATCTGTGTATTTGTTATGAGCGCGGAAGATGCGTTCGAATTCTTTGGCACCTGCCTCACCATATAGGGAAGCAATCGCTGGTTGCATTTCCAGTGCATTCTGGTCGAGTGCTTTGTAGGCTGCATCTGCATCTTTTGCTCCGTCATATGCTTTTGCCATTGCCGTTACTGCGAGTGCAAAGTGCTCGGACAGCAGGTGGTCCAGGTTTGCTCTCAAGTCAGCCGCAGGTGTATTTACGGATGCTTTCATCATTGTCATTGGTGTCTGTGGGGCGGAAGTTGCTCCAGCGATTCCCGGCATCAACAGTGTCAAGCTAAGTACAGGTGCGATAAACTTCTTCATTTTCATTTTCATTACGTGTTCACTCCTCGATTATGTTTTGTGTATAATTTCTTTCCTTGTCGTCGTCTTCATAGGGTGTAACGCAGGGTTCTCTAATCTGGATCACTCTGTGGGCAAAAAAAATTACAGCCTTCAGTGAAGAAAGCTGCAAACGCCTGATGTATCAGGTTTTTTTTGAATTAAAAAAATATAAAATTATAGTGATCTTTCCGATCCAAGACTACATACATACTGTAAGACAGATACTTCATTTACCTTATTTTCTCAACTAAAGCTTACATCAAAGGTTATCCTGAAGTACAATAAGGACATATCATATTATTCGCGAAGGAGGTCCATTCATGACCTGGTTGCCTTATGTTTTAATTGTAGGTATCGCCTTGTTTGGAGGTATTGCTACCATGATTATCGGAAATTCCAAAGCCAATCAGACCAGCAACCCCGAATATGACCGCCGCACAAAGCAAAACCTCAGTAAACTTTCCTATGTATATGTTGGTGCGATTGTACTTGGTTTTGGCGGACTAATCCTCTATCTCTTCAATTAAAGTTATTCAATTCGGCACGTTCGAACACGCCTAGCAGCTTCCGTTTTCATTCAACATTCTCCTGTATATACACACATGTTTACAAGTTGGAGATAATTCAGAATTATTCTGGATATGTTCGGGGTTTAATATAAAGCCATAAGGGACAGCGAGCCCATTAAATTAAACCAAACCCCAACTTGAAGGAGAGATATATGATGAAAAAAAACATGAAGAAATCCGTAGCAACGATGATGGTACTGGGCATGACATTAACAGGAGCGACTGGCGTATTTGCCGGAACGCAGCTGGAGAAGATCTCGGCATACCTTAACCATGGAATCAGCTTAAATGTTGATGGCGCGGCTTACTCACCAACCGATGGCAATGGCAAAAAACTGGCTCCAATTACCTATAACAACTCTACTTATCTGCCTGTACGTGCGCTTGCCGATGCCCTGCATGTACCTGTATCCTATGACAGCAAAAAAGGACAGGTCATTATTGGCCAAGCAACAACCAATCCATCAGCCCTGACGAATGTAACGTATAGCGCTGCACAAAAAGCGGCAATTCAAAAAGCTTTTGCACAATTCGATGGGTTTGAAACAGCTTATGCCCCTCAGCAGATGATCGCAGGTGACACGTTTAAAAGTGTAGGTGCAGGTGGCGACGGCGTCAGCTTTGTTTTCAACCATATGAAAGTGGATGTATCTCCAAGAGATTATTCGGACGGTTATATGAGCAAAGACGTTAAACTGTCCAATGGCGTTATCGCCAAGTGGTACACACCCGATCAAACGGGCATGCTCACCTTCCAACTGGATGATCGCTACGTTACCCTTAGCTCCCCGGATCATAAGCTGAGCCAAACTCAGTTGCAACAAGTCGCTGTCTCTGTTCAAAAGGCAACTGGCAGCAACGATCAAGGGACCACTGCATTCGCTGATGTGAACTATAGCAAACAACAATTGGATAACATGCGTAAGGCATTTGCGAAGTTTGACGGATTCACCACTGCTTATGCCCCACAACATATGGTTGCTGGAGATACGTTCAAAAGCGTAGGTGCAGGCGGTGATGGTGTAAACTTTGTTTTCAATCGTATGAATGTCACGGTATCCCCTAAAGACTACTCGTTCAGCTATGATGGCAAAACGGTAAAACTGCCTAATGGCGTATCAGCCAAATGGTATACACCGGATCAAACGGATATGCTCACATTCAAGCTGGACGATCGTTATGTAACCATCAGCTCGCCAAATAACCAATTGACTCACACTCAACTGGAGCAAATGGCGGTATCCGTACAAAAAGTGAAATAAACAAAAATAAACAAACATCATTTCGGTCCCGCTCTATGAGCTGGGGCTGATTTGGTGTGTGTTACGTATGCTCAAGCTCTGCTGCAAAGACCTCTTCCTGTTCGTCTGTCCCTAATCTGCAATTAACTCTCTGCCTTGTTCATGACCTGGCGAAGCCAGTAATACCGATGCAAGTCCATGATAAAATGGAACACCACAATAGCCAGCATAATGTATATACACATTAGCACAACAGCCACAGTCTGCTGTGTAACAAAGGCCAGTGAAATATTGGCCAGAAGATATGCTCCGCCCGTAATCATCGTTAATGTGGCAACAGGTACATCCGTGCTCTTATCCCCTTTTTTACGCTGAGGGGGGTGCTGCAGCTTACGCAAACGAAACTTCACGTACTGGAACAAGGCAAAACCATATACGGCAAATGATCCAATGGCGTACCAAGGTGTCGACAGACCAAGTGTCCCGTAGGCAAACTTCTGTATAATCACCATAAATCCCACAGAACAAACGATGCCAAATACGCCTCGGAACAATACATAATTTAGTTGGAGTCTGCGTGGGGCAGCAATCAGGGCAATCGCCCATATATTCATAAAGGCTAGCGGTGGCACGAGAATATACGCATACAGCGATTGGAACGGGACACTGAACACGGGAATAAGCAGAAATACGTTAAGAAAAAACAGGACAAGTATGCCTGCACTCAGCCGAATACCATCTACCGCATAGATAACATAAGGTGAATCATCATACGGTTTTGAACGTTTATTGTTCGCCATTATAGATCTTCCTTGATAGATACGTTTCGTCATGACTACAATGCCAGTTCAGCCAAACGAACAACCCTGCGATAGACCATCGCATCCATCAAATCCTCCCAATCGAGTTCACTGGCATTAACGTCTCGATAATAGACCGCAGCAGCAGGCAAGAAACCAACAAGCGGTCCTGTACCACCACATATCAGGCTACCGCTGTCTCCGCCTTTGGGCATCACATCCCCAGCCGAATCACGTGTAAGCTCAACCTTGTAGGGATCACCAGCAAATTGCACTCCGAAGAAATTTGGCAGTTCCAGATCATAAGGACGATCATCCTTTTCTTCAACCAGTGTAGAGTCTAGATCTTCCGACTCATCCATAATCTCACCCACGCTTTCCAGACTTCCAAAGTACTTCAATCTCATCGTATAGTCGAAGCTGTCACCCCAGGGAAATAACGTGCGACAACCGCCGCCATAAATATACTCCCATTCGTCTTCGGTTAGTAAACCAAAACCCGCCGCGGCTTCCTCCCTCACAACGTCTTCCAACTCTATTCCTTCGTTGAACCACAGGATTTGGACTTCATTCTCACTGTGGCGAATCAGACGAAATTGTTGATGCAATTCATATTCACGTATTTCCGATTGCTTAAACTGCTCCAGTGCTGACGGGAAATCAGGATTTTCCTGTGCAAATGCTTCCTCCTCGGACACTTCAATCCAGCCAAGCGAGATCAGTTCGCATTCAACAAGCATCGGCGCAATAGTAACTTCTCTCACAGGTGACATTTGACTCGCCAGAAACGAATCCACGTCCTCCACACCATACTCACTGATCGTTTCATGCAGGTCGGCTGATGTCTCTTCGTTCATACCATGCTGCCAACGTTCCCAGCCGAGTGTTACCTGATCCCCAGGCACAAACACAAATCTCAGCCCCTCCTCCGTAAATACACCTGTCTCCATCCGCTGACCGAATCGTTCAAATGTCTCGAGACCCTCATATACCATACCAACTGGTAACTGACGAACAAGCTTATGCATCCATGCCTCTTTGTCCTGAGTATTCAACCCCTGCCACATGTCTCGACTCAACGCTTCCACGACTTCACCCACCCTTCCTTATACACTTTCACTTCTCTAAAATGCTTTACTTACACAGCACAATCTCACTTGTCTTGTTTACATTTTTATTTCCCTGCGGCCTGCAACAGTTTCAGCAATAATTCCTTCCGTCTTCCTTCCGCTTTGCCAGCGAGCGTTGTGAGCTTCTCCACTTTGCCAAAGATCGGGTAAAGTATACGTTCCGCTTCATAATACTCAAGTTCTTGAATCTGTCTAACCAGCCGTTCGAGTATTTCCTCATTCTCCAGTTCGGGCTGAATCTTGAGCTTCAGACTATCCGTCGAACGACGCAAGCTGGCGACTAACGCAGGTATGGATTGAGCCGTTACACCCTGTTTTTCTACAAATACCGCAATGAACTTATCCTGAATCAACTGATGCTCATCATCCACTTCGCCCATGTAATATTCAACCAGCGGGAAATACCGCTCATCCACAAGCCCCAGCCCAAAGGTTGCATAACTGCCCGGCATACAGCTTTTCTCTCCCTCGGTATCTTCGTAAAATTCAAACTCCTGGATCGCCTCACGTGCATATTCTTCCATCAGTGGATGTAGCTCCGGGTACTCCAGTGCATTGGCAAAGAATCGGTGCGTATCCGACTTCGCGAGTCCTTTGATCGGCAAATACTGTTTTACGCTGGACTTGAGCTTGATCTTATAACTTTTCGGAAAGCCCTGTTTCAATAAATGAGTGATAAAGGTAAGTGCCTGTTGATAGGTACCCGGCACTTCCTTACGAATGTGAATGGTCATCAGAGCAAATACATCATTTGCTTTGCATTCTACTTCTTCCGTCTTCACATAAATAACGTCCTTCGCATACGTACCGCTACCTTCTGTCACCATGTGTGCGGCACGTTTGCTACCAAGCTGCTTCGCGAGTTCCAGAAAAGTCACACCTTTGGGTTTGCTATAACTCGGCTCAAAACGTAGAATCATGACCGCCGCGTATAACAGCAGATCGATTGGTTGAGTCCCAGTTGTTTGCTGCTCCCCATGCTCGTCCAAATGTTGACCTGTCTGTGTTTCAATATTCGATTGAAGCGTTACTCCGGGCTTAAGTGAATATTCATTGGTACGATAAGGCGAAGACTGTACATCATAATACTGTGGCAAAAACTGATTCTCCGCCCATGACGTCACTGCACGAGTAATCTCACCACGATGTTCCGCAAGTGCATCCGGACGACCCTGATTCAACTCTTGAATCCGGTCATACTGCCTGATGGTCCATGCTACATCCAACTCCGGGAACAGCTTTGGATCGAGCAGATGACTCGTCAAAAAAAAGGATTCCAATGGCTTCGTTGGATATGTACTGTTCTCCAGCTTCCTGTCTACATAGGTATGAATACGCTCAAGGAGCAGCTGTCTTTTCTCTTCGTTTATCCATTCAAATAAATTCAGTTGCAGCTTGCCTTCGGTTGTTGGGAATTTCCCTCGCAAGGTGAAGCGGTAGTCAATCAACGGAGTATCTGCCAGCTTGTCCAATCTTCCCTGAACAACCTCTACAAGCTTAGGCCCAATCTCGTTACGTACCTGTTCCTCGGTAAAGGCTCCTGCCTGCTTTGATTTCACATCATCATCCAAACCCAGATCCAGGCTGTCTACCGTGGTCCGTCCAGGTTTGTAATCCAGTACAATATCATTAAAAATACCCATTTGCAGTGTAGTTCGCTTCACAACACTTTCCAAGTCATCCCGTTTTTCCTGTTCATCAAACCATTCATGAATCGTCGTAATCATCTCTTCCATCGCCTGGTCATAAAGTGTGCTCATCTAATCTCCTGCCTTCCCATGCATCTTATGTGTTCATCAACCACACTTGAACCGACTTGAACCTCTATGAATCCCGGATCAATCCGGGACATCTATGTTATAAATACGTATTGATGTTCGTATATTACCTATTATTTTACTCTCTCAAGTACAATCGGAACAATAAGGCTTACGCACGGTTGTTCGCTAGTAAGAGAGATCTACGGATTCCTTTTTTTTCATATCTATGTATGCTTTCGGCATGCCCTCGCTATCGTCATCCCCACGTTGTATAATCATTGTATTCCTTTTCAGGAGGTCCGACTAAATGAGCTACAGCAAATACTTCCCCTTGGAAAACTATTTGAATCAAGTTTCAATCACCCTTACATATGCAGAGCTTGAGGAGATTCTCGGATTTACGTTACCCCCTACAGCGTATAATCGTGAACAATGGTGGGTGAATAATTCCATGAATCATACACAGGCACTATCCTGGTTAAATGCCGGATGGAAGGTGGAGAATGTGATTTTAGGAAAACAAGTAACTTTTGTCCGCTGCGAGTCATAATCGATCATGTATGATATAGATTGTTAGTTATAACTCCAAAGGCTCTATTGTTCCATAAATGTTATTCGAGACAAAAAAAGCAGGGTAGACTGATGAATTCATCAGTCTACCCTGCTTTGTAAATTAATTAACTGTTTTATACCACTCGTTTACTTCGGCGGTAATATCATCGCCGCCCATGGATTTCCACTTTGTCACAAACGCATCAAATTCCTCAATGCCCACCTGACCATAGATGATCTTGCTGAACGTATCCTTCTCCAGCTTGTCGATCGCGTCCTTCTTCATTTTCATTGTCTCGGTTGGAGCTCCCGTGAACTTGTTCTTGATCGCATTATCTTTATTCGCAACGACCACTTCAGCGGCTGCAAATACTTCGGGTTTGTTGGCAATTTTCGTATTTTTCTCAAAAGGAGTCTCAGGCTCTTTGCCCTTCGCAAGTTCCGCCAGTGTATCCATCATCAGATTCGGAATTCGGGCACCATCATACGTAATTGTATATTTGAGGGGTGATACGCCGTCCTTCACTTCAGCTTCACCAACAACTTTTCCATCCACGATGTCATAGTCGTATCCTTGCGCGAAGCCATGTTCGAACTCGCTGCCCACTTCCGGATTAGCAAAGTTGTCGAACAGATAATTCTGATATGTGAAGAAAATCTCCGGGTTCGCCATGTCTTTGTTAATCAGCACCACCCCATTGCTTGCACCAGAACCATGTTGGTGGCTCTCGCCTGTTGGTCCTGTAGGTAAGGCAATGGCCTTGTACGTGGCACCGTCCACATTTTTCTTCACATCATCAATCGGCCAGTTTGGCATCCAGTGTGGCCCCACGATAATGCCTGCTTTACCTGCGGTGAACAATTCTGCTGCCTTGATCTCGTCATAGACGCCTGCTTCTTTGGGCAGGTAACCTTTGGACAACCAATCTTTCATTGTCGCAAGGCCTTCCTTCACACCTGGCTGAATGGAGCCATATTGCAGTGTTCCGTCTCCGGCATCATTCCACTGTCCAGGCATGGTGTTGTACATGCCGAAGATCCAGCCGGATTCCGTCATCCAGGTATTGAGCGCATTTTTCATGCCCACGGTCAGACCATACGTATCTTTCTTGCCGTTCCCATCCGGGTCCTGATTTGTAAAAGCATCCATGACCGTAACCAGCTCATCCATGGTTTTTGGTTCTTCCAGTCCCAGCTTCTTCAGCCAGTCTTCCCGGATAAACATGACCGAATCGCCGTTGTACGCATAATCGAAGATTGGAATGCCATAACGCTCGCCCTCATACATGTATGGATACCATTCTTCCGGTGCAGATTCGGATGCCTGTTTCCATGTGTCCGAAGCATACTTGTCAAATAGCTCGCCTGCATTCGCAAATTTGCCGGACTCAATTAATTCCCGGACCAGATTGTAGTCTCCCCGAATGGATACGATATCCGGCAGTTCTTCGTTAGCAGACAGAGACAAGCGTAATTTCGTATAAAATGCATCATTGGTCACCGATACAGCCCATGGCGTGGTCAGATCGATGCCAAGTCGTTCCTTGGCCCATTTCGTATGCACATTGTTCTGTGCCGTTTCCCCATTCTTGAACTTCGTGTCATCATTCCAGGCCCGCAAATAACTCATCTGTACCGCCGGTTCATATTTCCCGTCTTGCAGAGCAAGTGGTGCAGCGGCTTCCTTCGCCGGTTCTTCCTTGGCCCCCGAACTACATGCCGTTACGGCAACCATCGTGATTGCGAGCAATGCTGTCATCATTTTTCTATACATGAACTAACCCCTCCTCAGGTAACTTGGATACCCTTATGTGCCAAATGCACCTTACATGAAAAGGATAGTGCAGCCGGGGAGGCAAACATATATCACAATTTCAATGTTCATATCGATTTGTTAACCGTTCCGAAAATCCTGCGGGGTCAGTCCATAATGTTTGCGGAACACCTGAATGAAATAAGGCGTGTTATTGTACCCCACTTCCTGACCGACTTCATAGATCTTCATCGCCGTATGTTTCAGCAAATGAACTGCACGTTCCATTCTGGAACGGATAATGTAATCACTAATGCCTTCCCCTGTGGATTGTTTATACATTTTTGACAGATATACCGGGTGCAGATGCACCTCTCCGGCAATGACCTGCAACGATAAATCCTCCCCCAGATGATGGTCAATCCATTGCTGCACCTGCCTGATCAGCGTGGATCCGGCATCCTGTCCCGCATCGCTGGTGCTCTCGGCCCACTGCTGCATCACAGACCGAGTCCACGTTTCCAGACTACGCAGCGAGATGCCATAACCATCCTTGAGCAGCTGCTGGTACTGCTCGCCAAGCACTTCGGCTAACTGTCTTCCTTCCCGGTGAGCCATATATGAGAATGCCGCCGCCAAATAATGAAAAGCCACATACACATGTTCCGGAAACACACTGTTCGAAAGTTCGGCAAAGATCTGATCAATCTTACGGTGTGCATCCTCCATGCGTCCGGCTTCCAGTAACGTCGTCAGACCCGGCGGTTCATACAGCGCTGCAAGAGACTTCAACGTGGCCCCATTGGTTCCTGCCGCCGCATTCAGATGTAGTCCTTTGCCTGCCTCGGCCTGCTTGCGAAGCGCACTGACGGCTTGATGATATAGCTGAGGCACCTGATCTGGGAAACGCCCCATACGACTAACGGACAGGGAAATGGTCGCGTTCAGATACTGCCTCACACTGTGAAGCAACCGTTCTCCAAGTCGTCCCATTAGCACTTCCGGTTCGGCTTGGGTTTGTTTGGGGCTGGCCATAAAGACCAGATCATCATAGGCGTCATCCGTATGGCAGAGATGATAAGTACTGCCGTAGATCTCTTCCACCACATTTGAGATGGCGTACTTCATCAGTCGAAATGCTCTATGTGTGGGTTGATGGTCATCATAACGAATGAGCAGCAGTTGCATTTTATCCTGTGGGCGGAACCCAATCTCCAATTGCTCCAGCTTGCCTTCGAGTTCAGCATCCGCAAATTTATGTCCTAACAGTACATCCTTCATCAGCTCGGCACGCCTCTCGGGCAGATGTTCCCTTACCGAATACATGGCCCGCTGATGCAGCAACTGTTTCTCTCCCTCCAGCCGAATCTGCACAGCGGCCTGCTGCACGGATTCGATCAGTTCCTCATCCCGAACCGGTTTGAGCAGATAACTGACTGTCCCATGTTTGAGCGCCTGCTTCGCATAATCGAAGGAAGCATGCCCCGATAAAATAATACATTTGGTCTGTTCCCACTTTTGCCGGATGTGACTGACCAGATCCAGACCGGACAGACCCGGCATGCGGATATCCGTGATAATAATATGGACCTGATGTGATGCCATATGTTCCAGTGCCTCTTTGACTGAATAAGCTTTGAATACTTGACCAATCCCGTGTTCTCTCCACGGTATGGAGACAGCGATCGACTCTACTGCGGAATGTTCATCATCCACGACCATCAGATTCATCATGCGGTTGTTCCTCCTCAAACCATCGAATTTCTACACTAAGTCCACCATAAGGAATCGCTCCAAAATGAAGCCCGGACGACAGCCCATATCGCGTAACGAGACGCTGGTGCACATTCCACGTCCCTGTTCCAATCTCCTCACCCATCGGTTCATTGATCTCCCGTTCCAATTCGGCAATCTCTTCCGCTGTTAGCGTGACACCGTCATTGTCAACAAACAGGCTATATCTTGTATATTTGCGACCCTCTATATGTTCGGGTACCGCCATCCCCGTTACGACGACATGCCCACTGCCTTCCATCGGTTCGATGCCGTGGATCACTGCATTCTCTACGATGGGTTGAATGAGCAGCCGCGGAATGTGGAGCTGCATCAGTTGCTGCGGTACGGCAATCTCGTAAGTCAGCCGGTTGGTCCGCATCTGTTGAATGGACAGATAATGGTTCAGCAGCCGGATCTCTTCTTCAACTGTTGTCATGTCATTCTCGCCCCGCGTAATGTAGCGATAGTAGTCTCCCAGACTTAGCGACATGGCAATAACCGCTTCACGGTTGCCAAGCTGGGTCATATTTTTGATATAAAACAGGCAGTTGTACAGGAAATGTGGGTTGATCTGTGATTGCAGATGTTTCAATGTCGCTTCCCGTGAGCGAATACGTTCCTCGTATACCTTCTCGATCAATTCCTGAATCTGCTCCGCCATATGGTTGAAACTCTGGGTGAGATACGCGAATTCGTCACGAGAGTGATCGACCGGAATCCGTGTGGACAGCTGCCCTTTGCGAATCTGTTGCAACCCTCTCATCAAACGATGGATGGGCACCTGAACTTTTCGATACAAAAGCAGTGCGGCCCCGATACTGAGCACGAGCAGTAACAATATGGAGGTAATAAACATATTTCGGCTCTTGTCCATCGGGGTTAACAAATCATCCAATACCACCGGGTTCACGTATACTGCTTGCAGTTGTTTGGAGTGCACGTAACTGACCAGATATTGTTTACCGCCCACCTCCAGCTGATGATTTCCTTCTCTCTCCGGCCCGTTAAAGGGGATATCACGCATAATCGCTTCGACCAGTTCGTGGTCCGCCGTACGGTTCAGCAACGGATCATTACCTGGTACTAGCAAGAAAGGATCTCCTCCCTGCGTTTCTTTGAAATCATCCAGCATGGCGACCACGTTCATCGGGTCAAAATTAATCTCCATCACCGTTCGCACGCCTGTGTTCACCGGTTTTTCATTCCACTCGTAGTTATCCGTGAAAAAGTAGGTGAAACTCCCCTGCTCCAGCTGCCATTGGCCAGGTTGCGGGAACGTCAACATCTTTTCATCGTAGACCGTCCGGCTGGACATGGTGGATAACACAAGTTCCGCTTGTGGCAGCACAATGGTAATATCGTTCTTCCAGCGGCTGGTGGACTGGTACAATGATAATTTGTCGAGAATATCCAGATAGATGCTGTTTTTCTCATATTGGCTGGTTGAGTCCGTCATGTACCGGTAGTGCAGGATACTCGGATCTCGCAGCAATGTCAGGCCATACAGCGAGAGCTGCTCGATATTTTTATCCACCTGGGAACTGAAATAATTGAACTGGTTCAGACTCGACTGTTGTTTCTCTTCAACGACCATGTCCACATTTGCCTGGTTCGCATACGTATAGAGCAGCAGAATGGGTACGAGCAGGCAGATTAAGAGAATGACCGTTTTCGCAAATACTGTGAATTTCATCGTTTCACCCTGTCCCTGAATTTGAAGTCGTTCTACACCGAAGTCCTATTTTATATTGAAAACCCTTACATTTCTATATGATTTTATATTCGCCCGCTTTCCTGCAACTTGTAATTCTCTGTTTCCATCAACAAGTTAATATTTCAACATCCGCATTGAAATGTTGTTCTATAGTCCACCCTTTTCCATTGCTATAATTCAGTTGCTCCACTCTGCGCAGAGGCTTGCTCGCCTCATCATGCCGGAGCTGGACGAGATAAAGGAGGGACCTGATGGCTATGGAACAACCGTTAACAACCAATACGCCGGTGCGAAAAATGACACCCCATCCACGCAAACGTACCCGCTGGAATTTCAAACGTACATGGCCGCTGCATCTGATGCTGCTGCCTGCTGTACTGCTCACTTTACTGTTCGCCTATGTGCCTATGGGCGGCATTATTATTGCTTTTCAGGATTTCAAACCGTGGCTGGGATTCACTGGCTCCAAATGGGTGGGCTGGGACAACTTCCGGTTCATGTTCGAATATCCCGACAGCGTTCAGGTCATCTGGAACACGGTACTGATCGCTTCAATGAAAATTGTGGCCGGACTTATCGCCCCTGTGGTGTTCGCCATTTTACTGAATGAGGTTCGGAACTCCACGTTCAAACGTTTCTCACAGACCTTGGTTTATCTGCCCCATTTCCTGTCCTGGGTTGTCCTGGGCGGCATTCTGCTCGATATGTTATCACCGGAAGGTGGGCTGGTAAACCAGGTGTTAGCGGCGGCTGGTGTTGAACCAATTTTCTTTCTAGGGGATGGCGACTGGTTCCGTGTAACGGTGGTTGTCAGTGATGTATGGAAGGAGTTTGGATTCGGAACGATTGTATTTCTGGCAGCACTTGCGGGCATTAACCCGGCACTGTACGAGGCTTCGGAGGTAGATGGAGCAACACGACTCAGACAGACACTGCATATTACCCTGCCTGCACTTGTGCCGATGATTATCGTAGTGGGTACGTTATCACTGGGCAATATCCTGAATGCAGGCTTTGACCAGATCTTTAACCTGTACAATCCGCTGGTATATGAGAAAGGCGATATTATCGATACCTTTGTCTACCGGATGGGAATTCTGAATGGCAAAATGAGCTTTGCGACCGCTGTTGGACTATTCAAATCATTTGTCGCGATGTTCCTGGTCATCTCTGCGTACCGGATGGCGTACAAAATCGCCAATTATCGTATTTTCTAAAAGGGTTAGCATAATGCATTAAGGAGGAATCAAGGTGTATCACAAAACAACCGGGTACCGTATATTCAATGGTTTCAACCTGATATTCATCGCGGCCGTCTCCATCCTGTGCATCCTGCCGCTGGTCCATATTCTGGCGGTTTCCTTCAGTGGTAAGGCGGCAGCATCCGCCAATCTGGTGACACTTTGGCCGATTGATTTTACGGTGGACGCCTACACCAAAACATTTGGTAACAGTAACTTTCTCAGTGCACTCTGGATTTCAGTCCAGCGTACGGTTCTGGGCACACTGCTCAGTATGACACTTGTCTTCCTGACGGCTTATCCGTTATCCAAGGAAAGTCTGCACTTCAAGGGACGTTCATTATATGCGTGGTTTTTCATCTTCACGATGCTGTTCAGCGGGGGATTAATTCCGTCTTATATCTTGATCCAGAAGCTTGGACTGATTAATACGATGTGGGCTCTCATTTTGCCGGGGGCGGTGGCTGTCTGGAACCTGATTCTCATGATGAACTTTTTCCGCAATGTTCCAAAAGAGCTGGAAGAAGCCGCATTCATTGATGGGGCCAATCATATCACGACCCTGTTCAAAATTTATCTGCCTGTATCCATGCCAGCAATTGCGACGATCTCTTTATTCACGATGGTAGGTCAGTGGAATTCCTGGTTCGACGGGCTGATCTATATGAATGATGCTTCCAAATATCCACTCGCCACGTTAATGCAGACCATAATCGTACAGCAGGATTTCTCCAACATGAACGTGGATGCAACGCAGCTCCAGAACATGTCTCAACGTACGGTGAACGCGGCTCAGATCTTTATTGGCGCTCTGCCGATTCTGCTCGTATATCCGTTCTTGCAGCGTTTCTTCGTAAAGGGAATTGTGCTCGGGGCGGTAAAAGAGTAAGGCAAACACACGGAATCCCGTTATGGGATTCTTTTTCGTTCTATAAGTGCATTCTATAGCTCATGATTTCAGTTGTTTTGAAATTTTTCTGCCGCGAATAGCGTTGTTATATTCATTAATCAATTCATCCAGCACCATGGATTGACGAATAACCTCCGGATGCCATAGTTCTGCATATTGATCAGCAATCTGGTAGAGCCTTTGCCGTGCATGTTCGATACATTCCTGAATGGTTTCCGGATTATGTACCATACTCCCGCCCCCTGTTGTCCTTGAATATCATCATCCAAAAAAGACCATCTAATATAATATTCGGAACAAGAGGGGATTTGGATTACCCCAAAATTAAAATTTTGGTTATTTTTCTTGTAAAAGTTATTATTAGCGTGGATCACATGAGTTGATGTGCATATATGTTCAATACAAATAAACCGGATCGGCTGCGGCTTGTCCGGTTTTATTCCTGCTGAGTTTTTCAATTTTCTCTATCATGCTCCGTTCATCTTAATCCAACATCCTTAAAACGATTGCCTATCGTCTCTGGAAAGGCATGTTTAATGGCATCAATGGCACGTTGTTCCGTAGCCCCTGCCTTCCGGATAAGCTCAATTACCCTTTGCACACAATCTGGTTCCTTCGTATTCCATGAGATTGAATCATTAACTACATCAACAATCTCCGAATACAGTTCTGCGAGCAATGCATACTCACGCATGACATAAACCATCCGAGCTGATAGGTACTCCAGCCCTGCAACATAAGAGGCAATGTCCAGTCTTGATCTGGCATAATAGCGCAGTACAGTTACCGCTTGTTCTGTGTCATATGTTCCAGACTGCAAAGTAGCAGCCATAACCGTATACGCAGCCGCCCCACAGGCGTAATCTTGGGGTGGCAGCATATAGTCATGGGTTTCCCATTTGTACACGGCCTGGATTAATGATTCCTTGCAAACTTCCCATAGATCCACAGATTCATGAGATTCCAGCACCTGATAGTACCAGTATGGTGTACTGTTCCTGCCAAATGAATCATAGGGCAGACGAATGACTTCATGTCCTTCACTTTCTCCAATAAACAGCACCTGCTCCTCCTCATCATATCCGGCAGCAATGACAAATTGATCATGCCAGAGAATCGCACCTCATTCCCCGGTCAATGGACGCCTTGATGTCAAGCACTGCCTGCTTCTGATAGAGCGGAAAAGTCGGTTCAAATGAAAATCCACCATGTTGTCCCGTTGTTACGCCAAGAAAATCAGCCGCCACAAAGTTCTCTGCCATCCAGTTGTATGCCGAGATTGATTCTGCGGTCAGACGCCGATCCACCACTAATCGGAATGCACTTGCCGTCATACCTGCAATCATGTGGCGCGGGAAATCCATCCACCGTGTGTGCAATATAATGCGGTACATCGCATCTGTATACGAACCCACACCGTTCCATGATAGGTGTGCATCAGCAAAGGTTGGGGCTTGCGGGAAGCGAATCAAGTCCTGCAATACTTTGGCTGCCATCATCCGTCACTCCTTCCTCCCTCATTCTATCGTGCTGAATGTGCTCCCCACCGTGGTATAGTGGACCTTTTACGGTCAGGATACTTCCTGGATATCACTCGAAAATAATCAATAGCCTGCTCTTCCAATGCTTTCGCCTTCACGAGTACCTGTGCTAAATCTTCTGTGGTGTCTGGTCGCAAGACACGTCTATTCTCCTGCTGAACCATATATCCTTTCATTTGGTCAATTAACGTCCCAAGCTGTTCATAACATGCACAAGCATGGTCCAGTTCGTTCCATATCTCTCGAACACCCTGCAAATACATCCTTATTTCGGTTCGCGAATGGCAGAAGGATTCCAAGATATAGCCTGCACCGGATTCATCGAAATCCCCACTCCGCAGGGCCTGCACCCACACATCATATGCCTTTCTACCTGAAGCAATATTCTGATCAGGTAACAGACGATAGGGAAGATCCCAATCCTCAATCGCCAGTCTCAGGGATTCCAGCAGCATCTGCTGTTCAGGGATGCGGACCTGATCACCAAACACCTGACAATACCAAAATCCGGTAAAGTTTAAGCCAAAATTGTCATACAACAAAATCTGCGGTTCCTTGCTCCATCCGTCCTGCACATAAAAGATGCGGTCACTGTCATCATATCCATGAATAACACCGAACTCAGGAATCCAGTAAATCACACCAGTTCCTTCATCAATACTCCGTCTCACCCAATTCACTGCATCCTGCTGGTAATAACCAAACGTGGAATGACGTGTACGTCCCCCATCCCAGATCGTAAATATTCCCAGGTTATCGACCCCCGGACGATGTGCTTCCCCCCATTGTCCATACGCTGTAACCGACATGGGAAGTAGTCTGCGATGCACCGACAGCTTGAAAGCCATGCCCGTATATCCGGCAAGTACAACCTTGGAACCTTGAAACTGGCCTGTATGGGTTAGTATCGCATGCAGACTATCCACGTACGATTTGGACTCCCGCTTCATGATGAGGTTATTTAACACGACTTCAGCCAAAGAAAAAGCTCCTCTCCATGGTGGTTTTCCTGATGTATTTACGAGAAACAGCAGCTTGCTCTGCATCTGCTCGTTTGTTGCCTGTTTACAGACTCACTCTATGTTCCAAGCCTGTGGATCAACCCTTCTGCTCTTTGCTGAAGCTTGCGTCTAAGCCACCCAGGAGACAAAAGTTCTTCCCATTCGCTAATAAACAAATGCTGCAAGAAAGCGTCCGTGTCATAAAATTCAATCGAATAAATCTGATCGTGCCTAGCCTGGATACGATACCCTTGCCATAGGTCCATTTGCTGCAATTCCTTCAAGCGAATCTCAGCTACAAACGGTTTACGCACAGGCAGTGGTTCTTCCCATCCACCTAGGAGGGCATCTGACCTGTACTCAAATCTCTCATCCAAGATCGATACATGAACAATGCCCTCCAAGCGAATCGCCACTTGCTGAACAGGATCTGCTTCATAACCCACCACGTAATCGGCGTTAAACTGGGATATCATCTTTAATGGACACAAGGAAAACTGCCGTTCTCCATCGTGATCCCTGTAATGAATATGCACTCTGCGCAAGTCAGTTATGGCATGGGACAATAATTCAAAGGATTGCAGCTGCTTCGGTTGCGCCGAAAACACTGGAAGTTCATTACTTCCCATCTGTTGTTCCTCCAGCGTAAAACGCTCCAGTAAATGCGCTACACGTTTCACCGCGTCCGATTGATCATAATCATAATGCCGGTAACGATGTGCCAAATATTTCAGCACACGCTGCTCTTCTTCTGTCATATATAAATGGGGCAATCGAAAGGTCTGATCCTCGTAACAATAGCCCCGATATTTCGCCATATATACCAAGGGGGCGCGCAGGGAGTTTGCCATATATTCAATATCACGCTGAGCCTGACGACGAGAAATCTCAAATTCACGAGCAAGCCAGCTGCTGTTAGGAAAACGTCCACCCCGAATCTGTTCGTCAAACCAGTGAATCCGATGCATATTACTCATCTTCCCGTCCCCGATCTCTTCCGGTCCTAATTCACTTATTATATCAAAAGACATGGCCTGTTCCGAAGAACAGGCCTGATATGTCAGACGTGTGCCATATCCACTCTGGATTGCACAGCTTTGAAGCATTTCTTGCATACCTCCAAACTTGTACCGTCTGTTTTCGTTCGCGTATACAACAATTTAATTCGGGTACTGCTGCATACCGGGCATGTTCCCCGGCCTCTGGAAGGAAGACTCCACAAGATGCGTCCTCTTTTGGTTTTTGCCAATGGTAGTGAACCTCTTTTCGATATGGTTTGTGTGTTCACCGTTATTATAGAGGGCATGGTACGACACAGAATGTCGCAGCAGTATTAGAGGTGTTTCAGAAAATAAAAATGTCCCCTCTTCGACCTGAAGAAAGGACAACATTTAGGAAGGATCTGTGCTCGACTGAGATGCGGCCTGCAATAACGGTTGCAGGAGTCCTGGAAAGCGCATTTCCAGATCATCGGACCGCAGAGTGAGAAAATGCTGGGTGCCTTGCACTCTGACCCGAATAACTCCGGCTTCCCGCAGGGTTCGAATGTGGTGTGACCTCGTTGACTTCACAACAGGTGCATGAAAATGACTGCACGGCTGTTCCCCGCTTCTCGCTGCTTCCACAACAATCCCAAGACGGGTCGGGTCGCTTAACGCATACAATACGGAGGAAAGTTCAATATCTGACACCTGTGGATGATGTAAAATTTTCATACTGTAGTCCCCTTTTCTCAGACTATCCATTGTATTTTAACACACATCCATGATATATTTCTAATGTTCGATACCAATCGAACTTTAATGATTTCGTTATGTAACCCCTGCTGTCAGGCACGGGATTGACATCATACTACATTTTGCAAATGTTACACACCGTTTCTGAAATGTTGCGAAATACACATCACTTTAGGAGGTTTTTATGAACAACACCGCAACCGCATCATCAGGGGAACGGACCGGAATACAAGAAGGATTAATTGTAAGCTTGCTTGGCTTCACCGTTGTACTCGTTGTTATGAATACAATGATGTTTAATCTGGCCCTGCCCAAAATTGCAGCCGAATTTATGCTTACATCCGTCGCTTCTTCCTGGATTGTTACAGGATATTCCATTGTATTTGCCATCTCCTCGATTACGTTCTCACGTCTATCGGATTTCATACCCATTCGTACATTATTCACGACCGGGCTTACGTTACTTGGTGCAGCATCCGTTCTCGGGTTCTTTAGTAACCACTTCATCATTTTGCTTATTGCACGTCTGATTCAGGCTGCGGGGGCTGCTTCTGTTCCTGGACTTGCCATTGTGCTGATTACCCGTTACATTCCAAATGATCGCCGGGGTAAATCGATGGCTGTCATCATGTCCGCCAGTTCACTGGGGCTTGGACTTGGTCCCGTCATCGGCGGAAGTATTACACAATTTCTGGGATGGCATGACCTGTTTATCGTTACGGGATTAACGTTATTCTTGATTCCTGTATTCTTCAAACTGCTTCCGCGGGAAACACCGCAAAAAGGTTCATTTGACCTGCTGGGTGCCGTGCTTCTCGCCATCGGTACTACAGGTGTGCTGTTATTCCTGACTTCCCGTCAGTGGTACACGCTTGTTATCGGTGCTGCGGCACTGCTTCTGTTCTGGCTCCGAATTCGGCGCGCGGCAGATCCATTTGTTCAACCTGCTTTGTTCAAAGACAAAAAATATATGATGCTCAGCTCGCTGGGGATTGTATCGTACATCAATAACTTCTCGACGTTGTTCCTGTTACCTCAAATTTTGGCGCATCTATATGGACTGACCCCTGCTCAATCAGGACTCGTCATCTTCCCGGGTGCAGTCGTGTCAATGCTGCTGTCCAACCGGATCGGCCGTATGATTGACCGACATGGCAATACGTTGCTGCTGAAGTTTGCACCATGGTTGCTACTGGCCGCTGCCGGATTGTTCGCCTTATTTGCAGACAATAACATCTACGCCATTATGGCTGTCTATGTCCTGCTCAGCGTTGGCTTCTCTTCCCTAACCACCAGCGTCTCCAATGAATTGTCTGGCAATCTGACCATGGATCAGGTGGGCGCAGGTATGGGACTGTTCCAACTCAGTCAGTTCTTCAGTGGTGCCTTCAGCGTTGCTGTTACTGGCGTAGCATTAACGGCGATGCAAAACATGCCGTTATCCTCAGCGTACACCAATATTTTCTGGGGCATGACTGTGGTCGCAGTCGCATCGGTTATTTTCTCTCAGGTGTATCTAAGAATGCAGTCACGGAAAGTCACGAAAACAAGTAACCGGATTTAACATTATATTTAACCAAAAGAAGTCAGGAAGGGACCCTCGGGTTCTGAACCTGGCTTTTTTCTATCCCATTTTTCTGTGCATGTGTCAGCTGCCCTATCCCACTAACACAAAACAGCCCCAAGGACGCGTTCATCACGCTCCTCGGGGCTATTATTTTACGGTTGATCAACTTCTATATTCTTCTATACTGATTATACTATTCAAACAGGTCCAAACGAAGACGTTTCAGACTTGTATGTTTGATGTACCACTGGCCGTCGATTTTGACAAAAGTCTCGTGGTAGTGCCCAAATCCGTGGAAGGATTTGTTCTCATTGCCCTCCGGGAACGTGACCCAATCTTCCATTGGGGAGATGACCTTTGCTTCGTTCTCAGATACAAATTCAACTTCGGCGCTATGAACATGATGCACGGTTACGGCAACATCCACCAGATCACGGAATACTTGTACGATCGTATCACGGCCTGTTAATACCGGAATTGGATTGCCCTCTGTGCTGAAATCGGCCACTGCATCCGGAGCAAACACATCGCCCAAAGTATCCCACTTCTTCGTATCAATATAGCGGCAATAACGCGCCTTGGTGTTCCTAATGTTTTCAAGCGCGAGCAATTGTTCCAGTCCTGTGATCGTTGATTGGCTCATGTGTTGTCCCTCCAGAGATGTAAAATGTGATGTAAGATTAGGATCATGTATGTATGCATACTATACCTTCCTTATTGTACCATTCGGGTTCTAGTAGGTACAACGATACAAAAAAATCTTTCCTTACCTCTCGCGAGGTTGGGGAAAGATCACTTCTAGTGCAAGTTACAGGGAATGTGCACCCTTCATCTGGGAAGCCAGTTCTGACATTTTTTTATTGTTCAAAAAACTTTCCATCTCTTCTTCCGCCTGCACCATCACCTGCTGGATCAAACAGCCTGCGTTATGATTCTGGGAACATTCGAACAAGGATGCCTGACCTTCAATCGCATGAATGATCTCCAAGAAGGAAGGATCCGGATTTTTACGACTAAGCCGGTAGCCACCATTGGCGCCAGAAGTCGATTCGATCATGCCCGCCTTAACCAATTTCGTCAATATTTTGGACAGATAGGTTGGTGATACCTTCTGCAATTCTGCAAGTTGGTGTACACTAACCAGCTGCTCAGGAGCAGTGCTTACAAGATGAAGCATCGTATGCAAAGCATAATTTGTTGCTTTTGAATATTTCATGAGGGCACCTCATTATACACGGATTTAATTTATCCATAATAGACTTGATTGAGCTCTCTGTCAAACCACTATACCTAAAGCGCTGGCAACATCGAAAGGATACGGTTTAATTGTGATACAATCCGCGGTAATCCGTAGGTGTCATCCCCTCATGGGCCATGAACTGGCGATTAAAATAACTGGCATTGGGATACCCCGCTTCCTCCGCGATTTGTCCAATGTTGGCCGTAGGCCGTTCGAGTAACCATTGCTTCGCCATCTGTAGTCGTGAACGAGTGATAAATTCCATGGGCGTCATCTCCACAGCACTCTTGAACATTTTGCAAAAGTAATACGAACTCACACCTGCGAGATCCGCCCAGTCCTGTAACAGGAAAGGTTGACAGGCCTCTTGTTGCATCTGTGGAAGAAGTGCAAGAACCCGACTCTCCGCCTTACTTGTGGTACGTGTGCTCTTTAAAGGTACTGCATGCTGCACGAACTCGGCGAGTACGGCATAGGTCAGTGTGGATAGCTGAGCCGGACGCAGCATTGTGTTCTGTTCCGCTTCAGTGAGCAAGGCCAGATGAGCCTCTTCCCAAGAGCTGCGTTGCCGCAGTGTCCACAATAGATTGCGGTGTAACCCCCGCTCGATCATATAATCATGCAGACGTTCACCGTAAAAATGAACCCATCGTACATCCCATGGATCATCTTCACTACTATAATAATGCTGCCGCTGCTGCGGGAAATAGAGAAACGCCTGACCTGCGCGAAGCTCATGCACCACCCCGTCCACTTCCACATATCCCTTGCCCGAAGCAACGTAGTGAATATTAAAGTTGTTCAGTGCGCCAGCCTCACGCAACACGGAATGCTGGACATGGTCCATATAATGTCCAACGGACTCGGGATAACAAAAATATGGAATATCCTGCAGGGTAAGCAATACGGTTTGTCTCATCATAGCCGGTTCTCCTTGATCAACAATATTGTGTTAACTAACCTCAATATATTATCATTTTAATTCATTGGTCTATTCTTTATAATCACAATATACATTCATACACAGGAGGATACAACACATGAATTCAGTTCAAAAATTGCGTTGGGGCATTCTTGGTAGCGCTAGCATTGCTGTGGAATCCGTCATTCCAGGCCTGCAGCAATCCGAGTTGAATGAAGTAACCGCGATTGCCAGTCGAGACGAAGATAAAGCCAAACAGACGGCCGAACAACTTGGGATCGACAAGGCTTATGGCAGTTATGAAGCTTTGCTCGCTGATGATTCCATTGATGCCGTATATATCCCACTGCCGAATCATCTGCATCGGGAATGGACGATCCGGGCTGCTGAAGCAGGCAAACATATTTTATGCGAAAAACCACTGGCTCTGACAGAACAGGAAGCTCAGGAGATGGTTCAAGCTTGTGCAGATGCAGGTGTGCATCTCGCGGAAGCATTCATGTACCGTCATCATCCACGTTATGAGCAGATCAGGGATATCATCGCCAGCGGTGAGATCGGTGAGATCCGTGGTATGCACAGCACATTTTCATTTAATAACTCCAATGCATCCGGCAATGTCCGCTTTCGGAAGGAGTGGGGTGGAGGTGCACTGTATGATATCGGATGTTATTCCATCAGCGTAGCACGTCTGCTACTTGGTCAGGAACCAAGTGCAGTTACCGTTATTGGCATGTTCTCCCCACAGCATGATCAGGTCGATATGATGGCTTCCGGACTGCTGGAATTCGACAATCACGTTGGCGTGACGTTTGACAGCAGCATGTGGGCAGCCTTCCGCAACACGCTCGAAGTTCTAGGTTCTGATGGCATCATTGAGGTGCCGTCGGCCTTTATCGGTCGTCAGGACCGCAGTTCCAACTTCTATGTAACGGCTGGCGGTGAACGCAAAGAGATTGAAGTTCCGCAAGTGAACCACTACGCTCTACAGGGAGATGACATAGCACGTGCCGTACTTCAGGGCAAGGATCTGCGCTTCGCCCCTTCTGATGCGGTAGCTAATATGAAAGTGCTGGAAGCTTGCCTTCGTTCAGCGGAAGAACGTACACGAATTACACTATAATTGAGAGGATGAACTGACTTATGGAATATATCGAAATTGCTGGTGCAGGCAAACGCGTCTCCCGATTGATTAAAGGAACCGATTATTTCGTGCATAGTGCTTACGATAAAGCAGCTACGAACATGGATGCTTTTCTGTCGATTGGCGGTAACACTGTAGATACAGCACATATCTATTGTGGTGGACAGAGTGAAGAAGTCCTTGGTCGTTACATGAAGGAACGTGGTAACCGCGACCAGATCGTCATTCTCACCAAAGGCGCGCATCATGACCAGAATGGACCACGTGTGAACGCTGATGCCATCCGCAGTGACCTGACGGAAAGTCTGGAGCGTCTTCAGACAGATCACGTAGAGATGTATGCCTTGCACCGGGATGATCCCAATACCCCTGTCAGTGTCATTCTTGAAGCACTGAACGAACATATTGAATCCGGTAAAATCGGCGCAATTGGCGCCTCCAACTGGACTTGGCAGCGGCTCGAGGAAGCCAATGCGTACGCTGCGGCAAATGGCCTGAAAGGCTTCACCTTCAGTAGTCCAAATCTCAGTCTCGCCAAAGCAAACGAACCGTTCTGGGAAGGCTGTGTGTCAGCAGATGCAGAGACGCTGGCATGGCATGAACAAACCAAACTACCATTGCTATCCTGGTCCTCCCAAGCGCGTGGTTTCTTCACTGGAAGATTCACACCTGAAGTTCGGGATAACGAAGATTTGGTGCGTGTATTCTACAGTGATGACAACTGGGAACGGTTGCATCGGGCTGAACAATTGGCTAATTCGAAGAAAACATCACCCATTCAGATTGCACTCGCTTATGTATTGAATCAAACGTTCCCAACCTGTGCCCTGATCGGTGCCCAGAATCAGGCGGAGCTGCTGTCCTGTGACGAAGGTTCCCGCATCACGCTGACTCCTGCTGAAATAACATGGCTGGATCTGGGCAGTGATGTACCGGCTGGCATCTAAAGAAAGTTAATCATTCTATCATTAATTTTAATGACTCTAAGGGGCTGATATTACGCGATAGCGCAAAATATCAGCCTTTTCTGTTGTGTAAAAGCGATCCACTATTGTAAACCCTATTGCACAATTACCGTATCCCTGTTCACTTTCTCCCACTTGTCTGGGAACAAATAAAGAAGGACTTACCCCAGAACACTTCTCTGAAGATAAGTCCTTTATATCATAGATTAAGCCATATAGAATGTTAGAAATTGCACTATCCTTCGTATGGATTACAGTTTAACGATCTGACCTGTTTTCTCGGATTCGAATGCTGCCAAGATCACTTGCAGGGAACGCAAGCCCTCTTCTCCAGAAATCGCTGGAGGTGTTTGGGTTACAATCGACTCTACAAATGCGTCAATTACACCACTCGGCACTTGTTTCTCGTTGGTAGCCATGGCACCAACTTTGTACGTCTCAACTGTACCATTGGTCAGTTCAACGATAACTTCATCGCCTTCCACTGTTCCGATCTTCATAACACCATTCTCGCACCACAGAACTGTACTGTTGTCTCCAGCTCTGTATTGTGTCCAGCTTGCTACTAGCGTTCCGATCGCTCCGCTCTTCATACGCAGCAAACAAGTTGCGTTATCGTCAACTTTAGTACCTTCCTTGTGCAGTGTGCTGATGAAACCAGCCACTTCAGATACTTCATCATTCAGCAGATAACGGATGAAGTCGGATTTGTGCACGCCCAGGTCGCCCATTGCGCCCATAATCGCTTCTTCTTTACGGAAGAACCAGCTTTCAGCTCCGTCCACACTCCAGCCTTCCGGACCCGGGTGACCAAATGATGTACGGAAATTAAGGACTTTACCGAGTTTGCCGGAGTCGAGAATTTCTTTTGCTTTTACGTGAGGAGGCATCAAACGCTGGTTGTGTCCAACCATCAAATACACGCCATTTTTCTTGGCAGCTTCGATCATTTGCTCGCCTTCTTCAGTGGATACTGCCATTGGTTTCTCAACCAACACATGCTTGCCTGCATTTGCAGCAGCAATCGCCATTGGCGCATGCAGATAGTTTGGTGTACACACACTAACGGCATCCACCGTTTCGTTTGCAAGCAATTCTTCGTAACTGGAGTACGCTTTACCTCCGTAAGTCTCAGCCATCTTCTCCGCACGCTCCACAATCGGATCGGCAAAAGCGACAAGTTCTACGTTCTCATTGGCAGCGTACTCTGGAATATGTCTGCGCTCGGCAATGGCTCCACAGCCGAATACAGCAACTTTAATTTTACTCATGTACATAAGTCTCCTTTGACAAATAAGATTCAGCATTTTTCATAATTCGATTCAATTCTCTCTTTGGATTATGCAAAATGCTAGATTAAAATTGGTTCAAATAGTTCTGTTTCAACCAGTTGTAGCTGTTGGATACGCTCTCAAGCGGAGGGTTCTGACATACGTCTTGTTCCACGATCAGCCATTCCACGCCTGCATTCGTAGCCCCTTCAATAACAGCTGGCAGGTCAACCGAACCTTGTCCCAATTCCAGTGTTTTCATCTGGCCCTGTTCGTCTTTGCTAAAGTCCTTCAGATGAAGCAGCGGCAAGCGACCCGCATATTTATTAATATACTCGATCGGATTTTGTCCCGCAAATTGTACCCAACATACGTCCATTTCCACTTTTACCGCTTCCGGTGATGTTTGAGCGAACATGGCATCAAAGGCATTGGCATCGCCAACCTGGCCGTGGAATTCAAAGTCATGATTATGGTAACCGAAGATCAATCCTTGTTTCGCTGCTTCAGCTCCATATTGTTGTAACTCAGCGAATAGCTTGGTCCAACCTTCTGCATTCTCAGGACGATCTTCTGGCATCAGGTAAGGGCAAATGATATATTGTGCACCAATTGTTTTCAGGTAATCGATTTGTTTCTGCAAGTCTTCGCGCATCGCATGTAGTGAAACGTGGCTGCTGAATCCTTTCAGTCCAAGTTCATCTAGTAGCGCTTTCATTTCCTCAGCTGGAATATCGCCATATCCGGCAAACTCCACACCTTCATATCCAAGGGCCGCTACCTTACGCAACGTACCACGAAAATCTGCTGCAGTTTCATCACGGAGTGTAAACAATTGCAAACCAATATTAAGTTTTTTCATGTAGGATACACCTCTGTTCTCAAATTTGCTTTCATTGCTCTATCTGGTATCATCCTAACGCAAAACAGGCTAGAATGAACATATACAATATAGTCAGAACATGAACTATCTGATCAAATTTTATTTCCATCATTTTGCATCAATTGAATGTAGCCCATTTCAACTGAAGATATTTACACTGGCACTCCGATGACAGAGCAACCTTCCGATCGCTGTTATCCCCAGATTTTTTTGATTTCCTTTTCAAAAGGATAAAATCCGGAGATAAAGGCGAGTTTATGCTTCCGATGCAGCTTTCTTTCAGAAAGCTTTTAACTTCGTTTCTTCAGGTTCTTTCTGTCCTCTCCGTTTTCGTGTAAATGTTAAGTTAAACTTATGATGTAAAAGGATGTACATATTGGGGGATTTTATTTGGATACGTTAGAGACATCTGTACTGATCTGTGACTACTCATACCACTATAAGGCGTTCACACATAATATGAGGGGCGAGTTGCAAACCTATCTGTTCCGTCTGCAGACTGAAGGCTCGTGCAAGGTGTATGTACAAGATGAAGAATTCAGGATGACGAGCGGGGACTTGCTGCTCTTAAAGCCTGGTGACGACTATCATCTCGTTGTAGATGAACCACATAAGGAAGGACGCTTGTCTAGTGGAGACTATTATCTGTTCTGCGAGGGCAGCTGGATCGAGAACTGGTGGAAACGACAGCATCGATCAACCGTGAGCCGAATTGGACTTGATGATAAACTCATCAGCCTGTGGAGAAATATGTTACTTGAGAAACGTCGCGGACCTCTTGAGGAAAATGCAGAGCTAAAGGATGCGTTACTGCGCGGATTATGTCTGTATATCGACCGGGCAATTAAAGAGAATATTCAGACCGATCGTGCAGTTTCCTCTGCGCTGAAGTTAAAACGTTTTATTGAGGAGCATGCCACGGTTACGTTCAAGCTTGATGAAGCGGCTCGTTATGCGGGCCTCAGCCTGTCACGTGCAGTCCGTTTATTTAAGGAGCACTACAATCAGACCATGATTCAATATGCGATTGAGATCCGTCTGAATGCGGCGCTGGAACGAATGAAATACAGTGAAATGACACTAGAGCATATTGCGGAATCCTGTGGTTTTGCGAGCTACTCCTATTTCCACCGGGTATTCCGGGCGCACTTCGGTGTGTCTCCGGCGGAGTATCTCAAATCCAGACAGCATGAGCCTATCGATGATCTGGAGCATGTATGATGTTCAGTATCAGAAACCCATGACCTTAAGAGGTTCATGGGTTATTTTGATACATTAAACTGTGACCAACTCTCAGTACGACTGGAAGCTAGAACGTTTTTTACATGAATGAAGTTCACTTCAATATTTTTTCATGTGACTCCCACAGAACAAGACTGTACAATTATAAAGACTGTCATCTTACCCATTCACATCTATCATAATGGAGCGATACATATGCTAACCCACCAGCGCAAAGTCCTCATCATCGAGGATGAATCAGATATTTCGCGCATTCTACGAGATTATTTAACCAAAAATCAATATGAAGCCGCCGTGGCAGCCACTGGACAAGATGGACTTCAGATTATGGAGCTTATTCAACCAGACTACATCATTCTGGATATTATGCTTCCGGACATGGACGGGATCGAGGTCTGTCGAGAGATCAGAAGGCGCAACAATATCCCCATCCTTATTCTAAGTGCCAGAGGCAGTGATACCGATAAGGTACTTGGACTTGGCTTTGGAGCAGACGACTATATGACCAAGCCCTTCTCGCTGAGCGAACTGTTAGCACGGATTAATGCCCACTTCAGGCGTTATGACAGCATGACATCCGTTGGAGACAGAACAGATCTACTGCATCTTGGAAACCTGGTGATTGATAAAAAAGCCTATAAAGTTACATTGAACGGATCGGAAGTTTCTCTGTCTGCCAAGGAATTCGAATTACTTCATTATCTGGCAAGCCATAAGAATCAGGTATTCTCCAAAGCCCAGTTGCTCGACGCCATCTGGGGATATGCAACCTACGGCGATGAAAATACCGTAACCGTATACATTCGCAGACTGCGTGAAAAAATTGAGGCAGATGCCTCGCATCCAACCGTTCTGAAGACGGTATGGGGTGTCGGTTACAAATTCAATTACGAATAAGTGAGATTGGAGGCACCCACATGTCATTGAACAGCTGGTCCAAACGCTGGTTGTTAACAACACTTGGGCTTCTCATTATTATCGTTTTAAGTATCCTTGCACTGTCGATGATGCTGTTACAAGATCGAAATTCAGGCGAATCCAATCTGTCCCTGAATCAGGTTCGACTCAAGGTCAATCCGATCTTACTCGCTTTGGAGCAAAATCATCAGCATCTTAATGAACAAAATATTCGTGAAGTCATACGTTCCACCGCCAGAGAGACCGGGGTTCTGCTTACCTATCTAAACTTGGATGGAAAAGTCATTCTGTCCTCCGACCCCACCTCTGAAGGGACGCAAGTTAATCTGCGTTCAGCTCTCCATTATGATCTGCATCATGCCACGCAGGCCGCGGACGGTAACGATACGCTTGATATTGCGTTTCCCGTGATGGACGGACCGATGGGAAGTCAGATCGGCAATGCCATCTTTTCCATCCCCCAAGCGATGGTTACGGTTCAGCAACCGATGACTTTTCCGGTTATATTGATTAGCGCACTCATGCTCCTGTCACTGGTTCTGAGCTTATTTCTATTCTGGATGAAACGAAAACTGGACAAACACCTGCTCTCTCCCATCCATCAATTGAAGCAACATGCGGAATCCATGCTTAAAGGCAATTATGAAGAAAAAATCCAGTATAACCGGAACGATGAATTGCTCGAAGTATATGCCATGTTTGATCTAATGCGCACGGAGATTAAACATATGAGCGAGCAGCGTATTCAGCAGGAACAAGCACAAAAAGAACTCATCACCAATATATCTCATGACATTAAAACACCAATTACCACGATAAAAGCATACATAGAAGCTATTGAGGAAGGACTATGCAACGATCAGGAGACGCTGATGGAATATATGGGAGTCATGCGGACCCATACGGATAAAACGGCACGCCTTGTGGAGGATCTGCTGGTTCATGCACTTCAGGAATTGGGGCAAATTTCGGTGGAACCCCGTGAAATGTACAGTGGTCCTGTACTCGATGCCATGTTGAAACCGATTGAACATGTAATACTTACAAGAGGTCTCGTCTATGACGGGCCCAAGTCCAACCACATTCCCAATGCGTTAATCGCTATCGACCCTATCCGAATTGAACAGGTGATCTCCAATCTTGTCGCCAATGCTCTCAAGCATACAGCTCCGGGAGACACGATACGTATAGCCACGGAACTGGAATCCGGGCACTTGAAAGTGACCATCGCCGATTCGGGTCAGGGCATACGTGTGCAGGATATGCCGTTTGTTTTCCAGCGTTATTTTAGAGGCCAGGTTAGCCAGGCAGACCAACGTGTGCAGGAGGGTACTGGACTGGGGCTTTCCATCTGCCAAAGCATTATTGAAGCACATGGAGGCCGTATTTCCTTCACTAGCAAAGAAGGACAAGGTACAACCTTCCGGTTCTATCTGCCGATCTGCTGAGCCCACACTCCACAGCTGTAATACTTTATTCATAATTTGATAAGGCTTCCTCAACATCCCTCCTCTAGAATGAATCCTATACTGCACTTGGGAGTGATTCGACTTGTCCAAAAAAGTGATTATCCGTGCACAGAATCTGTGCAAAACGTACAACAGCGGAAGTGAACAATATCATGCCATCCGTAATGTTGATCTCGATATCTATGAAGGGGAATTCACGGTCATCATGGGTAACTCTGGCTCTGGCAAATCAACTCTCCTATATCTGCTAAGCGGACTGGACCAGATCACTGCAGGTGAGGTCTATTTTCGTGACCAGCGGATTGACGCTTACAGTGAAAGGGAAATGTCCAACTTCCGTACCCGCCGGATTGGTTATATCTATCAGAGCATCAATCTGGTCCCAGACCTTTCCATCAAAGAGAACATTGCTTTACCGGGATATATTGCAGGAAACAAAACGAAGGACATCCAATCCCGAGCTGATGAGCTGATGAGTGCGATGGATATTAATGCACAACGTGATCGCCTCCCCTCTCAAACCTCTGGAGGACAGCAGCAGCGAGCTGCCATTGCACGGGCTTTGATCAATTCGCCGGATATCATTTTTGCGGATGAACCAACCGGAAGCTTAAATATGGAACACGGCACAGCTGTTCTCGATATCCTTACGAATCTCAACAGGAAAGGACAGTCCGTTGTTATGGTGACGCATGATATCCAGGCCGCCTGTCGAGCAGATCGCCTGATCTACATTTTGGACGGCAAGATTGGCGGAATCCTTGAGTTTGATACCTATGACGAACATCAAATTCAGGATCGTGAAGCGATTATCTTCGCTTTGGTTACGGGGAAGGAATAACAATGGTGGTCATGTTTAAACTTAGCTTGTCGTATCTGAGTAAAAATAAAGTTCAAAACCTGTTTATTACCCTGCTTATTTTGTTGTCCACACTTCTGGTGTGTACTTCCATCATCATTTTGGCTAATACGGGCAACCAGTTCAATGAGATGCACAGCCGAACCAACGGGTCGCATCAGATCTTGACGTTCGACAAAGGGCTGAATGATCCCCAAACGGTACATGACTGGTGGGCCGCCCAGAATGGTGTTCAGATCTCGACTTTACTTGCTTACCAAACTTTATCAGGCATCACCTTTGACGGCACGGATATTCCTAACATTTACCTCTATATGATGAACACCCCGCCGCCGCCTTGGGATGTAGATAAACTCGTATTTGCTGCCGGAAAAGAAAGCTCATCTCCCGCACAAGGTAGCGTATGGATTCCTACGTCCCTGGCGAATAGCCATAACATTGTTGTTGGCGATACCATTCAATTCAAAACCGGCTCAACCACGCTTGACCTCGCTGTATCAGCTGTTGTTGTTGATGTTCCTTATGGCGCACCGTTCACCAATACGGCAAGAATCTGGATGAACAGTACGGATTACCAACATGATTTTAGTACGCTTGCAGGAAAAGAGCATTACATGATGGGCATCCATTTTGACGATTACAGTATGAGTTCCAGTTACTGGAACCGTTATAAAAACGAGGCGGGTGCTCCGCTTCTGGAAACCAAAATGGAATTCGAAAGTATTTCATCCTTTTATCTGATTATTAACCAGATCGTCGGTTTCATCATGATTTTCCTAGGAGCCGTCATGATGATGATTGCACTCATCACCATTGGCTTCACCATCTCTGATGCTATTCTGGCTAACTACAAAACGATAGGTATCCTCAAGTCGCTGGGACTCACTTCCCGTGCAACGATCGGCACCTATGTCATTCAATATTCCCTGCTGTCCATCATCGCTGTTCTTCCCGGGTTTGCGCTGAGTATGTTGGTGTCTAAATTCATCATCAACATCTCTGTATCGTCCCTGCGAACAGGCAATAGTGATCTTCCGGTTGAGGGTGTTGGAGCAGCTATACTTGTAGGTTTGCTGTTATTCATCCTTGTGATTGTATTTGTTATATTTTATGCCAAAAAAGCCCGTATGATCGAGCCTGTTCAGGCCATTCGCTACGGTATGTCAGAGGATGAGAACGTAGCCATGGCAAAGCGAATGAATTCACCACTCGCAAATGTGGCCTCGTTTGGTCGACTGCCTATCTCTTTTGTAATCGGCCTACGCAGTCTAATCAGAAACAGCAAAAACTCTGTTTTAATAATATTGCTGACGTCCATAGCTGCTTCCGTGCTTGTCTTCGGATATGTTGTTCTGACCAGCATTACCGGAATCGATCAGACTGCAGCTAAATGGGGTTATGACAATGCAAACATTGCTGCTGTGGTGGTGAACAAAACAACGTTTCCCAGAGCAGAGCTGCAAAACGTGCTTGAAGAAGATCCCCGCATCCAAAATGTAGGCTGGCAAGGAAACATTACCGGAGTTATTCCCTCAGATGTTTCCTCGCGCAATCCAGCCAGTCAGTCTATTAGCCTTTACCTAGGCGTATTGGATGGAAGCTATGAGGATTTCGGCTTCGAGACGTTGAGAGGAAATAACCCTGAACGAGAAAATGAGATTTCAATCGGGGTTAGTGCTGCCAAGATGTTAAACAAGGATCTGGGAGACCTTATCGATATCTACATTGAGGGAGAAAAGCGTACGTTCATCATCTCGGGTATCTATCAAGCGATCTCCAACATGTCGGTATCCGGGAGAATCACCGTTCAAGCGGTTCGAAGTGTAAATCCGAGATACAGTGATATAGATGTTGCATTTATTAATGTCATCAATCCTTCACAAGCAGGGGCAGTTGCAGCCCAGTTAAATGAGCAGTTCAAATACTCTGCATCCATTGTCACGCAAAAAACGCTGCTGGATTCCGTTTATACAGAAGCTGCAAATATTCTCATATATCCCATGGCCCTGATCGGTCTTCTATTCATCATAGTTACGTTTATGATCATCTTCAGTACCTGCCGGATCAGCATTCGCAAAGAAAATAAGACGTACGGCATCTACAAATCGGTTGGTATGACATCCGGCAGTATTCGGTCCTCTATTACACTGGGAGTTATATTGTTATCCCTGATCGGTGCAATGTTTGGGGTTATTGCTGGCGTGTACCTTCTTCCGTTGTTGCTTGAAAAGGTGCTCTCGGGATACGGTATCGTACAAATTCCGTTGGTTCTGAATTGGTGGGGGATTATACTTTTCTCTTGTCTGAGTATCCTTGCAGCAGCTTTTGGCTCATGGAGATCATCCAAGGTGATTCGTCAGGCATCGCCGCGCATTCTTGTCATTGAATAACATGTAGAAAACAGACACTTAAACAAAAGACAATATATTTCAACAAAACTCTAAATCTGACATAGAAATAGTCCTATATACCTAGCAACAATAGATATGATAGACTTAATGGCATACTATGGTAAAGGAGTTAATTTCTTTGTACAACAAAAATAAAACGAGTAAATTGTTGAAGTGGATCGCTTGGATTAGCATCATTCTATCCATTATTGCCGGTATCCTCGTTGGGCAAAATGAGTTCAATGGCTTTCAATGGTCTTTGGCTCTCCCAGTTATGATGAACGGCATTGTAGCAGGATTATTGTTACTAGGTGTTGCGGAGATCATACGTTTGGTGCAGGATATTAAAAATGAAACGGTAGGTCCAGATTAAGTTTGAACTCGATCTTTGTTAAGGAGCTGTTTATTTTGAAATGGTTTTGTATTCGATTTTGTTTGTTGATCAGCATCCTGAGTCTAGGATTGTTGTCAGTAGACAAACCCTCAGCGTCGGCTAAAGCCAAGACCGTGCCACAGCTTGAATGGGTCAAGCAGGTCGATTCTGGCAAATGGGGGGATGGATTTACTCCGCATTACTTCAGACTGGATTCGTCCGGCAACCTAAACATTTTGGTGAGAAAGGTAGTGAACGAGGATCTCACATACGTGGAGAATATTAATGGTGAAACCGGGGACATCCGATGGTCCAAGCCAGAATCAGATTATGGTTCAACCAGCGATGGTTACATGTATACTTTTAAACCTGCTGAAACTGATGACTATGAAAGAAGATTTGATGATATTATTACGTTCTCGGATCTGACAACCGGTAAACCGATATGGTCCTCAATAAACCCCTACTTTCATGAAGGTCAGTCCTCAAATTCCACCAAAAACGGAACAGTTTATTCTTTCACTTATCACAAACTCAAATATGTAACTCTTTATTATTATGATGAAAAGGGAAATCGAAGCAAAAAGCTTATTCTCCCCTATATGCAATACTACACAATAGAAGGCAATTTTATTTTAGGTCAACCGGGCAACAAAAGTCCGTATACTCATGTTTTTGATCTTTCTACAGGTAAGAAGCTGACGGTGCTGACCAATGAAACAACCTTGCCCTACGGGAATAGGGTTACGGACGATGGAACCCTAATAACCCGGAAATTTATCAATAACCGTGAACTTGAGTTGAGGGCATACTCGCCTACGGGAGCTTTGAAATGGAAGTATGATTTTTCTTTTAAAAAGGGGCCTCCCGAGATATTTATCATCCATGATCGTGTGCTGTATCTGGAACAAACCGCAGGCAACATCATGCTTATGAATTCGGATGGAAAATTCATTACAGGAGTTAATGAAAAGCCCTTCTACATGCAAGGTGAGCCAAATAGTCCTCTAAAAATGGCAATCGATTTACAGAGTTTTATGTATATTCAATACACCGAGCAGGGAATAGAACTCGTGATTAGAGATTCAAATAATCTGAGAGAGCTCTATCGGCTGTCACAGAACGATTGGAACGATGTAAGGTTTAATCGAGATGAATTGTTCCTTAATAAGCAAAATGAACTATTTTTCATACCTTCCGACGGGCAGACAATAAGAAAGTATCAGTTACTTCCATAATCCAGAGAACATTACATAAGGAGTCTACCAATCATGAGTTTAAAACGAATCAACTATTGGCTTATAGCTAGCCTATGCTTCTTCCTTGCAATCCCATCCGAGCCAGCTCTGGCTAAAGATCTGCTGCAATTGCAATGGGGGTATGATATTACCAACGGTGGACAGAGTGCAACAAGCTCATATTCAATGAAGAGTGTTACAGATGCCATGGGGAATGAAAGTCTGCTCGTAACTAAAGTAAACAAGAATAATGATTATTATATCGACAGTGTAGATGCCAAAACAGGGGAGCTCCTTTGGTCGATTCCAACGGACAACGAGTACACACTTTCCGATGATGGATATATGTTTATTTTTCACGATAATCAAGTGAGTGCCAAGCATATAGCCACAGGTGAAATCCGTTGGACAGCACCTTTGCCCGGCACGCAAGAAGATTTTTTGAGAAACGGGGCTGAGTTAGCCTATCCAGGAGAAAATGGAAGTTTATATGTGGTTATGCACGCTGACGATTCAAAAAGTAGTACACTCTATTATTACGATACAAAAGGAACTTTAATCCAAAAGTTCAAAGTTCCATATTTAATTGAACAGATTACAGGAAATGTGATCATCGGCAAAAAATTTAGTGATCATCCCGATTTCTACATGAGCAGCCTGACCACGGGAAAAAAAATAAAAACGATTGCTGGCGGAAAAGGGTATAACCAGATTATGAGTGTATCTGATGATACGTTGTTGCATTATAGTATTCACAAAAAAACTATGACGCTAAAAGCATACAACAGTGCGGGGAAAATCAGATGGACAAAAGAACTTCCTTATATTGATTATTCAACAGAAATTGTTGCATTGAAGGATCGTTTTTTGTTTGTGGATGCTAAAAATAAACGAATTAAATTATATTCATCTGCGGGTAAGTTAATCGCTGAGAAGGCATATCTGCCGATACCAACCACCTATAACAGCTATTGGATGCCTCTTCATATGGCAATTGATGGTACAAGTTTTATGTTTACAGCTAAAAAGAATGGCAATGAAGAACTTGTTATTATGGACACAAGCAATCTGAAGGTTTTGTTCACCTACAAGAAAGGCGAATTTGATCTTGAAAAGGAATTTCTATTTTTAAATAACACAACGGGTCTGTACATCCTAAGCGACGAAGGTCGGACTTTAGTTAGCACTCAGTTAATTAAATAGCTTAATCAGAAGTATCAGAAGAGGAAAGTTCTCATGTTGATGTTAACGCTAAATCACCATGAAGAAGCCCCCACCAATCCAGTAATGGATCGTGAGGGCTTCTTCATATTTGGTTGTATCTCTAGCTTTTCGGGGTACAACTCTACATCAAGTCTTTTAATTCCGCCACTTCTTCGCAAGTTCGCCAATCTGATGTGGCGTAGTTCGGCAGCAGCCACCAATAATTTTTGCGCCCGCAGCAACCCACTGTTCCGAAGCATCACTCATACTGCCACATATACCCTGTCCACTCCACGTCTTCGTTGCTGCATCGTATACTTCTCCCGAGTTCGGATACACAATAACAGGTTTATAGCTGGTACGGCTCAAAATACCCACTGCTTCCGTCACCACTTCCATCGGAGCACAGTTCAGGCCAATCGCCGCAACCTGCGGCTCGGAGCCAAACGTCTGTGCACATACCTCAAGCAGTGTGCCTTCGCTGATGCTTGTCCCGTCCTTTAAAGAAAAAGATAACCAGGCATACGCATGAGGAAACTCCTTCAGTAAATCAACCAGCACCTGTGCTTCCTGCAAGGAAGGAATCGTCTCAAACGCCAGAATATCAGCACCCGCTTCAATCAGCGCCGCCATACGCGGACGGTGAAATGCGGCAAGCGTCTCATCCGACACGCCGTAATGACCGACATACTCTGAACCGTCCGCCAGATAAGCGCCGTACGGACCAACGGACCCGGCAATAATTGGACGTGGACGAAGACAATTTCCTTCGCGATCCCCTGTACGATCTGTTATATACTCCTCATTCTCCACCGTCTCAGCACGTACCGAAGAAGCTTCTACAAGCTGACTTGTCGAGCTTTCTCTCCCTACTAGTCTACTCTGCACTTCTGCCCACACGTCATCTCTCGCCTGTGCAGCCAGTTCCACCGTCTTGCGGATCAGCTCCAGTGCTTCCTGTTCATCGATCCCTCTCTTGCGGAAACCATCCACCGTCGCCTGATAACTGGATGTAATCGCACAGTCGGCTCCTGCTCGAAAATAATCTGCATGGACCTGAACGATAACATCCGGATTCTCAAGTAACACACGAGCAGACCATAGTGGATCATCGAGATCACATCCATGCTGTTCGAGTTCCGTTGCCAGCGCTCCATCCAGAATCATGACCGGATGTTCACGCAGGATCCGTTCTAAGGGGTTAGTCTGTTGTGCTTGCGTCATGTACTTGTCCTCTTTTCTTATTCACACGTTCTGTCAGATAATAAGCAGCGTAACACACTGCAATAAACGGAACCCCACAATACAGCGCAATTCGCTGTGTCGGGTCAAAGGCAATACCTATGCATGAAGCCAGGCATAATATAAATGAAACAATTGGTACCACCGGATACAGTGGTGTACGGTAGACCAGATCTTTGACGGCATGTCCTTCCCGGATATATTGTCTGCGGAACATGTATTGGGAGGCACTGATACTCATCCATACCGCAACGACAGCCAGACCTGAAATGGAAACCAGTGTAATATACACGGTACCTGGCGCAATGATGCTGGACAGCAAGGCCAACGCACCACCCACCATACTAATCAGAAGTGCATTCAGCGGTACCCCGCTTTTGGTCAATTTGGCAAACCACGGAGAGATCGTTTTTTTGTCAGCCAGAGACCAGAGCATCCGTGAAGATGCATATAGGCCCGAATTGGCAGCAGAGAGAATCGCCGTCAGAATAACAAAGTTCATAATGTCTGCTGCATAGGGTACACCCACCCGCTCCATTACCGCTACAAACGGACTTTCCAGTACACTGGCATCCGACATGGGCAACAAGGCCGACAAGATAATAATCGTTCCGATGAAGAAAATAACCAAACGCCACAGCGTTGTATGAATAGCTTTCGGTATCGTCTTTTCCGGGTTCTCCGTCTCACCGGCGGCAATGCCGATTAACTCGGTGCCTGAGAAGGCAAAGTTTACAGCAAGCATGGTCATCAATATGGCTGTAGCCCCATGAGGGAACCACCCGGATGCGGTAATATTCGATAGAAATGGAGCCGGTTCAGAATCCGCCATGGGAATGAACCCAAACATGGCTGCGCCACCGATAATAATGAAGATTACGATAGTCACTACTTTTACAGATGAGAACCAGAACTCGGATTCCGCAAATAATTTCACCGTTAATGCATTAAACAGAAAGATCATCAGTGCAAAGAGCGCACTCCATATCCATACGTTCACCGATGGGAACCAGCGCTGCATCAGCAATCCAGCGGCTGTGAATTCGGAGCCAAGCGCAACAGTCCAGGTTAACCAGTATAACCAAGCCACCGTGTAGCCTGTTGCCGGTCCGATATATTTGGTTGCATAACTATGAAATGCTCCCGTCTCTGGCATATGAACAGACAGTTCACCAAGACAGAGCATCACCAGATATACAACGATGGCTCCGATTAGATAGGACAGAATGGTTCCCAGTGGTCCCGCCTGCTGAATGGTGTAACCTGAGCTGAGGAATAGTCCCGTTCCAATGACTCCTCCGAGAGAGAGCATGACCACATGCCGTGCCTGCATTTTCCGCTGAAAATGCCCTTTGTCGTTGTTGTTTTCCATACCTGTTGCTCCCCTACTTCTTCATCCAGAAAAAACAAAAAAGACCCACTCTGCCTAAAGAGTGCGCCGTTACTGACAAATAAAAACAAACGCTCCTATCTATCAGGCTTTCACCCGCTGGAATTAGCACAGTATCCTTCAGATCTGTTGCTGAGGTTTCTAAGGGCCAGTCCCTCCACCTCTCTGGATAAGAAAATGATTTTTTACTAATATAGCGATCTATCATGAATGTGTCAACATTTAAATCATAAATGATAAAACACATCGCTATTCGGTGGAAGAGCCCGGATTGGTAATGGTAATCTTCACATCGTACGTGATTGGCACGGTACTAAAAATGTTGTCCCAATCATCTTTGACTTTCTTCCATGTTTTGGGTTCTTTAATACGCAAGCTGTCCCGAAAATCCGCAACATCAACTTTGTAAGTATGCTGTAGCTTGTATAACACCTGACGAATCTGTTGTTCCGCCAGATCTGAGAATTCTTTTTCCAGTTCCCTGCGATAAGCCCCTTTTTCCTCTCGTTCGGGAGCACGCCAATCCTCCATTAACCAGCCTTCGGATTCGGTCTTTACATGGAATGAAATATCATTGCCAACAACCTTGGGAATTATTTTTGTTTTCTTCTTTTTCATTTCATATACAACAGTAAATCCCTCTTTGTTGTAAGTCTTCAAGACGCCTCCTTTTTCTTTAGGCTTGATCCACGATAAACCTTCCAGATCCGTTTGACTCAGTTCTCCAATAAACTTAGTTGTTTTCCCATCGAATATGCTGCCACCTGAGAACTTGCCCTCTCCATTGGAGTACAGTACATTCTGGAGCAAGAAACTGGAACCAGATTGCATTTGGGCATCTAATTTGGAGAGCAAAACAGGGTCCAGGATTTTGTTGGACAAGTACGAATTACCGGTAATTCCTGTTAGATAAAATGCTGGAATCCGGGAGGGATCATCCGAAGTCAGGACATCCACGGCACGATGATGACTTATCAGCACCAGACAATTTGGACGAATATCGTTATCCCGAAGTACAAAATCCAGCAGCTGGTCCAGACCATACTTTTTGGCAATATCCTTGGAGACAACGATAACCTTCAGATGATGTCCGATAAGTGGACGATCTCGCCTTAGTGCAAACTGACGAAAGATTTGCAGCAAGGAATCTCCAGTAAGCTGTTCATTGGAATAGGACGTCTTTCCCGAAGCAGGTGAACCGGATTGTCCGCTCTGTTTACTGTTGGAACTGCCCGGGGCAATCTGCACCGTAGCCGTTATATAATTATTCTTTGGATACCTTCCTCCCTGAGCAGCGATGTCCTTCTCAAATTCTGTTTCTTTAGCGATATCGATCCCGAGACCAACATAGACACTTAGTTCCTCGATCTCTCTACTGCTCCAGCATCCGGATATTACCAGAAGGACGGACAAAGCAAAGGCTACACGTAAAAGCATAAAAAAACGAATCATGCATGTTTGCCTCCCTTTTTGCGAATCAGACTTATTATCAGCAGCAACAGAGGTAAAATGGCAAATAGAAGCACGGATAGATTGCCCAACATATCACCCAGGGCAAAAGTTTCATCCACGGTTTTCGGCATCATTGCCGTTAGATATATCAACGGCAGAAGGGCGTACATAATGACCTTGATCTTCTTCATACGAAATAAATCCCGAATCCCTACCGAAGCACAATAGTGTGTGATCGTGAAACTCGAGAAGATCTGCATAATCCAGATGACCAGTAGCAAGGATTCAAACCGTTCAAAGATCAAACCTTGAATCTCGAAGCTTCTTACGAGATCCAGCGTGGGCCAAGTACGTGTTTTGATGCCATCGAGTGACAGACTGCCTACAACCATCACAACGGTAATCAGATAAATCATAGTCGATATGATGATGCCCCAACTCATGGCTACATTGCTCTTTTTGGGTTTTTTCATATAAGCAGTCATGACAAACATGACTTCGTACCCCGTGTAAGCCAGCAGCGAAGGTTTCAACCCTTTGAGGACTGGCATGATACCCTCGCCGAGTACCGGTCTCAGATTGCCGATCTCAAACAACTGATTACTAAGCAAGATCTCAATCACAAATATAATCAGTGTAATCGGCAAAATAATCTCAAATACGCGCAAAATGACAGCAAGTCCGCCAGAGATCAAATATATGCCAATCCACATAAACACCATCACGATAGCCCATTTTGGTGTGCGCTCGAGCAAGTACATTCCTGTCACATCAGCCATGACCTTAATTTCGAATGCGGCAATCACCATAAAATACATAATCATGGCGAATCCCAATATGTAAGCAATCCAGCTCCCCGTAATCTCACGAGTGAACTGGAACACTGTTTTCTCCGGAAATCTGCGACACAGGGTAACCAGAATAATTCCGACACCCGTAATAATCAGTCCAGATAGAATGATGGAGATCCATACATCCGGCGTTCCGACAGCTTTGCTCGTCGTCCGAGGGAGCGTCAAAATCCCTGCGCCAAGCATGTAATTGACAATAATCACGACGGCCTGTCTTGTGCTAATTTTCCCTTCGGAGCTGTTCACTTCATCTCACCTCATACCTCGTGATTTATTTCATTTATTTTTTCGGTCTTTATCTATTGGACTAGACATCTCGGGACGCTTCCTCATCATATTTAGCGGAGCACGGATAATGAAATCCTTCCATTCCCCAAAATGATAAGGTACAGCCGGTGCAACATAAGACACGCCAAAGCTCGAGAGTCTCGCGAGATGGGTACATATGAGGAGAAAGAACATAACCACGCCGAACAATCCGAGCACAGCCGCGCTAAACATGGCAGCAAATCGCAGAATTCGCAGTGTTATGCCTGCACTATAGACGGGTATTGTAAAGGAGGATATGGCGGTAACCGCAACAACGATGACCAGGAATTGGCTTATAATTCCTGCCTGTACGGCCGCCTGGCCGATAATCAGACCTCCAACAATACCCAGCGAGGGTGCAATTGGCTTAGGTAAACGAATGCCAGCCTCCCTCAATATCTCGATCGACAGTTCCATGATCAGTACTTCGATGATTGAAGGAAACGGCACTCCCGTCCGTGTTTCAATAATCGTAAGTACCAGCTTGGTTGGGATAAGTCCCGGATGAAAAGAGATAAACGAAATATATAGCGCAGGTGCCAGCAGTGCCAGCATGGCAGCCATAAAGCGCAGCATTCGCAGGAATGTTCCAGGAATCCAGCGTTCATAGTAATCCTCGGGAGATTGGAGCAACATGCTAAAAGTCACTGGCACAATTAAGACAAATGGCGTCCCATCCAATAAAATAGCCACTCGCCCTTCCAGCAAAGCACCCATTACCCGGTCAGGTCTTTCTGTATTCAGTACCTGCTGAAAAGGACTCAGCGTATTATCTTCGATGAGTTGTTCCACATAACCTGATTCCAACATCGAATCCATATCCATCTCTTCAATTCGCTTGCATACTTCAGCCACGAGATTTGGATCGGCAATATCCTGAATATAGGCTATCGCCAAATCTTTTTTGATCCGTGAACCCACTTCATACTTCTTAATAAACAGGCTCTGATCACTTCCATAACGACGCAAAATGCCTGTATTATCGCTTAATTGCTCTGTAAAACCAATACGAGGTCCACGGAGCAATCCCTCTGACAACGGTTCATTTACACCACGTGTTTTGATCTTATGAGCTCCAATTAATAGAGCTCCCGGCAATCCATCGACCAACAGTGCATTCTTGCCAAAAAGCACGCCAACTGAGACCTTTTGAAGGGACTGGGTCTCCTCAATCAGACTGACAGGTAGTAGCTGATCTTGCAGGTAGGCCGACAGTAAATGTGCATTATCCGGATGGAGGAAACCCTCCCGCTTAAGCTCTGGAACGCCCTCCAACATTAATGGTGTAATCAGGTGATCATCGATTAAATCTTGATCTACCAGGCCTTCGGTATATATGACGGCTGCCCGTGTATTCGTTCCCCTAATCGTAAATTCCCGAATATGCACGTCAGCATTTTGACCAAAGCTTTCTCTTACACTGGTCAGATCCGTATTGTACTTGCCGGTTAATTTAATATTGGCATATTGGCCTGTTTCGGTCCCTTCACCCTGCCCTTTGGCTGCTGGCGAGATATCCTTCGAGGATACGGACGATTGCTTCGAACGAGAGAAGCTTCCGCGCTTAATGGCAGCATTGATCCAGCGCGTGCTCAAGGTAATACCAATTGGAATGATGAAGACCAAGAATGCCTGGATCCATATGGACCAATCCGGCACGTAGGATACAATTGTTGACCACATGTTCCCACCCCAACATTTCTCTGCATGACAAAGCTGCAGGTATTCCCAAGTATTGTGTCCCCGTTTGATCACAATAATTCCCGTTTTTTTGTGTACAGAACAGCAAAAAAAAGCGGTTCCTGTATTAGGAACCACTATTTGCTCTATAATTATACGATTCTGGTCACATGCTCCGCTTTGGCATCCAACAAGTGAGCTGAAGCAGCAATTGCTGTAAAATCATTCAGAGCGATCTCAATCTGCTTCTGGCTCTGCTCCACATATTCTTCTACTTTTTTGGTACCGCCTGTGATATTACCAATCTCCTTTGTTATTCCGGTAACGCTATCACGAATCTCATTAATCGAACTCTCCACCATTGCGGATAGTTTCTTAACTTCCTTGGCCACGATATCGAATCCTCGCCCAAATTCTCCTGCATGTGCAGCCTCAATGGCAGCATTCAACGCGAGCAGTTGCGTCTGAGACGAAATCTCGCGTATCGTTCGTACCACGCCCTGAATCGATCCGGCTTGTTCCTGCAAATGAGTCAACGTTGCACGGTTAGTAGCCGACACCTCTGAGATATAGGAGATACTGGACATCAATTCCTGACTGCGTTCAATACCTACATCTGCCTGCCCATTTAGTTGATGAGACATCGTTTTCAGCTCATTCACTACGACCGAAATGTTGTTCTGACGGTTGGTAATGTTGGTGGCGATTTTGGAGACACCAAGTATCTTCTGATTCGTCTCATCGTACACCGGCATATATGTCGCCTCAAGCCATACGGAATTCCCCTTTGCATCCTTGCGTTCAACCTTGTCCTGGAAGCTGACACCATTAAATATGCTATTCCAAAAAGCATCATAGTCCGGGGTATTCGCAAAATGACCGAAGCAAAGTTGCTGATGCTTCATGCCGTACATCTCATCTACCGTATATCCCATCGTCTGGGCAAAGACTTCATTCACGTAGGTTACCCGGCGATCCAGATCAAATCGAATGATAGCAAGACTTTTCTCCATCGCCTTGATGACCATTGCATCGGTGACAACATCTTTCTTTTCCATATCTAATATAGACACTTGATAACCCCCACAGTTCATTCCATAATAGACAGCCTTTACTAGCAAAAAACGATCATAACAACATATGTAATCATCAGGTTCTAGATGGCTCTACTATTGATACCCGATTTGCAGCATTTTGGATCATCTGTTGTCATTTATTTTTTTCAAAGAAAAATCTGCTCCACCTCATCCGCTGACAATGGCTTGCTGTAGTAGTATCCCTGCACTTTATTGCAATCCTGTTCAGTCAAAATATATAGTTGTTCCTTCCTTTATCCGTTGAATTTGCTTGTACACAGCGACATCCGTACCTATCTGATTTACACGAAAAGAGGTCCGCTATAACCATCGAGCTGTCTCACTTATCCTGATGGTTGTACACACGACCTTGTATAGAAACCGAAAAAAGAAGAGCGCATGATATCCATGGCTCTTCTTTCTTTGATGTTTTTAAGTTAGTTACAGGTTTACATACCGAGTGCTTAACCGGGGGCCTGAACTCATTTTAAAAATCATGCACAGTTACACATAGCTGAATCGCAATGCCAAATGGGTCCCGTACAATGCCATAACCTGGGCTGAATTCATTTTGTTCATACGGTACCAGTACCTTCACACCCTCATGTTGCATCAGAGAATGATACAGTTGATCGATTGTATCTTTATCCTTGGATTGAATACATAGTGAATTGCTGTTCCCCAGCTGCCATGCTCTCTCCGTGTCCATTGCTTCTTCCGCAATCATGACTTTGTTAACCCCAATCTCCAGCACCGAATGTGTAATATACTCATCTTGACCGGCAGGGTACTCAAAACCCGGGTTCATCTCCTTCATCTCTTTATAACTTTTCTTGAATATCACCTTGGCGCCCAGAAACTCCTCATAGAAAGTAATGGCTGCCGCCGCATCCCCGTTCATCGACAAAAATGGTATCACTTCAAAATTCATTATGTTGCCTCCTTGTTCCTATTGGATTACACTTATCACTATAACAACGAAAGGTGCCAATCCTTGGCACCATTAAGAGGGTTTGATATGAAAAAATCAGAACGTATGAACCAGATGCTGCGCTTCATTAATCAAAAGCAACAGTTCACCCTGCAAGATCTCATGCAGGAGTTCCAGATCTCCAAACGAACTGCGTTAAGAGATATCGCCTCATTGGAAGAGTTAGGTGCGCCCATCTATGTCGAATATGGACGCTACGGCGGATATCGACTGCTGCAACAGATGCAACTGCCTCCCATTTCGTTTAATACGAGTGAGCTTCATGCCCTTTATTTTGCGATGCAGGCTCTCCGCAGCTTCTCCAGCTTACCCTTTCAAGTCTCTTTCCGTACCATTCATGAGAAATTTATGAGCGCGTTATCCGACAAGCAACGACAGGATATTGAGAACATCCAACACCGGGTTTACTTCCAACATACGGAGCAGATCCGCGATAGTGCACATTTGGAGTTTCTGTTGATGGCTGCTGTGCAGAATATAGTGATCCAGATTACGTACGCTAATCAGCGTAGATCCTCTGATCAAAGGCCATCTTCTGCAAACACCAATATCCGCACCATTCAACCCATCGCGCTCTATGCCAGGAAAGGCTACTGGTATTGTCAGGCCTATGATCTGCATAAACAAGCGTATCGTGTATTCCGCTGCGACCGTATCACTTCAGCCGAAACAACGGAGATTGAACCTTTAACTCATGTAAAGGAACTCTATTCACAGGATGCCCAGTCTCTATGGAAACCATCGGAACAAGCAATTCCATTCAAATGCCTGATTGATGAAGCCGGGATGGAGCTATTCCAGCAAGAACATTTCCCATCTATGCAGATCATCGAGAAGATGGGATACATGTATCTTGTCGGTTCGTATGAACCTCACGAGCTTGATTTCATAGTAAGATATCTTGCGGGCTATGGTAAATCGATTAAGATTATAGAGCCCCTCATCTTACAGAAAGCATTAAGGCAGTACTATCTGGACTTGTTGGATCATGTATAAAGATCATACTTCTATCATTTTACTTCACATGCCTTTTAGCTCTGCTCCTGGCTAACTTTTAACCTTTTTTTATTGCCAATAGCCAATTGAACGATAATCTGCAACACGATGATGATAGCCAAGCCATAAAATGCTTGCACGAAGCTGCCTGTTAGATCGCGGAGCCAACCAATCGCCAGCGGCCCAAGTGCTCCCAGAATGTAGCCACCAGATTGAGTCATCGCCGACCAACTGCTAGCTTCCTGAGCATTGTTTGTCTCATCAATCGGCAACATGAGTGCAATCGGGAACAGTCCGCCTGCACCAATACCGAGCGGGATTGCCGCGAGCCACGGACTGACAGAGAGATTCAGCATCAGGACACCTGTTAACTCCAACATCGCACATCCAACAAGCCAGAAGACACGTCTTTGGTATCGGTGTACAAGCATGGGAATGAATAACGTTGAGGGCAGTGATATCAATGTAAATAACGTTTGGATGTTGCCAGCAGTCTCTTGGCTATATCCATGGCTTTGAATGGCTGGCGCAAGCCAGGCGGTTAATGAATAGAAGATCGCGGCCATCAGTCCGAAGAACAGTGTCAGCACCCATGCACGCCTGTTCTTCACCGGAAGTGGTGCATGAATGACAGCCGAGGTTTGTCCGGATTGTCGCTCTGTACGCGCAGACCAAGCTAATTTTAACCAGATCGGCAATGCAATGGCAGCGAGTAATGCCCATGTAGCCAAAGAACCTCTCCAAGATCCCCCCAACGTATGCTGAAGCGGAACCGATAATCCCACACTAATGCTGGCCCCCATCACCATTGCTGTAGAGTAGATGCCGACCATGGCTGCCACTCGGTTAGGGAAATACTGCTTAATGAAACTGGACAACAGCGGCCCTGCCAATGCAATCCCTACACCTGACAGAAAAGAAGTGAACATCATCAACGGAGTTGCGCTTACGAACAATCGTAATCCCGTACCTATCCCAATAAGGATTAAAGCCAGTACAATGGCACCTTCGTTCCCCCACCTTCTACTTAGTCTTACAGAGAATGGCGCGAATATGCCCATACATAATACCGGTAGTGTAGTTAACAGACTGGCGGTCATGCCGCTCAAACCCAGATCATTCTGTATGGTACTCATCAGAGGTGAAATGGAAGTAATCGGTGGTCTTAAGTTCAGTGAAGCCAGAATAAGCGCCAATACAATATAAAAAAATTTCATTATGGATCACCTCATGGTAGTAGTATCGTTGCCTTCACCAAAGATCCCATTTGTTAATGACAAGATCTTCGGGTGGTGCACGATTAAGTATAGAATCATTAGAATGATTGAACAATACTATTATTTCTATTAAAATGATTACTAAAACCAATGATTAGAGGTGAACTCATGGAGATTCGTCAAATGGAAAACTTTATTACAATGTGCGAGGAGCTTCATTTTACGCGGGCAGCTGAGAAACTTGGCATATCTCAACCTACGTTGAGTCAACAGATACGTGGATTGGAGGATGAACTTGGTGTTCCTTTGTTTGACCGTGTCGGCAAAAAAATTGTGATGACCCAGGCAGGCACTCTGTTTCTGGAGCACTGTGTACAGATGATCCGGCATTTACAGAATACCCAAGATGCGTTGGCTGAATTTCGGAATGATCAGCGGGGACGATTGGTTATTGGTGTTCTTCCATCCGATTTGGATTACCGTATCACTCCGCTGCTCGTTGATTTTCATGCCCGATTTCCCAAGGTGCAATTGAAGGTTATCTCTTCGATCTATGTCGTAAATCAAGTGTTGGAAAATGAAGTCGACATCGGCATCGAGATCACGTCTGCCCCTGATAGGCGGCTTGTGCGCACTCCTTTGTGCAGTGAAGAATATGTACTCGTTGTTTCCGAGAATCATGATTGGGCTGAACGAAGCACCATTGAAATTCAAGAGCTACGTGATATCCAAACGGTGATGTTCCCCGAAGGATTTACGGGTAGAGAATTGGTTGACGGTTATTGCCGTAAATATGGATTTACCCTAAATACCATCATGGAGACCAGTTCGGCAACCTCCATCATTAGCCTGGTCAAAGCCAACGTCGGAGGAACACTGCTGCCTTTTCCTCTGATCAAAGCCATGAATGAGCCTACGCTACGTTGCATCCGAATTACAGACGATCCGCCATACCGGCACTTTGAGATCATCCATCGGTCCGACCGTTACCTAACGCAATCGGCCAAGGCATTTATTGAGAAAACAATCGAGTATTTCAACCAAAGGTGAGATGAAAAGGAGGATTTTGAAATGAAAATAAGAGAAGTTGGTTTGTTGACACATCAGGTCGAGGCCATAAAAGAGTTTTACGGTACACTACTGGAACTGGATCTTGTGGAGGATAATGCAACATGTGTTACATTCCGTGCGGGGAACTCGGTCCTATCTTTCAAGAAGGCGCCAGAACAAGAGAAGCCCTACTATCATGTAGCATTTACGATTCCAACGAATAAACTTGCTGATGCAAAAAGGTGGGCTCAAGACCGTAACATTTCATTGCTCTCCAAAGATGGACAAGATGAATTTTATTTCCCCTACTGGGATGCAACAGCCTTCTATTTCTATGATCCAAGCGGCAACTTGATGGAATTTATCGCTCACCATTCACTCGATAATGCAGTTGATGAAGCTTTCGAAGCGAAGCATCTGTTATGCATTAGTGAAATCGGTCTGCCCGTCGATGATGTTCCTGAGATGATGAACATATTGAATGGGCATTATCAACTTGAACCATTTGCCGGAGACGGAAAACAATTCTCACCCACGGGTGATGCAGAAGGCATGTTTATTGTCATTGATAAACAGAAGCCCTGGTTCCCAGACGGGCGTATGCCCGGTGTATTTGCTACGGAGGTGAAGGTGGAAACTGGGCAGCCCGGTAATCTTCATTTACAGGACGATATGTACTCGATTGAATCGATATGATGTAAGAACGTACTGAATGAAAACCTCAAGAGGGACTTCCGGCTTAATACTTACCAAAACCATCCTCACACGTGATATCCGATTTAAGAATTTCGTACAGATTTTGTTTGGAATTCTCTAATTTATTTTGTGTTTCTTCAATTTCTGATATTTTCGCTTGGATAATGCTTGCTTGATCATCACTTGAAAACCCATGTTTAGAGATCATAGATTGGATCTCATGGATCGTAAAACCAACAGCTAAACATTGTTTGACCACTTCCAGATGCTGAATAATGCTCTGCGCATATATTCGATAGTTATTATGATCTCTCAGCATATGTTCATCCGGGATAATACCTATTTTCTCGTAGTAACGAATCGTGGATATCGGAAGGTTTACATGGTTCGCTACTTCACTAATCTTCATATGGATTTCCCCCGTTTCCTCTTCTTGCTATAAAGTATACTTCATAGTTTACAATCCTCATAGTGAGACAGATGGAGATATAACCTATACCCACTCTCACCAATATAGATATGAGGAGAGAAATCGATATGAATACAATTACCGGCCAATTCAACAAAACAAATGATTTTGATACCATCGTCTTGGAGCGCCATTCCGTTAAAGTCTACGACCCTGAAGTGAAAATCAGTCGCGAGGAGATGACCGAAATACTGGCGAAAGCTTCACGTGCCCCTTCGGCCATTAACATGCAACCTTGGCGTTTTCTTGTTATCGACAGTGCTGAAGGCAAAGAGAAACTTGCACCACTGGCCTCTTTTAACCAGACACAGGCACTAACGTCTTCCGCTGTCATTGCCGTATTTTACGATGCTAACAACGTTGAATACATGGAAGAGATCTTCAGAAAATCAGTGGAACTTGGATACATGCCACAAGACATCATGGATACGCAGATGCAGCAGGTACAACCTTATTATGCGAACATAAATCCATCCGAACTGCGTGATATGAACCTCATTGATTCAGGCCTCATATCCATGCAACTCATGCTCGTTGCCCGTGCTCATGGCTATGATACGAACCCTATGGCTGGTTATGACAAAGGTCAGATCGCCGAAGCGTTCGGCCTGGATAAAGAACGGTTCCAGCCCGTGATGTTGATCTCTATAGGTAAAGCAGCCAAAGATGGCTATCCTTCCTATCGTCTCCCGGTTGAAACGATTACAACTTGGGCATAATCAACAGCTACTCTCAAGAATAAAATGACTATGGATGATGCTATTCTTGAGTATTAGAGACATAATGAAGTAATATCTCATGTATTAAATAGTTAAGTGAATATAACAACCATAAGTAAACACTAAGTCTGAAAAATAGATGAAAATCACTGTGCACCCCATAATACCAGAGTACTCATCCTATATCAGTTAAAGGCTTTCATTATAATAACCTCATACTGATTTGGACATAGGAACATTAATTATACGTTCATAAACAAAGGGTCCTGATGACAACTGTCATCAGGACCCTTTGTTACATAACTTAAATACTTTTGTCAGGTGATAAAAAAGTCGTGAAACCACCACAAATTTTCATTACCACTTCCTCAATATACCGAATGTCGCATATAACGTGCTTAAATGATCCATTTTCACCCAAGCCGGATAAAGGATTAGAAAATAATATCAATAGCCTCTAGCTCATCTTGCTCCTGTTCGGATTGCCCGTTCAGGGAAATATCCTTGAGCAGCACCGAAGGCTGTTCGCAAATTTGGGTGATGATCACGAGCAGGTCCTGAGCGAAATTGTCGATCAGATTGCGCGTAAACAACTTGGTGGCATATTCAAACTGCCCATTCATACCCTCATCCAGCAACGAAATGATCAAGGTAAGGTCAAATTGGGAAACCGTATGCGTTTCCGGATAAGATTCGATCTGGATATCCCCGAAGCTTTGAACGTTATCTTCCTTCGTTTCCACTGCAAACATGACATCAAATACAGGATTGTGGCTTTGATCGCGCGGCACCTGCAGCTTTTTCACAAGTTCTTCAAACGGATAATCCTGGTGGTCGTAGGCCCCCAGCATCGTTTCTTTGACTTCGTTCAAGTAAACAAGGAACGTCTTCTCCCCGGATGGATAATGGCGGATCGCCAACGTGTTGACAAACATTCCGATGAGTGGCTCCAGGTCGGCATGTGTGCGGCCTGAAACCGGTGTGCCTACAATGAAGTCTTCTTGTCCCGAGTACTTGCTGAGCAGGATGGAATAGGCCGCCGATAACACCATATATAGGGTAGCACCGTTCTCATCGGCAATACGCTGCAAGCTGTCGGTCATCTGCTTGTCGATACTGAAAGGCAGCACATCTCCCTCAAAGCTGCGAGCGGCGGGTCTGACAAAGTCCGTAGGCAGCTCAAGCGTTGGCAGTTCACCTTCCAGCATGTCCAGCCAGTAAGCTTCCTGACTTTTCAGCCGTTCTTTTACAGGTTCGGACTGCTGCCAAGCGGCGAATTCCTTGTATTGAATCCGAAGCGGTTCCAGCGTCTCACCGTTATACAGGCGCAGCAGCTCTTCGATGAAGATACCCATCGACATGCCATCCGTGACGATATGATGAATGTCCAGCATAAGCAGATGACGTTCCGCTTCCCATTCAACTAAGCCCACACGCAGCAGCGGCGGCCGCTCCAAATCAAAGACACGTACAAAGGCATCTGCAATGCTTTTTGTTTCACTTTCCGGCGCTTTTGTATACTCGACGGAAAACTCCAAGTCCGAATAAACCCGTTGTACCGGTTCGCCGTCGACCATCTCGAAGCCAGTTCGCAAAACTTCGTGACGAGCGATTAATCCTTGGAGCGCCGCCTCGAATTGATTCCGCTCCAAGCGCCCGACGAGAACCGTCATGCCGGACATGTTGTAGCTAAGCTCGGCACCTTCCATCTGCTGTTGGATGTACAGCCGTTTTTGCACAGAGGAAAGCGGATAATACTCCCTTTTATCCAGAACCGGAATGGAGAAGAATTCCTGCTGCTCCAATCGGTTAATCACTTCAGCCATCGCTTCAATAGTCGAGTACCGGAATACATCGCGCAGTGGCAGGTCCACGTGAAGCTCCTTGTGCACCTTGCTGACCAGCGTTGTCGCCCGCAGCGAGTGACCGCCGAGGTCGAAGAAGTTGTCCGTCACACCAATCGTAACTGACCCAAGCACGCCCTGCCAGATGGAGACCAGTTTCGTCTCCAGATCAGTGCGCGGCCCCACGTATTCGCGCCCTGCACTTGCTCCCTCTTCCGGCGCCGGTAGCGCTTTCCGGTCAATTTTCCCGTTTGGTGTCAGAGGTAAATGCTCCAGCTCCACGAAGTACGACGGGATCATGTAACCCGGCAGCTCGCTAGAGATCGCTCGTTTCAGGTCGGCCGCCGTCAGTTCGATATCCGTTGTGTAGTACGCGCACAGCGCCTTTTGCCCGTTCGCATCACTTCGAACCAGCACCACCGCTTCGCGTATACCTACCACCCGCAGCAGCTGCGATTCAATCTCACCCGTTTCGATCCGGTAGCCCCGGATTTTCGCTTGATTGTCGATCCGGCCGATGAAATCCACGTTGCCGTCCTCCATCCACCGCGCCAAATCTCCCGTGCGATACAACCGCTCACCCGCGGTGAAAGGGCTGTCTACAAACTTCTCTTCCGTCAGCTCTGGACGGTTCAAGTACCCACGTGCTACGCCAACGCCGCCGATGACCAGCTCGCCCAGCACACCGACGGGTACGGGATTCAGATGTGCATCCACGATGTAAAACTTCGCATTTAACCACGCTTTTCCAATCGGCACATGGCCTGTCTGCGGCAGTTTCTCCAACTCCTCGTCATAGAAACTGGAGTCAATTGCTGCTTCCGTCACGCCGTAGGCGTTAATGATGCGGAATGACGGGCCGAACCGTTCCTGCAAGGTCCGGTAATCTGCCACGCTGCAGCTGTCCGAGCTTGTGATCAACAGCTCCATACCGCTTAACTCCAGCCCCTGCTCATGCACGTACTCCATAAACGGTACGATCAGCGCCGGCGTTGATTCAAAGATCGTCACTTGCTCCCGCTCTATCCAGTAGTGCAGACGAGACGGATCGATCCGGTCGTCTTTCGGTACAATGACCATGCTGCCTCCGTTGTACAATGTCCGCGCGATATCGCCCACGAACACGTCAAACGAGAAGCTGGCGAGCTGCAACAGCCTTACCGGAAACTGATCCAACCGGTATTCCCGTCGGTAGCCCGCTGCCGTGTTCACCAGGCTGCGGTGCTCAATCATCACACCCTTGGGCTTGCCCGTCGTTCCGGACGTGTAGATCACATACGCCAAATCCTCTGGGCGGGCTTCATGGAAGCTGTCCATACCTACAACATCAACATCATTTGGATGGCTCTCGCCACCACCGTTCACAGCCCCCGTTAGCTTGCCGTTGACTTGATCGGGAGCACTGCTGGAGCCTTGGCCGAAGTCCATTGGCGCATTGCTTCGTTCCTTGTTGTACGACGTTTCATCGTCGAGGTACAGCACCGTCGCCAGTACCAGTTCCTCTTCGCCGAGCCAGGCTTCGGCACGCTCTCGCAGCAGCGTTTGTGTCAGAAGCACCTTTGCTCCGCTGTCTTCCAGCATAAACCGCACGCGGTCGGCCGGATAATCCGGGGCAAGCGGTACATACGCCCCTCCCGCTTTCCAGACGGCCAGCACGGCTACCAGCAGGTCCACCGAGCGCTCGGCGAGAATGCCCACAATCTCCTCCCGGCCGACTCCACTTGCGCGCAGCGTGGCCGACAGGCGATTCGCCCTCTCGTTCAACTCCGCATACGTCATCCGATCGTTCTCGTAGACGACAGCTTCCGCTTCCGGCGTGTGTACCGCCTGTTGCTCGAACAGTCGATGGAACGCTGCCACAGGAGCCACTTCCGGCTGCGCCGGGTTAAACGCGCCGACAAGTTCTTCTTTTTCCGCCGCTGTCAAAATATCCAACTCGGAAATCGTCGCTGACGGGTTGCAGAGAATGGATTCAAGCAACTGCAAGTAGTGTGCAGCCAACTTCTCCACCGTTTCGGTTTTATATAGAGCCGTGGCGTATTCAAACAGATATTCCAAGCCGTCCTCAATCTCCGTGACGTCCAAGCTGAGATCAAATTTGGAAACAATTTCTTCGCTGGCATACGTCGACAAATGCAGTCCCGGAAGCTGGATTTCCACATTTTCTGTATTCTGCAAAGCAAACATCGTATCAAACAGCGGATTTCGGCTTAAATCACGAGCTACGTTTACCTTATCCACCAGTTCCTCAAACGGATAATTCTGATGTTCAAAAGCACCCAGCGTTGTCTCCTTGATTTCCTTCAAGTAGTCAAGGAACGTCTTACCGGCAGCCGGGTAACTGCGAATGGCCAATGTATTAACGAACATCCCGATCAGCGGTTGAACGTCGCTGTGATTTCTGCCCGCAATCGGCGTACCTACCACCACGTCTTCCTGACCTGAATATTTATGCAGAAGCACGTTATACGCTGCAAGCAGAACCATGTAAAGCGTTGCGCCGTTCTCAGCTGCAAGCCGTTTCAGGCCTTCGCTTTTCTCAATATTCATAAACAATTGCAGCGTGCGGCCCTCATAGCTCTGCATAGCCGGGCGCGGATAGTCCGTCGGCATTTCGAGAACTGGCAGTTCTCCGCGGAACATGTCGTGCCAGTAGGCTTCCTGCTTGGCTAGCTGAGCTTTCTGGTTGTCCGATTGCTGCCATACTGCATAATCTTTGTACTGAATGCGGAGTGGCTTGAGCATCCCCCCGCTGTACAAGTGCACAAACTCTTCGATCAGTACGTCCATTGAAACGCCGTCCGATACGATATGATGTGTATCAAACATCAGAATGTGTCGGTCCGGCGCCAGTTCGGCAATGCCCACCCGCAGAAGTGGCGGCTTTGCCAGATCAAACGCACGAACGAATTGGCGCACCGTTTCTTCCGCCTGCTCCCCGCTGATCTGCACATATTCCACCTGGAAGGTGACTTCTTCGTAAATTCGCTGAACCGCTTCGCCTTCAACCATCTCAAAGCCGGTACGCAGCGTTTCATGACGAGCTACAAGCCCGCGGAATGCTTCTTCAAACCGCTGCCGGTCGAGCTGCCCTTCGAGTAACATAGCTCCCGGTATGTTGTAGCTCAGCTCGCCTCCTTCCAGCTGGTTCAAGATGTAGAGACGTTTCTGAGCAGAAGAGAGCGGATAGTACTCGCTAGGTTCCGCAGCCGGAATAGCCGTAAACGAGCCGACCTCTAACCGCTCCATAGCCACAGCCATTTCCTCAACTGTCGAGTAGCGGAATACGTCGCGAAGCGGGAATTCAATGCCCAGCTCCTTATGCATTTTGCTGACAAGTGTTGTCGCCCGCAGGGAGTGTCCACCGAGATCGAAGAAGTTGTCCGTTACGCCTACCGCCTTCTCCCGAGCAAGCACTTCCTGCCAAATGGCGGCCAGTTTTCCCTCCAGTTCGGTGCGGGGCGCCACGTATTCGCGGCCTCCGCCTGCTCCCCCTTCCGGCGCTAGCAGCGCCTTCCGGTCAATTTTCCCATTCGGCGTTAGAGGCAATTGCTCCAGTTCGACGAAATACGACGGAATCATGTATCCCGGTAGCTCGCTGGAGATCGCCCGTTTCAAATCTGCCGCCGTCAAGCCTTTTTCCAATGTATAATAAGCGCACAACGCTTTCTGCCCCTCTTGATCTTCCCTGACAACAACGACCGTTTCCTTCACGCCATCTACACTCAGCAGCTTTGCTTCGACTTCGCCCGTCTCGATCCGGTAACCCCGGATTTTCGCCTGGTTATCGATCCGGCCGATGAAGTCCACGTTTCCGTCCTCCATCCACCGCGCCAAGTCTCCCGTGCGATACAACCGCTCACCTACGATAAACGGACTATCTACAAACTTCTCTTCCGTCAGCTCTGGACGGTTCAAGTACCCGCGCGCCACACCGACTCCGCCGATAACCAATTCGCCCAGCACGCCGACTGGAACAGGATTCAGATGTGCATCCACGATATAGAACTTCGCATTCAGCCACGCTTTGCCAATCGGCACATGGCCTGTTTGCGGCAGCTTCGCCAACTCCTCGTCATAGAAACTGGAGTCAATTGCCGCTTCTGTCACACCGTAGGCGTTAATAATGCGGAACGATGGGCCAAACCGTTCCTGCAAGGTACGGTAATCCGCCACACTACAACTGTCCGAGCTTGTAATCAACAGCTCCATACCGCTTAACTCCAGCCCGTTCTCATGCACGTATTCCATAAACGGCACGATCAACGCCGGCGTTGATTCAAAGATCGTCACTTGCTCCCGCTCCATCCAGTAGTGCAGACGAGACGGATCGATCCGGTCGTCTTTCGGTACAATGACCATGCTGCCTCCGTTGTACAACGTTCGCGCGATATCGCCCACGAACACGTCAAACGAGAAGCTGGCGAGCTGCAACAGCCTTACCGGGAACTGATCCAACCGGTATTCCCGTCGGTAGCCCGCTGCCGTGTTCACCAGGCTGCGGTGCTCGATCATCACGCCTTTTGGCTTACCCGTCGTTCCCGACGTGTAGATGACGTACGCCAGATCCTCCGGACGGGCTTCATGGAAGCTGCCCATACCGACAACATCATTTGGGTGACTCTCATTACGGTCTTTCACAGCACTCGTCAGCTCGCCGGAGACCAGACCTGAAACCATGCTGGAGCCCATCGGGGAATTTACCCGATCTTCGCTGTATGACGTTTCGTCGTCGAGATACAGCACCGTCTCCAGTGCCAATTCCTCTTCGCCGAGCCAGGATTCGGCACGCTCTCGCAGCAGCGTTTGTGTCAGTAGCACCTTCGCTCCGCTGTCTTCCAGCATGAACCGCACACGGTCCGCCGGATAATCCGGGTCAAGCGGTACATACGCCCCTCCCGCTTTCCAGACGGCCATCACGGCCACCAGCAAATCAACCGAACGCTCGGCGAGAATGCCAACGATAGTCTCCCGGCCAATGCCGCTTCCGCGTAGCGTTGCCGCCAAGCGATTCGCCCGCTCGTTCAGCTCTGCGTACGTCAGCCGATCGTTCTCGTATACGACGGCTTCCGCTGCCGGTGTGCGCTCCACCTGTTGCTCGAACAGGCGATGGAAGGCGGCCACAGGAGCCACTTCCGGCTGCACCGGATTAAACGCGCCGACAATTTCTTCTTTTTCCGCCGCCGTCAAAAGCTCTAACTCATGTACACGAACATTCGGATTAGCCGCAACCTGCTCCAATGCACGGGCAAAATGACCGTGGATCTGCCTGATGTCATGCTCTCTGAATGTCAGTGCATTGTACGTAAATCGCAGCAAAATATGCTCTTCCGGAATGACGGTAATGTCCAGGTCGTAGTTCGTTTGTTCTGGTGATTGGATATTAGCGATTTTCAGCGCTTCTTGTCCTCCGCCGACAACCTGCTCAATCTGTTCTTCCATCGGATAATTTTCAAAGACCATAATATGGTTGATCAAGTCACGCTTTTGCTCGCTCAGCGACTGAATTTCGAACAGCGGGAACGTTTCGTAAGCTCCCGATGCCAGCGCTTCATCCTGGGTTTTTCTCAAAATATCGGCTACCGTCTCCTCGGCTTTACCTTGAATACGGACCGGGATCGTATTAATAAACAGGCCAATCATGCTTTCAATGCCCGGAATTTCCGCCGGACGGCCGGATACAACGGAACCGAATACAACATCCTCGCTGTTGTTGTATATCTGTAAGACCAGTCCCCATACAGTCTGCATAAATGTGTTAAGTGTCACCTGCTGCTGGCGTGCCACACGCTCAATCTGCCCAGTCAGTCCTTTGCTGAGTTCCACATCGATTTCAGCCATTTCAAAAGCATGCTGTTTCAGCTGCGTTCTCTCCTGCGGCAGTTTGGTCTGCTGATCGTAATTCGCCAAATACTCCGACCAGTAACCCGAAGCTTTCGCTACATCTTGAGCTTCCAGCCATTCGATATACCGGGAGTACGAGGTAACCGGAGGAAGCTCTAGCGTTCGCTTCTCCTGAAACGCAAAGTAAGTGTCGAACACTTCCTTGATCATGAAGGACATGCACCAGCCATCCATCAAAATGTGATGATGACTCCAAATCACATGGTAAGACTCGTCGCCTGTGCGCAAAACGGTCACACGCATAAGAGAGTCTTGGGCCAAATCAAACTTGTTCGCTTTATCCGCGCTGACAAAATCGGCTATCGTCTTTTCCGGGTGTTCATCTCTTGCCGAGCGAATATCTTCAAAGTACACTTCACACTTCCGCTCGCGGAATACCACTTGAATCGGCTCGTCTCTCCAGCCGGTAATAAAGTTGGTACGCAGCGCCTCATTCCGCTGCACCAGCGTATCCAGTCCACGGGTGAAGGCTTCCACATTCAGACTTCCATACAGATCGAAGGTCACCTGTTCGAAGTAAGCTTCCGAATCGGCATCCAGCAAGCTGTGGAACAACATCCCTTTTTGCAGCGGAGTCAGGGTGTATACATTCTCCAGTTCGCCGAGTGCCGCCGTATGTTCGGACAGCCGCTCCAGTTCCTCCACCGTCACATCTTGAAGCAGTACATCACTAGGCGTAAGCTCCGGCCGCTCTTTCGATACGCAATGGCTGATGACTTCACGCAAACTCGATTGAAGCAGGGTCCCCAAGCGCTCAACCGTTTCTCGTTTATACTGAGTTTCCCCGTAACGGATCGTGAGTTCCAGCGCTCCTTCTGACACCATACCGTTGATATCGAGGACAAAATCCATCAATGCATTCGGGCTTGAATCGGAGCCCGGGCTGAACGGAGAAGGCTGCGAGCCGCTGCTTTCGTAATCCTGGTCGAACTGACCCAAATAGTTAAAGCTGATCTCCGGCTCCAAAGTGAAGCACTCGCCGTCACGCGGCGCCGACAAATAACGCAGGATGCCGTAGCCGATTCCTTTGTTCGGAATGCGGCGCAAGTTTTCTTTCACCTGTTTCACCTGATGACCGAGTGACTGAGCGCGACCCGACTCCAGAACGACAGGAAATTGGCTTGTAAACCAGCCTACCGTGCGTGTAATGTCCATATCCGGCAAAAGTTCTTCCCGGCCGTGCCCTTCGAGGTTCACCAGCACGCGTTCCTGACCGCTCCAAGCTTGTACTGAGAGGCCCAGCGCAGCAAGCAGCAAATCGTTCATTTCCGTATGGTAAGCACGATGAGCCTGCTTCAGCAACTGTTCGGTTTCGTCCGCTGTCCATCGAACGGTTACGAGCCCGCTGTCCTTCAGTTTGGATCTGCCTTGATCAAAATCTTTTGGAAGCGGCTCATAGGCCAATTGCTCGATAAACTGCCAATACGCTCTCTCGCTTTCCATCGCCGGCCCGTTCGCATAATCAGCGAGCTGTTTCGCCCACGTTTGGAATGAATCCGTTTTGAGCGACAGACGGATCGGCTGCCCTTGCAGCGCCTGCTCATAGGCGGCAGCAAAATCCTCAAGCAGAATCCGCCAGGATACACCGTCTACGACCAAGTGATGGATTGCGATGAGCAGATGGTCGCCGTCGTCGCAGCGGAACAAGCCAAGTTTCACCAGCGGACCGTTTTCCAGATCAATGCTCGCTTGAATGTCATTTGCCTTAGCCTCTACCGCTTTTTTCACGTCGCGGGCTCCCTTGAAATCGACAACCTCCAGATCGAACAGCACTTCGCTCTCCCCGGCGCCGCGGTTCCATGCGGTATAACCATTCTCGGTTTGACGATAAACCGTACGAAGAGCATCGTGATGCACGATAAGCTGACGCACCGCTTGGCGTAAAGCTTTTTCATCAAAGCCTTGCTTGGAGAACTGCATGAATGCCTGATTGCTATGATGCACATCGGCCGGATTTTGTTCAAAGAACCAGCGCTGAATCGGGGTCAGGATAACCTCTCCCGTCACTTCGGCCTGGCTTGCCGTTCTCTCCGCTGTTTGCAACCGCAAACTAAGGGCGGAAATCGTCGGGTAATGGAATAAATCTTTCATGACCAGCTTGTACCCCGACTGCAATAGACGAGAAGATACCTGTAAAGCTTTAATTGAATCGCCACCAAGCGCAAAGAAATTATCCATGGTGCCAACCTGATCCACGCCTAACACTGACTGCCAGACCAAAGCGAGTGCTTTCTCGGCAGGAGTACGCGGCGCCGTGTATGCAGCCTCGGCACGAATGCTTCCTTCCGGCACAGGCAACGCTTTACGGTCGATCTTGCCGTTCGGTGTAAGCGGCAATTGATCGAGAAGCATGATGCGCGAAGGCACCATATGAGAAGGCAGTACGGCGTCCAGATGGGCCACAAGCCCTTCCAGATCGAAGCTGGAATCCATTACGACATATCCGCACAGATATTTCTGCCCCTGCTCGTCCGTCCGGTCGATGACAAGCGCTTGCCGCACCTCGGCAACATTTTTCATGGCCGCTTCAATCTCACCAAGCTCGATCCGATAACCACGAATTTTCACCTGATTGTCGATTCGGCCGATGAAATCTACGTTGCCGTCAGGCATCCAGCGTGCCAGATCACCCGTCCGGTACAACCGCTCCCCAGCGGTGAACGGGCTATCTACGAATTTCTCCGCCGTTAAATCCGGGCGGTTCAAGTAACCGCGGGCCACACCCGCTCCACCGATAACCAGCTCGCCGAGCACCCCGATCGGCACCGGCTTCAGATTTGTATCCACGATGTAGAATCTGGCGTTAAGCCACGCTTTCCCGATCGGCACGCTGCCGGTTTTCGGCAACTTCTCCAGCGGCTCGTCATAGAAGCTGGAGTCAATCGCCGCTTCCGTTACGCCGTAGCTGTTAATAATACGGAACTGCGTGCCAAAGCGCTCCTGCAAGGTGCGGTAATCCGCTACACTGCAGGCATCCGAGCTTGTGATCAGCAGCTGCATCGAGCTGAGGTCCAGACCCTCGGTATACACATGCTCCATGAACGGCACAACCAGCGCAGGAGTTGATTCGAACACTGTCACGGCGTAGTCTCGAATCCAGCCATAGAGGCGGGTTGGATCAATCCGGTCTTCCTTCGGCACGATGACCATAGTTCCACCGTTGTACAGCGTCCGTGCAATGTCACCAACGAACACGTCAAACGAGAAACTGGCAAGTTGCAGCAGCCGGATCGGGAACTGATCCAGACGATAGTCCCGCCGGTAGCCCGCCGCCGTGTTCACCAAGCTGCGGTGTTCCACTGCCACGCCCTTCGGACGGCCTGTCGTACCGGAGGTGTAGATGACATAAGCCAGATCGCCTGGCTTGTTCACATTTGCCGGATTTGATGCGAGATCCGCCGCTTGTACGTTCTGCTCAGCTTCTGCCGTGACGGACGTTTCGGCTGCAGCCGTTGCCTCTTGCGCCAAAGCCTCCGCCTCCGCGCCCGCTTCGCCCAAAGCTTGTACGCCTACAGCCGTTTCCGCCGCTCCGAGGCTGTACGCCGCGGCGTCATCAAGTGCAAGCACCGTTTGCAGCGTTAAAGCTCCATTGCAGCGCCAAGTTTCCGCCTGCTCCAACAGGCAGGTCTGGGTAAGCAGCACCGACGCCCCGCTATCCGCGAGCATATATTCGATCCGCTCCGCTGGATAGTCGGGGTCAAGCGGTACATAAGCACCGCCAGCTTTCCATACGGCGAGCACCCCGATCAACAGCTCGGCTGAACGGCCGGCCAGAATGCCTACCACCTGTTCCGGTTTCACCCCACGTGCCCGCAGTACATACGCCAGACGATTCGCTTTGGCATTCAGCTCCGCATATGTCAGCTTGCTGTCTTCGTATACAACCGCTAGCGCTCCCGGAGCGCGTTTCGCCTGCTCCTCGAACAGCTCGTGGAACGTTCTCTCTCTCCATGACTCATCCGCTTCCAGACCTGTACCCTCTACGGCGGGTTGCTTCACAAGAGCCGAAGACGACACGTCAAACCCGACCAATAAATTATCCTTTTCGCTGTCCGTCAATATATCCAAATCCGAAATCCGCGCACCCGGCTGAGCCAGGATCGACGCCAAAAGCTGCTCGTAATGACCCGCCAGCCGTACCATCGTGTCCTGTCTAAACAACGAGGTAGCGTACTCGATCTTGCAAACCAACTCGTTACCCTCTTCCACGATATCCAAGCTAAGATCAAACTTTGCTGTCTTTTCCTCGATGTCAAACAGTGACCATTGCAAGCCTTCAAGAATTAAATCCAGGCTTTCGTGCTTTTGCAAAGAAAACATGGTGTCAAACAGCGGATTCCGGCTTAAATCCCGGCTCACCTGAAGAGCTTCTACCAGTTCCTCAAACGGATAATCCTGGTGCTCGTAGGCTCCAAGTGTCGTTTCCTTCACTTCCTGCAAGTAATCCATGAACGTCCGCTCTGCCGTCGGACCCAAGCGAAGGGCCAGCGTATTGACAAACATGCCGATAATCGGCTGCAAGTCGGCGTGAGAACGAGCGGCAATCGGAGTGCCGACTACTATATCTTCCTGTCCCGCGTATTTATGAAGCAATACGGAGTACGCAGCCAGCAGAAGCATGTACAACGTTGCCCCCGAATCGCTGGCAAGCTGTTTGAGAGCTTCGCCTTTCTCCGCATCTAGCGTAAACGTGAGCGTTTGACCGTCAAACTGCTGAACGGCTGGACGGGAGTAGTCAAGAGGCAGCTCAAGAACCGGAAGCTCGGAGCTGAATACCCCGCGCCAGTATTCCTCCTGTCGTTTGATGCGTTGACGCTGTTCCTCGGATTGCTGCCAAACGGCGTAATCCTTGTATTGAATCCGCAGCTCCGGCAGCTCTTCCCCATTGTATAGCCGCACGAATTCACGCAGCAGCACATCCATGGAAAGGCCGTCGGAAGCAATGTGATGCATATCCAGCGCGAGCAGGAATTTTTCTTTCTCCAATTCAATCAACAGGGCGCGCAGCAAAGGCGGCTGGGTCAAGTCAAAAGGCTGAAGGAAGCCTTCAAGAATGGCTGCAACCTGATTTTCGCTTGCTTGAATCTTCTCGACCTTGAGAGCGACGAGCGGATGAATACGTTGAATCGGCTCCCCATTTACGATTTCAAAACCGGTGCGCAGCATATCGTGCCGGGCCATCAAAGTAGTCAGCACATCTTCTACTTTGGCCTCGTTCAAAGCCCCTTCCAATTGCAAGGCGCTTGGAAGGTTATAATTCAGCTCCAAGCTATCCAGCTGATGCAGGACGTACAGCCTTTTTTGTGCAGAGGAAACCGGATAGTACGCTCTCTCTTCCGCTTTTGGAATCGAGCTGTGCTCTGATTCTTCCAAGCTGGCAATAGCCCCGGCCATCGATTCTACCGTCATATAGCGGAACACATCGCGTAGCGGAAGTTCAACGTTCATTTCCTTCCGAATCTTGCTGACAAGGTTTGTTGCCCGCAAGGAATGTCCTCCGAGCTCGAAGAAATTGTCCAGAATTCCAATGCCGGAGTAACCCAGCACTTCCTCCCAGATTTTCACAAGCTGGGACTCCGTAAAGTTACGAGGGGCTACGTATTCGACACCCGTTTGCAGGCCGCCTTGCGGCTCCGGCAGTGCTTTGCGGTCCACTTTGCCGTTGGACGTCAGCGGCATGCGTTCCAGCTGCACGAAGTACGACGGGATCATATATCCCGGCATTTGTTGGGCCAGCGAGGTTCTCATTTCGCTAACCGTCAGCGTCCGGTCCGCCACAAAGTAGGCAACAAGCGCCTTCTCGCCCCCACTGTCCTGACGGGCGAGCACCACCGCTTCTTCCACACCCTCCACGTTCAGAAGCTGCGTCTCAATTTCGTCCAGCTCGATCCGGTACCCGCGGATTTTGACCTGATGATCGATCCGGCCGAGGTATTCAATGTTGCCGTCCGGCAGCCAGGCCGCCAAGTCGCCTGAGCGATACAGTTTTTCCCCCTCCGCAAACGGGGAAACAACGAACTTTTCCGCCGTCAAATCCGGGCGATTCAGGTATCCCCTCGCCAGGCCCTCTCCGGCTACGTACATTTCGCCTGCTACGCCGATCGGAACAGGACGACGGTTTTCATCCAGGACGTACACGCTCAGCGTAGGGATCGGCTTGCCGATATTACTCTTCGCCGCCTCCATCTCGATCCATGTAATTTCCTTATACGTCACGTGAACCGTCGTTTCGGTAATACCGTACATATTGATCAGCTTTGTCTCCGGGTACTTTGTCTTAAAACCCTTGAGCAACAGCGGGCTGAGCGCTTCGCCGCCGAAGATGACGTTGCGAATCCGCAGATCGTACGGATGGTCCGCTAAAACCTCACGCAGCAGTTGGTAGAAATATGTTGGCGTCTGGTTCAAAATCGTGACCCGTTCGCGGCTCAGCAGTGCCAGGAACTCGGCCGGATTTTTCGCCGTAAGTGGCGGTACGATAACCAGCCTTCCTCCATTCAGAAGTGCTCCGTACATCTCCCAGACGGAGAAATCGAAGCAGAACGAGTGGAATAACGTCCACGTGTCGGACGGCCCAAAGTCAAACAGGTTCTTGTCGTTGAACAAAAGGCGCACGACGTTTTTATGCTCAATCAACGTGCCTTTGGGTTTGCCAGTCGTTCCCGATGTGTAGATGACATAAGCCAAGTTACCCGGCCCGGAAATCGGCTCCAGATTCGAAGCGTCCAGCTCACCAGCGGAGTCCGCCCCTTTGTTGCCCCAAACGAAATCGTCCAATTCAAGGCGCGTTCCTGCGAAGTTGGTCTTCTCATGCAAATGCTTTTGAATCAGCAATAACGGTGCGCCCGAATCTTCGATCATGAAGCGGATGCGCTCCTCCGGGTAGTCGGGATCGACAGGTACGTAGGCTCCACCCGCTTTGAGAATCGCCAGAATGCCGACGACCATATCAAGCGAACGTTCGGCCAGAATCGCTACCAACTGATCCCCTTCGACTCCTGTCTCCCGCAGCTTACGTGCAAGGCGGTTGGATCGCTCGTTCAGTTCGCGGTAAGTCAACTGCCACTCATTCATGACGGCGGCCACGTTATCCGGGTAAAGCTTCGCCTGCTCTTCGAACAAGCCATGAATCGTCTGCTGCGGGTAGTCTGCCTCCGAATCATTGAAACCGCACACCAGTTCACGGATTTCCTGCTCCGTTAGCATTTCCAGCGAAGCAATATCCCCTTCCGGCGCTGTTGCGATAGTTTCGAGCAGCTTGTCATAATGTCTGGCGAACCGCTCCGCGGTCTCCTGTTTATACAAAGCCGTAGCGTATTCCAACCGGCATTCGAGCTGACCATCCAGCTCCGAAATGTCCAGAAGCAACTCGAACTTGGACGTTCGGTTTTCCAACGGATAAAACGATTGCTCCAGCCCCTCGATGACAATTTGCTCATTCTCCGTATTTTGCAGGGAAAAGAACGTATCAAAGAGCGGATTCCGGCCAGTCGCGCGCGGAATGTGAAGGCTTTCCAACACATCTTCGAACAAATAATTTTGGTGTTCAAAAGCCCCGAGCGTGATTTCCTTGATTTCTTCCAGATACTTAAGGTACGGCTTGGAACGCTCCGGATGGCTGCGAATAGCCAGCGTGTTGATAAACATCCCTACGATCGGCTGCACTTCTTCTTGCGTTCTTCCAGCAATCGGCGTTCCCACGATCAGATCTTCCTGACCCGAATATTTATGCATAAGGATCGAGTAAGCAGACAACAGCACCATGTACAGGGTCGTACCCGTCCGTGCGGCCAGTTCTTTCAGCTTCTCCGTCCGCTCTTTCCCAATATCAAACTTCACGGTCCGGCCATCAAAACTTTGCACCGCAGGCCGCGGGAAGTCTGTTGGCAGTTCTAATACAGGTAGCTCGCCCGACAGCTGTTCCAGCCAGTACTCCTTCTGCGGCTCGACCAACTGCCCGTAGGGTTCGGAATGCTGCCAAACGGCATAATCTTTGTATTGAATATGCAACGGAGCCAGCTCCTCACCCCGATACAGGCGGCTGAACTCGTCGAAAAGCAATGCTGTCGAGATACCATCCGAAACGATATGGTGCATATCGAACAGCAGAATGTGGCGATCCTTGGCGACTTCGATCAGACCAATGCGAAGAAGTGGCGGCTTGGTCAGATCAAACGGGTGATAGTATGCTTCGACCACTTGGTCCACTTCTCGCTCGCTCACCTGGAAATAATCTACGGCAAACTCCACCTCGTCATAGATGTGCTGCACAAGCTCGCCTTGAACCTGCTCGATCCCGGTACGCAGCGTCTCATGGCGCTGAATCAGCTCACGGAACGCGTACTCTACGCGCGTGCGGTCCAGCTTGCCTTCGAGAAGAAGCGCCGCCGACATATTGTAGCTACGCTCGGCCGCGTCAAGCTGGCGCAGGACGTACAGACGCTTTTGCTCGGATGAAACCGGATAATACTCGGCCTCTGCCGCCTTTGTAATCTCATACGTCTCCTGCTGCTTTAAACCGCTGATTCTTTGGGCCAGCTGTTCAATCGTGGTGTAGCGGAAAACGTCCCGCAGTGGAACCTCGACTTGCAGCTCTTTTCGAATCTTGGAAACAAGCGCGGAGGCCCGCAAGGAATGACCACCCAGGTCAAAGAAATCGTCATGGACTCCAACTCGCGCAATACCCAGCACCTGCTGCCAAATAAGAGCAAGTCTTGTTTCCAGTGTTGTGCGTGGAGCCATATACTCACGGCCCGCTTCTACCTCTCCGGTCGGTTCAGGCAGCGCTTTACGGTCAATCTTGCCGTTCGGTGTGAGCGGAAGCTGATCAAGAGACACCAGCCGGGCCGGAACCATATGTGCCGGCAGCTCTTGCTTCAATTGGGACAGCAGATCACTCAGCTGCAGGGAAGCATCCCCTGCCACGTAGCCGCACAGATACTTTTGCCCCTGCTCATCCGTACGGTCGGTCACCACAGCCTGCTTGACGTCCGGAAGACGCAGCAGGGCCGTTTCAATTTCGCCGAGTTCGATCCGGAACCCGCGAATTTTCACCTGATAGTCGATCCGGCCAATGAAGTCAACGTTGCCGTCTTCCAGCCAGCGGGCCAAATCTCCTGTCCGATACAGACGTTCGCCAGGCACAAACGGGCTGTCTGCAAACTTCTCGACGGTCAGGTCCAGACGGTTCCAATACCCGCGCGCCACCCCGGCGCCGCCGATGACAAGCTCACCCGGAACCCCTACAGGAACCGGCTTTAACCCTGCATCGACAATGTAAAACCGGGCGTTCAGCCAAGCTTTGCCGATCGGCACATGACCCGACGATGGGAGCTTGTCCAGCGGCTCATCGTAAAAGCTGCTGTCAATCGCCGCTTCGGTAACGCCATAGCTGTTGATGATGCGGAATTGTCCGCCGAATCTTTCCTGCAGCAATCGGTAATCGGTGACACTGCAAGCATCCGAGCTGGTAATCAGCAACTGCATGGAGCTGACGTCCAGCCCTTCTTCATAAATATGCTGCATGAACGGCAGGATAAGCGCAGGTGTCGATTCAAATACCGTAATGTTTTGCTCCCGAATCCAGCCGTATAAGCGGTTCGGATCAATCCGGTCTTCCTTTGGCACAATTACCATCGTGCCTCCGTTATACAGCGTCCGCGCGATGTCTCCAACGAACACGTCAAACGAAAAGCTTGCCAGTTGCAGCAGACGCACCGGGAACTGATCCAACCGGTACTCACGGCGGTACGCATCCGCTGTATTCATGAGACTACCATGCTCAATCATGACGCCTTTTGGGCGTCCCGTCGTACCCGAGGTGTAAATCACATAAGCCAAGTCTTGCGGGGCACTGTCAGCAGATTCAAATTCCACGGCTGAGGTATCCCCGTTATACATCTGTTCATCGTCCATCGCATAGACAGCTTGAAGCTTCAGCCGGCCATCGGCCAACCAACCTCCGGCCCCCTCCAACAGATGACGCTGCGTAAGCAGCACCGATGCTTCGCTATCGCTGAGCATGTACTCAATCCGCTCCGCCGGATAATCGGGGTCCAGCGGTACATAAGCTCCGCCGGCTTTCCATACGGCGAGCACACCGACCAGCAGTTCCACCGAGCGCTCCGCCCAGATCCCCGTAATCGTCTCCCTTCCCACGCCCTGTTCACGAAGGAGCGAAGCCAGCCGCTCGGCGCGTTTGTTCAATTCGCCGTAGGTCAGCTTTTTGTCCATGTAAACAACTGCCGGGTGATCCGGAATGTCTCGGGCAAACTTTTCGACATACCGGTGAAACGCTATTCCCTCGCTCAGTGCTGCCACCGGCGGGTTAAACACGTCCAGAATTCGGCGTCTCTCCTCATCGCCCAGTAGAGAAATCTCGCGTACCCGCAGTTCGGGAGTCTCAAGAAACTGGTCCAAAACGGTTACATACTGTTCCATAATGCGATCAATCTCGGTCGTCTCGAACAGGCCGGTACGATAGGAAGCATGGAGAATGACATGGCCTTCATTCAGCATATGGTCGAAGCGCAGCAGTAAATCGTCCATCTCGTGCCTAGCAAAGTGAGCCTCCAGACGTACCTTGATTTCTTCGTACTCCACGATTTTCAAAGGCAGATATTCCAGAGACGTGCGGAACAACTCGGAAAGATCGTTGCGGCCGTGTTGTTCGCGTAAATCCTGGATCAATTGGTTATAAGGATATTTCTGATGCCGCAGATCCGCCGTATTTTCCTTGGAAACCGTTTGGATCAAGGAAAGCACGGACCCATCTGGATTCAGACTAATCCGCGTAGCCACGGTGCTGACGAACATACCGATCGTTTCTTTTTCCTTCTTGCTAGTGCGATTGGCAAAAACCGTTCCGACCGGCACATCGGTGCTGTCGGTCAGCTTGTACAATAAGACGTACATGGCGGACAAAAATAACGTATATAAACTGACCTGATATTGTTCGCTAAAAGCCAGAATGCGGTCGTACCGGGAACCATCCAAAGTGATGGAACGTTTATTCGATTCGCTGCCAATCGAGAATGGCGGAACCGATTTAATGCCGCTCGTTTCAGGCAAAGTGTTGTACTTGGTCAGCCAGTATTCCTTGCCTTTTTGATAACGCTGCGATTGCTCATATTCATGCTCAGTTGAAATATAATCCAGATAGGAAGGGGCCTGACAACTGTTGAAGATACCTTTGCGCAGTTCCAGGTATTTTTCCATCACCGCATGCAGCAAAGCAGTGACGGACAAGCCATCGGCAATGATATGATTTACAGTCAAATTAAGCCATACTTGGCCGTTCGCAAAATGGATCATCGTAAATTGGTAGAGGTGTTCGTCGAACACGCTGGCCGGTTTTTCGGTTACTTCTTTCACCCAAGCATAGAATTGTTCGGTCGTGCCTATTTCGAGGTGGCTTATCCTGGCTTGGACATTCTCCGGCTCTTCGAACCACTGCGTTGGATTTTGCAAATCCCCGCTAATGCGGATTCGGAAAGCGTCATAGGTTTTGACAATCTCTGCCGCCGCTTGCTCCAGCAGCTTGGTGTCGATCTCGCCCGTAATCTGGTAGGTCGCGGAAAGCATCGTGATGGATGTGCCCGGATTCATAATTTCCATGAACCATATCCGGCGCTGGGCTTGCGTTAATCCATATTGCTTGTTCGTATTATCTCTCACATCGACACACTCCCGTATTAGAGATTGTTTGTAGATAGGCTTTTTACCTGGATATCAGAAGGAAGCCGCCCGCCGTAAAGTGGGTCTATCCGTACAGCCGTGCGTAATAACCTCCGAGCGCCAGCAGGTCCTGATGGCGGCCCCGTTCCACTACGGTTCCTTGATTCATGACCGAAATCAAATCCGCATGTTCCACCGTGCTGAGACGGTGGGCAATCAGAATGGTGGTCCGCCCCTTCATCAATACGTTCAGGGCTTGCTGTACCCAGTGCTGGGATTCGTTATCCAATGCAGAAGTCGCTTCGTCCAGCAGCAAAATTGGGGCGTTTTTGAGAATCGCCCGGGCGATCGCAATTCGCTGCCTTTGTCCGCCTGACAACGACGCTCCCCTCTCTCCCACCGGCGTTTTATACTGTTCAGGAAGTTCCTGAATGAAATGGTGAGCGTACGCCGCTTTGGCCGCTTCAACCACTTCTTCATCCGTTGCATCCGGGTTGCCGTAGCGGATGTTTTCCTCAATCGTGCCGGTAAACAAAAACGGCTCCTGCGGAACGTATGCAATCAGCCTGCGGATTTCGTCCAGCGTGTAATGGCCGAACGGTTTGCCCTGGAGCAGGATATCTCCGCTGTCCACAGGATAAAAGCCGAGCAACAGCTTGATCAGTGTACTTTTGCCGCTGCCGCTTGCTCCTACGATCGCAGCAACCTGACCAGGAAACACTTGCATGGACATATCGACAAGTACCTTTTTATCCGCCTGATAGGAAAATTCCACATCGCGAAACTCCACCGCAGCCTCCGATACAAGCTCGCTACGAGAAGATCCCAGACGCTCCGGTTCCTCTTCCTCGCTTAGTACCTCTTGAATCCGGTGAGCGCCCGCGAGCGAATTTTGGGTCATCGACAGAACCATCCCCAAGTTCAACAAGGCGTGCGTCAGATTCACTTGCAAAACTGCCAGAGCGGCGACACTTCCCATTCCCATCATTCCGTAGGCATAAAGAAGACTGCCGATGACGATGATGCCGCAAAACGTGACGTAGCTGATAAAATGGTTCACCGCAGCCTGCATACCGTTCTTTTTCGCCGTTTGCCGAAGCGTTTGCGTCATTTGTTCGTTCAACGCCTCGTACTGGCCGTAAACCGTGCGGATGCGGAACAGCTTCACAATTTGAATGCCGCCCATAAAATCTTTGAATTTTTCGGTCATTTTACCGAGCGTTTGCAAGCCTTGTTCGGACAAAGCGCGGATATCCCGTGCAAATTTCAAGCTGACCAGAGAGGACAGCAGCAGAATGACGAAGGATACGCCAGCAAACCGCCAATCGATCACCACCATGGAGGCAATGGAGCCGATGCAAAAGACAACTTGAAGCAGCAAAACGAAGTAAACCTGCGAGAAAGTAAACTCAACGGTCGTTACGTCGTTATTCACCCGCGACAGCAAGTCCCCATGGTGCGTCTGCTCCAGGAATCTCGGCTGCACCCGGCACAGCTTGTCATAAAGACGTTTGCGGATATTCAGCACAGTCAGCTCGACACTGCGCTGGTATAAGTAAATGAACCAGGGAGAAATTATATTTTCCAGGAACAAGGCCGCGCCCAAGATAATAAAAGCTTCCACCATCAGGGACGTATCTCTGGACACGGCGAAATCAACCAAGTTATGTACGACCAAGCTGAAGGCGATCAGAAACAATGTCTGGGTGAGCGCCGTTACAGCAAGGCCAATCGCGTACTGGGTTTTGCGCTTGCGGTTCATAAACGTCAGCAAGTAGCCGAGTTCTTTCACTTGCGATAGCCTTCCGCCCTTTTTCATGTGTACGACACCTCCATGCGTTCGGCAGACTCGGTAAATTCCTGGTAGTACGACTGGGCGTACAGTCCCTTCCTCTCGAGCAATTGTTCATGAGTGCCCTTTTCGACAATATTTCCTTGTTCCATAACCCAGATTTCATCGGCGTTTTGTACCGTAGAAAGCCGGTGGGCAATAACCACTGTCGTTCTCTGCTTCATCAATATGCCCAGCGCTTCCTGAACCGCGCTTTCCGACTCCGGATCAAGAGCCGATGTGGGCTCGTCCAGCAGCAGAACGGGAGCATCTTTCAGAAAAGCCCGGGCCATTGCAATGCGCTGGCGTTGCCCACCGGACAAAAAGCCGCCGCGCTCTCCGACATACGTCTGGTAGCCACCCTCAAGCTGCATAATGAAAGAATGAGCCTGAGCGGCTTTGGCAGCTTCGATAATCTCGTCCATCGACGCTTCTTCCCGCCCATAGCCGATATTTTCGGCGATTGTACCGCTAAACAAATATGAATCTTGGGTTACCACGGAAAAATGCGACCGAAGCTGCTCCGGATCTGCACCGTGGATCAGGCTTCCAAACACGCGGATCTCGCCCTGATCCTCCGGAAGTGGATAAAAGCCGCATACCAGCTTAAACACCGTACTCTTCCCTCCGCCGCTTGCTCCGACAAGCGCAATCGTCTTGCCTTCCGGCACCGAGAAGCTAACATTCCGCAGAATCGGGGAACTCTCTTCATACCCGAAGGTTACGTTCTGAAACTGGATGGGGGCGGCGTTTGCTTTTGGAAGCAAACGGCCATTTTCCGTTTCGGTCGGCTGCTCGACGATTTCGGAGACCCTTCTCAGGGCACCGCTCATTTCGAACGTGCGCGTAATGAGCTCGGGAATATGCTCCAGCGGCTCCAGACACAGATTAAGCAAGTACAGGAAGGCAATCAGTTCTCCAGCGCCTAGCTGCCCGTTGTAGATCAAATAGCTACCGTAACTGACGGCGAAAATGATCGGGCTGATCATCAGCGTAGAAAGCAGCGGGTTAACCCAAGCTTCCCGCTTTTTCACGGCTAGCTTTTTTTGAGCCGTCAATTGCAGCAGCACTTGGTAGGAGCGAGATAACATACCGGATAATAGGTAGCTTTTTACAATAGGCATCCCTCCAAGCGTATCCTGGAGGTTGACGTTCATTCGGCCCATGTTCGCCTGGGCTTCCTCCGTCAACTGTTCCAACTGCTTGCCGATCCATTGGGAAACCAGCAGTGCTATGGGAAATAACAGCAGGCTGTACAGCATCAGCTCCCATTGGAGATACATCAAATAAGCGAAACAGCCGATAAACAATAACGGATGATAAAACCACTGGGCGAGGTCCCGAATCATAAATTGCTGGATGAGCTGCAGATCGTTGTTGATCCGCGACAACACGTCGCCGGAGTGTTGTTTTTCCAAATAGGGGACCGGAAGTTTACCGATATGACGCATGACATGGTTGCGGATATCCTGCACCGCAGAGGCGCTGCTTCGCTCCACACCGAAGCTCATAAAAAACTTCGCCGGCACACCGATCAAGATGACCACAAAGACCGTGTACACGATTTGCAGAACGATTGGCCCCGCCCCATTCTCGGCTTGTGTGGTCAGCTGCTCGACCAAACGTCCCGTCCATATCTCAATAACCGCGGCGGCAATTGCGGACAGGATACCGACGATCATCCAGCCTTTGTGACGACTTACATAGGACATCAGCCAGCGGAACGCTTTCCAGGTGGCATAAGCGGTTCGGCGCTTGGAAGGCGCCGCTGTGCCTTGTTCTTGAACAGAATTCTGCCGGTCAGCTCCCATGCAGGACCCCGGCCTCCGCTTTGATCTGCCGCTTGATTTGCACTAAGATGTCACGGATGACAACGGCCGTTTCGTCCACGCGCGCGAGTTCCAGTAACTCCTCGTGTGCGCCCTCCAGCCGATAATCGGCGTAAGCTTGCGTCGTTGCCCTCTGCCAGGACGGCAACTGGTGCTCCAGGCGGAACGCTTCGCTGTCCTTCGCAATCAGTTCGTAAATCCGGGAAGTTATCGTGCCTGAATTAATAAGCTGCGCTTCGTACGTCAAGGTGGCTTTAATCTTCCGATGAACACGCTCCCGCACGAGTGGATTGCTCATTAATTCCTTCTCTTCTTCGTCGAAATCCGCAAACATTTCTTCAAGCTCTTTCTCAGTCGTTTCATAAGGCGTGAGTGTGTCCTTAATCCATGAGTCCACCATGAGCACATCCGTTACGGAATACCCTCTTCTTTCCATCGTTTTGGCTACCTCAAACGTCAGGTTGCCTCCGAAGCAGTAGCCCAGCAGCACGTAAGGTCCTTCAGGCTGGATGCGAACAATCTCATCCACATAACGGTTCAGCATGGCCTCGTAATCGATGACATCGTCGATAAAATCAATGCCGTAAAGTACGAATCGGCCGTCTAACCTGCTTGCAAGCGCTCGGTAACCAATGCCGAAGCCGCTGCCTGGAGGGAAGCAGAACACGTTTAGATCCCCTGTTTTATTCAGCTTAATGAAGGAGTCTCCCCCTTTATCCAGACCCAGATCCTCCTCTCCAAAAGCCATGGCTTCAACAGTTACACTATGGAATTGGCGATTCAGTGGTATCTCGATGCCCGTTTCATCGTAAACGGCTTGAACAAGCCTCATCAGACTTAAGGAATTGCCGCCCAGCTCAAAAAAATTATCCTTTACGCCGACCTGTGGAATGCCAAGTGTATCCTGCCAGACACGGACGATCTTCATCTCGAGCAGCGTTCTCGGCGCAACATATTTCGCTCCTCTGGCCGCAGCTTCCTCCGGCACTGGCAGCGCTTTGCGGTCGATTTTTCCGTTCGCGGTCAGCGGCATCTGCGAAAGCTGCACAAGATGCGCAGGAATCATATACCCCGGAAGCTGCTTGGCGAGCTGCTCCTTGAGTTCATTCGCCGCCAGCTTTGTTTCCGCGACGTAATAAGCAACAAGTTGCTTATGGCCGTTCGCGTCGTCCCGGGCGAGTACAACCGCTTCTTCCACACCCCGGGCGTTCAGAAGCTGCGTCTCGATTTCGTCCAGCTCGATCCGGTACCCGCGAATTTTGACCTGATGGTCGATTCGGCCCAGGTATTCGATGTTGCCGTCCGGCAACCAGGCCGCCAAGTCGCCTGAGCGGTACAGTTTCTCCCCCTCCGCAAACGGGGAATCAACGAACTTCTCCGCCGTCAGATCCGGACGGTTCAGGTATCCTCTCGCCAGCCCTTCCCCGGCTACGTACATTTCGCCCGCTACGCCAATCGGCACTGGGCGACGGTTTTCATCCAGGACGTACACCCTCAGCGTTGGGATCGGCTTGCCGATATTGCTCTTCGCCGCCTCCATTTCGACCCACGTAATTTCCTTATACGTCACGTGAACCGTCGTTTCGGTAATGCCGTACATATTGATCAGCTTTGTCTCCGGGTACTTCGTCTTGAAACCCTTGAGCAAAAGTGGACTGAGCGCTTCGCCGCCAAAAATGACGTTGCGAATCCGCAGATCATATGGATGATCCGCCAAGACCTTACGCAGCAGCTGATAGAAGTACGTTGGCGTCTGGTTCAAAATCGTGACCTGTTCGCGGCCTAGCAGTGCCAGGAAATCGGTCGGATTTTTCGCCGTGAGCGGCGGTACGATAACCAGCTTTCCTCCATACAGCAGTGCACCGTACATTTCCCAGACGGAGAAATCGAAGCAGAACGAGTGGAACAGCGTCCACGTGTCGAACCGCCCGAAGTCGAACAAGTTCTTGTCGTTGAACAGAAGGCGCACAACGTTTTTATGCTCGATCAACGTGCCTTTTGGTTTGCCGGTCGTTCCCGACGTGTAGATGACATATGCCAGGTTCTCCGGCCCGGAAATTGGCTCCAGATTCGAAGCGTCCAGCGCACCTTCCGAGTCCGCCCCGCTGTCGCCCCAAACGAAATCATCTATTTCAAGGCGCGTCCCTGCGAAGTCGGTCTTCTCATGCAGATGCTTTTGAATCAGCAATAACGGTGCACCCGAATCCTCGATCATGAAGCGGATGCGCTCCTCCGGGTAGTCGGGATCGACAGGCACGTAGGCTCCGCCCGCTTTGAGAATCGCCAGTATGCCGACAACCATATCGAGTGAGCGTTCGGCCAGAATCGCTACCAGCTGGTCCGCTTCAACTCCCGTCTCCCTCAGCTTGTGCGCAAGCCGGTTGGATCGCTCGTTCAGCTCGCGGTAGGTCAGCTGCCGTTCGTTCATGACAACGGCCACGTTGTCCGGGTAAAGCTCCGCCTGTTCTTCAAACAAACCGTGAATCGTTTTCCCCCGCTCAAACCCGGTTTCGGTATCATTAAATCGATTCAGCAACGTCTCCCTCTCGTCCGGGGAAAGCACATCGGCTTGTCCAAGCTCCAGATCCGGCTGAAATACAAGCATGGACAGAAGCCGAACAAGGTGGTCGGCCGCCTGTTCCACAAATGCCCGCTCGTATCGATTCCCGTCAAAGCTTATTGCCAGCCCGATAGAGTCGTTTTGGCGGTCGAATCGAAAAACCGTATCGGCCGCCACCCGGTTACCCAGCGGTTCAGGATGAATCGGGGCGAAGGATGTGACGGTGTTGACGACTGGGACTCCTTCCCCTGTATAGTCCAGATGGAGCGGCTCCACCATTTTCCGAAAAGGCAGATGCTGATGCTCCAGCGCCTCTCCGATGGAAGCTTTGATACCCCCGAGCAGCGTTTTCAGCGTAGTCTGGCTGCTTACGAACGTTTTGATCACCAGGATGTCATGCGGCGGCTGAGTCACGTCCGGGTCCCCGCTATAAGAAGGCATGCCGACCAGTACTTGATCCTGCCCGGTATATTTGAACAGCAGGCTTTTTACTCCTGCCAAAACAATCATGTACAAAGCCAGATCCGAACCATTGGCGAGGCGAATAATTCTCTCCGAGAGCTCACTCGGCAGGGTATGGTGAAGCAAGCCCGGCTCTGCCGCAGCTTCGCCACCTGCAGATAATTTGGAGGATTGACTGTAGGGAAGGAAGCTCAGGCTGTCATCGTTGTCAAACTTGCTGCTCCAGTACCGTTCTTCCTTTTCAAATAAAGATTTCATTCGTACCTCCCCTAAAAATGAAGTGACCGTGTGCCCCGGCGCAGATCCGAAAAAACTTGCTTTCGGCCTGCGCGTTTACGGGCTTGATTTACGGACTTGCAAGTTGTTCGCCGTCTTCCATGGGATGCGCACCACTTTCGCTTGACGGCGGAGGCGCGCTTGTAATATTAGAACGCGAATTCGATCGTATCGACGGCACTCTTTGCGCTAGCCGCCGGTTTATGACATTCAATCCGACTTAGCTCAAGTTGTGGATTTTCCACAATTTGAGAAAGCACCCACAGGTAATCCTCGGTTAAGGTGCGGATCATCGTTTCTTTGAACAGCTTGGTGGCGTAGAAAAAGCCCCCGCTCAGCGCCCGTTCGTTTTCATACATAAACAGGGTCAGATCAAACTTCGCTTCCTCCAAATGGTCAAGCTCGTAATTCTTCAGACTGACCCCTTCCAGTTCGGCGTCTCGTTCTTCGATATTTTGCAAGTCGAAAACGGCATCGAACAGTGGGAAGCGGCCCGGCTCCCGCTTCACATTCAAACGCTCCACGAGCTCTTCGAATGGATAATCCTGATTCTCAAAAGCTCCCAGAGCCGTTTCCTTGACTTCTTCCAGGTAGGACAGGAACGTTTTGTTGCCCGACGGGCGATTGCGGAGCGCCAGTGTATTAACGAACATGCCGATGACCGGCTCCAAATCAGCGTTAGTTCTTCCCGCCACCGGGGTGCCCACAATTAAGTCTTCCTGCCCGCTGTACTTGGACAGCAGCACAGTATATGCCGCAAGCAGTACCATGTACAGCGTGCTTTCACGCTCGGCCGCCAATTCACGCAGCCGCGCAGAGAGAGAAACTTCGACATCGAACTCCAGATGCGCGCCTTCGTAGTTGCGAACTGTAGAACGTTCGTAGTCCATCGGCAGATCCCCCGTCGGCAGCTCGCCTTCAAAGGTTTGCAGCCAGTACGCTTCCTGCCGTCCGATCCGCTCTCGGTGGTCCTCCGACTGCTGCCAAACGGCATAATCCTTATATTGAATGCGTAGTGGCGGCAGTTCTTCCCCGGCGTATAAACTCGAGAACTCATCCATCACAATCGCCATCGATACGCCGTCCGACACAATATGGTGCATATCGAAAAGGAGAATATACCGTTTCGGCTCCAGTTCGATGACTCCGGCGCGCAGCAGCGGCGGCTTGCCGAGATCAAACGGACGAACGAAGTTGCGGACAATCTGCTCGACTTGAGCTGCATCCTCTGGATCCGCTTGATGATGCTCAATAGCAAAACCGACCTGCGGGTAAATCCGCTGAACCGCTTCGCCCTTCACCATTTCAAAACCGGTACGCAGCGATTCATGCCGTGTTATCAGTTTCCGCAATGCGGCTTCCAAGCGGTCTAAATCAAACTTGCCTTCCACCTGCATCAGTTCCGGCATGTTGTAAAGCTGATCCGCTCCATCCAGCGTATGCTGAATAAACAGCCGTTTCTGCGCGGAGGACAGGGGGTAGTACTCTCTCTCTTCCGCTTGAGGAATAGCCTCATGCTCCCGCCGTTCCATCCGGGCGATTACATCGGCCATCGCCGCAATCGTCGAGTGATGGAATACGTCGCGCAGCGGGAGGTTGACGTTTAGTTCCTTAAATACCTTGCCTGCCAATGACGTCGCTCGCAGGGAATGGCCGCCGATGTCGAAGAAGTTGTCGTAAACGCCAATCTCCTTCGTAAGCCCCAGCACCTCCTGCCAAATCACCGCCAGCTTCATTTCCAGCTCATTGCGCGGTGCGACAAACTCCGTTCCACTTCCCGCTTCCCCTTCCGGTGCTGGCAGCGCCTTCCGGTCTATTTTCCCGTTCGGCGTCAGAGGCAGGCGTTCCAGCTCCACGAAGTACGACGGGATCATGTAACCTGGCAGCTCCTGCGCCAGCGCACTGCGCAGATCGTTCACTAACAGCTCCGCGCCGGTCTCCGGCGTATTATAATACGCACACAACGCCTTCTGCCCGTTCGCATCACTTCGAACCAGCACCACCGCTTCGCGCACACCTTCCACCCGCAACAGCTGTGACTCGATCTCACCCGTCTCGATCCGGTAGCCCCGAATTTTCGCCTGGTTGTCGATTCGGCCGATGAAGTCCACGTTGCCGTCTTCCATCCACCGCGCCAAGTCTCCTGTGCGGTACAACCGCTCGCCCGCGACAAACGGACTATCTACGAACTTCTCTTCCGTCAGCTCCGGACGGTTCAAGTACCCACGTGCTACGCCAACGCCGCCGATGA